>NZ_JBPOEN010000001.1:0-721386 GCF_059941365.1 Photobacterium sp. 270122K
CTTGGTTCACCCGGAACAATTCAAAGCCAGCAGTAAAAAGACCTGACTTCCCTACTCTACACGCTATTTGGAGGCAGGATGAACTACCTTAAAAAGAGACATTTCAAACTGGGAAATCAGGCAGACACTTTAAATTGGGATAAACAAAAGGTGTGACTCCAAAGCTAAAGTGTCTCTTTTCTGCAAAGTGAAAATGTCCTGTTTTTCCTATGGTGATCAGACTCTGTTCTGGTCTATATGAGATAAACAATCGATGTTGGTAACCATGAATGACAAAGAGATCCTTCGCCTTGGCGCTATTCGTGATGTGTGCGCCAAACGCATTCGACGTGTTGATGCTGCACGTATCTTAGCAATCAGTATTCGGCAGGTTCAGCGCTTGGTAACTCGCTTTCGTCAATTCGGCGCAGCTGGTCTTATTCATCAACGCCGAGGTAAACCGTCTTCAAATAAAATCTGTGATGATGTCCGATACCGCTGCCTGAAACTGCTCAATGAAAAGTATCCTGACTTCGGCCCAACGCTCGCACATGAAAAGATCATTGAGCTTCATGACCTAAACATCAAATTAAGTCGAGAAAATAGCTCACCAGCTAATGAATGACTCTCCTATTTCATTGCTTAATTTGGGAATCCAATGTTGAGTTTGTTGGTATTTTGGTCGAATAATTCACTTTGCTGTGTGTATATTGAGCATGATTGGGCTTTTCACGCTGTTTAACATCCCTTGGTACATATTTATTATCAAAAAAATACCGTGTAGTGACACCGTAACTTATGTCAAATAAGATAAACAGTGGCTTATCTTGTTGCTGCGAACTTCTTTTTGTTAGACATCCATTCCACGGCACCGGCAACCATTAATGCAATCACGCCCGTGATCACATAGCCCTCTGTTTTTGCATTCATTTTTTTTGCTCTCTGTTGGTTTACGTAAAAGTCCCCTACAGAAAAGCAAGTGATTCGGTTTTAAGGCAAACATAAAAAAGCCCGCGAAACCTATAGGCTTGCGGGCTTTTGGAAATGTGATTTGAGACAAATATCAACCTATTTAAAATAATTAAATTTCAGGTGAAAATTCATTTGATTTTCTATCAACGTAATATCCTTTGAGCTTAGGATATATTTCCTTAAGTTTTTCTTCATAGTTAGTTGAATCTAACCCTAGTTTATTGAAATACATACAAGAGGATAAAATAGTTAAGCTTGCAATGGTAAATGGATCAAAATCAAGTGGTATGTCATATGACTTAGATAAATTTTGTGTCCCATGAACCAAATCAGATCTTAATTTATAAATACGCTTTGCGTGTAATTCCCACATATCAAGTTCACCATGATACCCAGCAATAGACAATGAAACCCGTTCACAGAACCTTTTTGTCAACTCCGCATCTTTTTTTTCGATGGATAATGTAACCAATCTTTCCATTGCAGTGACAAGCTTTACAACTTGAGAGTGTTCATTATTGTCTCTAGACGCATCTCCAAACCAGTAAAATGAATCAATTAAACGATCAGCAAGACAACTTTCAACAGTTGGTGTTATTGATAGCTGTATGAGATATTTAATAACTGCACCTAAATGGCTATTCAAATCTTCTTCTAAGCAAGACCAGAATTCTTTTAGATTATTTCCAAATGAGATTGAACTACATACATAGTATTCGTCATCCATACATTCAATATGATGATTACTACTACTCACGCAGGGATTCTTTTTTAAAACCATTTGCCTTGTATCAACATGATAAGTTGCAGCAAAAACTTTGATAACACCATAAATAAAATCAGCCACTTTTTGAGCTCGATTTTTACTTATCTTAATGGAACACTTTGGAATACTAATACATAAAAAACAGTTGTAATTAGACTCCTCATCATAACGAGATAATATTTCCAATCTATCTTCAGGTTTTATTTTTTGCTGTATGTTATTTTTATGTGTAATTTTCACGCTACAATAACAATATCATTAATAGGGGTAACTCCTTCTGCATGAATAGGAAATAAATAATCGACCTCTTTCATATTCATTCTTGCTCTTTTATATGATCTTGACAAAAGAGCATTACATCCTTTTATGTCAAATTTCCCGCTTTCACTTATGTGGATGTATATTGAGTCTTTAATGTTGTCAATATATTCATCAGCCGTCAATTCATAATATAAATTATTACTTTTAATTTGTCGTGTTGCAATATCCCTCAATTTAGCCTTTGCTAATGAAGATAGAAATATCTGAAATGGTTCTTGGCTTTTGTCTTTGTAATAAATATCGATAGGGATGTCGATAGTTGAAAATATGGCATCAAACTTACTATCAAAATCATTTATATACTTATCATATGACTCATCAAATAACTGCCTTAATCTAACAGCCTCACTAATAATAACATTAAAGTCTTCAACATCTTTCCTTGTTGCTGCCATTGTACTTCTCAACATAAATATAAGATAAACATTTACGAACCTAATTTTAAATTAGACTCAATTCAAGCACATAGATATAAAAGCATATAATTTTATATTAATCATTGATTTAGCCAATGATTTCAGTGAAATTCAACCATTCATTACCAGCGGATCACGCCTTTCTTGTACGCTTTCCCATCCTGCAAAATGTATTCGAGTTTTTGCAATGGGATGATCTCACTGGCGGGTATGCCTGTTTTGCGTTGTAGGTAGTGGGCACTGTCATCGGCTTTTTGCTTCATGACACATGCAAATAAACCGTGAAGCTTGCCGAAGAACAAACTTTAAACACTTCAGCATTTTTAACTTTGTATTATCGTGTTCTCGGAGGTATTTACCTATGCGTATTTTATTGATTTTATCGAGCTTGCTGTTATGTGTGCCATCTTACGCAAAATCTGTCGATGCTTATATTAATGACTATTCAAATTTTAGCTGTACAACCCTTGAGATAAAGAAAAAAGACATCAGGCAGAAATTCGGACATGTAAGTAAAGCAAAAAAAAACAAATACAAACGTCAATTAAAAGCTATTTCAATTTTAAACCGTGATAAAAGCTGCTGATAAGCTTTCTCTCAGTTTTTCTTATCTGGCTTGCCTATAAATTTCACTAAATCACTATTTACCAGAGTGAATCAAAAGCCCACTTCCATGGGCTTTCATCATCACTCTTCTTCCAAACACACTTCCTTCACCTCGAATGCGCTTTCTGGTGCAATATGCCCACAGTCGAGGCAAAGCAAATCACCGGAGTACCGTCGCTTTACCTTTTCACAGCAGATGTGGATCGAACGGCATTCTTGTTTTGGGCACTGGTACATAATTTCACTCCTTTGAATTATTGAAGCAAAATTACCATGATCACCCGATGACTAATGTGATTGTTTCTATGCTTCTCAAGATAATGGTTAAGGTGAATGACGTAAAACTACCGGTTTGTAAGGTCAAATTTGATCAGCAAAGTACGCCATAATTTCTGCTCTGGTGAGAGTTTTTGTCTTGTTTGAAAAGCAGTAATAGTCAGGTCGCGAGTCGCTAAAATACTGCATTTCCATTTCTAGGCCAGCCAAGTCAGAAAACAAACCAACGGGCATGTTGTACTCACCCGATACTTTGAATTTGAAGAACAAGTGTGTTCCGCAATTCGAGCAGAATCCACGGGACGCCCAGTCGGATGATTCATACATTCTGACCTTGTCTTCACCTTCTATCTTTACCTTTGTCCCACATTGCACCGCAAAGAACGGTGCACCGCCCCATGATCGACATGATTGGCAATGGCATACTGTGAACTTGGGATTAATCTCTTCTGCGGTGATGGTTACCTGTCCACATAGACAGTTTGCTTGTGAATGTGCCATTTATAATTCCTTCTCTCAATGCATTGACGATGAACATTGAGAAACTAACACACCAAGTACTGTATATAAAAACAGTACCAAGTGGAACTACGATTCCCTTCACATTCTCTTCGCACAGCCAGATTTGAGTGATGTGTGGAACGCTTACTCTACCTACTCCCTATCCTCTTGCTTCTTTCCGGCATTTGTCACGCCAAAGGGAATATGTACTGATGGCAGTACCGACGAGGACTGTAAGTGCAGTTGCTGATCATCAAAGAAGATGTGCGGCTTGAGGATTTCCAACACTTTCGATTTCTTCACCCCTCCCATGAAGAAGGCATCATTCACGAAAATGTCCCATGCGCGCATGGTGTTAATGACCCGTTTATGGGAGGGCGCATTTCTGGCGGTGACGATAGACACATTCAGCAACGGCACATAGGTAGGATCGGACAGTTGCTTTTCCGACTCCAGTTTTTGAATGTCTGCAATGCGTTTTAAGAACGGCATCAAGGGCCCAGGGTTATGTGGCACATCCACTAATTCTGATTCATGAGAATGGAAATCAGCCAACTGACCAGAGCTTTGGTACACCCCTTCAGATTCATCGTCCGCAATCACGCCGTCAAAGTCGAACGCAATACGCAGGTCTAAATCTTCCGTGTCATCGATAATTTCACCATTCAATATTTGTCCTGCAGGATATCCAGCCAACACTGCCTGATGGACATCTTGTGAATTGGCCGATAGGAACAACTCAATATCAAACGCAGGAATGTAACGGTATGGTGACTTGCCTTGCAAGAACACCGCACGTGTAATGCCTAATTCATAATGCGCGATGGTATTCATGACACGCAGACCCGTATCGGGATCATTACGTGACAGTAGAATCACTTCCACGGGTGGATCTTCTGGCCGTAGCTCGTTGAGCTTCAATAATCGTCGAATGAATGGAAATGCGACCCCTCGTTTAAGCGGCTCATCTTGCATTTCTTTTTGGTATTCACGATAGGCTTCTTCGCCTTGAGTTCTGAAAATGCTGTCAGATTCTTGAAGATCAAACAATGCGCTAGATGAAAGCCCAACAACCAATCTTTTTGTTAAATCATACGGCATAAACATTCCTTCTATTGGTGTGTACGGGTAAACAACACTGAGATCTCGCGTGTTACAGCGTCACACATAGCCGCTACACCGCTTATTTAGAGTAGTTAATGGTCACATCGTGTGTACATCATACAGCGTAGCGAGCTGGGTTGTCTTTCTATGTGTAGAACGCTTATATCTTACCAGTTTGTACGATATTTAACCTATATCTATTTGATTTAAATGGATTTACCGATGAAATCGATAAGAAATAACATCGATTTTTCATTATGAAAATTTAAAATGTAAACTTCTTTCAACAGGATGTATCCATAAATGGAGACAGACCCGCATGACCAACTGAGTAATTTATAAAACACTGTCAAATATTTGAACTGCGCCGGATAAATGACGCTGCACTATTTACACTAAATCATAAAATGCTCATTATGCGTATAACCAGACGGAGTTTATGGTTTTATCCACCAAGGAGTAATGATGAAAGATTGTGATCATAAAAGTGTTGTACGAATTAAACGTAATTTTTTTAGTAAATTACTGTTTAAGGCATGCTATCGATGTAATGAATGCAACAAGATAATTCGCCTGTAATTCATGGCTATTTTCTGCTCGATAGAATTCAGTATTTCATTTTTATCCATTCAAATTAACTCAGAGTAAAATAGACATTTCAAACAAATGAACGCCATTGCTGCTAACTAGATTAACACTATGATAATAAAGAAATTATCGATGTTTTTTATATATGCATAAACAGCTAACAATCAATTAGAAGCAGATAAATGGCGTTATTATTTCTCGACACAAAATATTTCTTCCCCCTTCTCTCCCCCTATTTCTTTATCAACGATTCATCACTCGCCATTCCATTTTTTAGCATCAACGACCAGACAAAATAATTGACCTAATTATCATTTAACTCCCATTTACCCTCTTCCCGTCACAATTTAATATGTCAACCCACTTGATCCATACGTATATAACTAAATATTATGCATTCCCTGATGACATACTCCATGTATTCATGTTACCGTGAGTATGTAACAATTTAGAACAAAAAAATTACATTTAATTGGCTGTCACTTTTTATTAGGGGTGGGATATGGATATCAAATCACAAGAGCTAAACAGTTTTGATGCAGACGTTATTCATCTATATCTACAAGAAATCGCGCACAAACCGCTGCTGTCAAAAACAGATGAAGTCCTATATAGCCGTAAAGCCCTGGTCGGTGATGATGCGTCAAAGGCCATCATGATTGAGAGCAATTTGCGTCTTGTTGTGAGTATTGCGAAGAAATACCGTAGCAGTGGCATGCTGCTGAGTGACCTGATCGATGAAGGTAATATCGGTTTGATCACGGCAGTGGAAAAGTTTGACCCAGAGCGCGGATTCCGTTTTTCTACCTACGCAACATGGTGGATCAAGCAAACCATTGAGCGCGCCATTCACAACCAAGCCCGTACTATTCGCTTACCGGTACATGTGTCGAAAGAGATTAATACCATTCTGCGTACACACAAAAACCTGATGAAGAAAACCAATCAGGAACCTACGCACGAAGAAGTCGCCGCTGCATTGGACCGCTCTGTGGATGAAGTCTCTAGCGTGTTAGCTTACGATGCGCCGGTTGTTTCTATTGACCAGCAAATTTCGGAAGATTCGAATTCACAGAGCATTGCTGCTTTCATTGCCGATGAAGCCGGTATGCAGCCAGACAATGAAGTGAATAAGCAAGATATCAGCCGCCTGGCAATTACGATGCTAGAGAGCTTGAATGCGCGTGACAGAGAAATTCTTTGTCGTCGTTTTGGCTTGTTGGGTTATGAAGCACAAACGCTACAGCAAGTAGCAGATGAAGTGGGTTTAACCCGTGAACGTATTCGTCAGCTACAGGTGAGCTCGCTGAAAAAACTGAAAAATACACTCAGCCGCGACAATTATAACATCGAGTTATTGTTCGCCGAATCCGCATAAGGAAGCCCTACCCGATTTGCCGTTCTACCGCACTCAGTCATGCCCCGCTTTAGGGGCTTGATGCTTTTTATATCACGACAAAGCGCTATTTATAGCGTTACCGCTTTATGTGCATCACCTTCATGTAATTGATGAATATCTGTTTCACTCCCTTCTGTTGCGCGTCACCGGTTATTACTTTTCTAAAAACGACAACATCATTTCTTGATATAGCATGGTCACTTCCTCGATAAGTAATCAGGCCAAATTGGCAAGGCTGTATATGATCACGAAGATTTCGACCCGCGTTCTCCACATACTGATCCCCCTGTTTCTCCTTATCTCATTCATCATCATGCCATTGCATGCTGAAGCGGGTGTAAAAAGTAAGGCGAAGCAGTGCAAAAAAGTACAAGCAAAAATCACTAACATTCAGAAAAAGATGCGATCTGGCTACTCTGTCGAGCAAGGGGCTAAGTACCATAAAAAGCTAAACAAATTGTACAAAGAAGAATTTAAATACTGCAGATAAACGTAAAAATAGGGATAACTGACTGCATTGCCTTTATGTCTCATTTATGAACGGGCATAATTGGACGTTTTTGATAATAATCAAAATAAGTCAGATAAGAGATCTCAAAAGTGAAAAAAGTGTATGTAATCCTCGCGGCATTCGCGTGCAGTATGTTGTTATCGTCATGTGCAAGTTACAGTGTGACGGAACAGGATATGCAGCATTATCTTGACGATAAAGCCAAGTTTGAACGCACAGTGGGGATAAAAGGCATTGCGCATGCAAATGTAAAATTTGATGATATTAAAGTCGGTATCGGACGCGTTGCCAATGATCGCGTGAATTTAGAGGCGAAATCGGAAGCCAATGTGACGATTTATGGTCAGAAACCGCAGACAGTGAACCTCAACGTTAACTTCAGTGCGGTACCGTATTACGACAAAGCCGAAGGTGCCATTTTTCTTAATGATTTAAACGTTGAAAACATCGACATTCAACCGAACTCATTGAATTTACCGACAAAACAGTTACTTACACCGGTTATCGAGATGGTTGGGCAGTTCTTGTTAACCCGCCCTGTTTATCGACTCAATGAAGATGACTTTAAGCAATCAGCCCTTAAATCGGCCAAACCTGAACTATTGATTAAAAACCATGCCTTGGTTATTCAAATGTAGAGGGTTTGCTAGCAGGGAAAGGGATCTCCCTGTCTTATCTATTACAAACTATCTGCTACGAATCTAACTGTTATTAACTATCGGGCCGCTATTCTTGCGGCCTTTCTGTTGTTTGTTCCAAAGGGGATTCTTCCATCGAAGGCGACTCCAAATATGCCGGATCCATGAATGACGAGTCTGAAAATGATGGTTTAATAAACGATGAATCCGAAAATGACTGTTCTAAAAAATGCGTGCCGGCGGCTTCATCAATGATCTGCACGGCTTGCTCAGCTTGAAAAGCTTTTCGCATCGCTTCTGCCGCATAGTCTCGCACGACATTGGCATTCGATGATATATACAACACGATAAACAATGTGATACTGACTACGCTGCCAATAGCAATTAACAGTACTTTCCTCAATAGCCTCTCTTCCATCTCGCGGATTTCTTCTTTGATCAGCTTGGCCACATCAAAGTTAGTTAAATTCTGCCTAACGGGATTTTTCTTCACCATATCTGTATTGAGCTACCTATCATTGAATCCGCCATTCTAGTGTTTAGCCCTTAACTTGACCTTAATCGATGGTGTTTATTGATATATGTGCATCTTTGATTTGTTTAACACCGATATAAATTAAATTATAGTGCATTAGATTGTGTAAAAAATACGACCCAAAGGCCGTATTCTTCATTATAACGCTATGTATACCAGTGCCGATTGACGCATTACATTGCCATTTTGTAGCCGACAAAGAGCAAAATCAGCAGCCAGACTGGACAGTTACGGTATTTCAGCAAGTAGAACCCCGCAACTACCGCTACCACATCGGCCACATTGGCAATGGATGATGTCAATACGGGTTGAATGAATGCACTACCCAGCAAGCCAACCACTGAGGCATTCACCAACAGAATGGCACTCTTCAATGTCTGATGACTAAACAACGCGTTCCAAGCCGGTAAGAACGCAAACAACAATAAACTACCCGGTAAGAATACCGCTATCGTTGCCGCTAAACTGCCAAGCACTGGGCTGTCGGTAATCACGGATGCGCCAAGGTAACTCGCCATGGTGAACATTGGCCCCGGCACTAACTGCGCCGATGCGTAAGCACTCAGGAAGGTATCCGGTGCAACCATCCCTTCTAGCATGGGTTCCAACAGCGGCAATACCACATGCCCACCACCGAAGACAAAACTCCCCGCTTGATAGAATATGTTGAATAAATGCGCGTATTCTGAGGTATGTGCAATGAATGGCAAGCCCACCAATAGCAACACAAACAGCACTAATAGCCACACGATCGGGCGAATTGGTGACGTTTCTGCCGGTTGGTTTGCTTGCGTTAACTGCCGTGCCGATAACGCATAACCCAATGCCGCCGCCAATAAAATTGGAACGATTTGCCCCAGTAAACCGGATGTGAAAAATACGCTCACGCCGGTTGCTATCGCAATACCCGCCGTCAGTTTATCGGTAATGTTCTTCTTAACCATCCCCCATAATGCATCTGCAACCACAACGACAGCCAATAATTTGGCCGCTTGAATGAAGGTGTCGATAAGGGTGACATCGTTGTATTGTTGGTTACCAATGGCTAAAAATGTCAGTAGCAAAAACGACGGAAAGGTAAACCCTGTAAATGCCGCCACTGCGCCTTTATATCCAGCTTTTTTATAACCAATAAACATCCCTAACTGGCTACTTGCCGGACCGGGTAGAAATTGGCAAAGTGCCACAGCGTGCGTGAAATCTTGATCGCTTAACCACTGCTTCTTTTGCACAAATTCACGTTGAAAATACCCAATGTGAGCCGCTGGCCCACCAAAGCTATAAAGACCGAGCAGAAAAAACTGCCACATTACCTTGAACATAGATCCTCCTATTGATGGCGTTATCATATCCACAGCAGCAGGATTAATGAAATCGTTAGTTTCAATTTTATATATTGATTACACTGATGATTAGTTGTCTCATTCACCCCCTGCTGAGATTACGCATTACATGCGGCGAATCAATGATATAATCAGCATAATTATCGAAATTTGGTCTTTCTTTATGCTTGAAAACCTGCAGCAGATGGTCATTCTTGCCACTGTCGGTCATGAACAAAACTTTACCCGCGCGGCTGAGCGATTATCGATTTCAAAATCTCAAGTCAGTAAGCAGATCCGACTACTAGAAGAACGTCTAGGCTGTCAGCTGGTACAACGTAGTACCCGTACGGTGGCATTGACGGATATTGGCTTGCAGTATGCGGAATACGGGCAGCAATTGCTGGATACCGTGAGTGAAGCGGAAGCCTTGGTTGCAGGATATCGTAATGAAATTAGAGGTGTATTACGTATCGGTATTGCGCAGTCTTTTGGCAACGTCAATATCACATCAGCCTTAGCCGAGTTTCAAAAAGCCCATCCTGATTTAGAGCTGGAAGTCAGCTTGTTTGACCATCGCCCTAACCTGCTTGAAGAAGGCTTTGACTGCTGGGTAGCAATACATGAACACCCGCCGGAAGGCATGGTGGCACGAAGACTGGCAAACTGCCATTTTACCGTTGTTGCTTCGCCTGAGTATGTCGATGCACACGGTGCCCCTAAAGTCCCAGGGGATCTGCGTCAGCATAATTGCATCACTTATCAAAGTCGTGAGCGTAAATACGAAAACTGGGAGTTCACCCGAGACGGTCTGCATCAATCAATTCGCGCCCGTGGTAATTACCGGATCGATAACGCACCTGCGGTGTTGGATGCGGCAAAATCTGGCTTAGGTATTGCCTATTTGGCCACGTACTTGATCACAGATGAATTTAAAACAGGCCAGCTCATTGCGTTGCTGCCTGAATGGAAAGCCGATTTGGAGCTCCCTATTTATGCGGTTTATCCACGTCGTAAATACCTTGCCCCCAAAGTCCGCTGCTTCATTGATTTTATGGCCGAACGCATGGCAACGCCTCCTTACAAAAACGCGTCGCCAATTGCGTATTAAGCGCCAAATCTCACTCTTGCCGTTGTGATTCATGCGGCTTCAGCTAAACCTTAAAGTAACACTGTCACTTTAAGGTTGGCTGGTAGCTATCATGACATTTCTACAGCGCTTCTTCTCTTCGTTATTTCGTGTCTCCACGCTTCAGCCCTGCCGTTTTCGTTGTCAGCACCGCCCTTTTATGCCGTTCACGTTAGCCGCAATCTTGCTGATGACAGGCAGCTTACTCATGGGGTGTGGCAATGGAAGTGACAGCGTCACTAACCCATTGCTTGATGGTGGTAATACGCAACCCGCCGCTAACCGGTCGGAATCCCTCTATGTGCCGGACGCGAAGCTGCTGCTGTCGAAACTGCCAGAAGTCCGTACCACGGTGCATTTCCCCAAAGAACAAAGCGCATTAACGGTCGCTGATCAGCTCGATATAGACCCCATCGCCGTGCGATTACGGCAACATCCTGACAGCTATGTGTTGGTGATTGGCCATGCCGATGACTTCACCGATGAAAACGACAATATTGCCCTGTCGTTTGAGCGGGCCTTCAGTGTGGCTATCTATATATCATCCGTCTTTGGGGTTGAAGAAGAACGGATTCAACTTGTCTCTGCAGGCAGCAGTGAGAAAGGATTAACGGATGCGACTGCGTTTCGTCGAGTGGATATCATTAGCCCTGAAGCCATTGTCAGAACGTTTAACCCGCACCCCAGGCCGTCATTTTAAGCTTTAGGCAATGATTGCTGCATGGTTTCATACATAGCGTTAGTTTAGTACCAAATAACAGACATAAAAAAGCACCACGCTGTCAGTGATCGTACCTCGCATTATACAAGGTCATCGCTGCCAAGGTGGTGCTTTCTTATTAAACGTGTCTACGACAGCTTTTTCAGTGCCGGCGTCGCGTACATCGTTTTAAGAATGTCGATCACGCCCAAAGGAAGATCCGCCGCTTTCTCATTAAAACGGGCTTTCTCAGCGTCTGTCACTGACTCATGCTCGATACCCGCAGCAATGTAGTTCGCAGGGAACAGATGGTAGTTCTGCGTGATTTGGCGATCAATTTCAGCCGCCAACAAATCCGGCGTTTCGAAATCATCACGGATCACATCACCAAAGCTCACATGAATGCGGCGTTTATGCCCCACGATGCCCTGAATGATGCTTTCGATATCTTCAAACTCACCTTTTTCATAACTGCCCTGCGTCTGCTTCTGGTAAAGCTCTTTCGCTTTGGCTACGTCACAAGGGTCATTTTCATACGAAATGGACACCGGAACAATGTTCAACTGCGACATGAACTCAGGGAAAGACAGTTTACGCTGGCGGCCTTCCATGAAGAACATTTTCAAAATCGCAGGGTCGGTTTTATCGTTACCGTCTTTTGCGCGCCCTTCTTTTTGCGCGATCCAGATTGAATTGCCCGTTTCAAGCGAATGTGAAATGTAACTCGACAGCAAACCCAGCGCTTTAAGCATTTCACGGGGGGCTTTCGCCGAACGACGAACAATGAAGCTCTTATTCAGGCGCATCAACTCTGTCGCACAAGGCTTTTTCAGCAGGTTATCACCAATAGCAATGCGTACCGTGTTGAAGCCATTGTTGAACATACACCAATTCACCATGGCGGGATCCATGGCAATATCACGGTGATTGGAGACAAATAAATAAGACTGCTTAGGATCAAGTTTCTCTAACCCTGTGTACGTGACGCCGTCACAAGAATGATTGATGGTGCCGTGCATGTACTTAGCCACCTGACGCTGTACGTCAGTCACGGTTTTCACATTCGACCATTTTTTGATCAAGAAACGTTTGATCAATGGCGTCAATACCCAGCCCAATACGCCGGATAACTGAGGAAAGCGATAATTCAAAATCGCATTAATGAAATCTTTATCATTGATCAGGCGTTCAATCGCCCCGCTGACTTCGTCATCATTGTACGGACGAATATCTTGGTAAATGTCGTTATCTATTTGCACAATTTGGCTTCATTAATTAAAAAACTGCGGTATTTTACGCAGAATTTAGAGTGATCCCAATGAGATAAATCTAAACCCTACAATGGTTGGAGGTCTTACCAGAAAAAACTGCGACAACTTTCGCCACTTTACCTAAGATACAACCAAATAACCGTGTATTATTCGACATTCCTACGGCATCCTCCAATAGTTTTCACTCTAGTGACGTGCTTCAGTTGACGCTAAGTGGAAAAAATAACAATATGTGTGGGCATTTTTGCTAGAGATTCACTATGAAACAAGCCATCGATTTTTCTACCCATCAACAATCTTTTCTCCATGTCGGCGCACGTCGAAAAAGCCCGCACGCTTTGATGTTGATCATCAGCCAAGGCTGTGTGCTGATTCGCTTAGGGCAGCAAGAGTTTACGGTAACGGCTGGCCAAGGCTTTTTTATTCCTTTTGACTGCTTACATGCCGTTACCATCCTGCCGGGCACGCACTACCACTCGTTGGCATTTTCTGCTCGCTTAACCACGCCGTTATGCCGTGAAGCGGGCTATTTCACCGTGTCACCGTTAATCGCGGCGGTGGCAAATGAGTTAGCATCGGCACAACAACGCGGCGATACACTACCGTTGAGTGGCGAATCTGGCAACTTGCTGCGTGTGCTCGGTGATCAAGCCACTAAGCTAAAAGTGAGAAGTGCATCTATCGCCCCTGGGCTGGCTGCCGATCACATCGGTGTATTGGCACAGCTGCTAAAAGGTGACAAGGTCACAAATGCCCCTGCCGCGACGACCATCGCCAAGTATATCGGTTACTCGCTCAAAGAAATTGAAACATGCCTGTTAATGCGAGAGGCCGCACGCTTGTCTCGCTCGGGTCGCAAAGTAGAGCAAATCGCTGAGGCGCTACACACGACACCAGAATTGCTGAACGCGATGGCGAATCCTATTTTGGGTGAATCACTGTAGTCTTCATCTTTCTTCGTTTCGACGCGGAGAGAGACAAACTGCGAGCGCCAACAAACTGAGCGCATGTGTACATCTATTCTGGCACAGTGAAAAATAGATGCGCAAAAAACAAAAAGCGACGATGATTATCGTCGCTTTTTGTTATTCATGATCCGTACTTTGTTTATGCTGTTACCGTGACGCTTGAACGAACAACGTGCCTATTACTGAAACGGGATCTCAACTTGGATGAAGACATCATCTAAGTCACTCTCTTCGTGCCAGCGGTAATCAAAACGCACACGTGGTGATTGGTTGTCTTCCCCTCCCACCCCAAAGCTCATCTGCAATCCGTACTTTTTCAACCAGTCTTTGGTGTTTTCGAATTCCATGTCATCATCTTTGGCATAACGATCAGGCAACCAAAAGCCCAAGCCGTAAAAGCTCGAATCCGAATTTGACGATACAACGGGAGAATCCAGTTTTTTCGCCCAATTATCCCAAAAGGTACCACGCGTCTGCGCGCCCTTATCTGACCATTCCATACGTAATACTTCGTCTCGTTGAGACGTTGAAGCCGGAATGGTGCTTTTTCCCGCCCCTGATGGCATCAGTGCGAGTTTTTCACTGGAACACGAAGCGAGGTGTGCCTTCTGCTGCGTTGCCGACAGTGCCGCAAACTCCCCATCGTCAAGGGAGACGCACGCGTTAACGTCAACAGGCATAATCGTTAAAGACAAACCCGCTAGAAAGTAAGAAAACAACATCTTTCTACTGCTACTACATGTCATGTAAATGGATTGACAAATCATCAATCTAAACAAAAACCTATTCAGTGTACCAATTATTATCACGTAACATTTTAGCAACCTTTTCGGTTGTTAAATGTGAGACAGTACGACTATTGACAATATGTTCACGAATATCACTGCTTCTCACACGGACGGTTTCAGGACAAGCCAACACTTGCCAACGCGTCATGATCGCATCCGCTTTGTAAAACTTACTAAAGTTCAGGAAGTTATCCGGCCCCAACACAAACGTGAGGTTCGCTTCCGGATACGCTTGCTGTAATGCTTCTAACACGGCAAACGTGGTAATGGCTTCTGTGCCCACCGCAATGTCCGACTCAATGCGTGACAACGTCACATTGGGCAATTGAATGTCTTCGATAAACGCTGACACCAAGTCACAACGTGATGAGTAATCTAACATTTGTTTTCCCCACGCATGGCGAAAACTGGGAACCAACAGTACCTTGTCAAAATGGCGAAGCCGTTCCAGCACAGAGCGATGACCAATACTGGGTGGGTTAAATGCGCTACCAAAGACGGCGATTGATGTTGTCATGTCTAGAATGCCCCTTTTTTAAGCCGTTTTGTTGATAATTCCATTTTATTATCACGAGAGGATTGATCCTGACATAGAGTTATCGCATGATTTTGCAAAAGGTTTAATGCATTTCACTTTTTTTTTGCATTGCATTACGTCATGTGGTTACAAAGCGGGCAATGCCCGGAGGATTCATTGACTATGGAAGAGATCATTCTTCAAGAAATGCGCGTATTGCCAACGATTGATGTCGAGTTTGAAATCGCGCGCCGTATCGCATTCATTCAGCGTAAACTCAAGCAATCACGTTGTCAGTCGCTGGTATTAGGTATCAGTGGTGGTGTGGATTCAACAACTTGTGGCCGTCTGGCGCAACTTGCCGTTGAAGCGTTGAACCAACAGGAAAATACTGACGCTTATCAATTCATTGCCGTTCGCCTACCTTACGGTGAGCAGCAAGACGAAGATGAAGCACAATTGGCGCTGTCCTTTATTCAGCCATCACACTCTGTGAGCGTGAACATCAAAGACGGTGTTGACGGCAGCCATGCTAGCACCCTATTCGCGCTTGAAGGCACGGGGTTAATTCCGGCTGATGCAGGCAAGGTTGATTTTGTAAAAGGCAATGTAAAAGCGCGCATGCGTATGATTGCACAATATGAAATTGCCGGCTTAGTGGGCGGATTAGTGCTGGGTACTGACCACTCAGCGGAAAATATCACGGGCTTCTACACCAAGCACGGTGACGGTGCGTGCGATCTCGCCCCTCTCTTTGGTCTGAACAAGCGCCAAGTGCGTTCATTGGCCGCAAAATTGGGCGCGCCGGATCAGTTGGTCTATAAAGTACCCACTGCGGATCTGGAAGAATTGGCACCGCAAAAAGCCGATGAAGATGCGCTTATGGTCACTTACGATCAGATCGATGACTTCTTGGAAGGCCGCGAGGTTGAGCAAGCAGTGACGAATCGTTTGGTGGGTATTTACAAGGCGACACAGCACAAGCGTAAGCCGATCCCGACCATTTACGACACAGAATAACGGTGTGATAGCACAGCATGTGAATACTGTGATTGGGTGAGCATACCAATCGTAGTCTTTCACGAAAGAAAACGGGCGCAATGATAGCGATATCATTGCGCCCGTTTTGCGCTATCTGATTACACAACCTTGTTGTAACTGTTCTTGAACTGTCCTTGAATTGTCGATGTAGAGTCGATATCGACGTGACTTTATGAGGCTTCAGAATGGCGTAGCAAATTATCCAGCTCCCACCACAATGCTTCACACAAGCCTTGACGATACACGGCCTTTTTAAAGGCGGCATGTTCCATTTGGTATTGTTCGTAGTAATTTTCTTTGCTGGATAAACTCGCTCGTACGTTGGCTAGCCGATCACAGGTTTTGACAATAAGCGCAAGTCGCGCGGATTCTTCATCGGTACTCAGCATAGACAAACGGTGGTTAATTTCATCTTTACGCGCCTGACGGTTGTCTAATTGGCTGTCTGATATGTACTTCACCGCATCTGCCACTACAAAGCCAAAATCAGCGATCAATTCATTGATGCTGGTTCCTGTATCTTCAAGCACGTCATGCAGCTGCGCGACAATCATCGCATTTGAACCAAAGGGACTGGCTAAGCGAGAAACAGCTTCGAGATGGACATAGTAAGGCAGGCTGCCATACATCTGCCCTTTATGCTTTGCCCGTGCCAATGTGCACGCCTTGAGATATCGGTTATTCATCTGCCCCCCAATCTGTTCAATGCCAGCCTTTCACTCTGTCCTTACTTTCCGTATGGATTCTCAGAGGATGTATAGGGTTGATTGTACCCAACCGACATGAAACATCTGGGATTTACGGCACGATTTGACGAAAAAACGGCCATCTTTCGATGACCGTTGGGGATTTTTCTAAAAGCGGAGCGAACAATCTTACTGATCGTTATTTTGCGCTTCTTGTTTTTGTGCTTCTGCTTCTCGGATTGCGTTCGCGACCATCATGATGGCTTCGCCGCTGCTGAACCCTTGCGCCATAAGCTCATGAATTTTATCTGCCGCTTCTTGTTGCTGGGCATGGGTCAGTGTCGGTGTGTTGTTAAACATAAATCATTTATCCAAGAAAAAAAGCCAGTTTAGGGATTTTGTCCCCTATTGTCATCTGCTTATTAACCCGGACGGCCATCAACGCGTGGGCGTGTTAGCACCGGATAATAGACAACAGTAAAGATCGCGTATGCCACGGCCCATAAACAGGCCGAAATCACATAACCGGATAACGTCAAACTTGGCCATAGCGCAATCATTACTGTGCGCACTAAGGTGGCCAATACAAGCATCACAAAAGCGACTTTCATCATCACGCCAATCTGTAGGCTGCGTCCGGTATGCCCTAACGAGACACGTGCAATCATGGCCAATACCATGCAGCCAATACCGCCGACCGTCAGGCTGTGGAGCGCAATACTTTCACTGACACCGCCCACCGTGTAATGCATCGCCAATAGGAACAGGCCGATAATCATGGCCGCATAGGCAAAATGCAACAACCACAGCAATGGCACTCGACAAGTAGAAAGCGTACGCCAACGAAGAAAACGCAGCAAATGACAAACGGCCGTTACGGTTAATAACAGTGGCAACGAAATGCGATTAATGGCGTCTGGAATAGGAAGCAGCACATTCAGCAGCAGTAACCAACTGGGTACTAACGCTGCTAATTCAAGCCCTTTAACACGGGTGATTTGTTCGGTATTCGTTCCGCGCCAGGTAAAGAATGGAATGACCCTGCCACCCACAATCAACACGATCAGGCTGATCACCATCACAGTCATCATCGACAATGAATGGGTCGAGGTAATAGGCAACGCTTGACCCACCCCCAAGGCATTGAGATGAAATAACGCATTCAGTACCGTCATCAGAATAATTAACGGTACAAAAAAGAGGTTGTTCCATTGCTTGCGGATAAGAATGGGGACAGCAAGAAAGTAAGCCGCAAGTGGCATCCAAAGTAGGTCAACCAACATCCATACCCAATGTGGGCTGCCAACTAACAAGGCAACACGCGCAATCAGCCAGCAAACAAAAATCGCGGCAAGCTTAGGCCCTCTCACGCCCGGATTTCCCGTCCAATTTTGTACGGCCGTTAGCAAAAAACCGATAATAATGGCACCGGTAAAGCCAAACAGCATTTCGTGACTGTGCCACCATATCGGGTTGCTATACATCCACCCCACAGGGTGTAACCGGCCCGCCCAAAACAACGCCCAGACCAGCATGGCAACAACAGAAAACGCACTGGCCGCTAAAAAGAAAGGTCGAAATGCGAGACGAAAAAGGGGCAAAATTTTCTGTTCTTTTTCATTATCAAGAATTTGCATCATGGCTCACTACACCGCACTTATAAGATGCATATATAATACAACTTATAAGATGCAAATGAAATGCACCTTATGGATATTTTACTCAGTGAGGCTATAGCCCTGAGTGATCAATCGGTCTGGTGATGCTCTGAATATCTAAAATACCTATCTCACCTTGCCAGCGGCTTTCA
This sequence comes from Photobacterium sp. 270122K, assembly GCF_059941365.1. Classification (NCBI taxonomy): domain Bacteria; kingdom Pseudomonadati; phylum Pseudomonadota; class Gammaproteobacteria; order Vibrionales; family Vibrionaceae; genus Photobacterium; species Photobacterium sp. 270122K. The sequence continues at coordinate 18,845 of NZ_JBPOEN010000001.1, forward strand.
ATCACGCCCACACTTAGCCAATAACGGCCATCGGGTAAATCTAGCTTGGGTAGCGTAGTGGGTAATTTACCGTCCACGTTTTCCGTCCAAAGCGGTGTCCATGAGGTGTCTTCTAAATCATAGACATTCATTGACAATACCGGCGAAGGACACGCGCGATCAGGCAGGCCGTTACGCTCAATGCGCCAACTGTTACTGTCTATCCAGCCTATTTGTTGCTTGCTCTGCGGTCGTGTCATCAATATCCAGGTTTTAAAGCTGACATCGCCATCGGCATTAATCACTAATTGATATAGCCCTTCACTGCTGGCCTTTTCCAACCGCCGAGTTTCCAATGAGAAGTAGCCGCCATTGTTGATTTTCGGTGTCGCTGACAGCACGACTTGATCGGGCCAGTGAATGAATTGGATCTCGGTAATACGTCGATCTGCCGTGCCGTTAATCGCCAATCGCGGTAAGACTTGGTTTTGATTCTGCACCATTTCACGCTGGATCACTAAGCTGGTAAGCCATGACGGTAATACCGCACGATCAAGGCTATGGCCGCAATCTTCTGTGATGGCCAGTTGCAAGAGCGCATTGAGGTTGTTTTGCTGATCAGCAGAGGGGGTTTGCTGCCAAGCTTGCACCATGGAGTCAAAGCTCTCATTGGTGTGCCCTTCCAGCAGTTTTTGATGCGCGACAGTAAAGATATCTTGGTTCATAAACCACTTCGCCGTTGCAGTCGGCACCAGAAATGCTGACTGCAACAGAAGTAATGAACACGTTAATGACAGTTTTGACATTATTACGCTGATTTCATCCGGTAGCCCACACCACGGAGGGTTTCGATTTCAATGCCCGGTAATTTTTGACGCAACTGCAAAATGTGAGTATCAACGGTACGTGTTGTTGGGTAGTGGTTATAGCCCCACACCTGATCCAATAGTTCATCACGCGTAAAAACGCGACCGGCATTTTTCGCCAGAAACACCAACAATTCAAATTCCGTGCGGGTGAGCGTAATACTGGATCCCGCCAACAACACTTCACGGCTATCCAGATCAATGCTGATCTCGCCCACTTTCACCACGTTGGTCATCGGCATATCCGGTGCCCCCGTACGCAGGTGAAGGCGAATACGCGCCAGCAGTTCTTCCTCGGCGAACGGCTTGGTCAGGTAATCTTTAGCCCCTGAATCAAGACCAATCACTTTGTCTGACACTGACACCATGGCGGTGAGCAAAATCACCGGTACATGTTTTAGGCCAAGCCAAGTATGTAAGAAGCTTAAAGAGTCCCCTTCAGGCAATTGGCGATCGAGGATCACGAGATCCGCATTCGGCCATAATGCCGCGACATTTGTTGCACAGTCAGCGTACAAGCAGTTGTAGCCAGCTTCTTTCAAGCTCTCGAGTAAACCATCGGCAAGGTTGCGGTCATCTTCAACCAGAAGCAGAGTTTGATTCACACGGTATCTCCAATATAAAAGTGGTTGGGGGACCGATGAGTTTCATTCGTCCTCCCATTCTACATATCATCGATTCAACGATAGTAAGACCAAGCCCTAGACCTCTTTCACTTACGAAGGGCTTTCTTAATCTGGCCCAATCTTTTGAGCCAAGCTGTCCTTTATCTGAAACGCTTACAATCAATTTTCCGTTATTGAACGATGATGTTAATGTTACGGGCTTTACGCCATATTTGTTGGCATTGGATAGCAAGTTATCAATACAAGTACCCAACCAATAGATGTTCACATCGACGGGGCGATCATCGGCTAATTCCAATGTCACCTCGTACGGTTCACTTAAATATTCAACCCATTCATTAAATGATTCAACGTGTTGAACACTGAGTTCTTGCTGATTGGCCTGTAAGTAGTCTTTACTGGCTTCAGCCAATTGCCGTAATCGGCGTGAGTCTTCGGTTAAACGTCTGAACTCATCATATAAGGTTTCGGGCAAAGCATCAAAGTTACGGCGAAAACCTTCAACCGTCATGGCCAAGCTGGCAATCGGTGTACGCAATTCGTGCGTAAGAATTTGCAGGACAAGCATGCGTTCTTGCATAGCACGTCGACGAATACGCCAACGGTAAAAGCCCCACCCGAACAGCAAACCCACATTCACAACCAATAACCCGACTAATAAATAGAGGGTTAAGTGCGATTTATCTTCTTCTTCCCAACAGATGTTGCCGCTTTTCAGTACACAAAAACCACTTTGATTCAAACGGGTAAAATGCACATCGAATTTCCCCATAACAGGCGACCACGTCGGTTGGCTGTATATATGGTATTCGTTACCGTTTCTTATCCATAGTTCGCCATTCGAGACAAACGTTTCTGCACCAGAGGTAAAAACCTCAATTTCTTCATGGCTCATGCGCTGCAATCGCCCCAAAATGGTATTGGTTGGTGCTAATTCACGTTCTTGGATATGCAAAAACGGGGTCAGCTTTTCCGCCATGTCCGGGTACTTTTGCACATAACGCTGCGCGTAACTGCCACCACCTGGATGAATATAGCCGGCACGGGCAAACCATCCCATGGGTAAAATCGTACGGTTACATACGGCGCGGGTAAACACCAAGGGCTGAGTCAGTAACGGGGTGACAGGCCAAGGTCCTTTACACGTCATTGAGCTTTTATAAAGGCGTTGTAAGGCTTTTAACGGGTAATCCGCAGATTGTGGCAACAAAGAGGAATGCAGAATCAACACGCTGGGGAACTGACTTTGTAATTGCCTGAAATCATAGGTCGCGATTGGTTCACTCGCCAATAGTTCAGACCGAACGGCATTGAGGCGCTCTGGTAAATTTTCCGCAAAGGCCGATGTGGAGCCCAGCAGTAGCAGTGAGATCAAAAGGACGTATTTTTTCATGGGTGCAGTCTATCATTCAAATCCCTACTATTGTCAGGGAAGTGTCATTCGCTTGCTGGTTAAGTAATCGAATAATATCAAGCAATAACGTAATTATCCTACTCGCATCTTACCTAGCTGCGCATCTTCGATGTTCAATCGCCCCCTTTTTAACCAAAAAAAGGGAGCCGAAGCTCCCTTTCACTCTTGCGCCCTATTATTTATAGATGCTCAAGGATCTTATTACACGTTTCTTTCGCATCACCAAACAGCATCTGAGAGTTCTCTTTGAAGAACAATGGATTCTGTACGCCTGCATAACCTGTGTTCATTGAACGCTTAAACACGATAACATGCTTAGCATTCCACACTTCCAATACTGGCATGCCTGCGATTGGGCTGTTTGGATCTTCCATTGCTGCTGGGTTAACGGTGTCATTCGCACCAATAACCAGAACAACGTCTGTTTGTGGGAAATCGTCATTGATTTCATCCATTTCCAACACGATGTCGTACGGGACTTTCGCTTCAGCCAACAGCACGTTCATGTGACCAGGTAGACGACCTGCTACTGGGTGAATACCAAAACGGACATCCACACCCTGCTGACGCAGTCTGTCTGTGATTTCATGTACTGGGTACTGAGCTTGAGCAACTGCCATGCCGTACCCTGGAGTGATAACCACTGAACGTGCATCTTTCAGCATCTCTGCAACTTCTTCAGCAGACGCTTCACGGTACTCGCCTTCTTCTTCGTCACTTGATACCGTCACGGTTTGACCGAAACCACCGGCAATAACACTGACGAAAGAACGGTTCATCGCTTTACACATGATGTACGACAGGATAGCACCTGAAGAACCGACCAATGCACCCGTTACAATCAACAGGTCATTTGCAAGCATGAAGCCGGCTGCAGCCGCTGCCCAACCAGAGTACGAGTTCAGCATTGATACAACGACGGGCATGTCTGCACCACCGATGGATGCCACCAAGTGGTAACCAAATGCAAATGCAATCAACGTCATCACAATCAGCGCAAACATGCTGCCGTCTGCTTTCACGAAGTAAATCATGAGAATCGTAGAGATCACGATAGCAGCAAGGTTCCACTTGTGCTTGTGCGGAATGTTCAATGCAGAAGACGAAATGATACCGCGCAATTTACCGAATGCGACGATTGAACCCGTAAAGGTTACCGCACCGATGAATACACCCAAGAACACTTCAACCATATGGATCACATGCTCAGCATGCATGTCCGCTGGATTAGCTAGACCCATTGCAGGTGGCTCGATAAAGCTGTTGTAACCTACCAGTACCGCAGCCATACCCACGAAGCTATGCAAAATAGCAACCAGTTCTGGCATTTCAGTCATTTCTACGCGTTTCGCATAGTAAATACCAATACCACCACCGATAACCATGGCGACAATGATCCACGAGATACCTTGCGCATCAGGACCAAAAATCGTCGCAACCAGCGCAATGGCCATACCGGCAATACCGAAGTAGTTGCCTGTGCGCGCAGACTCTTGCTTTGACAGACCAGCCAAACTCAAGATGAAAAAGAGAGCAGCTACAATATATGCCGCTTGTGTTAAACCTTCAGACATTACTGACTACTCCTACTTATCCCTACGGAACATTTCAAGCATGCGCTTGGTGACTGTGAAACCGCCAAATATATTGATACTCGCAATCAACACGGCAATAAACGCAAGGACAGAAACGACCCCGTTGCCATGACCGATTTGAAGCAGAGCACCAACAACGATGATGCCAGAAATGGCATTCGTTACTGACATAAGAGGCGTGTGAAGCGCATGTGTTACGTTCCAAACCACGTAGTAACCAATGACACAAGCAAGGATAAATACAGTGAAATGAGACAAGAATGCAGCAGGTGCAACAGAAGCGACCCAACCAAACGCACCAACCGCTGCGGCAAGCGCCACCACTTTCTTCACGGGTGATGTCGGCTCTTCAACTTTCTCTACTTTTTCAGCAGGCTGTGCTTGTTGCTTCGCTTGCGGCTGAGCAGAGACTTTGATCGGTGGAGCAGGCCACGTTACTTCACCTTCTTTGATAACGGTCAGGCCACGTAGCACTTCGTCATCAAAGTTAATGTCGATGTTACCGTCTTTCTCTTTGCAGAGCAGTTTCATCAAGTTAACAAGGTTAGTACCGTAAAGCTGAGAAGACTGGGTCGGCAAGCGGCCAACCATGTCGGTATAACCGATGATTTTTACGCCGTTTGGCGTGGTAATCACTTTGTCGGCTTCGGTGTAGGCACAGTTACCGCCGTTGGCAGCAGCAAGGTCAACGATCACACTGCCTGACTTCATTGAGTCAACCATTTCTTTGGTGATCAGTTTCGGTGCTGGACGGCCTGGGATCAGTGCCGTTGTGATGATGATATCGACATCTTTTGCTTGTTCAGCATAAAGACGCTCAGCGGCTTTATTGAACTCGTCTGACATCTCTTTGGCGTAACCATCGCCTGTTGAAGTGTCTTCTTTATAGTCGACTTCAAGGAAATGAGCACCCATTGATTCGACCTGTTCTTTTACTTCAGGACGAACATCGAAAGCGCGCACGATAGCACCAAGGCTACCAGCAGCACCGATTGCGGCTAGGCCAGCAACACCGGCACCCGCCACCAACACTTTCGCAGGGGGTACTTTACCCGCAGCGGTAATTTGACCCGTAAAGAAACGGCCAAATTCATGCGCGGCTTCAACGACAGCACGGTAACCTGCGATATTTGCCATTGAGCTCAGTGCATCCAGTGCCTGCGCACGTGAAATACGCGGAACAGAGTCCATCGCCATGACGTTAATATTCTTACTAGAAAGTTTTTCTAGTAATTCAGGGTTCTGTGCAGGCCAGATAAAGCTAACAAGACTGGCCCCTTCTTTAATCAAGGCAAACTCATCAACACCGGTCTTTTCACATACCGTGGGAGCATTGACCTTAAAGATCACATCAGACGCCCAAACGTCTTCATGACTCACTACTGTCGCACCCGCAGCTTCATACGCTGCATCGTCGAAACTAGCACCAACACCAGCATTGCTTTCTACTGCAACACTGAACCCCATTTTTAATAACTGCTCGACCGTTTTAGGCGTCGCAGCCACTCGCGTTTCATGGGCGAGTATTTCCTTAGGCACACCGATTTGCATTATTATTCCCTAAATTTTGGCAAATAAGTAACAATTTTTTATCCAACCATACGCGTAATATCAAGCGTTTTGTAGTAAAAAAACAAAAACAACCGAATCAAGCATTCTTTTATGCAACAAATGTTACCTTCTAACGGTAAGAAAATAACGTCTGAAACTCGTGGACAGAGGTCAGACCATGCTAAAGTTGAATAATTGAGCTTATGCCTAGTAAACAAAGTCACTCTTTTAGGCATGAAAACCCGATTAGATCGCTATTAAAGCGAATTTTTAGCGCAGAAAGATCCGGTATGCAGCAAGGAATAAGAAGTGTTGAGGCTTTTGTTGCCAGAAGAAACATCAATCCTTGATGAATACTCGCAATAACGCGATGTCCAACGTGTAATAGCAATACGTGCATGGCCTTCACTCACTGTAAATAACCATGTCACGTCTTTGTTTGATCAACGGAACATACTGTCGCCGTTCTGATCAATAAACATTTTCGCTTTGTTTACCATGAAGGTTTCTGCGTCGACTTTTGATCCCATCAAGTCCGATCGAATAAACGTATGAGTTTGTGTTTCATTATCACTGGTTTTACAAATTCGGCCTGCAATACGAAACTGTCCCCCTTCCGCCTTAGGTTCTGGGTAAATCAAAAAACCTTTATATTCGACAGGCTCTACATCGGGTTGTTTAGGTGTTGATCGATTAAAACCAAACCATTTAGAAAAAAAGCCCACAACAAAATCTCCAAGCTTATGTTTATGCCTTATCAGTATCACGCCGTTGCGTTATAAACAAGTTGAAACGCATGTAAATCATTAAAAAACGTAACGAAACTGTGCTGTTCAATGACGGCCGATAAGATTCAATCACGCTCAGCAGACACACGATTACGCCAGCGAAAGGCGAAACTGCCGCTCCATAATGCCGCTAACGTTAAGGTCACTGATAATTCATTGATATTTCACCCAGCATAAACGCAAAACGCCGGCCTAAGCCAGCGTTTTTATGTGAATTTTCCGTGCGTTACCCAGCAGTATTAACGATAGACGCCAATATCTTTTTGCAAGTGCACCGGTAGGTCTGAAACATTGTATTGTTTTGTCGGTTTTTTACTGACGGTGAAGATGTCTAATGCGTGAGCAATCAATCCTTTGATGTTAACCGCATAGGCTTTTTGGTCCAGAGCGGTAGACGGTGCTGCTATGGTGTCAAAATTCATTGCCTGTGCCATGATTGCCTCTTGATGTTTGTTTGACTGATGGGTGAAGTGTTTTCAATGAAATCATTCTAACCCGTTCATTTAGCAGCCAAAAGAGACAAAATTTAAACTCGCAATATTAGTTTTTATAATGTGTTTATTTTTTGTTAAAATCACATAGCAGCGACGATATATCATTCATGCCATCAGCATAAGCGCGCCTATTTTGCGTTTTATTATGAATAGTCATTTAATTGTTGCTTTACCCATTCGATAGATTAACAATAACGCAACACACTTATCATTAATTTGTCATTCAATGATCCCTATGCTCGCTTTTATTCAACGCCATTCTGCCGGATTACTGATTATCGCTGCACTTTGCGGTTTTATTTTTCCTGACGCCTCCGCCTCCGTTTTTCCTTATTTACCGTATATCTTATTTTTTCTCATGCTTTTTACGCTGGTTGGCATACAACCGCGTGAATTGATCCGCACCCTCAGGAAAGGCGCTATTTGGGGTTACGCGCTATTGCACAGTCTTGGATGTACAGCATTGGGAACAGGGTTTGGCGTTTTGTTTCATGCTTCCCCCTCCGTTGTATTAGCCATCGCGGGTGTCGCGGCAACGGGATCCCTTTTTGCAACACCTGCCATTGCGCGATCCGTCGGGTTAGATCCCCAACGTGCCATGGCAATGACCATTGCGACCACGCTGGTTATGCCTGCAATGCTTTATCTCAACCTGTATATTTTTCAAGATCACGCTTTCAGTTTACATCTCTCTGAGTATGTACAGCGCTTACTGATTTACATTGCTGGCCCTATGGTTATTTCTGCCATTATTTTCCGGCTCATATCACCGCATGCCTTACAACGTGCCCATCAGCGCTTATCCTCGATAACAATCTTGTTAGTCTTTACCTTTCCCTTCGGTTTAATCGGCCCATTTCGACAAGCCTTCGACCAAAGTGCACAAACGGCCCTCACCTATTTATTTATCGCTTGCATGTTGTGCCTGATATTTTTTGCGCTTGCCTTCATTGTCTATCGGCAACAAGCACTGAATGCCGGTTTATTGGCTGCACTGACCGCCGCCAATCGTAACGTATTACTGACTTATACCGTAGCCGGGAGCTATTTGGGGTCTGATTATGTGTTTCTTATGGCCGCCATCCAATTGCCGACCTATACCTTGCCGCTGATTGTGCGTGCAATCAGTCGTTATCACGCCACCTCGTCCGCTTCTTCGTCATGACAATCTGACAAAGCACATTGACGCCACCAGGCCGCTGTTTTCTTCATCAATTATTTGTCAACATCAAACTAATGATGACAAAAAACCAGTTTATCTTGCACCTTTTCAACAGTTTCTCTATATTCGCGATGAATTCTCAGGGCGGGGCGAAACTCCCCACCGGCGGTAATCCATGTATTTGGGGAGCCCGCGAGCGCTTATTACGTTGATTGAATCACGCAATAAGGTCAGCAGATCTGGTGCCGTATGTGCCTTACATACTATTCCAGAGCCGACGGTCATAGTCCGGATGAAAGAGGATTTCAGTAAAGTGACGTTGTTATTCATCTCGTCAGCATCACGCTGTCAGCACACGATGAATTAACGCACGGCGCATCACCCTCTCCATTTTTTGAGGGGTGCGCTGTTGTATCTGTACACCTGTACACATCAACTTTGCTGACTTTCCATGCCCTGATTCTGGTAATTATTATGAATTGGAGTGTCTTACCATGAATCAGTCTCTACTTACCCCTTACGGTACCCCTTTTGAGCGTGTTGAGGCGGGCCTTGATGCCATTCGTCGCGGCCATGGCGTATTGGTTGTTGACGATGAAGATCGTGAAAACGAAGGTGACATCATTTACGCCGCTGAAACCTTAACGGCTGAGCAAATGGCGTTAATGATCCGTGAATGTTCAGGCATTGTTTGCTTGTGTTTAACCGATGAGCGCGTTGAGCAGCTTGAACTACCAATGATGGTAGAAAACAACACCAGCGCCAACCAAACGGGCTTTACCGTTACCATTGAAGCGGCACACGGTGTCACAACCGGCGTTTCTGCAGCAGACCGCGTAACAACCATTAAAGCTGCCATTGCTGATGATGCAAAACCGTCGGATATTTGCCGCCCCGGTCATGTTTTCCCGCTAAAAGCCAATCCAAATGGCGTATTGGCACGCCGTGGCCATACAGAAGCAACGATTGATTTGATGCGATTGGCGGGGTTGAAACCTTACGGTGTGCTGTGTGAACTGACCAATCCTGACGGCACGATGGCACGTCTGCCTGAGGTTATTGCCTTTGGTGAGCAGCACGAGATGCCCGTACTGACGATTGAAGATCTTGCGGCTTATCGCCTTGCAACAGAAGTGGCTAACAGCGAATCAGCGGAAGCGGTTACGGCTTAATGCTTAATGCTTAATGCTTAATGCTTAATATAATGAACGTATTATTGCCTTTTTAGTGACTGTCAGACATTGATGTCTCTGCTAAAAAGGCAATATTTTCGTGTTTGGATTACCGTCTGATTATTGTTGATGTCCACCAGCATATTGATGCGGCTTAAATCGCTGGCATCAAATAAATCAGTACACTCCATGCGGCTATCCAGCCCATCACAACGGCCATGTCTACCCAATCTCTGGTCATTCCTTTTCCCTCTTGTTCGGCTTTTTATTTTATTCTATTCTTCATGTTATTTTCTTGTTCGTGTCTTCGTTAAAAGAAGACAAACCTGTTATCGCCCAAAACATCCATACCTTTAGGTCTTTTTTTTGCTCTCTAATAATCATAGACAACACGGTATAGAAAATTGATACAACGATATGGGCGACAAAAATAAAGGATAAACCGTCATCGAGCGCGGCAAGATAAAGCAGAAAGGTAAGGCCGAAGGGGTAAGAGGCAGCACATAGTCTGTGTGTCCTCGGGGGCAGTAAAAAGCCGGATCCTCAGACCCAGCTTAATGTCATGTATTCGCTACCGATTAAGCCACACTTTCATGTGTGCAATCACACGGATGGTAATCCACCAGCGATTCTACAGGCGCAGAAAGTTCACCGTGATAGCGAGCAAACGCTTCAAAGGCATCAGCCATCGTCACATTCAAAGGAACCGGTTCTTTACGGCTATCAAGCAAGGCGTCATACCCTTCTTTACCCGTTGCGGTATACCCCGATGATACGGACACGTACAAGCTCTCATCGTTAACATCGATCCATTGCCCGTCGCGTTTCAGCTGCAAATGCTCAATACGTTCGCCTTGTGGGGCGCAACATTGATAGGCATAACGCAAATGCGAGGTATAAGGAAAACTGCCGCTCCCCGTCCCTTCTACGCCATTATCAATCGCATTATTGATAGCGCCTTCTAATGCCATACGGATCTGCTTACCCGTCACTTCATACGTCATCAAGCCAATGGCAAACGGCAATAAGCGCCCTGCAATATCGGCAGCGGTCAGTGGACCTTGATGTAAGGATGCGCGTACGCCGCCTGCATTATGAATACCAAAATCAACCGGTACGCCCAGTTCGCGTGCTTGCCAAACAAAGCTATCAACCACCAGCGGTGCAATTTGACTTGGCCCTTTACTGTCTGGGATGCGGGTATGACGCAGTGGCTCGCTGATCTGCGCGACAAGTTGTGTTTGTAACTGACGCACGGCCGGACGGTAATGTTCGTTCAGTACGTTTTCAACCAACGGATCTTTAATACAGAAACGCACCGAAGGTTCCGCCAGCAAGTATTGCTTCACGGCGTCGTGACTGGTTTCATCAAGGTGCTGACTACGACTGGCATCAAGCGTGAATTGACGCCCAAGCAGCAGCTGATTGATCCCACCGGCACGTGCTACGCTACCATCGGCATTAAAATCAATCTCTAGCTGCCCTAATGCCAACGCATTACAACCGGCTTGTACCACGTAAGTATTATTAACTTGCTGCGGATAGTTGTCTGTGACGCCGTAACCGATACGACTAAAATCCCCCAGCATGGTATGGGTATGCCCGCCAATAATGGCGCCAATTCCGCTCACCTGTTGTGCCAGTTCGAGATCGCGATCATAACCAAGATGGCTGAGTACGATAATTTTATTGATACCGGCCTGATGAATCGCCGCGATGGTTTTGGTTGCAACATCAATGACATTATGAAAATGGGTATCGGGATCTGGATTCGCAATCCCCGCCATGTTTTCAATCGCCAGACCAAAGAGTGCGATGGACTCGCCATCAACGTCTTTGATCAGATAACGAGCATGATCCTGTTCGGTATCATAGGCAAGTACATTGGCTTTATGAGCCAATGGATTGGGTTTATTCGGGTTCTCTTGTGACAAGTCCCAATTACCCGCTAGTAATGGAAAAGACACCTGATCCATAAAATCGGCAACCACACCATTACCCATATCGAGTTCATGGTTACCCAATGCCATGGCTTCTACCCCCACCGCATTGAGTAAATGGGCATTCGCTAACCCTTTGTAGAGAGAAAAATACAACGTTCCCTGAAAGCAATCTCCCCCATGTACAAACATAAACTCACGTCCTTGAAGGTGAGCCTGCCTTTTAACATCTTTAACGGCAGATGAGACGCGCGAAAAACCACCACAACTGGCAAACACAGACATATCCGCATCCAACACATCACGCGGTAATTGCAGTGAAACCGAAGAAGGCTCGAAATGTGAATGGGTGTCGTTAATATGTGCAATCGTAATTTTCGCGGAGCGGTGCTTTGTCATATACGTTTCAGTCTCTCCATGAGTACATTGACGCCATGATATATCAAGATGCGTTAAATCTCAGTCTTTACCTTAATTTTGTCATCTTGTTACATCGTTTAGTGATAACAATCATGCAACTTATTCCATGTTAACGTGAAAGGCATGACCAAATGATGTCAGTTACGGGCCGATTCTTATCCCTATTCCTGTCCCTGTAAGCGTTATCGCAGAAAAGAAAAACCACGCAGCAAGGCGTGGTTTCAATTGGCCGGCAGTCTTACTTATACCCGTTCTACACGCCACACATGCATCATGCGCAGCCTGTTCGGGCACAATGGCTTACTGGTAACGACCATGACGTTGCAAGAACTCAATCTTGTAACCGTCTGGGTCTTGAACAAAGAAGAACTTCGCCAATAATTGGCCGTCTCGGAAAAATTCTTTGATCTCTGCAGGTTCATAGCCCAACGCAGTCAATTTTTCATGTTCCGCTTCAAGGTGTTCAACGGCAACAGCCAAGTGACCATAACCCGTACCGTGCGTGTAGGCTTCCGCGCCTTCGTTCCACGTCAATTCTAGCTCCATGTCGTTTTCTTCATTGCGAAGATACACCAAGCTAAAGCCATCGAAATCTAAGCGCTCTGCCACATCCAAATCAAGTGCCGCTTTGTAAAACTGCAAGGACTTATCCAAGTCAACAACACGTACCATAGAATGAATAATTTTAGCCATCTGACATCTCCAATTTGTCTAACGCCAAGGTATCAACCCTCGTATCAACCCGCACCACAACACATTTTCTATCAATTATTTATCGTGGTTTTTATCGCGCGCACTATAACAACTCCCTTACCGGTCAACAAGGCACTCTATCGTGATTTTCGACGACCTGCTTTTCAATATTGTGACAAATACAGCGTCCCTTCCCATCCGTGTGCGATAGGCTTAACGATGTGGGGAAACCCCAGAGGAAAACGGCGAGGCTGACTATGAAGCTACAACGTATCGAAATAGCAGGATTCAGGGGCATTAAGCGTCTGTCATTATCTTTTGATGAGTTAACCGTGTTGATTGGGGAAAACGCCTGGGGTAAATCGTCCCTGTTGGATGCGCTAGATATCGCCTTATCGCCCCATGCCACTTTCCATACCTTTTCCTTTAATGATTTCCATGTCGACTACAGTGCAGGCCACGCCAAAATGCAGCATCTACAGATCGTGCTCCATTGGCAGGAAGATTTTCCGGGTGAGTGCCACGCGAGGCGTTACCGTGCCTTTGCCCCCGTATGGATACAGACGCACCACGCCGATAAGACACCGAATTCCCGCACGCTGCTTTACCAAATTTCCAGCGCCATTGAAAATGACAAAGTCACCACCCAACATGCCTTTCTTGACCACCATGGCGAAGTGATCCCCATAGAAAACAGTGAGAAGTTAGCTCGACAATTGATGGTGCTCCATCCCGTCGTGCGAATTCGAGATGCGCGCCGGTTGCGGGATGAACGCGTCGCGTATGACAGTACTGAGCTCAGCCATGCCCAAGCGGATAAGCGTAAAACCGACAAGCAACGTATTGAACGCCGTTTGGATAACACCTGTCGTCGCTTAATGACGCAACCCGGTCATGTAAGCCCAGCTGAAATCAAAAGCAGTATTAATGCCCTGCATACCTTAGTGGATCATTACTTCGCGTTTACGCCGCATAACCGCCATCACGATTTTGACCGTGCGCACTTTCCGGAGCGTGCTCACTATGCCATGAACCCGTTAGAGCAATTGACGCAACCGGAAACCAGCCGCCAGAGTCGCTTGGTGCTGATGGGGCTATTGAATGCGTTTATTCGCGCCAGAGGGCCTGTTGAGTTAAAGCGGCTATCGCGTCCGATTATGATTTTGGAAGATCCCGAAGGGCGTTTACACCCCACCATTTTGCATCAAGCATGGACCTTCATTACCAAAATGCCGATGCAAAAAATCTTAACGACCAATAGCCCTGATCTCACCTCTGTTGTCCCGCTCAATAGCATCAAGAAGCTGATCAGAAAGCCCGCCAAAACACAGGTCTACGCCATAAAGGATCACAACATCAGCAAAGATGAACAACGGCGTATTACGTTTCACTTGCGCGTCCATCGGCCAAACGCGCTCTTCTCCCGTGCATGGCTGTTAGTCGAAGGTGAAACCGAAGTCTGGCTCTTTAATGAGTTGGCGCGGATCTGTGGGTATAACCTAGCAGCGGAAGGCGTGCAGATCATTGAGTTTGCCCAAAGTGGTTTACGGCCGCTGATTAAAGTGGCCCGCAGTTTGGGGATTGAATGGCATATGATTGCAGACGGTGATATGGCAGGAAGACGCTACGTAGACACAGTTCGCCATCTTTTAGGGGCTGAAGCGGAGCGCCACCGCATCACAATGCTCCCAAAACGCGATATTGAGCATTTTCTGTACTTTAATGGGTTTGAGCCGCTGTTTCGTGAATTAGCCAACATTCCAACCGACTCCCCCATGCCCGCAAAAAAGATCATACACCGGGCCCTTAAACGCCATGCCAAGCCCGATCTGGCGTTAGCGATGGTGAAATACATCGATGAAGAAAACGTCGACAATATTCCATTACTGTTACGCTGGGTGTTAAAACGCGTTGTCGCCATGTCACGCGGGCAAAGTTAACGCATACCGACAGACGATGCTACAACGTTGTCTTTTTACACGGGGACGACCGGTTTCACCGTTACCGTATGCAACGCGCCGAAACGCTCAATATCAACCGCAAAGGTCGTGATGGCCTCATTTAAATGGCAAGCCTGTAACGGTTTAGTCAACACGCAGTGCGCCCCGTTCGCCATGAACGCATCATGCGCGTCTTGGGACACATCAGCCGTACAAGCAAAAATGACGGTATGAATGTGCAGTTCTTGTCGAATGATCTTGATGGCGTCACTCCCTTGCATCCCAGGCATATGGTTATCCATCAAAATCAAATCAAAACGGGTCTGCTTCAGTGTGTCTATCGCTTTAATGGCATCAAGGCAATGCGTCACCTTATGGCCGGCTTTTTCACAATATCGCCTCGCAACCATCGCATTCACGGCATTGTCTTCCACCAGCAACACATGCAATCCGCGTCGCGTCGCCTGATTTTCATTCTCGGTTTTTGCCGCTACCGTGTCAGGCTTTGCGACAAGGTGCAGGGCAAAAGGCAACGTCACCACAAATTCACTGCCCACATTTTCTTCACTCGTGACGTGGATACGCCCCTGCATCAGGCGGGTGATTTCTTTCACAATCGATAACCCTAGCCCCGTTCCTCCAAATCGGCGGGTCGTAGAGTTTTCAGCCTGTTCAAACGGTGAGAAAATAGTATCAAGCTTATCCGTCTGGATCCCGATGCCAGAATCTCGCACACTCACGGTAAGGTCGCCATTGGCGTGATTAAACGCCACCTCCACCCGTCCTTGCTCCGTAAATTTGATCGCATTACCAATAAGGTTAAACAAGATTTGTCTAAGCCTTGCTGCATCACCATACAAATGAGTATGGGGCGGCAAAGCATTCGTTAACTGAAAGGTTAATCCTTTATTGCGAGCGAGTGGACGCAGCGTCGAATCCAATTGCACGATCACGCGGTCTAATGAAAACTCAACCTCTTCTAAGGTCATTTTGCCTTCTTCAATCTTAGAAAAATCTAAAATATCATTCAGTAACGTCAGTAAGTGTTGACCCGAATCTATGATCACCTTCACTTGCTCTTGGGTATCTGGCTCCTGTGTTTCGGATTCGATGAGCTCCGCGATTCCCAACACCCCGTTCATCGGTGTGCGTAGCTCATGACTCATGGTGGCAAGAAACACACTCTTTGCGCGACTGGCCGCTTCTGCTTTGTCTTTGCCTTGGGCGATTTCGAGGTTAATACGCGTTAACTCACGCAAGCGTGCTTTTGTCAGGAGAAAAATCAGCAAAAGCATCAAAACAAGAAAACTGACAACACTAAAGGCATTCAGATCACGATAGAAGGCCTGCATTTCACCGACTTTTCTTTCAGAAGCTTCCACAAAGCCAACGCTGTCTTCTGACAGTAATAAACGATACAGCCTGCGTTGCTCAGCATTCAGTTCGGTAAATATCCGTTTGAACGGGTAATATTCCGCTTTTTTATCATGCAATGACTGATTAACCATATCGGCCAGTAATGCGTTAGACGGTTGTTCATCCAATGCCACATCATTTTTTTCATCAAGTACCACACGCAATGACAGTAACGTTGATGATTTGGCCACACTCACGCCCACCAGCTTATCAAGTTGCCCAGTCAGAGCATTCGCAGCAAGGCTGAAGTCTTCAACAACCGTGTTCATTTGATCATGAAACACCCAATCAGGCAGCCACTCATAACGCGTGCCGTGCTGCTTAATGGTTTCAACTTCGTGTTCAATCGTAACCAGTTCCGACGTTAACGCATAAGGCTGTGCAATGCCTTGGTTGGCAGCCAGAATAATGTCATCCCGCAGATGGATAAGATGGTGCCCTAAATCGGTCAAGCGGAGTAAATACGCGTTTAATTTCACATTTTGCACATAGGCATACAATGACAGCGGCAGCAAGATAAGTGACAGACCAAGGAAAATCAGGCCATAGCGCTGGGTCAGTGTATATTTGAATGGGTTGTATTTCGTCTGATTATTGTTCATTTTCAAGCACCTCCAATATGGCCGGTCGTTCGCCGGTAAGGGCCTGCAAAAAGGCTTCAATATCACTCAGCTTCTGTTTATCGAGATCTTTACCCAATTGGCTTTTAGCCATGATTTGAATCGCCTCTGACAAGGAGGTGGTTCGCCCATCATGGAAATACGGAGCAGTGATCGCAACATTACGCAAGCTGGCCACACGAAACAGATTCACATCGTGTATGTCTGCCGTTAATTCATACCGCCCCTTGTCTTGGCTGTTGCGTTCTTTTCCGGTTGCCTCGATGCCAAAAAAGCCAAATTTCATGACCATACTGCCCCCGACGTTAACGCCTTGGTGGCAGCTGACGCAGCCTTCTTTTTGAAAAGTCTGCCAGCCGCGTTTTGCTTCAGGAGAGATGGCAACGTCTTCCCCGCGCAAGTAGCGATCAAACGGGGCATTAGGGGTGGCTAACGTGTGTTGAAAATCCACTAACAAGGTACGAATGCTATCCGCACTGACAGGACGGCCTAATTGAGCAAAGGCCGTCTTGTAGCGCGATGAACGAGAGACGTAATCCACAATGGCTGGCCAATTGCTGTCCATTTCCAGAGGATTATGAATAGGGCCATCCATTTGATCCCCCAGGCTGTTGCTTCGGCCATCCCAGAAAAAACGCACATTATGGGCGACATTAAATACTGTCATTGAATTTCGACTGCCCGCACCCTTTACACCGATGGATACCGGTATACGCTCAGCACCGTTCGTATTGAGATCATGGCAAGTTGCGCAACTGACTTTTCGATTGGAAGACAGATTGGGATCATGGAAGAGTTGCCACCCCACTCGGACGCTGTCGAGATCATAGTCGGTAGCAAGGGGAATGGGTTGGATCAAAGCCTGTGGGTGCGGTATTACAGAGGGGTCACTGCCAACAGAGGGATGGCGATGCAATGCCGAAGCAGAATGTCCTTGTTTAAGGTTTCCATTGGCATCGTCGGTATGCGGTGATGAACGAGAATGGGGATCAGCCTTTTGTAGGATAATCCCGCCGATAGCAACACAAACCAACAGGCCGAGGCTGGCACCCAATACATATTTATTTACTCTCACAATGCACCTAGTTTTATAATCTCCATTGTAAACCTAGGTGTATAGCACGCGAGATAACAAATTAATTTCGGGTCTATCTGTCTTTCATGTGACGCAGACGGAGGAAATCACGTACTAGGGTGTGTCTACTTACGTCTTGGGCACTTTTTCGTGTTAATTTCTAGTTTCTTAGTCTCTCGTCTCTTAATTCATGGCTTTATGGCTTCATGGCGTTCAAAGAACAAGGTCACTTGGCCGACGTCAAAACCAAACTTGGTCATTTTCGCTACGTTGAACATTCGCTTATCATCTTGCAGGTACATCCAATCATTAAACGTAATATCATAGGTTGAATCCCCTACCGGAACCCGTAAGACGTATTGCCAATTCAGTGCATTGCCCACAACCCGCCCACTGGCTTGTCCCACCACATCCCCGGCTTCGCCAATGTAATGGCCTTCTTGTGTTTCCGTAATGATCCATACTCGACGCTGCTTTTCACCATCATCAAACACAAAGTCTTCTTCTAAGGTTAATTGCTTCCCTTTCACCGTGCCTTTAATGGCCACCTCAAAACGGCGCGTTTGCTTGCCGCTTCTATCTTGTAACATGCCCCACGCACTAACGTCTCCCTCAAAATAGTGGAATAAGTCCAATTGGGGTCTTGCATATTTATAGTCATCAATTGATGCTGAGCAACCAAATAAACTGAGTCCCATAATACCTACCCAACACCATTTAATGAGATGCACTTTAAACGAAACCATAGTCCTGCCTTTGTTTCAGTGTGTTACTTCTTCATGCCAATGAGTTGCTGACGAATCGTGGGGTATGACGTGTTGGGTGACAGCCAGATATGCATGAAAGACTGTGACATTTCTTTATCGTTTAGGACCCCAATTTGGCGGTTATCACGGTAGAAACGCCCTTGCTCTTGCTGTAACACATAGATCAACCGATCACCTTTTTTTACATCCGGCCAGATTTGATGCAGCGTCCGCAACCACTTGGTGCGTTTCGCTTGGCTGATACCCAAGTGTCGCCATTGATCATCTGTCGCCTCAATCAGATCGTCTTTATCAATATCCCTTTGATATTTGATCACCAAAGCGAGATCGTGATCCTGACTGCGATACCTCCCACTGGGTGAACGCAATTCAGAATCGTAAATGACCCACGGACCCCACGTTAAACTGGCATCACCAATGGCTGGCCATGCTTGCCACGTAGAGGTTGCCGAAGCGGGCGCCGACAGACAGGAAGCAACAAAGAGCACCACCGCACAGCGCGCTGTTGCACTTTCAATGCGAGGGTTCATGACACGCTTGGTTAGCTTGCGCATGCCATTATTCATGCGATGAGTGAGATAAGTGAGCATGGTTATGCCTCCGGGCGAACCGTTCTGTTAACCAAATCAACACGGCGCCTATGGCCGTCCAAGTCACCAGCAGGATGCTGAACGTGATCCCCGCACCATAAGGCCACTCCACAGCACCCAGCCGGTATCCTGCAAAGTAACTCAAGGTGCCACCAATACCGAAGACCATCAGCACGAGCACCTTGGGATAACCCAGTACCGTTTCACGCACAACCCAGACAAACGAGCCAAACCCAATCCAAAGCGCCATCAACCATAACGGGATCGCCTTCGCTGTTAAGGTTTCCGCCGCCTGAGTGAGCGCAGTCATTGGCGCTTCACCGTGGCTGTCAAAAGCAAAGATCCCCACATGCAGCCATATGCTGTCAATGGCTATGCCTAATACGCCAACCCATAATCCAAAGGAAGCCGAACCGGTGTAACGCCACCAGCACAAGACAATCAACGGCAAGGTTAACCACAGTGTTTGGTTTTGCCCCAATACGGCCAGAAACCAGAACACATTAAACACCAACCCAACAAGGAGCCATTCTTTCACTTTCATGTTGTTCTCCTTGTCGCTTTTGGCTTTTGGCTTTTGGCTTTTGGCTTTTGGCTTTTGGCTTTTGGCTTTTGGCTACTAGTACAACAGGTCTTACTCTGTTCTGTCTCGCCAGCCTTGACGACTTGCAAGCAATTGCACTGTGCTGATACTGCGTTCACGGAACCCGCCTTCGCAGTAGCAGAAATAAAAGCGCCACATCCGAATAAATCGTTCATCCAATCCAAACGTTGCCATCTGATCGATCTGCTGCTCAAAGCGCTGGTGCCAGTCAGACAAGGTTTTGGCGTAATCCATCCCGATGTCTTTGATATCTCGGATAACAAAATCCGTGTGCGCGGTTAACTGTGATGACAACACGGTGATCGAAGGCAGAAAGCCGCCAGGGAAAATGTACTTCTGAATAAAGTCGACCCCTTTGCTGTAACTGTCATAACGCTGATCCGCGATTGTGATTGCTTGAATCGCAATCAACCCGTCTGGCTTCAATAGCGACTGACACTTTTGCAGATAGGTCGTCAGGTACTCTTTACCCACCGCTTCAATCATCTCAATGGACACAATCTTGTCGTATTCCCCACTGAGATCCCGGTAATCTTCCAGTAACAGCGTGATTTGATTGTTCAAGCCGGCGGCTTCAATTTTTTCCTTTGCCCACGCATGTTGGGCGTTGGAAATCGTGGTGGTGGTGACACGACAGCCGTAATGTTTCGCGGCATGTATGGCCATTGCGCCCCAACCGGTGCCAATTTCCAGTAAGTGATCAGTCGGCTGCAAGTCAAGCTGCTGACATAATCGGTCCATCTTATTGATTTGCGCTTGCTCTAACGTGGTTGCTTGGCTGTCGTAAATGCCCGCCGAATAGAGCATATTGGTGTCTAGAAAGGTACGGTAGAAATCATTGCCGAGATCATAATGGGCGAGGATATTTTTCTTGGCGGCCGTTTTATTGTTTCGACGAGAACGGTGCAGCCATTTTTCGCTTAGCTGGGTTATCCACCCCACTTTGGCTTCAATGTTATCCAGCACAGGCAAGTTACGCGCTATCACGCGGATCACTTGGGTTAAATCTGGTGAATCCCACCAGCCATCAATATAGGCTTCCGCAGCGGCAATACTGCCCCCGCGTAATACGCGCTGATAAAAACCGAGATTATTAACAATGATATGCGCCTGACACGCCGCCTCATGATTGCCAAATTGTATGGTTTCACCGTTATATTCCGCGATGGTAATTCCGACGCCGTCTAATTGTGTCAAAATACCAAAAATCACCTTCTTGGCCACATTGTCAGCAACGGTCACGTCGAGCGGTAAAGTATTTGCTTCACTTTTCAGCATGGGAACATCCTCGTTTCTTCTCGTTATCGTGATGCTTATCTTATCCGGCGCTATCGCGTTTCGTGGACGATAGCGGGTGGTCATAAAATGGCGCTTTCTTTCGCCATAACTTTAAGGCTTGCCAATAAATGCCAATGACGACACTGGCCGTTTGCACCGGCGTTTTTGCTAGCAAGCGCCATAACACTGCCGTGGTGAACGGCTGACGCTGCATCGCCATTGTGGCATCCAGCACTTTGCGGTCATCCCCCTGATCATGAATATCTAAATGCACCAGTAGATGGTTCAGTGGGGCTTTCAGTTGCCACTGGTAATACTGTTCCATCGGATTAAACGGCGAGACATGAAACTGCTTCTCCCCCCGCCATTGCGGTGTCACCCATGTCGCTTTTGCCGGCAGCGTATAGTAATGGCGGCCATTCCAAGGCGTATTACTCACTTCCACCAACACGGTTTTCCATTCATCCTGTTGGTCATACAGGTAATACAAATTTATCGGGCTGAAATACATCCCGGCATAGCGCAATTGGCACAACATCATCACTCGCCCATCAACGACCTCTCCCGTCAAACTGGCGGCTTTGTTGATGACGGCCTGTTTCAATGTCGCGGTCTGTTGATCATCACGCAGGTAATCGCCGACATTCAGACGGGCAAAATGCCACCACTTTTGCCCAAAACCTGTAACGGTCTGCTCTAACGTCTCTAGTTCATCCAGATCAATGAAAGGCATAAACATTGGGTAATTAAACTGGTGCTCGACGGGATGAAACCGCCGATGCCGCACTGTTCCCACAAACAACGCACTGTTCATCGTTTTCCCCTCCGCCTTATTTCGACGAAGACGCAGATGACGTCATGGCCGCCGCGAGTGAATAGCCCGCAATGGCCTCTGCGCTATCTGACCGTGATTCAATCGCCGCGGATTCAATCCCTGCAACCACATCAAGCGCACTTTTCACCCCGTCCTCATGGAAACCGTTGTACCAGTACGCCCCGCAATACCACGTCTGTTGCTGGCCATTCACGAGATGACGGGATTGCTGCGCTTTCAAACTGGCCGTATTAAACACCGGATGTGCGTAAACAAAACGGCGTAAGATCTTTTCCGGTTGAATGTTTTCCGTTTGATTGAGCGTGACACAGAAGGTTTCTGGGGCATCAAGTCCCTGCAAGATATTCATGTTGTAGGTCAAACAAGCGAGTTTATTGTCGCGCTGACCGTCATCATCTTTGCCGAGAAAATAATTCCATGCCGCCCATGCCACTTTTTTCTCAGGCAATAAACGCTCGTCGGTATGTAAAATCACGTCATTACGCTGATAGGCAATATCCCCCAATACCACACTTTCGTTTTGCGTTGGGTCAGCCAGCATGCCAAGAGCTTGATCACTGTGACAGGCGAAAATGACCTCATCATACGTCTCCGACTGACCACAAGATGTCACAATGACTTTCCCATCAACACGGCGCACTTCATCCACCGGTGAAGACAAACGGATACGATCATTAAACGGCTGGACTAAACGTTTAACATATTCACGGGAACCCCCAGGAATAACAGCCCATTGCGGACGATTGGTGATGTCTAATAAGCCGTGATTGCGGAAGAATCTGACGAAAAAGCCCAATGGGAATCCTCGCATGTCAGACAGTGTCGAGGACCAGATGGCTGCTCCCATTGGTAAAATGTAGTTTTCGCAGAAGTAAGCATTGAAGCGATGTAGCGTAAGAAACTCCCCTAAGGTACGGGATGGCGCTTGGTCAAGATCAACCTGTTGTGCCAATTTATTGAAGCGGAGGATATCGGCAATGAACGCGTAAAACTGTGGATTAAGCAGGTTACGTTTCTGAGCAAATAGCGTCGACAGGCTGCGGCCATTATATTCCAACTGGTTTTCGGCATTCTGAACACTGAAGCTCATTTCCGTCGGCTGTCTCTCGATCCCCAGCTCGGCCAATAACCGCTCAAAATTAGGGTACGTACGGTCATTAAACACAATAAAACCGGTATCAATCGCATATTGGCCGCTGTCGACATCCACATCGACGGTGGCGGTATGCCCACCAATGTAACTGTTGGCCTCATACACGGTAATGTCGTGCGATGAATGAAGATAATGCGCGCAAGTCAGGCCGGAAATACCTGTTCCGATAATGGCAATTTTCATGCAGAAGTCCTTGTCATTTTACTTACTGCCCATAACTGAATTCGCAAAGGCAATAAGGCGAGGGTTTTTAAAAATATACTGAACGTGAGCGGGAAATGGATTTCAGGCCGTTGAGCGGCGATCCCGTTTCTGATTTTTTCTGATGCGAATGCCACAGGCACGCACATCGGCATAGGGAAATCGTTTTTGTCGGTAAGCGGCGTTTGCACAAACCCCGGGCTCACCAGTGACACCTTCACACCTTGCGAGGCCAGATCTAACGCTAAGGTTTTCGCCAAATAAGCCAGCGCCGATTTAGACGCACCGTACGCTTCGGCACGGGGCAATGGCACATAAGAAGCGGTCGACCCCATGATCACAAGGTGCGTGTTCTGATCAAACCGATCTTGCAGGGCCTGTAAACAATGCAGGGTGCCAAACACATTGGCTTCAAACACCCGACGAAACAGCGCCACATCAATACGTCCTTGGTCGATATATTCACAGGTGCCAGCATTAAGAATAATGAGCGATGGCATTATCGGTAACGTATTGAGCACGGTTTGTGTCTCATTCAAATCCGTCATGTCAAAACGCAAAGGCGTGATATTGGCGTGTTCTGCCGACAATGCCTCTAACCGTTCGGCATGTTGCCCGCACGCAAACACCGTCCAGCCTTGATCGGCATAATCCAGCGCCAATTGACGCCCTATACCGGAGCTGGCACCGGTGATCAACACGTGGTGTGTGCTTGTCATCCTCACCTCCCTCGCTATAAGCTCGCTTTGATATGGCGAATCACCGGCCCCATCAGGGGCACGCCTTCATAGATCATTTCACCCATATCGAAATAATCACGATGCTGGATCACTTTACCATCGCAAAATTCAAGCCGAGAACAGCCGTTAACAAGGCGCTCTTGCCCTTTGGCAATTTTGGGATGGCTGAATAACATGGTCCATTGCACATAAGCCACTTGGCCAGCGGTGATATTTTCATGGATTTGAAATTCGCAATGCGTCACAGATTGGAATAAGCGGGCAAAATATTGCGTGAGCTGCTCGATCCCCTCAACACGGTGCGCGGGATCCTCAAACACCACATCGTGATGATAAAGATCCGCGAGGATCGACAGGTTATCTTTCTTCAATGCTCGGTAGGTTCGCACAAAGTCATCCGTGATCTGGGCTGTTTTAGATATCTCCATCCTCTTCTTCCTTCTGTTAACGCCGTCGCGATGAGGCCTGCCTAGATTCGCACCTGAATGTCGGTCTTATTTCGTCGCTTCATTAAGCTCTTGGTGCATGTCTTTGGCTGTTTTAAACAAGTCAATGGCCCGCAACCGGGCGTGTTTGTGATCAACAATCGGCAAGGGATAATCCAGCATCGTTAACCCGTTAGCAGCATCAGGCCAAGCATGCGGCTGATGAATGTATTTATCCGGCACGTCTTGCAATTCATGCACCCAGGTACGAATAAATTCTCCTTTTGGATCAAACCTTTCACCTTGTGTGGTGGGATTAAACACGCGGAAATACGGTTGTGCATCTGTCCCTGTTGAGGCTGCCCACTGCCACCCGCCGTTATTCGACGCTAAATCCCCATCAATCAAATGGCGACTGAACCATTGTTCACCCGCTTGCCAGTGGATCAATAGATCTTTAGTCAGGAAACTGGCTGTGATCATGCGCAAGCGGTTATGCATCCACCCCGTGTGCAGCAACTGGCGCATGGCGGCATCAACAATGGGAAAACCGGTTCGTCCTTGTTGCCATGCGGCCAACAGTTGCTCATCGGTCTGCCAAGGCAGTAACGTGCTCCACGGTTGAAATGACTGGTTACGGCTTAACGCAGGAAACGCCACCAGCAAGTGCCGGTAAAACTCGCGCCAGATAATTTCGTTCAACCAGGTGAAGGGGCCACTTTTGTCTTCCTGTACCCCATCCGGGAATAAGGGCATCAGCGCTGCAATACATTGGCGGGGCGATAACATACCCGTCGCTAAATACGGCGACAGTCGACTGGTACCGTCCACAGCGGGGGTATCTCTGTCTTTATGGTATGCTTGCACCTTGTCTTCACAGAACATCACTAACCGCTGACGAATCGCTTCTTCATCCACCGGCCAGGCCATGCTATCCACGGCTGGATAAGTGAATGTGATCGGTTGAGTGAGATCTGACAACGTGGATGTCGTCGCTGTCTCGGCCGCACTCTCAGCCTCAGTTTGGATCTCAGGCAAGGATGAAATGGGCGCCAATGGCGCTGCATCGGTTTGACGAAAGACCTTGAGCCACTCTCGGCGAAACGGGGTGAACACTTTATATGGGTCGCCTTTTTGCGTGAGTACATCACCGGGGGCAATGACGCATTGATCATCCAAGACGCTGAAAAGGATTTTGTTGTTAAGCAGGATTTGACCCACACGGTGATCACGCTGGCTTTCATTCCATTCATATTGCTTGTTGCAATACACGTGATTAATGCGGTGTTGGTTGACAAACGCGAGCAACGCATCCGGAACCGACGCATAGTCATCCACTTCTAACACCGTCAAGGGGACGCCCAACGTTGCTAATTGTTCTCGCAAAACAGTTAATCGACGGCGAATAAAATCAATTTGTATTGGTGCAACGTGATGCTCGTGCCACTGCATGGGTGTCGCAATGAAAATG
This sequence comes from Photobacterium sp. 270122K, assembly GCF_059941365.1. NCBI lineage: Bacteria > Pseudomonadati > Pseudomonadota > Gammaproteobacteria > Vibrionales > Vibrionaceae > Photobacterium > Photobacterium sp. 270122K. The sequence continues at coordinate 44,660 of NZ_JBPOEN010000001.1, forward strand.
GCCTGCAATTCGTCACTCCGAGTACATGCCGTGGATAACGCAGTATTGTCGATGGTGCGTAAATCGGCACGAAACCACATTAATCCTCGGCGTTTATGTCGGTTCATCCTGCCCCTCCCGTATGTCTGCGTGAATTGAAGCAATGCTGCCAGATAACGTGATGGTACAATTAAGCTCAGTATAAAATGGCTGAAGTTGTGCTATCACTGAACGATCAAGCTTGTTATCGCCGTCTAAAAATATCTCTTTGTTATCCCAACATTTTATCAATGCCATGAGCGCGGTTAACTTGCCACTCATCGACGTCAGGATAGTGACGTTGTAACTATCATTCGCCAATGCATAGGCTTTTAACCACACGCGATAACTTGGAATGGGGTCAAAGCTGAGCAACATGCCGGTCTTTTTGTTCCGCTTCCGATTTCCCGCAACTAACGTTAAACACCGCTCACTGAGCACACTGCGCCACATGGCGGCCTGGATATTGGCTAACGGGTTATCAGAGTGATTCACCGCACTGTCCACCGCAGACGCAATTTGCTTTTCAAACAATTCAACCGGATATTCCTTCATCAGCTGATTCAGCCGTTTATCCAGCGCGATGGCATCCAAGTCATTCAGAGCGATCAGTAATTGATCCGCCGCTTTTTGGCTGTCGCTAACCGTACCGGTGACCGGCGTTATCGACATGGGTGAATGGCCGTCCAATAACGGACGTACCTTGCCAATCGCTACCCCTTTTTCTAGCCAGCCCAAAATGTCATTAATCGTATCGATATCATCTTGGCTGTATAAGCGATGGCCTTTTTCCGTTCGCATGGGGTTTAATAAGCCATAGCGACGCTGCCATGCACGTAACGTCACAGCGTTGACCCCTGTCATTTCCGACACGTCTTTGATCGCATAATGGCCCATCGCTGTGTCTTCTTCACAGTCCATAGCGCAGTTTTAACTCCTCTGGATACGGGTCAATAAAGGTTTGGATTTGTAAATACGGATCGGGATATTCACGGATGTAATGCTTGATCAGAGCCAGTGGGACGAGCAATGGCTGGTGGCCTTCTTTATAGCTCATGATCAGACTCGCTAATTCTTGCTTCTGCTCTTTGGTTAACGAACGCTTGAAGTAGCCTTGCAGATGCATCAGCACATTGGTTTTATTTTTGCGGCTGGCGCGCTCTTTGATCGCATCCATAAATTGTTGGCGATAGAGGATATAAAATGCGTCAAGATCCCACTCTTTGATGTTGGCCACTAACGGGCCCATACTTTTGTAGGCTTTCGGAGAATGCGCCATAAGTACAAGCTTGTAGCGCGAGTGGAATTTCACAAAGGCATCCACCGACAAGTTATCTCGAACGCTGGTGTAGAAGTCATTTAACGCAAAGACACGGAAAACGAAGTTTTCACGCAGAACCGGATCATTCAATCGGCCATCTTCTTCCACGGGTAGCCACGGCATGTTGGCCATGAGGGCTTTGGTGTACACCCCAACCGCACCGCCAGGGACCGTATTGTTGTTAGCAAGGTGCAGTTTCACCCGCTCCATGCCACAGGTGGGTGATTTTGCACACACCACATACCCACACAGCCCATCAAACTGGCTGATCTTTTGTTTCGCGAAGGTCGCCATCTTGTCTGTATAGTCAATATCGTTTTGTTTGCTATCGACAAGACGCTCTTCACCGGTTGGCAATTGTAGCAAGCGAATAGCAGGCCGCGGTACAGGCATGCCAATCCCCACTTCAGGGCACACGGGTTTGAATGTCATATATTGCGATAATTCATCGACCACAAAACGGTTTTGCTTATGTCCGCCATCAAACCGTACTTTGTCACCTAACACACATGCACTGATACCCACATTGATCGTCATACTGCCTCCCTACATGTTGTACAAAACATGCTTCTTGTACAACCAAGGTAGTGTATTCGATCACTTTGTACAAAAGTTTTTTATGTACAACCCTCTCACAAATGAAAAAAGGGAGCGCAACATCCCCTTTACTTTTGATTACATAAACAACGAATCAGTGATATTGCCCTAGTTGCATTTTGACACCATGATTTGCTTAGGTTCTCCACGCTCACTAAAGGTTAAGCTCCACACGTATTGACCCGCTTGCGGTAAGGTTACGGCGGTATCTTTACCGTAACCGCCCGCGATGAGCGCCTCAGTCACGCCCGCCTTCAGCGCCATCCCCTCTGCGGTATACTGTGGATTCCAATCTTTGCTGGCGTACTGCATCTTAAATGCACCGGCTTTTTCATCAACAACAACCTGATACACGTAGTTTCCGTCGATGCTCCCTTTGTACTGATAAGCTCTATGCGGTTTCTGTTTCCAACCTGCATCCGCAAAATCACCCACCACATACAATATCTCGCCAACAGGGCCACTGCCTTCAACGGTCGGGTTATCACATTGTGCCATGACCCCTTCGCCCACCAGCGACACGGATGCCACAGACTGCTGCGCAACACCCGCATCCGTTGGCGTTTCAATGCTGAGGAAGCGAGGAGCAAAACCCGCTAATGGAATCGTGTAGTCACCGTTATGTAACGTGAATACGTCACCCGTTAGCAGATCACGGAGGTTGCCTTGCGATCCAATAGCGTTAGCATCAAGCGTGATCGTCGCTGCGTTGTCCGTGGTACTCACCATGTACAGTAGCGCTTCATCATCGGCTTGCTTGTGATCCACATACACGCTTTCTGTCGCCATCACATTGGTACGCACCCCTTTTGATAATGCGGGGTGCTGCGCGCGCAATGCCATCAGTGACGACACGTAGTGTTTCAGGTCAGCTTGTCCTTCTGTTAGTGACGCCGTCACGCCATCAATATTGGCACTGGTACGGGCGACATGGTCATCACACAATCCATCAATAGCACAATCTTCTTTGATTTTTTGGGCAAAACCGTCCACTTGATCACCGATTTCCTCCCCGTAATACAAGGTAATGGGGCCGGTATACGCGGCTTGGAATGACAGGGCTGCCTTATGCCGTTGCCAATATTCCGCTTGCTCAGGTGAAGCAATACCGCCGCGTTGTAATAGGTCCCCAAAACGCACAACATCATGGTTGCCCAGCATCAAGTTCGGCTTGGCATGCTCTGGATACTGGCTATGTAGCGCCATACCGTCGTTCAGCCACTCACCGCCTTTACGACTCACACCGCTTTCGTTGACCGCAAAGGTTTCAACCACACGAAAACGCACCGGGAAATCAAACGCTGAACACAGTGCTGGATCACCTTCTGGTCCGTAACCTGTTTCTGTGATGTACTGTTCGTTATTCCAAATTTCCGCCACCATGTAGCCCAGCGGGTGTACCGTTTCCCCTTTATCATTCACATAGGTCACCGACTGAGAGGCTTCATCCACACGCTGACGGATCGTTTTCCACGCATCCGTCGGGACTTGATAGGCTTGATCCAGACGCCAACCATCAATCTTCAACTCTTTCACCCAGTAACTCGCCACTTCTTCATAGAATGCAAGACTTTCTGGGTAGCTCACCGGATTATTTTCACCCACAGGCAAATGCCCTTGCGGTGATGGAACCACGTTGCCTTTGTGATGACCAAACACCCCATCAAAGAACACATACAGGCCTTTAGCATGTGCTTGCTCGACCAATTCGCGGGCTTGTTCTAGCGTGCCAAAACGTGGATCGATCTTGAAATAGTCACTGGCAAAATAACCTGTCGCATCCAAGCGATCTGCCCAGTGCGCTTGGCCTTCAACCGGAATAGATTCAAAAATCGGCGTCAACCAAATCGCATTCACACCCAGCGACTGAATGTAGTCCAACGAATCAATGATCCCTTGCAGATCACCACTGTGATGGCTCATGCCATAACCCGTACCATGGCCCACCGCTTTATCGCCATCAACAAAGCTTTCCACCATGATCTGATAGATACGCAAATCGTCTGTCTTCGCTGTCATTTGGCTATCACAGGCGTAACGGTCACTGCTCACGCTGGTGCTTGTCGGGTTGGAAGTGGCATTGCTTGGTGCTTGGTCTGTTTGGCTGCAAGCCGTTAACGATGCGGCGATGGCCAATGCAATATACGAACGTAGATTCCGTTTCACGATAAGGTTCTCTGAATAGTGGGGATACCGCCATTATTCATACGGCCTACACATGCAAACCCTCCTCCCTTCGCGGCGGCTAGGCGTAGACAGGGGGCGTAGAGGCTGGCGTAGTAAACAATATCGATGTCATTTGCTGATCGCGGTTATTTCGCGCCCTTACTCCACCTACAAAATGCGACTTAACCCTGTGTTATCGCCGTTGCTAGCAATGATAGCCGCAACATACTGTTATGTATTTCATGCTTTTTCTTTAAGCGGATAACCAACAGGTATGTTTGCGATATCGCGAGCAATTTTGACAATTTCTGTATACGTGAAGAACAGCGGGCTTCTTTCTGGGATTAATTGCCCTCCCCATGAATGCGCAATAAGCGTGCAATAAACCAACAACTGGCCTATTTATTTGAAAGAATCCTGCTTCAGCGGTTCTTTCCGCTGGTACAATAACTGTTCATACCAATGGGTATTTTTGAGGTAAATGAAATGCAACATGATCAATTTGAAGCGCTGGTGAAAACACTGTGTGAAATGCAAACCATGCCTGAAGTGCTAAATGCACTAAAAGCGTGTGAAGATGCAGATGTCGTAGAAGCGGCTGAATCACTAACAGGTCAGTTTAACCTTGCTGAAATTGACGGCGAACAACGTATCTACCATGTTTCGATGGAAGAAAACGACAACGGCGAACAAGAAGAATACGTCGAGTGGATCATGAATGTCGGTGACGATGTGATCAAATTTGTCGCTTGGTTCTTCTCATCAATGTTTGATATGAAGCAAAAAGACGTGTATCAAACCGCTGGCCGCACTTACCAACAGCCTAAGCGTCAATAAGCCCGTCGTAAGCCAGTGCGAGAAAAAGCCGGTCGCGTTAAACGTGACCGGCTTTTCTTTAGACAATTAGCCAATACGGGATTGCGCTTGCTCAGCTCGGTTAACATGGCAAGATAAGAAGGTCACACCCAATGTGATCACAGCACAAACGATAAGTACACTCCCTAACGCTTGTACGCTGCCTGCTAAGGTTAATCCAACACCAATTAACACGTAATACATCAAACCCAATATCGCCCCCGCACTGCCCGCTTGCTGCTTATACGCCACCAAGGCTTGGCTCAATACATTCGGGATCGCCATACCAAATGCAGCAACAACACATACCATGGGGATTAAGAACACAGGCATACAGCCCATTAACACCGCCTCACCCACAGCGTACACCCCTGCGGCACCGATCATTAATAAGGCCGCAGAAATACGCAGTAATCCCTGTTGTGGCACATGCCTAGACAGTAACATCCTATTGAGTTGACTGCCTGCAAACGTACCGCCGCCCAAAATAAACCCACTATAGCCAAATTGCTCTACATTCAGCCCCAAATGGGTAAACACAAAAGGGCCTAATTGGTAGTAGGCAAACAAGGCTATGTTATACAGAGCAACTAACCATGCAGATTGCCAAATATGGCGATCACGGAGCATTTTCAGGCCTAATCCCCAGAGCCCCATCGTCTGTGCAGACCGCTGTCTCTGCGTCTGTGTTTCAGGCAACATAACGACGTTATACAGCAACAAGATCACAGCCATTACCAGAAGTGCCGCGAAGACATAGCGGTACCCGCCCGCTTGCGCCAACTGCCCCCCCAGTAACATACCGAGCACAGGGCTGATCGCAATGCCCATCCCCATCAGGCTAAAGACTTTCCCTAAAGCTTTGCCCTCAAACACATCACGCAACATGGTTTGAGTAACCACCGATCCCACAGCGATACCAAAAGCACTCGTAGCACGGGCCAGCAGAATAATCGCAAAACTGTCCGTGTACATCGCCAGCCCCGCGGCACAGCCGTAAATCAACAGCCCTAGCAGCATGGTCGGCCGGCGTCCCCATTTATCCGCGGCAACGCCCCACACCACCACACCGAGAGCAAAGGCAAAAAAATACACCGACAGGGTTTGTGCCGCTTGGGCATCACTGACGGCAAAAGTGTGGGCAAGGCTGCCTAATGCCGGGCTGTAAATCGTCTCGACAATTTGCGGAAACATCAGTATGACGACCATCAACCATAAAGAAGGCATTCGCTTCATTGTGTCCTCGTTTCTTCATGAATAAGCTTGGCGTGCAGTATAGGGGGCGTTATGCTTTACCCATTAACAACATTAAAACCAAAAACATCAAGATTCGGACAAATGGCTCTGATTAATGCACATACCCCCTTCGATGCCGACGCCATTTCTGCCTATGTGGTGGGAATCGCCGCCGATGTTGGCCAACATGACTCTGGCATTCACCAACACAACAAAGGCCAACTGCTGTATGCGCCACAAGGGTGTATGCACTTTGAGTTAACGGATGCGATTTGCCTCTTGCCGCCGACAAAGGCTGTGTGGATCCCACCCCATACGCCACATCGCGCAAAAATGACCAACGTGGTGGCCTACCGCTCACTGTATGTTGACTGTGCGGATTTCACCTGTCCCGACACACTGACAATGATTGAGGTGGATGATCTGCTGAAAGCCTTGATCAACAAAATGGCGATGTGGCCGTGGAATAAGCCGAAAGAAACCATGATAAAAACCGTGGCGCTATTCTGGGAAGAATTCGATGCGGCGCAACGTCAGACTTTTCAGTTGCCGTTACCTACCAGCAAACGTTTTCACACGTTTCGCGAGCAACAGCGTAACGAGGCATTTCTTCCGCCGCCGATCACCACGTTGGCGAATTCTGTCGGGGCGAGCACAAAAACTGTCACACGACAGTTTAAAACAGAAACGGGGATGTCATATCAAGACTGGCGACAGCAGTGGCGATTGCTCAAAAGCATCGAATTGCTATCGCAAAATAAACCGGTTGGTGAGGTCGCCCATTGCCTGGCATTTTCTTCTGACAGTGCGTTCATTGCGTTCTTTAAACAACACACCGGACAGACACCACGAAGCTTTATCCATGGCAAATAATGTTGGCATCCAACGTGAAAACAATCGGATGCCAACGTTTCTTTAACCAAATAAACGCTTACGGTACTCGCGGGGCGAACACCCGTGATATTGACGAAAACGATGAGTAAAATTAAACGGGTCTTGGTAGCCCAATCGCAACGCCACCATGCCGACCGTCCATTCACGGTAATGCAGCAAATCGACCGCTTTTTCCATGCGTAATTCGATCAATTTTTGCTGTGTCGAACATTGGTAAAGCTGCTTGGTAATTCGATTCAACTGTTCCGTACTTAAATAGCACTGCTTCGCAATGCCTTTTACGGTCCAGTTTAAATGCAGCTGAGATTCAATGTCATTGAAGATGCTTTGCACCCGCAGCGCCGAGTTAGACGGTGCCAGCGTTGCTGACCCCAGCAGCAACCGCGACAGTTCACTGGCAAATAGTTTACGGTAACTCGACCGCCCGCCCACTTCACTGTGTAGCAGGTTCATCACCGACCACACTTGCTCGCACACCCGTGATTGTTCGACCCGCTGACCATTGGCTGCTAGGGGTTGCCATTTTTCACTTGGCTGCAATAACACCCATGCCATCTTCCAACTTTTATCGGCATCTTTAAGTTCAAATCGGAACGGTTTGCCGACTGGCAATACGGTTAACGTATTCGGCGTCAGAGAATACTCCCGTTCGGGGGTCGTCAATTTTCCCATGCCTTCCAAGGTAAACAGCAGAGTATGATGAAAGGTTTGTACCCGTTCAATCTCATACCCTTCTGACAAATCAGCCAGTCCCGCCATGAAAAATTCATTATCCACCAGCTCTGGCAAATCCGATTGTGTGAGAAAGCGTTCTTTACACGCCTCAGCAAGATAAACCACTTCCTGCCATTGGGTTCGTTGTGCCGGAAGCGCCAAACCCACAGTGACAGATCCGCACAGGTTTTCTGGTTTTTCTAACATGTCGCTTCATTCCCTGCTTCGTTATAGTTGCCGCATTAAATCAGTAAGCGTTTCTATCCCTTTTTCTGCACATTGTTCTGATCTGTAGGTAATCATGACCACACCACGTAACACACAAACCGCACTGCCTATCGGGCTATTTTCCCGCGTGGCAAAATTGGCTTTTCCCGTTGCCATTCAAAGTGCATTGGTTGCCATTTTGGCGCTCGCCGATGTATTGATGGTAAGCGATTTTGGCCAAGCAGCCACGGCCTCTGTCGGTATCGCCTCTAAATGGCATTTCGTCGCTATCATGATCATGGCGGGCCTGGCATCGGCGAATGGCGTACTTGTCTCCCAATACTGGGGCAAAAATGACAAGGTGCATGCGAAAACAGTGACCTTACAAGCCATGAAATTCGGTGCCATCATTATGGTACCCGTGACGTTTGCTATCACCTTTTTTGCACCACAAATCATGCAACTGCAAACTAATGATTTTCAGGTTATTGAACAAGGTGCGCAATACCTTTGGTACAGTTTCCCGGTACTAATCTTGACCCACGTCATTATTACAACCGAATCTAGCCTGCGTTCAAGCGGCGATGCAATGCTGCCTTTGATTTTGGGTGCCATTACTATCGCGATTAATATTTCGCTGAACTTTTTGTTGATCAAAGGTGGCTGGGGAATTCCTGCAATGGGTGTCGCTGGTGCAGCACTGGCTACCACCATTGCGCGATTTTCACAGGTTCTACTGATGTGGGGTGTATTGGTGTACCGTCAACACTGGTTGTTGACCAGCCGTGCGATTCCACGTCACCAAACGCTATGGATGACTTACCGTAAACTGGCGATCCCACATTCGCTGAATGCACTGTTATGGGCGTTGGGCACCCTGACCTACCAGATCATTTTTGGTCACATGGGCACGACAGAACTGGCCGTTTACAGCATGATTGGGCCATTTGAATCCTTGCTTTATGCTATTTTCATGGGTATTTCGGTGGCTTGCTCTGTGTTGATTGGCCAGTCTTTGGGGCGTGATGAGTTTGATACGGCTCAGGCAATGACCAAGTTCTTCATCAAGTTTGTCCTGATCATTGGTATTGGCGTGGGATTCTGCTTGTACATTAACCACACTTACGTGTTGGCGTGGCTAAATTTAGACACCACGGAATACCTGCCGTATGCACAACCGGCGATGCTGGTTATGTGTGTGGGGATCAGCTTGCGTATGCTCAACATGATCATCATTAACGGTATTTTGCGTACCGGCGGTGAAAACCTGTTCTGCCTGCGTATGGATTTCATTGCAATGTGGCTAATTGGTATTCCTGTCACCGCCTATGGGGCGTTTATCGGTGAATGGAGCTTTGGCATGGTGTACTTGGCGATGCTCGTGGAAGAAGTGGTGAAATTGTCACTGTGCTTTAATCGCTACCTCAAGCAGCGCTGGCTGAATAACCTGACTGTTCAGGCACAACCCGCTATTTGATCGAATAAGCGATATCACGTAGACACAACAAACTGAAAAACACACCAACAGGCGACTTGATAATATCAGGTGGCCTGTTTTTCTTTCCCGACAACCCGCTATGTGTCTTTCACCGCCAGATAAAACCCAACATCGCCCATGTGTGTATCCACATCATAGCTATGATACAGCTCAAAACAGGGACGGTTATCCACTTGTAAGCCCAATTCCTTCACTGTTTTTTTCAACGATCCCCAAAGCGTTTTATACTCACTTTTATGTTTAACAATCTTTCGCATGACCCAATACTTGCCCGCGGGTAGTGACTGTAAATGAATATCCCCCTCCGCGGTCGTGTCACTCGGCACAGTCAAACACAAATCAGTCGTGCATTGCTGCGCAGGGACAAAATCCGGATCGTCATGATAAATAAACAGACACTGACCATTTTGTAAGCCGCGCTCACCTGCCCACTGATACAGATTATCCAGCGCCGATTCATAGTTTTCGCCGTAAGGGCCGGTTACTCTCACGTACGCCAACGTCTTTTCTGTAATCACTTCACTCTTCATCAAGATACCTAACTACACTTCAACCACTACAATTAAATCGTACCTTCACAATACACGGTGACACTGTCACTAAGGGTAGACTATGTTTGAATGGCTTAAGAACATGTTCAATGGAAAAAACGACACGGCGGATAACTTGGTCGATCAAGCCCAAGAGGCATCCCCTGTTGATGACGATGCAGGCGCCAAATATGCCAAAGGGAGTCCCGCGGATGATGACATGAGTGGCAACGACAGCCATAACGATGGCGACGGTGACTAAGTGCAATAAAAGCACAGACCACCAGCAACAAACGCCAAGGCGTGCTTAAATTTTCATACCTCGTCTTTCTTTAAGTGCTGATTATTCGGCACTTATCGACAACACACAGCCCTCGGCCTCTTTTAGCTATCACGTTGTGACGTGATATACTCTATGCCTTATTTATTCACTCATATCACGCATACCCCATGGCTAAATCAAAACCTGTCGTCAGTATGGACACCTATGGCATTCACTCCACGTGGGATGCTCAATCTAAACACTTACCGAAAATTCAAACCTTCACCACGGATATTCCGGCCGAGATCGATATTGAATTTGGCTTCACGGTTAATATCAAAAATGCCCGCGGCGAAAAGATCCGCTATTGCATCTACCATCCCGGCATTTTGGATGACAGCGGTAATGAGCAGACACCGTTTGACGGTGAGATCCACGTTCGCACGAATGATTGGGATTTCTATCTGGGTGATACCATCTGGGCGCCGATCAGTGACAAAGTCGGGGACTGGCGCATGACGCTAGAAATGCACGGCAAAGTGATTGCGGAGAAAACCTTCACCGTCTACGAAAGAAACGAAGGGGATTTTTGGAAGCGACGCGGCTTCTAGTGCTTCATTACTTCACTTCGACCATATAAAAATGCCCAAGTACGCAATCGCACTTGGGCATGTCTATTCATCAATCAATAATCTGATTATGCTGGCTTCTTCGCCATTGATGCCGGACAAGCAGAAGAACTGATTGCTAGCTTTGGCTTAATTTGTTCGGCTTTGCTGTCGTTCCCGATACTGTGTACAGAAATGGAGATAGAACGACCACAGTAAGTACCGATACCAATGGTTGTGGCTTTACCCACGCTTAGGTTGTTATCAATAAATACCGTGTTTTCATTTTCAGTGATGCTCAGCTGAATGCTGTTTGAGCTGTCGTCTGCAACCGCAAACTTATCACCGCCCAAAATACCCACAACACCAATACCATTTTCTGGAATGTACAAGTGGATCACTGAACTTTGCGCTTCATTTTCCGTAATTTCATACGGACCGGCCAATTTCACCACATCCTGAATGGTTGGAATAACATTCGCAAATGCAAACGATGGAATAAGTGCCAGTGCTAATAGTGATTTTTTCATATTTCCCTCCAAAATCAGCATATTAATCTGCAAGGAAGAACAATGTCTACAAATTGGAATCAAGATCACTCTTACTTGCATCTAACCGCGTAAAAACACAGCAAGCCATTCATTTTATTGGCTTTATTATGTAACCATACGCAGACGTGTCTATTTCATATTATCGCATTCCCATTGCGATTTTATTCAGCACGCCACCTTACTCGATACAACGCATTGGCGACATTTCTTCTCATCTTGTGAGAAAAAAATTCTCATAATAAGAAAAACCCTCGGTGAATTTATCGCTTCGCTCCCTTTTTTAATGACTCAACAGAGGATATAGCGCGGTCTTGGTGGTGTTTACCTTTATATCCTACGGTTGAGTTTGGTATTAGTCAGACGATTAACCGTGGATCATGTAACAATAACGCAATATCCCCCGCATTCTCTCATTGTGAGAATGTATGGTTTCCTTCCTGCAAAAATAGACTTACATTCAATGCGTAAATAGGTAGTTAATCAGTTATATCAACCCGTCATAACAACACAAACTGATTAACCCACCATCGACAAACCGCAAACACAAAACAACGATCAGACACAAAACACACACATACGCACACACAACGTGCACGCGACGTGTACAAATCGTGGGTTAACCCAACGCGTTACCCCATCACACACGATAAAACCGCCTCTACACATCATTAAGAGGTCTCTCATTCACCATTATTTCAATATGTAGATTGGACAGGAAAGGAAGTATGAAAGGACTAACACTTGTAGCCAGCATTATCGCCGCTACCGCATCATTCTCATATAGCAAGAACGCAACTGCTGCTGAGCAATTCATTACCATTGGTACCGGCGGACAAACCGGCGTTTATTATGTTGCAGGCCAGTCAATTTGCCGCTTCGTCAACCGTGGCGCTGATGCCCATAATATCAAGTGTAACGCGCCAGCCAGTGGCGGTGGTGTTGCTAACGTAAACGGCATTCGCACCGGTGAATATAACTTCGGCGTTATGCAATCGGATCATCAATACAAAGCCCTTTACGGACAATCCCCTTTTAACAGCCAAGGCAAGATGGCTGATATCCGATCTGTGTTCTCTCTACAAAGCGAAATTTTCACCATCCTTGCGCGTAAAGACGCCAAAATTTCTGACTTTGAAAGCCTGAAAGGCAAACGCGTCAACATCGGTAATCCAGGCTCCGGCCAACGCGATACGTTCGAGCAATTGATTGATGCGAAAAACTGGGATCACGATGTGTTTGCGTTGGTCTCTGATCTGAAGCCGGCGGAGCAAGCCTCTGCGATGACCGATAACAACATTGATGCCATGAGCTATTTTGTCGGCCACCCAAATGGTGCGATCCAAGAAGCCACTACAACCGTTGATGCCGTCTTCGTACCCGTCACTGGCGATATCATTGACGCATTGGTCGCGGAAAAACCGTATTTCACCAAAGCGGAAATTCCTGGCGGCATGTACCGCGGTAACCCGGATCCGGTGCCTTCCCTTGGCGGTAAAGCGGTACTTTCTACCCATGCCAACACGGATCCTGAACTGGTTTATCAACTGGTTAAATCTGTTTTTGACAACTTAGATCGCTTCAAACGCCTTCACCCTGCTTTTGCCTCACTGGATGAAAAAGCCATGATTGCGGATGGCCTCACCGCGCCACTGCACGACGGCGCGATGCGTTATTACAAGGAGCGAGGCTGGCTGTAATACCGAGCGAGATCATATCGAACGGTATACAGCGACGGCAACACCTCGCGTTACAAGCAAGTGCTGTGTCTGCACAGTACTTGCCTTAGATTGAGATAAAAACAATGAATAACACCCAAACACTGTCACCAGACACCCTGTCGAGTGAAGAATTGATCGCGCAAGATGTCGGGGCACGACTGCCTGTTGGCATCATGGCGACGGTCATCACCGCACTCGCACTCTGCTGGTCCCTATTTCAGCTCTGGATCGCCTCTCCTCTTCCTTTCATTATCGGCTTCGGGGTCATGAACGACACCGAAACCCGTGCGATCCACCTCGCTTTTGCTTTGCTATTGGCCTTCTTTGTTTTCCCTGCACGTAAACGCTCACCGCGTGACCGCGTGCCTCACCTTGACCTCTTATTGGGCTTGGTTTCTGCGGCGGCGGCACTGTATTTATTTGTGTTCTACAACGAACTCGCACAACGTCCGGGTAACCTCACTACGGCAGATTTCATCACCGCCTGCATCGGTATTCCGCTATTGCTTGAAGCGGCCCGACGCGTATTAGGGCCAGCGTTACCTATTATCGCCACCCTTTTCTTGATCTACAGCCTCGCTGGGCCTTGGATGCCGGGGTTACTGTCACACCGTGGCGTGCCATTCCCAGCCCTTGCAAACCACCAATGGATCACCACTGAAGGGGTCTTTGGTATCGCACTGGGGGTATCCACCAGCTTCGTGTTCTTGTTTGTCCTTTTCGGTGCCTTGCTAGAGCGTGCCGGTGCTGGCCACTATTTCATTCAATTGGCTTTCAGCATGTTGGGCCACCTACGCGGCGGTCCGGCAAAAGCGGCCGTGGTTGCTTCTGGCTTGACTGGTCTCATTTCAGGTTCCTCCATTGCGAACGTGGTAACTACCGGTACTTTTACCATTCCAATGATGCGTAAAGTGGGCTTCAGTGCAGAGAAAGCCGGCGCCGTAGAAGTGGCCTCCTCTGTGAATGGGCAAATTATGCCGCCGGTGATGGGAGCCGCTGCCTTTTTGATGGTTGAATACATCGGTATCCCGTACGTCGATATCATTAAGCACGCGTTTTTACCCGCTGCAATTTCCTATATTTCCTTACTGTACATCGTGCACCTTGAAGCACTTAAACTGGGTATGCAGCCCTTGGCGGTTGCGGGATCACGCCCTTGGTTGGCACGCTTGACCGGTTTTGCTTTCGGCACCGCGCTGATCAGCGGTCTTTCTCTGGCGGTGTACTACGGACTTGGATGGCTCAAGCCTCTGCTGGGTGATCACACCTTACCGGGCGTCGCCGTAATGCTGGCCATTACGTACTTGGGTTTACTCAAAATTGCGGCGATGAATGATCCGCTACCGAGTGAAGAAGACACTGACCTCGACACACTGCCGTCAACGCGTGCAGTCTTGCTATCTGGCCTGCATTACTTGTTGCCCGTGATTGTGCTGGTGTGGTGCTTGATGGTGGAACGCCTATCGCCAGGTTTGTCCGCCTTCTGGGGCAGTATGATTCTGGTGGTTATCGTGCTGACACAGCGCCCGTTATTGAACTGGCTACGCACGGATGGCAAACACCACTATGGATCCGTGCAAGAGGGTGCCATTGATCTGCGTGAAGGCTTAATTGCTGGTGCGCGCAATATGATCGGAATTGGCATCGCGACAGCCACCGCAGGGGTCATTGTCGGTGCCGTCTCGCAAACAGGTGTCGGCCTCGTCTTGGCAGATCTCGTTGAAATGCTGTCGATGGGCAATCTTATGCTCATGCTATTGCTAACAGCCCTGTTGAGTTTGATTTTGGGGATGGGCTTACCAACAACCGCGAACTACATCGTGGTGTCCAGTTTGCTTGCCCCAGTGATTGTGGTTCTGGGTCAGCAGCAAGGTTTAATCGTACCTTTAATCGCGGTGCACTTGTTCGTGTTCTATTTCGGCATCATGGCGGATGTGACGCCCCCCGTGGGACTCGCTTCATTTGCGGCAGCGGCTGTGTCAAAAGGCGATCCGATAAAAACCGGGATCACCGCGTTCTACTACAGTTTGCGTACCGCTGCCCTCCCGTTCTTGTTCATCTTCAACACCGATCTGCTGTTGATCGATGTGGATTGGGCACACGGTGTGCTGATTTTCGTGGTCGCGACCATTGCCATGCTGATCTTCGCCGCCGCGACACAGGGTTACTTCCTGACGCGTAACCGTTGGTATGAAACCCTTCTACTATTATTGGTGGCATTTACCTTGTTCCGTCCGGGATTCTGGCAAGACCAAGTGAGCGATCCTTATCGCTATGTGTCTCCGACATCGCTCAGTGAAGAGCTGAACAGTTTGAATGAAGGCGATATATTACGCATGCGTATGAACGGTGAAGATGCCGTTGGTGTGATGCGTGAGTTTTCAGTGTTGTTTGAAGTACCAGCGGGCAGCAATGGCGATGACAAGCAACGCGCACTGGGGATTGAAACCTATCAGCAAGGCGATAAAACCTTGATTGATATCGTGCATTTTTCCAGCCCAGCAGAAAAAGCCGGCTTAATGTTTGATCAGGAAATCATGGAATTGCGCATCCCTGCACAGCGCAGTGCGAAAGAATGGTTCTGGATCCCCGCACTCTTACTGTTTGGTGCCGTCGTCACCTTGCAGCGTCGTCGGATACAACGTACAGCGGAACCCGAGGTGGCATGCTCATAAGCCTATTGCATAAGCACGTACCGATAAACACATGCCGCTAGACACATAAATAGCTGCACTATCTACAGAAAGGAGCCTTCGCGCTCCTTTCTTTTTTTCGTATTCAATTCACAACCCTGACGTGATTTTCACACTCCCCGATACAGGCTTGCGCATTTCTAGTGCATAATAAAGACAAGCAATAGCAACACCTATCACACCCAAGGAGAATACATGGGTCCTTTGATGCTTGATGTATCCGGTTATGAACTGGATGCAGAAGATCGTGAGATTATTCAACACCCTACCGTTGGCGGTATTATCTTTTTTGCGCGCAATTACCATGACCGCAAACAACTGCGCGCATTAACAAAAGCCATTCGTGACACGGCGAAGCGCCCTTTATTAATCGCTGTCGATCAAGAAGGCGGACGTGTACAACGTTTTCGCGATGAATTCACCTTACTTCCTCCTGCCAAAGCGTTCGCAGGCAGTCAAAATGGGCTAGAGCTCGCCCATGATGGCGGTTGGCTGATGGCAGCGGAATTGCTGGCGATGGACATTGATCTGAGCTTGGCACCGGTATTGGATTTAGGCTTTGACTGTAAAGCCATTGGTGACCGTGCGTTTTCTGATGATCCGCAGCAAGTGATCCGTTACGCCAGCCAATTCATCAAAGGGATGAAGCAGGCCGGTATGGCAGCGACAGGAAAGCACTTCCCGGGGCATGGCGGTGTCATTGCTGATTCTCATTTGGAAACGCCGGTTGATCCGCGAGACAACATCAAACAGCATGACATGACGGTATTTAAAGCCTTGGTCGAACAAGGTCTGCTTGATGCCATGATGCCCGCCCATGTCGTGTTTGAGCATTACGACGATACGCCTGCGAGCGGCTCAGAATACTGGCTAAAGCAAGTGTTACGTAAAGATATGCAGTTCAATGGCGTTATTTTTTCTGACGACTTGAACATGAAAGGGGCTGACGTGCTCGGCAGTTACAGCGAGCGCGCACTGGCAGCACAACAAGCCGGTTGTGACATGGTCATGCTATGCAATAACCGTGAAGGTGCGGTGCAAGCCCTTGACGGTTTACCACAAACGCAAGTGCCACAGTTAACCGCCCTGTGCAAACAAGCTACTGGCGAATATCGCGACCTGATCAACACCCGTCTTTGGCAGGAAACTGAACAACGCATTACCCGCCTGACACAAGAATGGCGCGAAAAAAACGCATAACATCGCCTTGATACCGCACTGACGTTTTTTGCTCACAAACTACAAAGCCCTGCATTATGCAGGGCTTTGTTTTTATTTATCGTTGATTAACGTGAAACCATCGACTTACAGTAATAGGCAAACGCTCTAAAGGCCATCGGTTTACCGAAGTAATACCCTTGCTGTAACGTCACACCCCGCGCCGCCAAGTAGTTGGATTGCTCCAACGTTTCAACCCCTTCTGCAATCATCTCCATCCCTGCTTCTTTACCAAATGCAATGATCGAGTCCAACAAGGATAATTTGATGTCTGATGTACCAATGGTTTCAACGAACATTTTATCAATTTTCAAACTGCGTATATTAAGTTGCTGAATGTAACTGAATCCCCCGTAGCCTGTACCGGCATCATCCAGTTTGACATCTATACCACACGCTCGAAGCTGCTCGATGACATCTGACGCCATCGTGAGGTTAGTAAACCGTTTACGTTCAGTGACTTCAAACGCAATCTGGCTCGGTAAAATCTTTGTCGTATGCAGTAACGCCAGTGATTTTTGCATGATGTCCAACGACTCCAACTGATCCGGCACGACGTTAATGCTCATGACCTGCTGGGTCGAATGCCAATTGAGTTTACCTATATCACGTACCGCTTGACTGATCAGTTGATCGGTAATCGGAAAAATCTGGCCACTCTTCTCGACATAAGGAATAAACTCCATGGGCGAAATAATATCGTGACCCGCACGTAACCAACGAGCCAACATTTCACACCCATAAAGTGAATTGTTCGATACATCAACAATGGGTTGGTAATACGGCACAAACTCATGCCGTTCAATCCCTTGCTCCACCAATGAGTGCAGAGACATGCGGCGGCCGATCATCAAACGGTACGTTACTAAGCACAAGCCACCTAAAAAGGTGCCGAATAAGAATAAGGGAAGCCAAAAATCGTGTTTATATTGCTCAAGCAACTTGGGATTAACGTACGCATCCAAGCGTAATCCATGAATGATTTCAGTGCTAAACAAGGGTGTTTCGGCCAACAAGGATGCATCACCACGCCAAAAAGTAACCGCATCGTCTGCTTCAGAAGAGAGCGCCGTGAGTACACAGTCTTCACAATATTTGTTTCGCAATTCATCAGTGACTAAGGGTTCCATATACACCCGTAATGTTCCCTTGGAAGACACCTGCTCTAAGACGATGATTTGCTGGGCATAACGCGCTTCTGTGGCAACCCACAGCGTAATACCGGCGGTAAGTTGTGGAATCAGCGGTGCCTTATTTATCGCGCTTTGTGCCCCCTCAAAACTGGTGCAATGCGTGCCGTCATTCAGCATCAACGTCATACGTCGAATCTGGTAATCGTTGTAGGTAATCTGTTGGAGTTTATCACTATCGTAATCACTACAGTCATAGCGAAACTGTTGACGGAGGGTCTCTAACATCGTCGGGTAATCTTCAAGCTTACTCGAATAATGGTTTAATAATCGACGAGAGTCATCTTCAATCAATGATGACAAGTAACGCTCAGAAACAATCTCATTGGTGAACGATAATGAAAATGAAAAGAGGAGAACCAATAAAAAAGAAGGAAGGTGAAAGTTACGGGTACATTTGCGAAAAAATGCACGGTTATATTCTTCAAACACGTTTTGTTTCAACTGCATTGCGATTAATCTTGCCTATCCATAGAGTTTGTTTTCCGTTTATGCCTGATGGTACGCAAGAAAGATGACATTTTTGCAGTATTCAGTATAAATCAGCACACTAACAATAGGCATAAAGCTGTGTAATAACAAGATTTTATAGAATGTAAGGCGGGATGTAGATCACGGCGTAGAACAAAAAATACAACTGCAGTTTAAAGCGTCAAAAAAATGAACAAAACAGTTACTAATCCCTCATTACCTCGCTGATTTTAATGACGTTTTGGGATAAAAAAAGGCGCCTCTCGGCGCCTTCTTTTACAGGGAATCACGAGAGTAATCGATATCTTTGGTGCATTTTTTCTCTTTGCAAATCACGTAAACTGCGCCAATGATAAATGCAATAACAAGAATTGTTTCCATCAAAATTTTAACCCTTCTTTCAGTCTGTCAATGTCGGCCCAACGACATGTTGCCGCTCAACGCTCGTGGGTCTAAAAAATGCCACTCTATGCCACGGTATAGCGGCGACTTGAACTAGAAGCAATTTTTAGACGCTGTCAAAGATACCGCACTATCTTATCAATTGCACAAACGAGTTATCAAACTGTGACAAACCGCGAAACTTACTTATCGTCGATTACTCACTCTTACATCGGAAAAACCGAAATAAAAAAGGGCGAAATCGCCCTTTTTTCAATACCACAACGTCAGGGGGTTACAACCACCGTGCCTGACCGGTAAAACTGACTGATAACCATGTATCGCCGAGTTCTTCCGAAAGCGATTCCCATAACACTTGGCGAATATGATCCTGACGTTTGGTTGTCCAGAAATCATCATCTTTCACCAAAATATTGACCTCGAGATCGTACTGACGACCTGTTTTGGCAAAATGGTGCGTGTAATCTTCAAAATGGTATTGCTTAGACAGTTTGGCGATCACGCGATCAACGTTGTCCTGCGCATCATCCTGAGGGGCGACCAGCAACACTTCTTTTAGGTTACGGCGTAACACCGTGATCGGTAACACCAACGCCGCGAGCGACAGTGTGGAGACGAGAATAGGATCCACATAGCGGTTCCATTGTGAGTAGCCCATGTCATCAAGAATCATGACCGCGACAAACCCCACTAAAATGGCCGCACTTAAAATACCGTCAATTAACCATTCTTGTGAATCAACCCGGACTAATTCTGACTGTTCACTTTTTGCAATATGGGTTTCAGTAAAATAAATCGTGAAACAGCAGAAGGTCGATAACACCGCGTAAACCAGAGCGTGCTCTAACACAATCTCATGGCCACCACTAGCAATGGTTTGCACACCATTGATAAAAGCGAAAATACAAGTCATCAAGATGAGCAAGCCATTGACCACGTTGATGAGTGGCTCAATGTGCGCATATCCGAATTGAAAGTACTGATCATCGGGTTTTGAGACTAAGTAAGCGGTATACAGGCTAAGCCCTGTCATTCCCATACTCAGTAGAGAGAACATGCCGTCGAGAAGAATAGCGTTGGATCCGACATACAATCCATAGCCGATACCGAGGCTAGACAGCAACACAGTGCCTGCTAGCGACATTTTGAGCGCCAAACGCTCCTTACTAATTTTACGGCTGATAGCCATAAATACCTCCATCGTTATGAAATAAAAAGAAATACAGACTGGATCCCATCCTGTTTATCACTTGTCATCTTGTACACACAAGCACATTTTATCGGTGCTTGTTCTAATACAAGATAACTATACTATTAACACATCTAAAGAATTGTGATCAAGCTGTGACGTTTTTTTATCACGCATTAACAGGCAATTCGGGATGCCTTGCCTGAGCAAAACACCCGCCACATTAAGCGTAAGACAAAAAACGCAATAAGGGGAATTAGACGTGATACAGATCACATCCTAGCTGTATTCGGCGCGCATACTACCAAAGAAACGGTCAGAAAACACGCTTTGTGTGTGGATTTTAAATGGCCGGGTACTTACCGTGAACGATGAAGTTCTATCCTTTCTATATCATTGAAAAAGTTAATTATTTTCGCACGGCTCACACTATACTCGAAATCTGCACCATCACAAAAATCCACATTTGATTGCAGTTCAGGGCTTTTTAACCAAATAAACTGGCACGTGGCATTCACTTCGCATGCTAAATCACGTTCGGTATGCAGTTGATCCCAATACGTCGCAAAGTGCTGCAGGGCATCATCTAGCTGAGCATAATTTTCCTGACTTAACTCATCACGCAGCGTTTTCAGCTCCTTTTGTCGCTCCGTCATAAAGGAATTAAACGAATCCGATAAGGGAGACTCGGTCACTGTGTTGCACTCTTCATCCACAAATTGCGCTTTTTGATGCGCAATATCGTCCATATTGGGCTGTGAGGTACACGCAGAAGCAAAGGCCATCATGATAATGTAACCGTACCTTTTCATTTTTTCTCCCGCCATACATACGCATTTGATGAATGCACTAAGTATGCGTGAATCCCCACCACACTCGGCGTTATTCATCGCCATTCTTAACAGTGATGCATCTGTCGCACTCTGCGTTTCCCCGTCGTATGCCAACAATGCGCAACCGTGATAATTGATACAACTATCAAAGTGTACCGAATTCTTTACTGTTCGCGTTTATTCGAGCCTCAGCGAATGTTAACAAACTGATTACACTTAATACTATTGATCTGTGCCACTGCCTTCTACTCTTATTCTCTTCACGTTTCGTTGGCATACCGTTGGCATAGTCATCACTTTGCTGTCCGCCTCATTTGAGGCAGCAACAGAAGGAGCTAATGATGAATGTACAAGCCATGCCGATGCATCGCTTTATCGATCATCTCGGACACATCGTACGCCCACTCCCCGACTGGGCCAGCCTCTCCATGTTGACCGCCTGCTATCAAGACATGGTGTTAACACGCACCTACGACAATAAAGCCGTTGCGCTTCAGCGTACCGGGAAACTCGGTACCTACCCGTCCCACTTAGGGTCGGAAGCCATGGGCATCGCGATGGGTCGAGCTTTACAACCCACCGATGTGTTCATTCCTTATTACCGCGATTTACCGGCCATGTGGGCACGCGGGATCCCATTAGAGAAAAACTTACAGTATTGGGGCGGTGATGAACGCGGCAGTGATTTTACCGCACATGACTCACCGTCCCGTGATCTCCCATTTTGTGTGCCTATCGCGACCCAATGCACCCATGCCGTCGGCGTCGCTGCCGCATTGAAAATTCAAGGGCAACACCAAGCCGCCCTTGTCACCTGCGGGGATGGGGCGACATCCAAAGGGGACTTTCTTGAATCTCTGAACTGCGCAGGCGCGTGGAATATTCCGTTAGTGTTTGTCATCAATAACAATCAATGGGCGATCTCGGTGCCGCGCCGTATTCAATCCGGGGCTGAATGGCTGGCAGACAAAGCGAAAGGCGCAGGCATCGTGGGGATCACCGTTGATGGTAACGACGTCGTCGCGGTGTACGATGCCGTGCTTCGCGCGTTGGATCACGCCCGAAAAGGCAAAGGCGCCACGCTCATCGAAGCCATTAGCTATCGACTGAGCGATCACACAACGGCCGATGATGCTTCACGCTATCGGACAGAAGAAGAATTACAAGAAGCTTGGCAATATGACCCGATCAGCCGACTAAAAAGCTATCTTATCGCCCAAGAAGCGTGGTCAGAAGCCGATGAGGCCCGCTTGCTGACCCGCTGTAAAGAAGAGGTGGTGCAGGCCGTTGAGCGTTATCAAGCGCAGATTCCGCAACCGCCTGAGTCTGGTTTTGATTACCTCTATGCCACGCCTGATGCCGATTTATGTCGTCAGCGCGATACCATCATCAACAAAGCACTGCGCATGCGAAACATAACATCAGACACGACGTCAGACCCAACGCCAGATACGATACAGGGAGGTCAGCATGAGTGAACTGACATTATTAGAAGCCGTCAACCTTGCTCTGCACCATGAAATGGCGAACGATGAGCATGTGATCGTCATGGGCGAAGATGTGGGCGACAACGGCGGAGTCTTCCGTGCCACGGTGGGGTTAAAAGATAAGTTTGGTTGTAAACGAGTGATTGATTCCCCCCTTGCCGAAGCCTTAATTGCCGGCGTTGCCGTAGGGATGGCCAGCCAAGGCTTGCGCCCGGTTGCCGAGTTCCAGTTTCAAGGCTTTGTGTTTCCCGCCATGGAACACATTATGTGTCATGCCGCGCGAATGCGAAACCGAACCCGAGGGCGTCTCACCTGCCCTGCGGTTTTTCGCGCTCCCTTTGGCGGTGGCATCCACGCCCCGGAACATCATTCAGAAAGCATCGAAGCCTTGTTTGCCCATATTCCGGGGTTAAAAGTGGTTATCCCTTCCTCCCCGCAACGGGCATACGGCTTATTGTTGGCGGCCATTCGCAGTAATGATCCTGTAATGTTTTTTGAACCCAAGCGGATTTATCGCACGGTGAAATCGACCGTTGTCGATAACGGTCAGGCACTCCCGCTTGATACTTGCTTTACCTTACGCAAAGGGCGCGATGTGACACTAGTGACATGGGGCGCCTGTGTGGTGGAATCACTACACGCTGCATCAACGTTATCAGAACACGGCATTGAAGCCGAAGTGATCGATCTTGCCACCATCAAGCCCCTCGATATGGCAACCATTCTGGCTTCACTGGAAAAAACCGGTCGGTTGCTGGTGGTGCATGAAGCGTCCCAAACCTGCGGTGTGGGGGCCGAAATTCTTGCTCGCGTCGCCGAACAGGCCCTGTGTTTACTCAAAGCTCCCCCTAAACGAGTCACGGGCATGGACACCGTTATGCCTTATTACCGCAATGAAGATGTTTACATGATTCAGGCAGACGATATCACACATGCAGCACGCGATTTGGTGGAGGGCTGGCAATGAAAACATTTCACTTACCCGATCTTGGCGAAGGGCTGGCAGAATCGGAAATCGTACAATGGCACGTGAATGTGGGTGATACCGTCGACATTGATCAAGTGATCCTGACAGTAGAAACCGCCAAAGCCACGGTTGAGATCCCTGCCCCATACAGCGGTACCATTGTCGGCCGACATGGCAATGAAGGCGATGTGATCGGCATAGGCTGCGCACTGATCGACATTGAACCGAGTACGGCCTCGGCGCCATCCTCACAAACCGCATCATCAACCGACACAACTAAATCAAACAATACAACTACATCAACCAATACAACTAAATCAACCAGCACAACTAAATCAACGGATGCAGCGACCGTTGTGGGGAACGTGTCTCATGAGCCGCAGCAGGTGAATGTCGATGAGTTTTGGATCGGCAACTACGATCAACCGAATGATAAACAAAGCCCGCTGTTATCTGCCTTACCGGCAGCACGACGTCTCGCGCAAAAACTCGGCGTCAATTTGTCGTTAGTCTCAGGCTCGGGGCCGGATGGCATCATTCTTGAGAAAGATGTCTATCGCGCGTGCGATCAGCAACTGCCAGGCACGGAAGTCTTAAAAGGTGCACGTCGTACCATGGTCGACACCATGCACACCGCGCATCAACACGTTGCCGCCGTCACATTGACCGAAGAAGCGAGCTTACATGCGTGGTCAGACAACGAAGACATTACCTGCCGCTTGGTCAAAGCCCTTGTTTTTGCCTGCCAAGCGGAGCCCGCGCTGAATGCATGGTTTGATGCCGATACCATGACGCGCTGTGTACACACAGACGTCAATATTGGTATCGCCGTCGACAGTGCCCACGGGTTATACGTGCCGGTATTGCGCCATGCGGATTCATATAATAACCAGGGGATCCGTAAATGGGTGGACCGTACTGTCGAAGAAGTCAGAAACAAACAACTTGGCAGAGAGCAATTTCAACATGCCACCATCACCCTGTCTAACTTTGGGGCGATTGCCGGTTTATACGCCACGCCGATGGTGAGCCCGCCGCAAGTGGCTATTCTGGGGGTTGGACGCATCATGGAGAAGTTCATACTGAAAGAGAAAACACCCACAATGATCAATACCTTGCCCTTGTCGATAACCTTTGATCACCGCGCATGTACCGGCGGAGAAGCAGCACGCTTCATGAAAGCCTTGGTAACGCACCTTGAGCGTGGCAGTGATAACCCGCAATAAGCAATGCTTGAAGCAGAAGCAGAAGCAGAAGCAGAAGCAGAAGCAGAAAATCCCAGATACAAAAATGCCAGTCAAACGACTGGCATTTTTTATGCTGCGATCTGTTATCAGAATGCGATCAGGGTTTGCACCGTGTCGCTGACTGATTAATCTTCTGCAGAAGGATCAACCGGCTGCTTTTTCTTTGGCATGAAGACATTATCACCCACAGCCATGTTGTCGTAGAAACGCTTATCCATACGCTTCTTCGGCTGCTGTGTAGTAGTCGCTTTCTTCTCTGCCACTTTCTTCGTCGTCGGCTTCTTCTTCACGAATTTCTTCTTCGGTGCAGGTTTCAGGCCTTTAAACTTGCCTTCTAGCCCTTCCATCGTCGTGAAGCTGATTTCTTGCTGTAAGAACGCTTCTACGTTCTTAAAGCTCTTCCAGTCTTTTGGACCAACCAAAGAAATCGCATCACCTTTGTTACCTGCACGGCCCGTACGGCCCACACGGTGTACGTATTCTTCCGCGTGCTTAGGCATATCAAAGTTGATCACGTGTGATACTTTTTCAATGTCCAGACCACGCGATGCAACATCCGTCGTGACCAAGATCTTGTGACAATCACGCTCAAACTGGCTCATGATGTTGTTACGCTGAACCTGATTAAGATCGCCACTTAGTGCAACCGCTTTCAGTTTACGCTCGTTCAACTCTTTGGTTAGACGTTCGGTATCTGAACGGGTCGCCGTAAAGATGATCAACTGATTGTAGTTTTCTGTTTCCAGAATTTTATCCAGCAACGCTTGCTTGTGATCAAGGTGGTCACACAAGTAGAAACGCTGGGTAATGTCTGTGTGCTGCTCGGCAGAGTGACCAATCGAGATACGCTTTGGCACATTCAGCATGTCTGATGCAATGCTGACTACGTCAGTGTGATCCAACGTTGCAGAGAACATCAAGGTTTGACGACGACGGTGATTAGCCGCTTCGTGAATACGACGAAGTTGAGCTTCAAAACCCAGATCAAGCATACGGTCAGCTTCATCCAAAATCAGCATTTCAAGGCCATCAAGACGCGTACTGCGGTGCTCAAGGTGATCCGCCAAACGACCCGGCGTGGCAATCACAAACATTGGGTCATTGCGCAATGCTTTTACCTGATCGTTGAAGTTTTCACCACCGACAACCAATGTTGCATCGTAAGGTGTACCTGCGTTTAGCGTACGCAAGTGTGCAAACACCTGCTTCGCTAATTCACGGGTCGGCGTTAGGATCAACACGCGTGGGTCACGGCGTGTGAAAGGTTTACTGCGGTACATGCGTTGCATGGCCGGCAGTAGGAATGCCAGAGTTTTACCAGAGCCCGTTTTCGACGATGCCAACACATCTTTCCCCATAATCGCAACAGGGACAGCGGTTTGTTGAATTTCCGTTGGTTTATTGAACGCCAAGTGATTCAGTTTCTGAAGCAAGCGCTGGTCTAATCCAAGATCTTTAAAATGCAAAATGGTGCTCCGGTCATAATGCTCTGTGATGAGCATGAATAATTCTGTAATAACCCTGCGTGACGTTCGTCACACAGTTCTAAATTTGGTTAGCAGAAAATTATACCACATTTCTTTTGACGCACACCCCATACCTGCTGTTTTCCCAAAATTTCATATCGATAGCACTTAGCAAGCGCTTAGCAAACACTGAGTATCGCGCTTGCACAGCACTGCCTGAGTTCGCATAGATTCAGTCAGCCATTATCTATAATTAACGCGGTTGCATAATCGGTAAACCGCAATGGAACACGTAGACACATTGCAATCTCGGCTCGCCGCCTTAACAGCACGTAAATAATGAAAGGTTTACGATGCAATAAAACAGTGTATTATTGTATTTAAACCATCAAGTACACGTCATTACAGATAGGACCGTCACATGGAAACTTACAAACCATTAGCCCCTCTCCCCCTCTTTCTTGCCGCCTTGGTCGGCAGTGTGATTATCTGGTCTGGCATTCATCCGGCCTTTTACGAAGTGTGGGTGGCTGAGATTATTCCCATCGTGTTGGTTTTCTTTGGCTTGATCGCGACCCACCGTGCGTTTACGTTTTCCAATACTGCGTATGTCATGATGTCGATGTGGTTACTCATGCACAGTATCGGCGCCCATTACACCTTTGCGAATGTCCCGTTTGACTGGTTCAATGATCTTGTTGGTTCTGATCGCAACCATTTCGACCGGATTGCACATTATGCGATTGGCTTCTATGCCTTCCCTATCGCTGAATATTTAGTGCGTAAGAACCATTGCAAGCCCGTTGTCGCGTCACTGTTTGGGCTCTTTTCCATCATGGCCGTTGCAGCAGCCTATGAAATCATCGAATGGTGGTATGCGGTATTGGCAGGCGGCGATGCCGGTATTGAGTTTTTAGGCAGCCAAGGGGATATTTGGGATGCGCAGAAAGACATGCTGGCAGATACCCTTGGTGCGATCACGAGTTTGGTAATTTTCGGCCTGATAAAGCCGTACAACACACCCTCACGGCAATAATAACGACGCGATAAAAAAGCCCAAGCACGTATGCTTGGGCTTTTTCTTTAACTTATCGAGAGCCGCTCACAACAAGCAACTCACACGCACAAAAGTGGCTTACAGATCAGGGTAACCGGTTGGGTTCGCTGACTGCCAACGCCATGTATCCGCTGTCATGTCATCGATAGTGCGCGTTGCAGACCAATGCAGTTCTGCTTTCGCTTTTGCTGGATCAGCCCAACACTCTGCAATATCACCCGGACGGCGTGGTGCGATTTGATATGCTACCTCTACGCCCGCAGCCTGTGAAAACGCGTCGACCATTTGCAGTACGCTAAAGCCGTTACCCGTACCCAAGTTATAAATGTGCAAGCCCGCTTCATTGCCTTTGTGCGTCAATGCCGCCAAGTGACCATCAGCCAGATCGAGCACGTGAATGTAATCACGTACACCGGTACCGTCAACGGTTGGGTAATCATCACCAAACACAGACAAGAACTCACGGCGCCCCACGGCCACTTGCGAGATAAATGGCATCAGGTTATTCGGGATACCTTGCGGATCTTCACCCATTTCACCCGACTGGTGTGAACCCACTGGGTTGAAGTAACGCAGCAATGTAATGCTCATTTCTGGGTGCGCATGCTGAATGTCAGTCAGGCATTCTTCCACCATCAACTTACTGCGGCCATACGGGTTGGTCGCGCTGGTTGGGAAATCTTCCGTAATTGGCACAGAAGCAGGATCACCATATACCGTGGCTGATGAGCTGAAAATCAGGCTGTTCACGCCAGCTGCACGCATCGCTTCCACCAATACCAAGGTACCGTGTACGTTGTTATCGTAATATTCCAGCGGCTTCGCAACAGACTCACCGACCGCTTTCAAGCCAGCGAAATGGATCACGGCGTCAACGTTCGCTTCTGCCAACACCTTGTCTAAGAATGCACGGTCACGAATGTCGCCTTCAAAAAAGGCTGGGCTCACACCCGTTAACTTTTCAATGCGAGCCAGTACTGATTTCTTACTGTTGTATAGGTTATCAACAATAATCGGCGTCATACCTGCTTCAATCATTTGTACGCAAGTGTGGCTACCGATGTAACCCATACCACCCGTCACTAAAACACGCATGTGTGTCTCCCTGTTATATCAATATGTGAACTACTCACATCATTGTATATGACGGAGTATGAAACGCATAAAACTACCATCAACTTCCTGCTAAATCATGCCTTGTTCTATAACAACATAGCCATCATGCCGACTTTTTCGCCTGCACTGTTCGTTTCACAAACACTGCGAGCCGTTTCAAAACATCCATTCCGCGCCTTCACCCTTCAATAAAACACTGTATAATATAAGTTCATTCACAGGGAGCTGCACCATGTCCGTATTCCACCCTCTTCGGTTCTTTCGTTATTACCTGCTTATTCTTTCGCTGGTGGCATTATCTGGCTGTGAATTAGTAACATGGAAAGCGGGTCACGATCGCACGCAACTGATCAATGCCGGCTACGAAGAGCATTATTTGCCGTTAAGCGATGGCGGTACCATGAAGTATTGGGTGGGTGGCACCGGCAAGCCCTTGTTACTGCTGCACGGTTTTGGCGGCTCCGCGATCTCCACGTGGAAGAATGAAATGCTCACGCTCAACGGCGACTACCGCGTGATCGTGCCGGATTTAGCCTGGTTTGGTGATTCCTACAGTCACGGTAAGCCGAACCTCAGCACCCAGACAGACGCGGTGTGGCAGGTTATGGATACCTTAGGTATCGACAAATTCAATGTCGCGGGTATTTCTTACGGCGGTTTTGTCACTTACAACATGATGACGCAGCCTGAGCGTATCGAGAAAAGCGTCATTATTGCTAGCCCCGGCCCCCTGTTTACAGATAATGACTTAACCGCCCTCTGTCAGCGCGCAGGTGTCGATCAACCCGAGCAATTATTTGTGCCGCAAAACAGTGATGAAGTCAGACGCTTGTTTAGCCATGTGTTTGTGGAACCCAAACGGATGCCAGACTTTGTCGCCGATCAGATCTACCATAATTATTTTGCGTCATTCAGAGATGAGAAATCCGCCTTAATACAATCGCTGGTGGAAGACCGAACCCGTATTTCCGCGTTTCCGGTAGAGCAACTGCCGCCGACGCTGCTGATTTGGGGCGACAGTGATGCGATTTTTCCACTGGAAAATGGCATTAGCCTCAGCCAGCACCTTAATGCTCCCCTCATTGTTTTGCCCGAAACGGGCCATGGCGTGACCAATGAGCAACCCGACTTAGTAACAAAACTATTGAAAACCTACTTGCAGTAACACTCACTAATGAGATGTAACGCTCACTATCGTTAATTACATATTTTTCATCGAAAAATTAGACATAATTATCAACCTGAATTAAGCTTGCCCAGCCAATGCACCGTGTTTCGCATTGGTTGGATTTGCTTTACTTAGGGATGACCCACCACCATGAATATGGTATTCAAGAGCCACCAGCTACAATCAGACAATAGCGCGTACATTGAACTTAGCCGCACCACTCTTCAGCGCCAACTGACCGTCCTTTTTCCGTTAACAGGCATGATCAGCGTGATCATTGCGTTCTCTCATTTTGTGTCAGGGTCAAATTGGGTTTTCACGTCATTAGCCATCAGTGGCGGCGTATTGTCTTACTTGCTTGCGCTCTGCAATAAACATCAATTGAATCCTTATGTGCTGATCTGGTGCTTTATCCTGTTCACGTCCGGCAACTGTATGTTTGGTTTTTACAGTGACGCCACCAGTTTTGTCAGCAACACCTTGGCATTGACCATCCCACTGCTGTGCTTCTTCGCGTTAAAACATCAATATGCATGGTGGTACAGCCTGATATTCGGCTTAGTCTATATTGTGATGAGCGCCGATGAGATCAGTCAGCGACAACTGCAAATAAATGACGCCCTACAAAATTTCAGTGCCTACACCATGGTATTGGTGATGGCCTATTTACTGGCGCAACATCGGAATGAAGCTATTCGTCGAGTACAAAAAATTGCTTCCTCCGATTTTTTAACCGATTTACATAACCGCAAAGGCCTTGAAGCGGCTTATTATCAAGAAGCCTACCGTGCCAATCGGTATCTCAAAGATCTCACCTTGGTACTGATTGATATTGACGGCCTGAAAGACATCAATGATCGCTACGGATTGGCCGTCGGTGACCAAATGTTGATGATGCTTTCTGCGTGCCTGAAAGAGAAAACCCGCCATGGCGATCATATTGCGCGTATTGGTGGTGAAGAGTTTTGCCTTTTGCTGCCAGAAACCTCATTGAAACAAGCCGAAACCTTAGCGATAACGCTGAAACAGCAGATCGCCCAATGCCAACTTGAGTTGGAATCTGGCGCGCACATTAGCATGACCGTGAGCATGGGATTAACGGCGGTGGAATTTCAGGATTTCAGTCTCGATTACATCAAAGCAGACAGCGCCCTTGATCGCGCGAAAAACTGGGGACGAGATCAGATTGCTATTGGCTAATCAACGCGATACGGTAAACCGACTCACCAAAAATGGATGAAGATGGATGACAACCCGAACCCTTTGCCAATGGAAGTGTTTTTCCGTTGAAGAATCAGAGCATACGCTCCCCGATGGCCGTCAGGTGACCTTTACCACGGTGAAGCACCCTGGCGCGGTCATTATTGTGCCAATCACTGCCGCCGGTGAATTTGTGATGGTGCATCAGTACCGCCCCGCGATTGACGATTGGATCTTAGAATTTCCCGCGGGTACGCTAGAAGGTAAAGAAAACATTCGCGCCTGTGCACAACGTGAACTGGCAGAAGAAGTGCAAATGCAGGCCACACAGTGGCAACACCTAGGGGAATTGTTTCCGGTTCCCGGGTTCTGCGATGAAGTCCAACATGTTTATCTCGCACACGACTTGTCACCGTGCACCGGCGAATTGGATGAGGATGAAATCATTGATGTGGTCACGTTACCCATCAGTGATTTTCTCGCAAAAGTTGCCAACAATGAGATCAAAGATGCGAAGACCTTAGCGACCTTTTTGAAGGTACAGGCAATGGGGTTACTGCCTTAATCGTCGATTCGAAAACATGTTAACATTCGTTTCCGAACCGTGATTTATCATCGCTATTTTGACTCAACTGTGGCATCTTTCGCGCCATCGTCAGGTATCACATTCAACCGAGGTCACCATGGATAAGCTTTTTCCTTACTTGAACAAATTCGCGTCTATCATGGCCATGCTGATGTTCATCATCGGCGGCGGCTTAGCCCTTTTTGTGTTGTTCTTCGGCTAATCATCACGGGGATCACATTCGCATCCCCCCATCAACCTCAAGCACCCTGCCGGTAAAGTAATCATTTTCGATAATGTATTTTACCGCATGGGCGATCTCACTGGCGTCACCGATCCGTCCGAGTGGGATCATGCTTTTCAAACGCGCAATGGCTTCCGGTTTGAGTTGATTGGCCATTTCAGTGTGTACAACACCTGGGGCAATAGCCGCTGCACGGATCCCATAGCGCGCGAGTTCTTTTGCCCAACCTACCGCCATGGTCGCAACCGCCGCTTTCGACGCAGCATAGTTGGTTTGACCGATATTCCCCGCACGTGCCACGCTCGAAATATTAATGATCACGCCTTGGCAACCTAATGTCATCATGGCAG
Source organism: Photobacterium sp. 270122K (assembly GCF_059941365.1). Lineage (NCBI taxonomy): Bacteria > Pseudomonadati > Pseudomonadota > Gammaproteobacteria > Vibrionales > Vibrionaceae > Photobacterium > Photobacterium sp. 270122K. The sequence goes on from NZ_JBPOEN010000001.1 coordinate 76,698, forward strand.
CCGCCGCTTCTCGTCCGCACAAGAACGTTCCCGTAACATTCACCGCCATCACGGTATTGAATTGTTCCAGCGACATTTTCTGCAAGCGGTTCGGATCATGCTTGTCCTTTGTGGCGGCTTTCACCAATAATCCATCACGCAACACTCCTGCATTATTGATTAATCCATTCAACTGACCGAAATCGGCCTGAATGGCAGCAAACGCATGCTCCACCTCTTGCTCGTTGGTCACATCGACACAATACGTTAATGTTTTTGCACTGAGCATCTGACACTGTTTTTGGGTATCGAGTAAACCTTGTTCATTAACATCTATCAACGCGAGATCAGCACCGGCTTGCGCTAATGTGATGGCCATCATCTGGCCGAGTCCTTGTCCTGCGCCAGTTATCGCGATGGTACACTGTTTAATCTTCATACTTCGCTCCTTGCTAAAACGTCGAGTTACTGTGTAGATTAAGCATTGCTGCGCATTACGGGTCTGTACGTTTGCGGTAAAACGCAAACAAACTCGAAAAGTCTTTCTCGGCATAGCCATTTGCGTGATGAAAAGCATACAAATTACGGGCGAGAGCTCCCATCGGAATGGACGATTGGCTGTCTGTTGCTGCTTCAAGGCCCAACCCGAGATCTTTCAGCATGAGCTTCGCCATAAACCCCGGTTGATACTGATTGGAGGCTGGCACATTCGCCATCACACCAGGGCACGGGTTATACAGCTCTAGCGCCCAGTTTCTGCCTGAGCTTTGCAGCATAATGTCAGATAGCACCTTCGGGTCTAAGCCATTATCGATCCCCAAACTCAACGCCTCACACGTCCCCGACATGATGATCCCCAATAGCAAGTTATTGCAGATTTTCGCCATTTGCCCGTCACCGGCTTGCCCAGCATGGAAAATGTTTTTCCCCATGGCCTGCAACACTCTTTGGGCTTGTTGAAAGGCTTCATCGCTGCCGCCTACAATGAAGGTCAATGTCCCAGCTTGTGCACCGGCGACACCGCCAGAAACCGGCGCATCGACAAAGGCAAAACCCTGTTTTTCCGCTTCATTTGCGACCAAACGGGCAGACGCCGGATCAATGGTGGAGGAATCAATAAAACGCGTTTGTGCGTCGACCATTTTCAGCAATCCTACGCCGCCGTCGTTATCCCCTAAATACACGGTACGCACATGCTCTCCCGCCGGTAACATGGTGATCACCCATTCAACGCCTTGTACGGAAGATACCATGCTTGACGCCACCGTGGCGCCCGCTGAAGCCAAGGCACTTGCTGCCGCCGTATCACGATCAAACACCGTCACCTGATGACCCGCAGCCAGCAGATTTTTTGCCATCGGGTTACCCATGTTACCGAGTCCAATAAACGCTATTTTCATCGTTATTCTCCTGTTTTCGCCTGTCACGCCCTCTCACTACAGCGCTTGCAACGGGTGTTCATTGTCCGCCCACAGCGGGGTAAACAGTTGATCAATCACCGTATCATCGACCTGACTGACTGTGGCATAACGCCATTGCGGTTGCCCTGTTTTTTCAATCAACCGCGCCTTTACGCCTTCATAAAATTCCCCCAGCTCACCGCATCGCACTGACAGGGTTAACTCCATACGAAAGCAATCAGCGAGGGATTCATGAGCGTATTGGGTGACTTGGCGATAACAAATATGCGCGGTAATCGGGCTGCCTTCTCGCAAGGTGTGCTGTGCCTTCGCTAACCATGCTTGTGACGCTGCCGGCACATCACCAGAGAGGAGCTCGATCTTCTGGCAGATTGTCGCGAGATCGCCATACTGACAAGCGGCTTGAATGGCTGGTAAATACGGCAATAATTGCGGATCGGGGTGGTGAGAGAGTGCTTGTTGACCCAGTGAATCCAATATCCGGTTGACCACAATGCTCGGTGGCGCATCGTGCCATGCCGCCTGTTGAAGGGCTTGCAGAACGGCATCACGTTGCGAAGATAACAACACATGATCGGTTAAAGATAATGCCAGTGCATCGGTCGCATTGACCGGCGCACCGGTTAAGCCAAGGAACAAACCGACCCCCGCCGGTAATTGATTCAAAAACCAGGTGCCGCCCACATCGGGATACAAACCAATACTGATCTCTGGCATGGCTAAGCGACTGTCTGATGTGATCACGCGATGACTGGCACCAATGTATAGGCCGATCCCTCCGCCCATCACAATGCCACCGCCCCACACGATCACAGGCTTGGGATAGGTGTGGATCAAATAATCGGTTTTATACTCCACCGTAAAATAGTCCGTTAAAAACTGCATCGCTTTTAGCGCGGCTTCATGGTGGGATGTGGCTTCATTGACAACGGGCGCCTTATTGGTCACCGTGCCCGTTGTTGAGGCATCACTCGCGACATTCAATCGCGCCTGATGCATTTCGTGATACATGGCGCGCACATCCCCGCCAGCACAAAACGCCTTGTCTCCCGCCCCATGAATGAAGACACACGCGATGTCGTCATCATGCTGCCAATGCAACAAGGCCTCGTGGAGTTGAGCCAACATGTCTCCGGTCAGCGCATTGAGTGACGCTGGGTTATCCAATTCTGCGACAGCCACCTTGCCCCCCTCTGCGCCCGGTAATACATGTACGTTAACCTTTCCTGCCATGTCATTCCCCCTTACCCTTCACGCTCGTGCCTTACATACTCATGTTCTGAGTGTTTGTATTGGGCGATCACTATTCACGTGCTCGATGCTTATTGATTTTTCCAATTCGGCGGCCGCTTTTCGAGAAAGGCATTCACCCCTTCGGTTTGATCGTCAGTATCAAACAACTTCACAAAATATTCCCGCTCACGCCGTAAACCGAAGTCAATCGGCGCAGCACGACCATGTTGAATCAACTGCTTACAAGCCGCGACTGATGACGGAGATTGCTGCGCAACCGCGCTGGCCATGGCCATGGCCGCGGCACGGCTTTCGGTTGATGCGACTACTTCTTCCACCAACTTAATCGACAATGCTTGTGACGCTGTCACTTGCTCGCCGCATAGAATCATCCGTTTGGCCCAGCCCTCACCCACCAGCCAGGTCAAGTTTTGGGTACCACCCGCGCAAGGTAATAACCCCACTTTCGGCTCCGGCAGCGCCAGCACCGCATGGGCTTCAGCTATTCGGATATCACAGGCTAACGCCACTTCTAGCCCGCCGCCCATAGCATAACCATTGATGGCGGCAATCGAGACACCACGAAAGTGTGTTAACGCTTCAAACGCCTCACCAAAGGCATTGGCCATGTCCACTGCCATCGCCTTGTCACCACTGGCAAACAGTTTTAGGTCTGCCCCCGCAGAGAAAAATTTATCACCGCCTCCGGTTAGGATTAGGGCATACACCTGCTTGTTTTGATTCAAGGATTCAACGGTATCGCGCAATTGACGTAAACTCGCTAACGTCCACGTATTGGCTGGCGGGTTATTCATGGTCAGTATGGCAATGTGCCCTTCAATGCGTAGCTGCACTGGCGTGTTATCTTCCATATGCATTCCTCATTCGCTTGTCTGATCGTGTGGATGGTGTCGATTGGTTTGCAGCCTAAAGTAAAGCACAGCCTTCCGCTAACACGCGCCGCGCAATAATCAGTCGCATGATCTCATTGGTCCCTTCCAGAATTTGGTGTACCCGTACGTCTCTGAAATACCGCTCTAACGGGTATTCTTTGATGTAGCCATAACCGCCATGCAGTTGCAGGGCGTTATCACACACCTTAAAACCCACATCTGTGGCAAAGCGCTTGGCCATCGCACAATGCGCGGTGGCATCGGGATGTCCTTGATCAAGTTGGTACGCGGCGTACCGAACCAGCTGACGGGCCGCAACCAACTCGGTCGTCATGTCTGCCAAGGCAAATTGCACCGACTGAAACTGTGCGAGGGGCTGACCAAATTGCTGACGCTCGGTCACATACTGCGTCGCTTGGTTCAACGCCTGCTGCGCCGTCCCGATCGAACACGTGGCAATATTGATCCGGCCGCCATCTAACCCTTTCATGGCGAAATGAAACCCTTCGCCTTCATTACCTAAGCGGTGATCAGCGGGTATCACCACATCATCAAACGTAATCGTTCGGGTCGGCTGACTGTTCCAACCCATCTTCGGCTCTTTGCGGCCATAACTGACCCCTTCCGCATCAGCAGGTACAATGAAAGCGGTGATCCCCTGCTCACAACGGGCCATCACCACCAGCACATCGGTTGCCCCCGCCCCCGAAATAAACGCTTTCGCACCGTTGATACGATAACTCTCACCATCGCGCTGCGCAGACGTGGTTAACGCCGCCGCATCGGATCCGGCATTGGGTTCCGTTAAACAATAGGAAGCCAGCCATTCTCCGGTGAGTAAACGGGGACAATAAGCCGCTTTGGCACTGTTAGTCGCAAAGCTGGCGATCATCCAACTCACCATGTTGTGAATGGTCATGAATGCCGTGGTAGAGGTGCAGCCCATCGCCAATTGTTCAAACACCAATGACGCATCTAACCGTGACAGCCCCAATCCCCCCACCGATTGCGGCACGTACAAGCTCAAAAAACCCATCTCCCCCGCATCGCGTAATACCGCTTTAGGAAAGGTTTGTGTGGCATCCCATTCGGCGGCTTGCGGGGCCAGTTTATCTTGCGAAAATTGTTGGGCGACTTGGATAAACGCACGCTGATCGTCCGTTAAGCTAAACTCCATCGTGGATCCTCCTCATTGCGGTGAATAAAGTAGGCGCTATCGCAAATGGATCGTGGTGTTGGGGCCCTCAGGAATCGACTCATCAAACCAACGGGCAGTGACCGTTTTCGTTTCGGTATAAAAACGTACCGCTTGTTTGCCGTAGGCGTGCAAGTCACCATAAAAACTGCCCCGCCAACCAGTAAACGAGAAAAACGGCAACGGAACAGGGATCGGCACATTGATACCAACTTGGCCCACTTGTACCTGATGTTGGTATTTTCGGGCGGCAGCACCGCTGGCCGTGAATATGGACGTGCCGTTACCAAAGGGATTGGCGTTAACCAAAGCGATGGCTTCTTCTAAATTGGCAACCGCAACACACACCAGCACGGGGCCGAATATTTCTTGTTGGTAAATCGCCATATCCGTCGTGACCTGACTGAACAAGGTCGGCCCAAACCAATGCCCATCGGGCGCGCCGCTGACTTGGCACTGGCGTCCATCCAATTCGCATATCGCCTCGGCTTGAATGCCGCTTTCCACCAAGGCCGTTACTCGCTGTTTCGCTTGCGCGCTGATCAACGGGCCGAATGCCGCCGCGTCATCGTCCCAAACACCGGGTTTCAGTTTGGCCATGGCCCTTTTCAAATCAGGTAAAAGGGTTACCGCATCCCCCACCAGCACCGCGACCGAAATGGCCATGCATCGCTGCCCTGCGGCCCCCACGGCCGATCCTGCCAAGTGATTCACCACCTGCGCATAATCCGCATCAGGCATCACCACCATGTGGTTTTTGGCCCCCGCAAAAGCTTGCACGCGTTTACCATGTTGCGTCCCCGTTTGATAAATCGCTTTTGCTACGGAAGCTGAACCCACAAACGACACGGTGCGAATATCTGGGTGCGCCAATAACTGCTCCGCTTGCGCTTGCCCACCATGTACCACCTGCAACACTCCGTTCGGTGCGCCCGCTTGGGTAAACAAATCGGCAAGCAGCATTGCCGTTAAAGGCACTTGCTCTGACGGCTTCAAAACAAAGGTATTGCCCGCTGCAACCGCCATGGGAAACATCCATAACGGGATCATCGCTGGGAAATTAAAGGGCGTGATCCCACAACACACTCCAAGCGGCTGGATCAGAGAATAGGTGTCGATATCATTGGCAACGTTTTCCACCGTTTCGCCCATCATTAAGCTGGCAATATTGGCGGCTTGTTCAACCACTTCAATCCCGCGCCACACATCGCCTTTGGCATCGGCAAAGGTTTTACCGGTTTCACTGGACAGTAATGTCGCTATGTCATCATGGTGGGTTTTGAGCAGCTGCTGATACGCCAGCATCAATCGGGCACGTTCGGGAACAGGCACATCCCGCCATGCCTCAAAGGCGGCTTTGGCCTCGGCAATCGCGTGATTGATTTCCGCCTCCGTTGCCAATGGCACGTGAGCGATGGGGGTGTTTGTTGCAGGATTTGTCACGGCCAGTGTCTGCAAACTGACAGAGGCGCAGCATTCGCCATTGATATAAAGCGGAACAGTCGGAATAGAAAGCGCACCGGACTGTGTAGAATCGGATACCGTGGACTTGGACATCGAGGCCCCCTTAGTGGCGTTCAACATGACGGCAAGTGTGTAAGTGCTCGGCGATTAGTGATTAAATATTTGATGATTGATAGCAAGTCATTGCTAAGTGTGATTCGCAATGCGTGATTGTCGCGTAATGATGAAACCGACTAACCAGCGGGTACTTCAACCGCGATCGCTGTTGCCTCTCCGCCACCAATGCAGCAGGCGGCAATCCCTTTCATCGATGATGGTGTGCAGCCGTTTTCAGCCTGTAGCCGACGTAACTGATGGATCAGCGTCACGATGATCCGCGCGCCACTTGCACCGATAGGATGGCCCAACGCACACGCCCCACCACTAACATTGACTTTCTCTGGATCAAGGCACAGCGCGTCCATGGCGATTTGTGTCACGACAGCAAACGCTTCATTGATTTCCCACGCATCTACCTCGTCTTTCTGCCAGTCCAGCTGTGCCAGAAGCGCATCAATGGCAAAGACAGGCGCCACGGTAAATTCAACCGGGGCTCTGGCATGAGACGCATGACCACGAATAATCGCGAGCGGTGTTAGCCCTTGGGCTTTGGCGGCTTCCGCCTCCATCAACAGTAACGCGGCAGCACCATCAGAAATGGCACTTGAATTGGCGGCCGTTACTGAACCGTCAGCGGCAAATGCGGGCTTCAGACGGGGAATTTTATTAATATCGATTTCTTGTGGATGCTCATCGCCCGTCAAGATACACGTGTCATGACGATGGGTCACACTGAGTGGGACAATTTCATCATTACACCACCCCATCGCTTGCGCGTGTTGTGCCCGTTTTACTGACGTTGTCGCCCATGCATCCATGCTTTCTCGATCGTAACCTTTTTCATCCGCGATTTGCTGAGCATACACGCCCATTAAGTTGCCTTCGTAGGCGTCCAATAGGCCATCAATGAACATGTGATCGTGCAATACCGCATTGCCCAAACGCTGTCCTGAGCGTGCTTGCGTTTGTAGATACGGGGCATTTGTCATGCTTTCCATTCCCCCCGCAATCACGGCAGAACCTTGCCCAGCCTGTATACTGTCAACACCCAACATGACCGCTTTCATGCCAGAGCCACACACTTTATTTATCGTGGTGCACGGCACCGATTGCGGTAGGTTGGCACCTAAAGCAGCTTGGCGAGCAGGCGCTTGTCCACACCCTGCGGATAACACGTTTCCCATGAAGACTTCATCCACTTTTTGAGCGATATTTTCAGTGGATACATCAACATGCCCCAAACACCCCGCAATGGCCGCACTGCCGAGTTGTGGGGCTGTCAGTGTCGCGAGTTCCCCCATGAAACTGCCAATGGGTGTACGGTTTGCGGCAATCACCCAGACCTCTTTACCTATCATGTCTTCCCCCCATTCTTCACTTGTCTCATGCCTTCATTGGCAGCGTAACCGATGTAACGGGTTCACCGAGACGTGTCTTCATGCGGCTTCATCCTGTTCAAGCCACCAGCTTGACGTTTACGTAAGCATAGCACTAACATTTACGTAAACGTTAAGAAACAAAATCCATGAAATTACGAGAAACACCATAGCAAGGCCATACGACGCCGTGACGTTTTGCCGCACGCCATCATCGAGTACAGGGGGATTGCCCGGTGGATAGTTACAAAATCAGTGAACTCGCTAAAGAATTTGATATCACCACCCGCAGCATTCGGTTTTACGAAGATGTCGGTTTACTGCAACCAGATCGCAATGGCAGTACCCGAGTATATTACCGGCGCGATAAAGTTCGATTGAAACTCATCTTACGCGGGAAACGCTTAGGTTTTTCACTTGCCGAAATCCGGGAACTGTTTGAGCTTTATGACACCCAACAAAGTAATACCCAACTCAATCAAATGTTGGCCATCATTGATGACAAGCAGGCGGTATTACAGCGTCAACTCGAAGACATTACTGTCGTCATGAACGAATTACAGCTTGCCCGTCAACGCTGTCGGCAAGCGTTAGGCCAGTGCTCTTAGCTTAGGGGCTTAGAGCGAGCTATTAGGCATGACGCGCTTAGATAACGCCCACAAATAACGTCCATCACCTCATTTTGATTCCAGCAGGGAGAATGCGCATGACCGATCCCTTCACGCCACTCAACTTTGGTTTAGGTGAAACCATTAACCTACTGCGCGAGCATGTCAGTGGCTTTGCTACTGATGCCATCGCACCATTGGCCGCCGACATGGATGCTAACAACCAGTTTCCAGCCCACCTTTGGCCGATGCTAGGTGAAATGGGTTTGCTCGGTGTCACTGTTTCAGAAGCATACGGCGGCGCAGGGATGGGCTATTTGGCTCACGTGGTTGCTATGGAAGAAATCAGTCGCGCCTCCGCCTCGGTTGGACTCAGTTATGGGGCGCACTCGAATTTGTGTGTGAACCAAATATTTCGCCACGGTACCGACGCCCAAAAACAAGCGTATTTACCGGCCCTGATCCGCGGCGAACACATTGGCGCCCTCGCCATGAGTGAACCACAAGCCGGTTCTGACGTGGTGAACATGCAGCTGCGCGCCACCCGAGAAGGCGACATCTTCCGCCTTAATGGCACAAAAATGTGGATCACCAACGGACCGGAAGCCAATACCTTGGTGGTGTACGCCAAAACCGCGCCCGATGACGGCGCGCACGGCATCTCTGCTTTTATTATTGAACGCGGATTTCCGGGGTTCAGTACCGCGCAAAAACTCGACAAACTGGGCATGCGCGGTTCCAGTACCTGTGAATTGGTTTTTGACCAATGTGAAGTACCCGCCGCCAATTTACTCGGCCCGCTAAATCACGGCGTCGAAGTGCTCATGAGCGGGCTGGATTACGAACGCGTGGTTTTGGCTGCGGGCCCATTGGGGATCATGCGGGCCTGTTTGGATCTTGTCGTGCCCTATATCCATGACAGAAAACAATTTGGGCGTGCCATCGGGGAATTTCAATTGGTGCAAGCCAAAGTGGCCGACATGTACACCCGCACCAACGCTGCCCGCGCCTATGTGTACACCGTCGCCGCCGCCTGTGATCGCGGCGAGGCCACCCGCAAAGATGCGGCTGGCGTGATCCTCTTTGCCGCTGAACTCGCCACCCAACTGGCATTAGATGCCATCCAACTTCTTGGGGGCAATGGGTATATCAATGAATTTGCCGCTGGCCGGCTTTTACGGGATGCGAAGTTATATGAAATTGGCGCGGGGACGTCAGAGATCCGCAGAATGTTGATTGGACGCGAATTGTTTAAAGAATCCCAATAATTCACCGCAACAGATAAGGGACACGATATGGCCGTAATACACACCACGATCGACCCAAGCGATACGTTTTATCAAACCAATCATCACAATATGTCCGCGCTGGTCGATCAACTCCAAACCCATCTCTCCACCTTGCAGGCGGGAGGTGGTGCTGCCGCCGTAGAAAAGCAACGGCTAAAAGGAAAATATCCCGTTCGGCAGCGCATTACGCTGCTATTAGATCCGAACTCACCGTTTCTGGAAATCGGCCAGTTTGCCGCGTGGCAGGTGTATGATGAGCCCGTACCGTGTGCTGGCGTCATAGCAGGCATTGGGCTGATTAAGGGCATGCATTGCATGGTAATCGCTAACGATCCATCGGTGAAAGGCGGGACGTATTTCCCGCTGACGGTCAAAAAACACTTACGGGCACAAGAAATCGCCTCGCGTTGTCACCTGCCCTGCGTATACCTGGTTGATTCTGGGGGGGCGAATCTCCCTCACCAGGCCGAGGTTTTTCCCGATAGGGATCATTTTGGGCGCATTTTTTACAATCAGGCCCGTATGTCAGCCAAAGGGATCCCGCAAATTGCGGTAGTCATGGGATCATGCACCGCAGGGGGCGCGTATGTACCCGCAATGGCTGATGTCTCGATCATCATCAAAGAGCAAGGCACAATTTTCCTCGCAGGTCCTCCGTTAGTGAAAGCGGCCACAGGTGAAATCGTTACCGCCGAAGCCCTAGGGGGTGCGTATGTGCATTGTAAAACCTCGGGGGTGGCGGACTACTTTGCCCAGAATGAAGATCACGCGTTGGAACTTGCCCGTCAGGCGGTGGCCAGTTGCGGAACTGTACATCTTTCTGGCGCACATCATTTACAAACCTCATACACACACATGAACGCCCATCACGCGGCATCCAATGAAGAGCCGCCCGCCGAACCGCGCTATCCGGCAGATGAACTGCTCGGTATTGTTGGTACTGATTTACGCATGCCGGTCAATGTGCGCGAAGTCATCGCCCGTATTGTTGACAACTCCGCGCTGGATGAATTTAAAGCCATGTATGGCAACACTCTGGTTTGCGGGTTTGCCACTATCGGCGGTCACCCTATCGGTATTGTCGGTAACAATGGCATTCTTTTTTCAGAGTCTGCCCAAAAAGGGGCGCACTTTATTGAGTTGTGTTGCAAGCGCAAAATCCCCCTTCTATTTTTACAGAACATCACCGGCTTTATGGTCGGCAGTAAATACGAAGCCGAAGGCATTGCCAAGCACGGGGCAAAAATGGTGATGGCCGTGGCTTGCGCAGAAGTGCCAAAATTCACGGTGATCATTGGTGGGTCTTACGGCGCAGGTAACTATGGTATGTGTGGGCGAGCATACAGCCCCACCCTGATGTGGATGTGGCCCAATGCACGTATTTCCGTCATGGGAGGCGAGCAAGCGGCAGGCGTGCTCGCCCAAGTGACTCGAGAAAACAAAATCAAAAATGGCGAGACATGGAGCGACGCCGACGAGGAAGCCTTTAAACAGCCAATCCGTGATACGTATGACACGCAGGGCTCGCCCTATTATGCCAGCGCACGGCTGTGGGATGACGGCATCATTGATCCTCGCGATACGCGACGTGTACTGATTCAAGCACTCGATGCAACGCGATACGCCCCGATTGCAGACAGTACTTTTGGCATATTCCGTATGTAGGAGCGACAGAATGGTTAAATGTGATGTCGACCCGCAAGGTGTCGCCACGGTCACCCTGAATAGACCGGAGAAGCACAATGCCTTCAATCAGCACACCCTTACGCAATTGATGACCATGCTGCACCAGTTAAAAGAGAACCCGCACGTGCGCGTATTGATTCTACGGGCGCAAGGCGCTCACTTCAGTGCCGGGGCCGATCTCGCGTGGATGCAAACCATGATCACCGCCAGCGAAACGGAGAACATTCAGGATGCACAACAATTAGCCGATGTATTGCATGCGTTAGATACGTTCCCGCAGCCCACCATTGCTTTGGTACAAGGCAATGCCTATGGCGGTGCCATCGGCTTAATCTGTTGCTGTGACATTGCGATCGCCACCGCTTCTGCCCAGTGCTGTTTGAGTGAAGTGAAAATAGGCCTCGTCCCTGCCACCATTTCACCGTACGTGTGTCGCGCCATGGGGCAACGCCACGCTCGCCGCTACATGCTCACGGCTGAAATCATCAGCAGTGAACAAGCCCTATTACTCAATCTCTTTCACCGTGTCGTTCCTGAATTAGCCGATCTGGATACGGCGTTACACCACACGGTGATCCAGTTGCTCAATAACAGTCCTGACGCTTTACGGATCACAAAATCACTCTGCCATTTGTGCGATGGCACACCGCTTTCCGCCGCGTTACGGCAAGAGACGGCTCACATCATTGCCGCCGTACGGGCCTCCCCGCAGGGTCAGGACGGCTTGAACGCTTTTTTAAACAAGCGCGCCCCACCGTGGCAGCACGCAGAACAAGGGTACCCGAGCACCACCACTCACCATCACGTGACCAATAAGGAATCGCAGGATGACTAATCGTTTACACGGATGTGCATCACTACACCGGCACAATACGATTGACACCCAATCGTCCATCGCGGCATTGCGTAAAAGCTTACCCGCGTCGGTCACCTTGTTTGAAGTCGGCGCCAGAGATGGTCTGCAAAATGAATCCGCTATCAGCACTCAAGAAAAAGTCGCCTTCATTAATGCGTTATCTCAAACCGGCTTAACACACATTGAAGCGGGGTCGTTTGTTTCACCCCGCCGCGTCCCGCAAATGGCCGACTCATTAGCCGTTATGCAGACGATCACCCGCCATCCGTCTGTGACCTACTCTGCCCTCACGCCGAATGTGCGCGGTTTTGAATTAGCACTTGCGATCCATGCCGATGAAATTGCGGTATTTGCGTCCGCCTCTGAAGGCTTTAGCCAGCACAATATTCATTGCTCTATCGAAGAAAGCATGCAGCGTTTTGCACCCGTATTCGCATTGGCACAAGTACATCAAATCCCCGTACGCGGGTATTTATCTTGTGTGATTGATTGCCCGTATGATGGCCCGACACCAGCGCAACGGGTGGCCGAGATTGCCCATCAATTATGGCAAATGGGGTGTTATCAGATTTCGCTAGGGGACACCATTGGCACGGGCACGCCGATCAACGTTGCGATGCTGTTGGATGCCGTGTTACGTCACGTACCTAAAGACGCACTCGCAGTGCATTTTCACAATACCTGGGGCCAAGCATTGCCGAACATCTATCAAGCATTAATGATGGGCATCACTACGATAGACAGCAGTGTGGCAGGGTTAGGCGGTTGCCCCTACGCGCCTGGCGCCAGCGGCAATGTAGCGACAGAAGATGTGGTGTACCTGTGCCACCAGCTGGGTATCCGCACCGGGGTGGATCTAGACCGCCTCACTCGCGCGGGCTGGCAAATTTGCCAAACGCTGAATATCGCGCCGCGATCCAATGTGTCATTGGCGATGCAAGCGCGAAGACAAGGTATCTAATGGGTTAGGCAATCAATAAGCCGCCATCAGTCATCTTTATTAGCACTCTTTATCAATAATCTCCGTCAGTGCGGAGAAAACGTTGCTCGGCTTCAAGTTCATTGACAGCCCGCCACAGTTTTCGCTCTCTTTCCTGCAACCGATCGCGACCTTGGCTCCCCAAGTCCATCCCCAAGCGATCATCCGGGCCAATATAGTGATCCGCATGGTGGTGAAACAAGGTACGAAATTCCTCAATCGTAGGTAAGCGATTATTATCGTCTTCAAAGTTCTCAAAAATCATTTTTACTTTGTCTGATACATCACGCTTGATGCCGTCAAAATCAACATTGTCCATGATTACACTCCAGTTAACTTAGCGAGGCTGTCTGACTTTCAGTACATCTAGAGTGTAGCTGAGCGTATCAATACTTTCCTGCTCATGGGAAAAGGACGTGTTTCATTGCGAACCCTCGCCTATCCTTCTATTTTGAAAGAACTTTTAATTACACCTATCCGACTTCTCATTTTCGTTACATTTATTGAGACTTATTTTTTGGAATGAGATCTCATTTTTCTCAAAGTAATACGAAAGACAATCCACATGTCGACAGCCCCTATACTGAATAGTACTACCCTTGGCTGTAATCCATTCGCAATGAAGGAGTTTTGATGCCCATGCTTTCTCATCCTTCCCTTCCATTACTCTTGGGCGTTTTCCTCTTTGCTTTTCTTTTTCCTGCCCACGCTGACACGCAAGCGGCAACCTTTCAACACACACCTGCAGTGCATCCAGCAGAACACGATGACAACGACAACATCGCTAATGACGACAAGACGCCCGAGGAAGAGGGCGACTTTCAAGACTGGATAGATGAAACCCAAGATTCCATTTCAGACACCATTCATTACTACGGCACCTCTTTTGATCACTACATCGCCAAAAAAGAGGATGAAAAGCCAATGAAGAATCGCAGTTATTTGAAAATCAAATTCAAACCCCATTACAGCCATCGAGAATATTTCAGTGCTGACGCCAGTGTGAAGCTCAAGTTGGATTTACCTCACACCAAAAAGAACTGGAAATTAATTTTAGAAACCGACCCGGATGATTTTGACCGATTGGAAGATAAACAGCGTGGGATCAGTGATAACAGCGACAGCAGTTTATCCGGCGCTGTCGGGGGCTTTCGCGTGCAAGGCCGGCAATGGGGACGTTGGAAAACCAACTTTGATGTCGGATTGAAAATCAAGCTGCCTCTTGACCCCTTTACCCGTGCAGATCTACGTCGTGTAGACAGACTGAGCGAGTCATGGACCAGTCGGATCAAACAAGAAGTGTTTTATTACCACTCCAAAGGGCCAGGGGCAATCACCTCATTCAACTTCTATTTTGCGAACCCCAGTGACCCGCTCACCATTTTGAAACTCAGTTCAAGTGGACAATATTTAGATACCGACAACAATTGGGAATTCGTACAGCAAGCCGAAATTTTTGACCGCCTTGATGCTAACAATTTAATGCAGTATTCCATTGGGGTCAGTGCCGATTCTCGCCCCAATTATTCCATCACCAATGCATGGATTTCCGCGTCATGGAAACACCGACTATATAAAGATTGGCTGTATATGACCGTAACACCGGAGTTGGATTTTCAGGATGAATTTGACTACAAAATCAACCCCGGCATTATGTTTGAATTTGAGCTGTTCTTCACCACGGAAGGCGGTATAGATCGCTTGGCGCGGAAAATACCAACGCCTAATTGACCACTTTCCTACTCTACCTTCAATAACGCTGCAATCGCTGCTGGTAGCGCATCGGGTTGTTGCACTATACGTGCAGGCTGTTCTTGGCTTAACTCCGCCTCATCACCATATCCCCACAGTACACCAATAGAACGCAAGCCATTGTGGTGTGCCGCAATCAGGTCCACGTTACGATCACCGATCATAATGGCATCTTGGCCTATGGCTCCCTCGTGAAGCAGTTGCGCGAGTTGCTGGGTTTTGTTGATTCCGATATCACCGCCATTAACGAATTGAAAATACGGCAACAAGCCAAAGTGGGCTAAAACCCTCTCAGCAAAATCTTTGCGCTTTGCCGTGCACACAGCTAGCTGATAACGTTCAGATAGGGGTTGAATGATGTCTGCCATACCGTCATATAAGATGTTTTCCGCGTACCCTTTTGTGGCATAACGCTCACGGTATGTCGCCACTAATGAGGCGATCAACATCGGGTCATCATTTTCAACAAGCGCGGCAAACGTTAAATCCAACGGCGGACCAATATACGTGCTAATCTCTGCGTCACCGCGCGGCGGATAACCATGTTCGTTGAGTGCGACATTAATGCAGCGAACAATGCCAAATTTCGGATCACTGATGGTGCCATCGAGATCAAAAATCACGATAGGCGTTGGTGTGTTACTTTCTGACATACTCGCTCCTGATGCCTTGTCATGCATACCTTGATGTAAAAATCGTCATCGTTCGCGCACAAAAAAGCCGAGCGAACTCGGCTTATTTCGTTGCAATCACATTGCCTATCTTCGATTAAGCCACTTTGCTATCGCGTTGGTTGTCGGCATCAAAAAATTTATCGTGCAGAGCACAGATGGCCCCTTTGTACTCATTGTCACTGACAACAAACTGCACGTTAACATTACGCATTGACGAGTGAAGCGCTAATGGCGTGATATCCGCCTTCATCAATGACAACACCCCTTGCGCCAAGGCTTTGTTGGTATCGATTTGTGAACCAATCACTGAGATCAAGGCCACCATCCGGCCTTTAATTTCCGCTTTCGGGTATTTTTTCTCCGCCTTGTACTGCACTTTTTTCACACTTTCTGGGTTGCCGCCCAAATAATAGGTGATGGAGTTAGCGTTCATTTCTTTACCTATCAAGCTAACACGCTCATCGGCAATAATTTCCATCAGTTCATAACTCACGTTATCGACTTTACCCACAATACCCTGATCAAACAGGTGCAGTGCAAAGACTTTTTCTTTACCGGCGATGATCTCGACTTTGTTAGCACTTGGCTGGTAAGTGCTCGAAATCACGGTGCCTTTGTGCTCAGGCTCAAACGTGTTTTTGATTTGTAACTCTATGCCACTTTCACGCAGACCTGCGGCAGCATTTGGGTGAATGGCTTCCATCCCGAGGCTGGCGAGCTGATCCGCCACATCGTAGTTGGTCTGACCAATCGGCAATACCTTATCGACCCCAACCATGCGAGGATCGGCAGAACTCAGGTGATATTCTTTATGAATGATCGCCACATCCGCCTGAGTAATAGAAGCAATACGGCTGAATGTGATCTCACTGTAACCACGATCGTAGGTCGACATCAGTCCTTTTTTACATGATGCGTAACCCGTCACAATCGGCAACTCTTTACTGACATCAATATCGGCAAAGGCATCGCGAATGTTGTCATCCAACAGTTGGGTTTTCTCATCGTTCCAGCCCGACAAATCAACAAAACGGGCGTTCAGCCCTACGTTTTTCAATTTTAACGCGGTGTTGTACGCACTGTGCGCTTCACCGATCGATGACAAAAACTCGCGGACTTGTGGCAAATAATGGCGCAGTGAAAACTGGCCATATTGGCACGTTTCAAGAATGTTTGAGATACAATTTTTTGCTTCTGCAATGCGTGACTGAATAAACTTATCCGCACGCAAACGATTCATTGAATCGGCAAAAATAGTTTCGTTAACGAGTAGCATGCGCTGTTGTACAAAATCGAGGGCATCCGGCCACGTTTCATCACGTTTGGCAATCAGTTGATAGACACCCGGCTTACCGGTTTTTTTGCATTCAAGCAGTGCATCGGTCATCCCGCCGTACGCCGATACCACAAATACGCGGTTGTATCGTTCTTCAGGTGCTGGGCGTAACATAATATTGTCTAACACTGCATCAAATGCAGTCATCGAGGTACCGCCGATTTTCTCTACGGTATAAGTCATAAATAGGCCTTCGCTGTGTAAGATAAAGTGTAATAAAGAAAATGCATAAAGAGGACATGAGCAAGAGGCTCTCCCGCTCATGTCTATCACGCGATGGGCTTAATCCACGAGCGGATACACGCCGTTTTCATCATGCACTTCTGCGCCAGTAATCGGCGGATTAAAGACACATGCCATCACCATTTCTTTATTTTTGTACGCGCGAAGGTAATGCTCATCGTGCTTATCAAGGATATACAGGGTGCCAGGCTTAATCGGGTAGGTTTCCCCGCCGACCACTTCAATCTCCCCTTCACCGCTCATGCAATACACTGACTCAAGATGGTTCTTATAGTGAATATGCGTCTCTGTATTTTCATAGATGGTGGTGATATGGAATGAGAAACCCATCTTGTCATCTTTCAACAACATTCTGACGCTTTCCCATGTATCACTCACTACACGTCGCTCACCTTGGCGGCACTCATCCAATGTTCTTACAATCATTATAATTTCCTTATTAAGACGCTTTCTTGAAGTGTTTATCGACAATGGCTTCCACTGCCCCTTCAAAAATATTCAATCCTTGTTCCAGTTCTGCATCCGTAATCGTCAATGGGCAGAAAAACTTCACGACTTCATCATTTGGACCCGCTGTCTCAATGATCATGCCGTTAGCAAAACAGGCTTTCGCAATGGCTGATGCGATCTCATCGCTCTGACACTCGATACCGATCATCATGCCGCGCCCTTTTTCTTTCACAAACAGGTCAGGGAAACGACTCAATGAGCGTTGCAGCGTCGTGCTGATCTTTTTTGAACAACGCTGAATATGCGCTTCGAAGTTGGCATCGGCCCAATAGGTTTCCAATGCCTTCGCCGCAGTGACAAACGCGTGGTTATTCCCCCGGAATGTGCCGTTGTGCTCACCCGGCTTCCAAATATCGAGCTCGGGTTTTAGTAGTACGACGGCCATCGGCAGGCCATAGCCCCCAATCGACTTCGACAATGTCACCATATCCGGCGTGATGCCTGAAGGCTCAAAGCTGAAGAAGGTACCTGTTCGGCCACAACCCGCCTGAATATCATCAACAATCAGTAGGATATCGTGAGCCTGACAAATCGCACTCAGACGTTGTAACCAGGTATTCGAGGCGACGTTCAATCCGCCTTCACCTTGCACCGTTTCCAGTAGCACAGCAGCAGGCTTATCCATACCGGCCGAATTGTCCGTCAGCATGGTTTCAAACAACGCTAGACCATCAACCCCCGCATACCCTTCAAACGGGATGCGTGTGACGTTGGTTAACGTTGTGCCCGCGCCTTGACGGTGATGCTGATTACCCGTTGCCGCCAGCGCGCCACTGGTACAACCGTGGAAACCATTCGTGAAGGCAACAATCGTGCTTCTGTTCTTTACTTTTCTTGCCAGCTTTAAAGCCGCTTCAACAGCATTGGTGCCGGTAGGCCCGGTGAACTGTACTTTGTAGTCTAATTCTCTTGGTGCGAGAATGTGGTCATTCAATGCATGAAGAAAATCAGCTTTCGCATTGGAATGCATATCCAAACCATGCGTAATACCATCGGCAGCAATGTAGTCGAGCAGTGCTTGTTTCAAAACGGGATTGTTGTGACCGTAATTTAACGAACCGGCGCCAGCCAGAAAATCCAAATATTTGTCGCCGCTTTCTGTTTCCAGCCAGCAGCCTTTCGCTTTTTGAAACACAACGGGGAAGTTATTTGAATATGAACGTACTTTAGATTCTTTCTTGTTAAATATATCCATGTCGGGACCGTTATAATTCCTATTTATTGAGAGTTTTTTAGCGTAATACGATACAAATATTCCGTATCATGCTTACCCTTAAAGTGCGTATTTTCATCTAAGAATGTGCTGATAACACCCTGCTGAAGATGTTGTGCATCTAATTTTTTAAACAGAGCCCACGATGCATCATTATCTTCCGTGATCGTTGTTTCAATGGCATCAACCGTATTTTTCATTCTATCGAGTAATGTCGTCAGCATGGTAAATGCCAACCCTTCACCACGAGCTTGTGGTGAAACTGCCACTTGCCAGATGAATAATACATTTGGCTCATTGGGCTTTTGGTAGGCAGAAATAAATCCGGCGATCGCACTATCACGTTCAGCAATCAAGCATGTTTTACTGAAATGAGAAGACTGTAGAAAATTACAATATGAGGAGTTGGTATCGAGAGGCGGGCAATTGGCAATCAAGGTAAAAATAGCATCACCGTCAGTAATTGAGGGTTCTCGAAAATTCCACATTGAAGTCTCTTTCTCTTCAATGTTTGATGTCATCTGCTTAGCGATAGAAGTGCTCATATATGACACATATCCTTTGAGTTATAATGAAATCGCACCTTTATTATCCCCACAACCACCACCCACAAATCAAATATTTGACGCTAAAACCCTTGAATATGTGACACCCGTCACACTTTTAAGGCATTTCGACCTAGCAAAAAACCTTTGAGTACTAATTTATTTCCCTTCCATTTGCGTGATGTTGATCAACATCCTTTGCCAATGTGTGGAAATACCGATGTAGAAAACAACGTTATAAATATTAAAATACCTCACCAATGTCACGTCATACGCCATAAAAAATTTACGACATGGTTTAACTGACTACAAACAGCTTTTTCCCCGCATAGTCACGCTGTAGCTTGGTTATTTTAACAAGCTATTCCAAGGGGGCATCAAATAGCCATGTGATGGTGCAAGCGGTATTACCAGACACACGAAATTCGTACCATACAGTACGCGGTAAATCGCCATCATTCGGTTTATAGTTTTGCTATATTCTCTTTTTCATTATTGTGCATAACGCAACATATTCTCCTGAACTACGGTTTAAAACGGGTTTAATGCAGGTTTTAACGAGGATGCGCAAAATGGAATACAAACACTTCACGACATTTCGTGTCGAGGTAAAAGACGGTATCGCTTGGGTGACGATTGATTTTCCGCCCGTTAATGTTCAGGGGCAAGAAATGTTGGCCGATCTTAATAGCTTGGCATTAAGGCTGGAGCGAGACAGAGAAACCAAAGTGGTCGTTTTCCAATCTGCGCATCCCGACATCTGGGTTTGTCACTACGACACCAATTTACTGAGAGACATGTCGATGGAGGCTGTCTCTCGTCAAGACGCAACATTACTCGATCTACAAGCGGTGCTAGAACGGATCAGTAAACTGCCACAAGCCACCATCGCTAAACTCGAAGGCTACGCCCGTGGGGGTGGCCACGAATTTGCCCTTGCCTGTGACATGCGATTCGCCGCTCGAGGAAAATATACGTTCATGCAAATGGAAGTCGGTATGGGGATTCTACCCTGCGGGGGCGGTGCATCGCGTATGGCACGTCAGGCCGGTTTAGGCCGTGCACTGGAAATCATTCTGAGTGCGAGAGATTTTACTGCCGATGAAGCCGAAGCCTATGGCACCATCAATAAAGCACTCGCCCCCGATGAGATTGGCCCCTATGTAGAGACATTAGCCAAGCGCATTGCACAATTTCCCGCTGAATCCATTCGCGCCTGTAAACAAGCCGTTTATGAGTCCATCGACAAACCCATTGATGAAGCACTCAAAGCTGAAGCTTACTGGCTCTATCAGGCCACTAGTCGAACAGCGGCAATCAAGCGCTTCACTTGGGCGGATGAGCAAGGCGCGCAGTTTGATATGAATAATCAACACAATTGGGAAAACATGGTCATGCAAATACAGCAGATCAATCAAGACGACTAACGCTTCTCCTTTTCTTTCACATGCTTCCACTCGCGTCCTGCGGGTGGAAGCATTGTCCACCATGCCATATCCCGCCCGTTTATCTCACTCAGTATTTCACGGACTTACTCGCTATGTTTTTCTTCAACAAACACTCTTATTTATTCAGTTCGTGATAGAATTCACGTTAACACTATCTTGTGGCGGGAAAATTACCCGTAGCAAGACGATTTCATTCAATTGAGACTACCCATGCCATTTTCTACTCTTGGATTGAGCGATCCAATCCTAAAAGCCATCGCGGAATTAGGTTACAACGCTCCTACTCCTATTCAAGAAAAAGCCATTCCTGTTGCGCTAACTGGAAAAAACCTGATTGCCGCCGCGCAAACGGGTACCGGTAAGACTGCAAGCTTTACGCTACCAATCCTTGAAATGTTGAGTAAAGGTGAAACTCAGCGTAAAAAACGCGTCCGTGCGTTGATCCTTGTCCCTACCCGTGAATTGGCGGTTCAGGTAGAAGCGAACATTGAAAGCTACAGCAAGTACATTGGCTTAACGTCACTGGCTGTATACGGTGGCGTGGATGAAAAACCACAGAAACAACGCTTAATCGACGGTGTGGATATTCTGGTGGCGACGCCTGGTCGTTTGCTGGATTTACACAGCCAAAAAGCCGTGTACTTTGAAGAAATCGAAGTGCTGGTACTTGATGAAGCTGACCGCATGCTGGACATGGGCTTTATTGAAAAAATCAATGACATCGTTGATCGCCTTCCGCACGATCGCCAGAACATGTTGTTCTCAGCGACACTGTCTCGACAAGTCCGTGAGCTAGCGAAAACCGCGATCGACCACCCTGTCGAGATTGCGGTAAAAGCCGATGACAGCACGGCACCTAAGATCGATCAGTGGTTGGTCAGTGTCGATAAGGATCAGAAATCAGCCTTATTAAGCCACCTGATTAACGAAAATCAGTGGGATCAGGCGCTGATCTTCATTGAAACGAAACACGGTGCGGCTAAGCTGGTTTCTCAACTTGAAAAACGTAACATCAAAGCGGAAGCCATTCACAGTGGCCGTAGCCAAGATGCACGTGCAAAAGTGCTGAACGACTTTAAAACCGGTGAGCTAAAGTACTTAGTGGCGACCGGTGTTGCTGCGCGTGGTATTGATATCGACGAACTCAGCCGCGTTGTTAACTACGATCTACCGTTCCCTGCCGATGAATACGTACACCGTATTGGCCGTACGGGTCGTGCGGGTGCATCGGGTGAAGCAATCTCACTGGTTTCACGTGACGATTTCAAAAACCTTTGCATGATTGAATCACGTCTTGGTCACCTGATTGTGCGTAAAGAGATTGACGGTTTCGTGCCGAAAAAGCCTATTCCTATCTCTATTCTGAATTACGTGCCGCTACACCGTCGTGATCCTGACGGTAAACCACGTCGTAGCAAGCCGCCGCACGCGAAGAAAAAGTAATCAATCATTACCCTCAGAGCGCGACAACGTTCGCGCTCTTTTTCTTAGAACGCAATTTGCACGCCAAAAGGCGACACAGCTCAAATTTTTAACTGAAACACGTTCCAATCATTTTTTGTTATACCGCAGTACTTATTTATCCCAACTAATGACTTAGTCGTCAGTTACTTACCTTGTTTATCCCTAAAAGAAATACCCCCATTACTTTCAACGCTTACCGTACATCAATTACACGTATTACCGTGCAACGCTTACCTCCTGCATTCTCATGATAAATTTGCCAATGACCGCAAAATCAATATCTTATCCAGAGAATCATTACTTCATTGTTACCTCACCACCCACAAAGTGATATTTTGACCTTATAGAGTCAGTTATTTGACGCCGCCAAACTATTCACTGACATTGATGGTTTAAATGCGACATTCATGCATATTTAGATACACTTATCATGATATGTTTTAGAGATTTTGTGATGTGCATCATACCCGATATGATGAATTTCAATTATGCTCACACGGCATAGGATGAGCAGCCGTGTTCATATTGATATAAACATGCGCAATTAAGACAGGAAGAGAGACGATGGATCAGGCAGAAAGTCTACGCGAAATTTTTGAAAAAAAAGCCTCTATAAAGCGACTGGAACATTGCCAAGCACAAGTCCGTGAAGCCATAAAAACCGGCGAAAACGGTGAACTTGCTCACTTGATGCAGCAACTTGAACAAGCGCAATTGGCGTTCGAAGAAATCGTTAATTCGTATTCATGAGTACGGCAACAACATGCCCGATAAACCAATAGTACCGCTGATACATGCTTCTCATGCCAAAGCGTTTATTACGTTAATCAAACATTTTGAACATGATGTTTATCCGCTATTAAAAACGGCGGGATTGCCTGATGCATTACTTAGGCAGCCCTATCAATTTGTTTCGAGTACACCTATCGAGCACCTTTTAGCCTTAATGGCTGAGCGCGCTGAACCACAGCACTACGGCCATGTATTACGTAACGAAATAAAATCATTTTTCATCCCCAAAGTGCTCCAACGCTTGCGCCAGGTTAGAACGGTAGAAGAAGCATTACAGCAACTCACCGTTACCATTCAGCACGAATCCCCTTCCAGCCAACTGAGCATTCATCGCTTTAATGACATGCCTTGGTTTTGTCGTTGTAAACCCAACACCGACAGCGCCCATTTTCTGTGGGCTGAAGTGTTTTCTGTTTTGTTTATCATTGAGCTTATTCGTACGTTGACACGCACCGATTGGCTACCTAGCCAGATCGCCTTACAATCAACCGGCGCAAAAGAACTCGCTATTATTCTTGATGATAAAAACATCACGTTTTACACCGGACGTAGCCTTGCTGCCGTGGCTTTGAACGATACCATCATGGCCATGCCATTTCATACACCGGCACAGTTTGAACAAACTAGCCTCTGTCATGATGTACCCGCAGACATGAGCTACATTGACTCGGTGCAGCATGCACTGGGCCCTTATTTGGCTAAACAGTCGTTAACCATTGAAGAAGCCGCTCAGCGACTGGGTACGACACCCCGGACATTGCAACGCCGTCTCGCCAGTGCCAATACGAGTTTTCGCCAAATTAAAGAACATTATCTACTGGAAACAGCCTGCCGCTTGATGGAACAACATCATTATTCGCTCACTGCCATTGCACAAGAGATTGGCTATGCCAATCTTGCTCATTTTTCCCGCGCGTTTAAGAAAATGACCGGGTTCTCACCGAAGTGTTACCGCAAACGCTACCTCTGCTAACGCCGCTTGAATGTATTTAACCATTCGCCATTCTGTTTAATATCAATAACCTAAATCAGCCTGCCCAGATATCGACTCAGCTCAAACTTTTTCTATAAAAGATGTATTTTGCATGTCATTAACTTGAATTTCTGAACTAACATCACATATTATCCCTAATGACATAACTGTAAGTAATATATAGCTAAATAGTCTTTAGCTATCTTTCATTGGTATAACAAGGAAGATGCAGACTCAATGACTACATATCCTCGCATAGAACGCGATCATGTGACGGACTTCAAGTGTGACTTTGGCACATTGATTCATGACCATTATCGAGCTGTGTATGCAGATGATAATATCTGCCAAATATTAGGCGTCGACTCCGCCGATGACCTGCTCACACTTCCCAGCCTGCTGCCTTTATTTCTCGATCTTGACCCTTCGATGGCTCAACAACGTTATGACGCCATTCTTACCGGCCAACTCACACCGACCATTCACACCTACCGCATGACCAAGCCTTCTGGTGACACAGCTTACATCCTTGCTGCTGAATCCTTATTGCACTGCCCAGAAAAGCCCTTGGTTCAACTCTCGGTCATCGATATTACCGATAAATATAACGAATATAATCAATTAGAAAAAAGTGCTTATATTGATACCTTGTCTGGTCTCACGAACCGCAATGGTTTTGACATTATTCTCCACCAGCAAAGCGCCAAAGCAAACCACGAACAAACACCCCTTTCCTGTTTATTTATTGATCTTGATGATTTTAAGTTGATTAATGACACCTACGGCCACCATCTCGGAGACAACGTGATCCGGCTGTTTGCCGATTGTTGTAAACACAGTATTCGGAAAACAGACTTTATGGGCCGCTGGGGTGGCGAAGAATTTTTGATTTTATTACCTGATACATCAGAACACTTTGCCCGTATTTTGGCGGAACGACTACGCTGGCGGATCAGTAAACTGCGGTTAACGGCCCCTAACGCATCCATTTCCTTTACGGTCAGTATTGGCATTTGTACGCAAACGCAATATCAAGATGAGACATCCCCCAGCCAATTAGTCGAAAAAGCCGACTTAGCGCTGAGTTATGCTAAACGTACCGGAAAAAATCTGGTCATGACGCATTCAGATATTGTGCCTATTCAAGAGGATGCCTTTTCTCTCTCTTTTATGAGCTAATTCCTGTGGCGCGAATAGGTAAAAACAAAAATGTCAGGATCATATGATCTCTCTCGTCAACAGCAACCTGTTATTCACTGAGAGGTCATATGAAGTCGTTTTGGTCTAAAGTTAAAGCTTTCCTTACTACCCCATGGGGTAAAGCGTATTTGGTTTTTATTACGCTGACTAAACTCTATATTGTCTACCAATGGGCATTAACGCATGTGAAAGCGTTTGGCGGTCAAGCTTTAGCATGGATAGGTGTCTCCCAACATTATGGCGAAGCCACCTGCGCCATCTTGTTTACTGTGGTATGTGGCTACTACACGGCCAAAGCTGTGGTGAATATTTTCAAATCCAAGCAGATAGTCTCAACGTAAGCAGTACAAACAAAAAAGCACGGCTGACAATCATACTACACGTATACATGTCAGCCGCGCCACTTGTGTCGATTCATCGTTAATGCGATGAATTACGGTTCATGCCGACTCATTGCATCTTTGGTCGAACTGACCACATCCTGCCAAAACTCACCAACTTGCTCACGGTTAAGCCAATCGGGTTTGAATTGAAATTCGCTCCAATTACTGAGCTGCTGCCAGGTGCTTTCCCAAGGTGGACTGTGAAAATACAGCACCACGATCAGCGCACACTGCAACGCACTGATAAACGGATTACGCGGCGAAAAGACTTTCATTGCCGTGCCAAACGACAATTTTAGCCGTCGGTTGGCCAAATCCACGCTGTAGAGTTCATCCAACAGCAAATGCACAATGCCACCGTACAAAACAAATAACCCTGACAACCAAGCGGTTTCATCGCTGTAACCCAGCAAAAATAATAACCACACGGTAAACAGGCCAAACAACACCACAAAGGCCAACGAATGGCAGCACCCTCGGTGTACCGTGAATTTTTCTAACGTCGATTTAAAGTTATACCGAATCGTTAAATAACAAAATGTGCCATACACCATTAATTCCAGCATCGATACCATACGATAAATATGGCCAACAAAACTGAATGTAATCAACCCACCAAATATTCTAAACAGGGTCTGCATCGATGTTGAATTATCGGAATCGATATCTGGCAACAACCCGCCAATCGTTCCCAGCAGCATGAGCCACAGCGCCGTAATAGGCACAATGTGGCCGGCAGAAAGTAATGCGGTTGCCGCTAAACTGCTGGTCAATGCGGCTGTTCCAAGATGCGTATTGAAATTAGCCACTGAAATCACACAATGCGCGCACGCAATTCCTCGATACTCACTTATTCACATGGCCAAATTGACCGTTATCTTATGCAGTGTAGTATCGCGTTTGCCTGCTTGCGCCTCTTAACTGGATAAATAAACAGTATTATGTATTAATCGGTTTCAACTTCAATAAAAATTGCAGATTTAATGCCTATTTCAAATTAAATGCGTGTTTTTTATCCTCATTTGACGAAATCATGACAAACACCCGTTAAACACACTCGGAATGGCGCATTTATGGGTTAAGTTGTAATTGATAAAACGCCAAATCTAACCAGCGATCAAACTTAAAACCAGCTTGTTTAATAATACCCGCTTCTTCAAAACCAAATTTTTGATGCAAGCGTAAACTGGCGATATTCTCTAAATCAATAGCACCGACCATGGTTTGATACCCTTGGTGCTGCGCCAAGATAATCAGGGTTTTCATCAGCTCTGTTGCGACCCCTTTCCCTCGGTATTGCGCATCAAGATAAATGCTGTTTTCAACCGTAAATTGAAATGCAGGCTGTTCACGAAAACGGCCATAGCTCGCAAAGCCCATCAACTTACCCTGCTGATCAAACGCGCCGACAACGGGGAAATCCCCCTTGGTTTTGCCATTAAACCAATTTTCCATCACAGCGAGCGTGCGCGGCTCATATTCATACAGCGCCGTAGAATGGGCGATGGCCTCATTGAAAATGGCCAGCATCGCTTCCGCGTGATCGGCATAGGTACAATATTGAATATGCATGGTGGACGTCCCTTTAAGATAATCACCTACATTACCCTATTTTCCATTCACCACAAACGAACAGTTCCCGGTCACTATTCAGACAGCCGTCATTCACGTCGATTACATATACTTGTTGGTATGCCAGAACAACACGGATACCCCGATGGAAGCCGAACAACTCGAAATTCTCAGTTTTATCAGCCAGCATCCGCCTTTTACCGTGCTCCCTGAAGCGACGTTGCAGCACATCGCGCTCAATATCGAAGTCGCCTATTACCGCGCTGACCACATGATCCTCACCACCGGTGCCAGCATTCATGACCTGTATATGATCCGCAGTGGCGCGGTGGAGGTTTATCGCCGTAAAGGGGAGTTGTATAACCGCATGGATGAAGGCGCACTCTTTGGGCAGATGGGGTTGCTAATGAGCAACAAAGTCCGCATGTCGGTGTGCGCCATTGAAGACACGCTGGTCTACTGCATTCCTGAGGCTATTTTTGTCCAGCTCTGTGATGAATTTGATACCTTCGCTGATTTTGTCGAAGTGGAAGACAGCGCCCGTTTGCGTAACGTGGTCTCCACTCATGCGGCAGAAAACGATCTGACGACCTCAAAAGTGCGCACACTGCTCTCTCGCGATCCCATCACCATTGCTTGCGATGCGTCGATACAAAGCGCCGCTCAACTGATGGCCGAAGAGAACGTGTCTGCCCTGCTGATCGTTAACCCTGACCATGATGGCGACAACGATGACAGCGACCCACTGGTCGGTATCATCACCGATCGCGATTTGTGCTCGCGGGTATTGGCGCAAGGGTTAGACACGGCGCACCCGGTCTCTGAGGTCATGAGCACAGAGCTGATTTCCCTCGATCACAACGCGTATGTGTTCGAAGCCATGCTCACCATGTTGCGCTACAACGTACATCACTTACCTGTGCTGCGAAACAAACAGCCGCTTGGCATTATTGGGTTAACCGACATTGTTCGTTATGAATCTCAAAACAGCCTGCTCATCGTCAGCACCATCTTTCAGCAACACAACGTGGAAGAATTGCAACTGGTCAGCGAACAAGTAAAACATTGCTTTGTGCGGATGGTGAATGAAGATGCCAACGCTCATATGGTCGGCAGCGCCATGTCCGTGATTGGGCGTAGCTTTAAACAGCGACTGGCAGAACTGGCAGAAGAACAATTCGGCCCCCCACCTATCCCCTATTGTTTGCTGGCGATGGGCTCTATGGCACGGGATGAACAACTCATCGTGACCGACCAAGACAATGCATTGATCCTGGATGACAGTTACGACGAAGCCATTCACGGTGACTATTTCTTCAAGCTGGCCACGTTCATATGTGATGGACTAGCCGCATGTGGTTACAGCTTTTGTTCCGGCGATGTCATGGCGACAAATCCAGAATGGCGCAAAACCCGCAGCCAATGGGAAGATTGCTTTGCCGACTGGATTGACGATCCGAAACCGCAAGCCTTACTCAATAGTTCTATTTTCTTCGACCTCGACGGCGTCTATGGCAGGGATAAATGGGCCGAACAACTGAACAGCTTTATTATCCGCCGCGCACGGAAGAACAATCGCTTCTTGGCCTGTTTAGCGCGCAACGCAATCAGCCGTACCCCTCCGCTGGGCTTTTTTAAAGATTTCGTGATGGAACAAGACGGTCGCCATAAAAATTCGATCAATTTAAAACGCCGAGGTACCGCACCTTTGGCCGATTTGATCCGCGTACATGCGCTCGCCGTCGGTTCACGGTCACAGAATTCCTTCGAACGCTTAGATGATGTAATTGAAGCCGGCATTTTGCCCAAAGGCCGAGGGCAAGATTTGCGTGATGCGATGGAGCTGATTTACATGGTGCGTATTCGTCATCAAGCATTGGATATTGAAGCCGACATCGAGGCGGATAACAGTATTGAGCCGGAAAACATGTCTGATTTTGAACGGCGTAACCTCAAAGCTGCTTTTCAGATTCTCAGCAATGCGCAAAATTTCATTAAGTTTCGCTACCAAGGAGGCCGCTTGTAAATGTCTATTTTTCATCCACCGGCTTCAACCTCACACAGTAAGAAACCCAGCCTACACTTAAACACCCGTGCCACACCGAATTGGCCGACATTCTTTCACACGTTATTAGAAACAACGAAAGACGAGCGATTACGGCATTACTACAAAAACCCGATGGCAGCAGCCGATACCCCATTGGATCAGGTGGAGTTTGTGGCGCTCGATTTTGAAACCACGGGATTGAATCCCCAAAAAGACGAGATCATCAGTATCGGCTTGGTGCCCTTTACGCTGTCACGCATTCGCTGTCGGGAATCCGCCCATTGGATCATCAATCCTAATCGTCCGCTGAATGAAGCGTCTGTCGTCATCCACGGCATTACGGATTCCGAAGTAGAGAACGCCCCCGACTTGTTGATCATCTTAGAGCAAGTACTTGATGCGCTGGCCGGAAAAATCGTCGTCGTGCACTATCAGCACATCGAACGCAGCTTCATGAATCAAGCTTTGTTGAGCCGTTTAGGTGAAGGGATCCGTTTTCCTGTGATTGATACATTGGCCATTGAATCTGCCGTGCAGCAACGTGATTGCGGCGGATGGATTAATCGACTTCGCGGGATCCGCCCAGGATCCGTGCGACTGGCCAAAGCCCGCCGTCGCTACGGGCTACCGGCATACCAACCGCATCACGCCCTGACTGATGCCTTAGCCACCGCCGAGTTACTACAAGCACAGATCGCGTACCACTTTACTCCCGATACCCCATTATCACATGTTTGGTTGTGATACGCCGTTAGCCGACCTGTTTTTGAACTGCATGACCGGTTTACTCATCTACGGATCGACATAGCAAAAAGCCCTTTCCTGTTGGAAAGGGCTTTCAATATTTTTCTACCTGAATTATCCGCGGTATGTGTTAATGATTCAGAGTTAACAGTTAAGCATGTCGCTCTCGGATACGCTCTGTCCGCAGCCCCATGATCAAACTGACACACATCAACAAGAGGATAAATACAAACGGTAAGGCGGTTGAAATAACCCCTGCTTGCAAGGCTTCGATCGCTTGCGTCCCGCCCACGTAGAGCAACACAGCGGCAACCGCCCCTTCCATGCTCGCCCAGAAAACACGCTGAAGGATCGGCGATTCAATTTTACCGCCAGCCGTAATGTTATCGATAACCAACGAGCCAGAATCTGATGAGGTAATGAAGAAGATCATGACCAGCAAAATCGCCACAACAGACAAGTAGGAGCTTAATGGCAGAGATTCAAACATCTCAAACATCGCAAGTGGTACTGACGTTAAGCCATTTTTACCTAACTCACCGACACCATTGATCACCTGATCAATCGCTTGCCCGCCAAACACGGACATCCATAGTGTTGTGACCACGGTCGGCACAATCAATACTGCAATCAAAAACTCTCGGATAGTACGGCCTTTCGAGACGCGTGCAATAAACATCCCGACAAATGGTGACCAAGAAATCCACCACGCCCAGTAGAACACCGTCCAACCGTGCAACCATGCCTGATCTTCTCGGCCGTAAGGGTTACTTAGCGCAAAGAAGTTTTTCGCATACCCGGCAATCGTCGTTGGAATGGTCCCCATTGACACGGCAAACCCCACAACGGTGACGAAGATAAGCAACGCCAGCGCCACCAGCATATTGAGGTTACTTAACAGCTTCACCCCACCATCAATACCACGGGCAACGGAAATCACGGCAAGCAGTGTCACCACAATGATCACGATAACTTGCAGTCCGATTCCGCCGGATAAACCAAACACATGATTAATCCCGCTTGCGGCCTGCTGGGCGCCTAAGCCTAATGAGGTCGCTAAACCAAACATAGTCGCCAATACCGCGAAGATATCGATAACATGCCCCGGCCAACCCCAAACACGATCGCCCAGTAGCGGATAGAAAATCGAACGAATAGACAGTGGCAATCCCTTGTTATAAGCAAAGAACGCCAATGACAGTGCTACAACGCCATAAATCGCCCATGGGTGTAAGCCCCAGTGATACATGGTTGCGCCCATCGCCAGTTCACGCGCTTCCGGCGTAAAAGGCGTGACATTGAGTGGGGTTTCATACCAGCCCGTGTAATACGCAACCGGCTCGGCCACACTCCAGAACATTAACCCGATACCCATACCCGCAGCGAACAACATCGCGAGCCAAGACAGGCGAGAATAGTCCGGTTGAGCATCAGCACCACCGATGCGGATTTTGCCGTAAGGCGATGCGATCAGCACTAAGCAGAACAGTACAAAAATGTTACCTGCCCACAAGAACAGCGTGTCAAAATTATTAATAATGCTATTTTTGATGCCGTCTAACGCCGTTTTCGCGGTGGTTGGATCGCTGACTAAGGCAAGCACCAAAAATAGCACAATCAAACCTGCACTTGTGCCAAAAACGGGATTATGGACATCAAACCCCCATTTCTGGACATTATCTTGCCCCACCGTATAGTCGGTATTATCAATACTGTATTTATCTATTTTACTCATTATGTCATCCCACTTGATCACGAGTTAATGAGGCTACACCACCTGAAAACCACCGAAATTCGATGTCGCATCTGTTGTACATTCCTTGCAAGACAGATGATGCGTTTACTCTTCACTCGAACAAGTATATTTAGCCCTGTAATCAATTAAAGAACGCGCAGATCAAACCACCTCACGCCCCACGATGTCAAGTTTCGCCACAAATCAACATCAAACGCGCAATAATTGGACGAATTTCTCATTAATCTGCTTAAATTACGACCAAGCACATCCGCTAAAATACTTCGTGATCAAAGTATTTTTACCTTGAGTTTCTACCGCGTTCTATCGGAACAGTGTTAATTGTAGCCTATCCATCCGCCCGCCTTTTCTCATCTCTTTGCCACAATATGCCCCCGCTGAATGTAGGGTGTTACTCGCAACGGAAAGTGAGGGATTGTCATTACCGGATCACAACCGCGACACATGGTTGCCACACTCCACCAATAGAATAAAGCGACATCAAAGAAGCCATTTCGCCGTAAACAGCAGAAGGGTGAAAATCGGTATAGGCAGGCTGTCAGCGTGAACAAGCAGTGTGAACGAGCAATGTCAGCCACAAAGAGAAAGGACGAACGGAAGAGAATGAGGAATTGAGGAATTGAGGAAAGAATAAACAGGCAAAACAACAACGATGACACACTTACCTTCCTGTTGACGGGCTGATGCCCGTCTTTTTTAGGAAGATGGTTAACATGTAGGAATGGGGTTAAAACGTGATACCCAATTGGGCAAAGCGATAATCCGCGTTCTGATAGTGCGGACTGGTCAACTGATAATACGCCGCCGGCATTTGGTCTACCCACCCTTTTTGCTTGAGCATCTGCCATTGCGTACGCGACACAATCACATAGCGCAACTGTTCATCCAGCAACGTTTGAATCGCTTCAATACTGAGTACATCGTCACGCACCATGACTTTCAGTTTTCCCTCTAACACACTCACCGGTAACCACATTTCGCGTACTAACTGTTTACGATCCGCACAGGTTAACGCCTGTAGAGAATGCGGGGCAACGGTAAAAATCTGTTCCCAATCGGGCTTGCCTTGACGGGTCACTAAGCCTTCTCGGTAACAATAGTACGCTTCAAAATACTGCCGTAACGAATGATACCGTTCTGCATAGACCTCTAAATAGATGTGTTGTAATTCTAGGTTGGCATTAAAGTCATTCATTGTCGCTTTTCACTTTTGCATCATTCACTGTTGGGCAGCGCAGACACTACCATAACTTTTCGTCAATTCAGAGATTAACGACAGCCCAGAGAACACATACAACAAACTTGGCACGTGCGATGACTCTCAAAACAGCGCCTTAGCTGAAATTATTTCTGTGATGTGCAGGTCTACATCAGCAACGGTTCATTAACGCACGATCTAATACAGAGAAGGGATGACAATGCCAATACTTCGATCTAATCGCTGGTCACTCAAAGAGCATGAGGCAACGCCAGAATCCGTGTATCGGGCGCGTCGAGACATATTAAAGAAACTCGGTATTACCTTAGTCGGCATGCCACTCGCCTCTCCCGCCAGCGCAGGGCTGTTTGATGTGTTTACGGGTGACGATAAGCCCGTCGTGGATAACCGCCGCGTGTTAACGAGTCGCACATCGACTTACTCTAATGCCGCGTTGTCGTTAACACCTGAAGACAAGATCTTAAAATATAATAACTTTTATGAGTTCGGCACCGATAAATCAGACCCTGCTGAACGGGCACAAAATTTCAAAACCGATCCGTGGACCGTCAAGGTAGGCGGCCTTGTCAGACAACCGCTGACGCTCGATTATGATCAGCTTTTCAAGCGCTTTCCGCTTGAAGAACGCATCTACCGGTTACGCTGTGTCGAAGCGTGGTCTATGAATGTGCCGTGGATTGGCTTCCCTCTCGCCGCACTGTTAAAGCAAGCCTCTCCCACCAGCGATGCCAAGTATGTGGCTTTTGAAACCCTGTACGATCCGAAACAAATGCCCGGTCAGGCGAACCGTCGTCTTGGCGGGGGGATTGATTATCCCTATGTAGAAGGCCTGCGCCTAGACGAAGCCATGCACCCGCTAACATTGATTGCCGTTGGCCTGTACGGGAAAAACCTTGCGCCACAAAACGGGGCGCCTCTTCGTCTTGTTGTGCCGTGGAAATACGGGTTTAAGAGCATCAAATCCATCGTCAATATCACTTTGACCCGCACGCAACCGCCAACCACATGGAATATTCTCGCCCCGAACGAATACGGCTTTTTCGCTAACGTGAACCCCACGGTTGACCACCCCCGTTGGAGTCAGGGCAGTGAACGTTTCATCGGTGAAGGCAGTTTATTCAGTAGCCGCCGCCAACCGACAAAAATGTTCAACGG
Source organism: Photobacterium sp. 270122K (assembly GCF_059941365.1). Taxonomy (NCBI): domain Bacteria; kingdom Pseudomonadati; phylum Pseudomonadota; class Gammaproteobacteria; order Vibrionales; family Vibrionaceae; genus Photobacterium; species Photobacterium sp. 270122K. The sequence continues at coordinate 110,802 of NZ_JBPOEN010000001.1, forward strand.
GTACGCGCGGGATGTGGCGTCGTTATACAAAGGCATGGATCTCACCAAAAACTACTAGGAGTATCAGATGGCGCAATCGAATCCCTCTGAACCGCGTGTGTTATCGCGTCGTAGCCTGCCCCGCTTACAAGCTAGACATATATTTTGGCTAAAAGTGATGATCCATGTCCTCTCGCTGGGCTTTTTCGCACAATTGGTGTGGCTGGCTTTTTCTGGCGAACTGGGGGCAGATCCTGTGCAAGGGTTACACCACTTTACGGGCAAAGCCGCCCTGAACACGTTGTTGCTAACATTGGTGATTTCCCCCTTGGCGAAAGTGCTTAAACAAGGCCAACTCATGAAAGTCCGCCGATTGGTGGGGTTATACAGCTTCTTCTGGGCGGTATTGCATGTGGTCAGTTATATCGTGCTTGACCTCAATCTTGACTGGGGATTATTGGCCTCTGAAATTATTTCGCGCCCTTATCTGTCATTAGGTGCTATCAGTTGGTTGATCCTCATGCTATTGGCGTTGACCTCGTTCTCTGCCATTCAACAAAAAATGGGGAAACACTGGCAGAAACTGCATAATTGGGTCTATCTGGCCGTGCTTTTGGCCCCGATCCATTACTATTGGTCGGTAAAATCAGGCTTGCTGGAGCCCGCACTGTATATCGCCTGCAGCCTCTGCTTGCTTGCATTGCGTTATCGCACATTTCTGCGAGGGTTGTCGGTATTGACACCAAGACGATGCACAACGCAGCGCCAAGATCACTAATTGATGGAAATAGGATAGAAGAAAACCGTTTTTCTGATACGATAGCCACGCAAATTTGCTGCTGATGTTATTGAATTATCACCTCTGAAAAATCGCAGCAAAATACTGATATCCTTGACATAAAGGCATACTGTTTTTAGCAGGCTGAAAGGTGCTTACCGTTCAGCCCTTTCGTGGTTTGGCGGGGCAACTTTGGTTTCTGACTATCTATCAACCAGCATTGAGCAATTTCAGATTGATTGTATGCAGTTGTGTGAACAACATTACCCTACAGTGCATAATCGCGGCATGCGTGAAAACCACTTAGGCAAAGCCCTCTGCCGACGGATCACCCGCACATTAGAACAAGCCGGCATCGTGGCTATCGTCACCCAATGCCAAAGCGAAGACCAACTCGCGCAACCGGTCTTTCATATTCACACCGCTGCGTTTTCTGTTTGGGTCATTGCGCACCGTCTATTAAGTGCCAACCTGGCACGCCGCCAAGCCTTGATCAATACCATTAAAGAGACGCAAACCCGCTTAACAGCACCACATCCTCACCATATTGTGTTGGTGGCGGATCATTGGTTTGATCGCAGTAAAGCCAGTAAAGAGATCCCCGCCTGGTGGCTGGGGCATTTGCCGCATAACGCGGTTGACTACCTGAGTGACGGGATCCGCCTGCAAGCCACAGAGACCCATTTACCCCAACAGTTGGCCGCACTATCTCTGTCTGAAGGTTATCATGCGATCCATCATCCGCTGCGACGCGATCACGGTGATAAGATCGTATATAAATACATTCTATTGACGTCCCACTACGCCCTATAGCCATTCCATGGCGCGTTAATATTCACTTACTTTCAGTAAACTGACATTCCTCACAATTTATTGCCGTTTCCTCTCTTTATTCTTAGATAACAGCCTAAAGCAAACGTTTACATGTTGAATTATTGCGCTGTTTCTTTGATAAAAAAAAGCAATAGAGTGACGCTAATCACAGTTCGTTCATCTGAATTGCAATACTAATTTTCAATGCATCGCCTTTAGGTATTATCTGCGCCATTCTATCGATGTCGAGTAGTTACTCATGTTCAAGAAAACCCTTCTTGCTGTTTCTTTAGCGGCAGCCACACTGTCTAGTGCATCCGCTTTTGCCATTGAAAATGTTGATCTGTTGATCAAAAACGCCACGGTACTGACCATGAACGCCGATAAAACGGTGTACGAGAATGGTTTGGTTGCAGTGAAAGAAAACAAAATCTTTGCTGTTACCGATGGGACGGATATCAAAGAGTACCAAGCAGATACTGTCATCGATGCAGATGGTGATATTGTTATGCCGGGTCTGATCAATACACACACACACGTATCGATGACCGTATTCCGCTCAATGGCGGACGATGTGCCAGATCGTCTTCACCGCTACATCTTCCCACTGGAAAGCAAATTAGTATCCCGTGACATGGTACGCATTGGCGCGCAACTGGGTAACGTGGAAATGGTAAAAGGTGGCGTGACCACATATGCCGACATGTACTACTTTGAAGATGAAGTGGCGAAAACCGTCGATAAGATTGGTATGCGTGCCGTACTGGGCGAAACCGTGATCAAATTCCCGGTTGCTGATGCCGCGAATGCCGATGAAGGCATTCAGTATGCCGTGAACTTTATTGAAGAATATAAAGATCACCCGCGTATTACGCCTGCGTTTGCCCCACACGCACCTTATACGAACACCACAGAAACACTGCAAAAAATCACTAAACTGTCACTGAAATACGATGTACCAGTGATGATCCACTTGGCAGAATCTGAGCGCGAAAACCAAGTGATTGCCGAGCGTAGTGGCGGTAAATCACCGGTTGAGTACATGGCAGAGATTGGTGCTCTGACACCGAACCTGGTTGGTGCGCACGTAATCAACGTCGATGATGAAGACATCGCGCTACTGAAAAAACACGATGTTGGCGTAGCACACAACATGAGTGCAAACATCAAATCAGCGAAAGGCGTATCGCCTGCTCTGAAGATGTTTGATGATGGCCTGCGTATCGGTCTAGGTACCGATGGTCCAATGTCGGGTAACACCATCAGTACGTTCGATGAATTCAACCAAGTGGCAAAAGTCCACAAACTGGTTAACAAAGACCGCGCAGCAATGCCTCCGGTAAAAGTGATCGAAATGGCAACCATTGGTGCGGCACGTGCCCTGCACATGGAAGACACGATCGGTTCTTTGGAAGCTGGCAAACTGGCTGACATTATCGTGGTCGATACCAAAGCACCTAACATGGTACCGGTCTACAACCCGTACTCTGCACTGGTTTACTCGGCTTACGCGACCAACGTGAAGCACACCATCGTTGACGGTAAAGTACTGATGCAAGACCGCAACATGCTAACCGTTGATGAAACTGCGATCCGCGATGAAGCCTTGGCATTTGCAGACAAAGTGCGTAAAACCGTCGTAGAAAGCGGTGAAGTGGTGCAATAAGCCACGCACTTAAACGCTATGCGTTGAACAAGAAGCACAAAAAAGCCGCCTGTATGGCGGCTTTTTGCTGCATTTTTTATCCCCGAGCTTTCACATCTGAACATTTTCCAACAAGAGTTGATGCTCGATAAAAGCCCTATGCAATGTCGACTATGCCGCCATTGAATAGGACTCTCGTCCTGCATATTTATCTTTACGCTGAAAACTGCCCTTCCCTTTCTTCGCTTTAACGACGCGGGTACGAAACACCGCACTGGTCACGACCGCTTTCAATGCATTATCGCGGATCACACCACGGCCATGCTCGGTATCATTCATTGTTGTCACACCTTTGTTTACGCTCTGCTGCACTTCTTGTTGCTGTGAGTGCGCCGTTTGCCGTTTTTTACTCATAAGTTCTCTCTTACTGGGTTTTGATTGGTTGTATTCGATTATAAAGCTTAGATTACTTAGTTCCACTTTCAAGCACAGTCCCTTTGACTGTAATGTGATGTTAACAGATACAAGGGAAGTTTTTAAGTAAACATAAAAATCACGATCAAAAATGTGTCACTACCAATGCGTTTATGGAATAAGGATCAAAGATTTAGTTACTCGCATCAACTTAATGACACTCCTATCAAAAAAGCATCTTTACTGCACATACTGAATGATAATATCCGCTAATACTATTTATATTAATAGCCAAATCATCATGCTGTTAATCGATAACTTACTCCGACTTACCTGTAGCATTCTTTTATGACAGAGTTCCAAACTGCATCACGTTTAACCATTGGCCGTTCACTTGTTCAGTTCCACATTGTAGACTTCAATCAACCCCTTGTGATCACCTTCGCCCCTGCAGGCAAGAAGCTCTCTTCGGCACAAGTGCATGCGGGTGAGTCGGCTTGGAGCATTGAGTTTTTCAAAAAACACAATATCAATATTCTATCCATCAACACCATTGATGAAAATCACTCCTACCTGTGTGACGAGCTAACGCACTACTTATTATCAATGAAGCCATTGATCGAACGCTTCCCAGAGCGACTAGGCTATGGCTCCAGTATGGGTGGTTTTGGTGTGACCTATTTCAGTCAATTGCTACAGATTGATCGCGCCCTACTGTTCGCTCCCCTATTGCATGACAGCGCCCCAACCGTGCCGCCTAATCATCCATGTCAATTCACCGTGATTTATGACCCATTTTGCCTGCAAGACACAGAACATGCCAAGCGCTATCCAGCCCACACACAGTGGCTGAAATTATACGGTGTCGGTCATCAGGTTATTGAGAGCATCAGCAACTTCCGTGCGCTTAAGCCACTGGTCATGGCGTTCATCAACAATACGATTAATGAACCAACGTTTTATCAGGCTATGCGTCAACGCCGTACCATTGAGCGTTACTACAGCTACTTAGCCCGCAACCCCACAAAAAAACAAACACTGAAACGCCGCTTGCTGGTGAAATACCACTTACTGAAATGGATTATCGCAGAGCCGTCTTCACTGGTGAATAAACTGACCAGCAAATGGATGAAGAGCATCAATAAGCGACAGCAAAAACGTCAAGCGCGTAAACAACCTGTCGTGGCGTTCTCTCACGAAAGTAAGACGCTATCCCACGAAAGTAAATTGACACGCAGGTAGTCATATAACTTCGACGACAATCAATCGTCGCAAGTGCACTAGTGTGTGCCCCTCAATTTTGTTGCGTCCATCATTGTGCTGACGGCATTGGCTTAAAACCACTGGCATACAAATCCAAGAAGCGCAGTACGATCTCGCGGGCTATCACGGTTTCGCTGTTAGTTAAAAACACCATGCCCGTTTGAGTGTGACGGTTAAACAGCATTTCAGTGCGGATCCCTCTCACCCAACCGCCGTGATGCACAAACCCGCTTGTCTCTTTGTAATCAAACGTGCGCCAGCCTAAACCGTAATACACATTGCTAAGTTTGGCACGGTAGCGGTATTGATTCGCCCGAATATGAGGCTTATGCATGATGGCGAGTAAATCTGGGTTCAACACCGTGGGATAATGCCCAAACTGTGCCAGCATCCATTTAGCGAGATCTTGTGCGCTGGCATTCACTCCCGCCGCTGCGGGCACGCGATAATAATACGGTGCTGGTTTTACCGCAGCCCAGCCCGCTTTCACCCTAACATGGGGCGTCACTTTATTCTGTGTTTCTTTCAACCCGTCTAAACCATAGGACGCATGCTGCATGCCGAGAGGGATAAACATTTGCTCACGGACAAACGTGGCATAATCCATCCCCGCGGCGAGTGTCAGCATATCGGCCGCCAAGTTATACACGATGTTTTGGTAGCCATAGCACTTACCGGGATCACAGACAAACTTCACGCGAGGCATCATTTGTAAAATACGGCCATATCGCACATTGTCTTCTAACAGATCAGAATACGCTTGGGGCACTAGTCCACTGGTGTGAGACAACACATGCCTTAGCGTGACGGCTTTGCCGAGGGTTTTGTCGCTGAACGTTACGTCGTCAAGGTAAGGGACAACATGCGTATCCCACTCTATCACCCCTTGATCGACCAATATCGACACGGCGGCGGAGGCAAAAGTTTTAGAAATTGACGCCAGCGGGTACACCGTCGCGGAGTTCACTTTCTCATCACTGCCCACTTTAGTGACACCGTAACCTCTGAGTAAGCGAATATCACCATTAATGATGACGGCCAACGATGCGCCGGGTAAGCCTTTTTCTACCGCTTGTTTCACGTAGCGATCAAGATTGATGGCGATGTCATCATGTTCTGCCGCTTCCACGGACAACATTGCGAGTCCCAGCTTCAACGCCACCCATCGCATTCGACACACTTTCATCGCATTAACCTTGCCAACCACACCCCCACTAAGCGTAGTTGTTGGCGTACTTGCGCCCTCTCTCTCATATGAGAATGCATGCTGCTATTTATATTCTCAATATAAAAGTTCGGCGCATCGTCTATTATTAATAGACGCTATTTCTTTATGAATAGTGTATTATTTTGTTTATACTTTATTGATAATATCGAAAACCGTAATTTAAGCTTACATTTGTTCGCTAAATTTTTGAGCCCTGATGTACTGTCATAAGTGAATCCTTAATGACTCTTTAAATCAGTACAAGTGTAAGCTTAAATAGCAATTTTGCGGCTTTATAATACAGCACTCTGGTGTTAATATTGATTTTTAGACTTTTTACACCAATCAAACACAACCGTGTAAGCCTCTGTATTTAAACACAATAACCATCATTACCGCTGTGTGAGTTGTGTGTTGAGGCACATTTTTTCTTTTCATCTTCGTATTTGCCGTTACAATACATCGCCTTGTTCCAACGTCAGGCAGTCTTTAATAAGGGGTTTAGTCATGAAAGTTGTCGAATTTCTTAAACAAAAACGTACAGGTCTTTCCTTACATGCGTTTGAGTTTAAAGACATACTCTCACCCTCTCTGCGCCAACACTGGATGGGATTTGTCGATAAAGCAAATCACTCTCAGCTTCGCGCACTTATTTCTCATAAGCAGACTGCCTCGAATGATGATGTCGTACAACCATTAGAAAAAGTAGAAATCAAAGTGTCTGCACCTATCACGATGAAACCTGAAGCTGAAAAGCTTTATAACGAACTGACTGCAACGCTGGGTGAAGTGATTCATACCGGTGAATGGTTAGTGGTTGATCAACCGCGTATCAATAAGTTCGCGGACGTTACCGAAGATCATCAATGGATCCACACCGATCCAGAACGTGCGACGGAAGAATCCCCTTTTAAAACCACTATTGCGCACGGTTTCCTAACATTATCTTTGCTTTCAGTATTGACTGACAGCGTGGATCCGGAGAAGCAGAAGTTCCCTACCGCTAAAATGACGGTAAACATGGGCTTTAACCAAATTCGCTTCCCCTACCCAGTGAAATCGGACAACCGCATTCGTGCAACCACAACCATCAAGTCTGTCACCCCCGTAAAACGTGGCCTTGAGATTGTGCAAGAACTGACTGTACAGATCGAAGGCATTCGTCGCCCAGGCTGTGTGGCAGAGTCAGTGATCCAACTGCATTTCTGATCCCAGAAGCAAGAAACCAGAAACGGTATGACGTTTCTGGTTTACTCCCCACGCATGTTTCACCCTCACCCCAAATAACGCCTACAACGTCATATACAACATCACGCGTCGCTCATCAGCATACATCACCTGCATGTTTCACCAGCAAAAGTGCGTCAAACTTCGCTCAGAATGTAACGATGTAATAAATCGCTGAAAAAATAATATATATGTCGCATTTTCTGCCAGTTAGTTTATGATGCGCCACCCTCATTTTTCAGCTAAAACGACTAAGCAAATATGTCCGGTAACGCCCTATATACTGACCTTTCTGGTTATTACGATCTCATGTGTGCTGATATCGATTACCAAGCCCAAAGCCACTGTGTTCGTCGACTTCACCAGATTTTCGGTAACGACGGAAAGACACATCTTGATTTAGCCTGCGGCACTGGCCCACACGTGCGTCATTTCATTGATTTCGGTTATCAGAGTAACGGGCTTGATCTCAATCAGCCGATGCTTGATAAAGCAGCCCTTCGCTGCCCTGAAGCGGAATTCACACTGCAAAACATGAGTGAATTTGATGTCTCTGAGCCATTGGATCTCATTACGTGCTTCTTGTATTCCATCCACTACAACGATGGCATCGAGAACCTGAAAAAGTGCATTGAAAGCGTACACCGCTCACTCAAAGACGATGGCATTTTCTGCTTTAACGTCGTGGATAAAGACAAAATCAGCAACGAGCTATTCGTAAAGCACAACGCACAGTTCGATGAGAACACCTTCTCGTTCCGTTCTGGCTGGGACTATTGCGGTTTCGGTGAGAAACAAACGCTCAAGCTGAGTATTGAAAAAACAACGGATGGCGAAACGCAAGTGTGGCATGATGAGCACCCTATGGTTGCTTTCAATTTTGAAACATTACTTGCGCTGTTAAAACCGTATTTCGATGTGCATGTGTTCGAGCATGATTATGAAAAAATCATCCCTTGGAACAACGCATCAGGCAATGCCATTTTCACTTGTGTGAAAATTTAAGCATAGTTGCCAACACGCAATCCCCTGACATAAAAACGCCCTATGACATCACAGGGCGTTTTTTTATCGATACCTTTTTTCATGCAGCATCACGCATGCACACCAAGCTTAATCCATGGTAGGCATCACAAAACTACTGGTATGTTGCTCTAGGCGAATGCTCGCAGGCCAGCGACTCGTCACGGTTTTCATGCGTGTGTAAAAACGCACGCCGTCGTTCCCATGCACATTCAACGGCCCAAACACAGAACGCTTCCAACCCCCGAAACTGTGGAAAGCCATCGGTACCGGGATCGGCACATTGATCCCGACCATGCCGGCCTGTACATCTTCACTGAACTGTCGCGCCGTTTCACCATCGCGGGTAAAGATAGCCGTTCCGTTACCGTACTCATGGCGATTGATCAGCGCCAACCCCGTTTGGTAATCCGGCACACGGACAATCGACAACACAGGGCCAAAAATCTCTTCCTGATAAATCGTCATCTCCGGCGACACATTGTCAAACAACGTCGGCCCCACGAAGTAACCCTTTTCATGGCCCGGAATACAAATATCCCGCCCGTCGATCAATAACGTCGCCCCCTGATCTTGCCCTTGCTGGATATAGTCACAGATTTTCGCTTTATGCGGCGCAGAAATAACCGGCCCCATGTCATTTTCACGCCCATCAACGATACCTGGGCCAATATTCATCACGCCGATCTGTTCAGACAGTTTGGCGATCATTGCGTCTGCGGTTTCATCCCCAACAGCCACAACCACAGACAGGGCCATACAACGCTCACCCGCCGCGCCGTAAGCCGCGCCCATAATGGCATTTGCAGCCATGTCTAAATCCGCATCAGGCATTAAGATACAGTGGTTCTTGGCACCACCCAGCGCCTGACACCGTTTACCGTGCGCAGATGCCGTGGCATAAATGTATTCCGCTATCGGGGTTGAACCCACAAAGCTGACCGCCTGTACGCGACTGTCTGTCAGCAGTACATCCACCGCTTCTTTATCGCCATTCACCACATTGAATACGCCATCAGGCAATCCCGCTTCTTTCAGTAAGGCCGCTAACACTAACCCCAGCGACGGATCTTTTTCTGATGGTTTAAGAATAAAGGTATTACCCGTAGCCAAGGCGATAGGGAACATCCACATCGGCACCATGGCCGGAAAGTTGAACGGCGTGATCCCGGCGCACACCCCCAAAGGTTGCATCAACGAATGGCTATCAACACCGCCACCCACATTGGCCGAGTGCTCCCCTTTTTGCAGATGCGGGATCCCGCAAGCGAACTCCACCACTTCCAACCCTCGCGTGACTTCGCTCACCGCATCGGAATACACTTTGCCGTGCTCGTGAGAAATAATACGCGCCAGTTTATCCATATTAGCTTCGAGTAACGCTTTAAATGCAAACATGACGCGCGCACGTTTCAATGGCGAGGTTTTTGCCCACGCCGGAAACGCCTTCTCTGCCGCCGTGATCGCCTCTGCCGTTTCAGCCGCCGAACTCAACACAACTTGTCGGGTTTGTTCGCCCGTAGCAGGATTAAACACAGGGGCAAAACGCTGGCTATGACTCTCGCAGATCTGACCATTGATAAAATTTTGGATCGTTTCCATGGTACATCCCTCAATATGATGGGCTTGCAGTGCGGTCTTGATACGTCACGCATGTATGAACACGCACTGCAAACGTAAAACGGTTATATCGTCAAATGTGTACGGTGCGTTTATACCTGCGCATCGAGCTCTGGCTGTCGAACGGCTTCTTCACGCTTGCCACGGGCACGCCACAGTCCAATCAAGTTGTGATAATTCGCTTTGATTTGGGCGATTAACTCAGCGTCATCAATGACGTTCGCTAACCACTGGCGTGACGGCTGACCAAAAATGGTACGCCCCACCGCAAACCCTTTCACAATGCGCTGACCGGCGGCGGCGTTAAAGCCCGCTTTCAATTCAGCTTCTGGCGCATCTAACCCCAGCAACACCACGCCACGACAATGGCGATCTTGCGCGTCAATCAATTCCGCCACCGCTTCCCAACCCGATGCCGCCATTGGAGGCAACTTCCACCAGTCCGGTTTCACCCCTAAATGATAGAAACGTTGCATCACCTGCAAATACAATGCATCGGTACGTGCCATGTCAGCCGGTAAAATCAGTTCAAGTAGCAACTCATGCCCGGTTTTACAGCAGGCGGCATACACCTCAAGCAGTGTTTTTTCCTGCTCAACACGCAGTGCTTGTGCATCGTCTGGATGATAGAAAACAAGGCACTTCACTACGTGTTCTAATGGCCAATCAATCAGTTGCGAGCCGATATTGCCATGCTCCAGTGCTAACGGACGGGAACCCGGTAATTCTACAGGGCGGCCAATCCACCAGCCTGTACCTGTGGCGGTGTTCAATACGTCCTGACCAAAACGGCTGTCGCATAACAACCCCGCACGCCCCTGAAGGTTCGCTTCTTCTGCCACTTCACGGCTGGCCTGAAAAATCAGTTGCTTCAGGTGTGGAATGCGATCATGCTCTGCGCCTGTATCTCGGGCCATATCCACAAACTGATTACGGTGGTCGAACGCCAGTACGCATAACTCATCCCACGTTGTGTCTCGCGTCGTGACACGATGAAGGTGATTCAAACGCGCATCCTGATCCGGACGGGGAACATCATTCGCCCGTTGCAAGTAATCATCCAACTCCGCTTTACTCGGCATCGCAGGGGCGCAGCCGTGGCGAGACACCACCAACGCACCACACGCATTGGCATACGTACAGGCCAGCTCCCAGCCTTCGTCACTCAGGTAACCACGTAACAGACCAGACATAAACGCATCGCCAGCACCCAAAACATTCAGCACATCGACACGCACCCCACTGACGGTGATACCCTCATCCAAATCATCAGGGATTGCACCGGTAAACACGGAACACCCTAGTGGCCCACGTTTACACACTAACTCTGCCTGACTCACTGCCCGCACTCCTTTTAATGCGTCAAGCGTGTTGGTTGAGCCACCCGCAATGTGGAACTCTTCTTCGGTGCCGACAATTAAATCAAATAACCCCAATACCTCTTGCAACTGCTCCGTTACAGACTGAGATTCAATGAAACGCGTTTCGCCGTCACCCAATGTGGTTAATCCCCACAGCACAGGGCGGTAATCAATATCGATGGCCGTTTTCACCCCGTGCTTACGCGCATAACGCAACGCAGTCAGTACCGCTTCACGAGTATGAGGGTGTGAAAGGTGTGTACCCGTAATGGCAAGACAACGGGCAGAAGCAATGTAATCCTCGTCAATGTCATCCGCCGTAATTGCCATGTCGGCACAGTTGTCACGGTAAAAAATCAGCGGAAAGGTTTCCTGATCTTTGATCCCTAAAATCACCAGTGCCGTTAACCGTTCTTCATCTGTGATTAAGTGGCTGGTATCCACCCCTACACGTTGCAGTTCTTCACGAATAAACCGCCCCATGTGTTCATCACCCACGCGTGCCAACATCGACGATTTGAGCCCTTGTCTGGCGGTACCGTAAGCCACATTGCCCGATGATCCTCCAAGGTATTTCGCAAACGTCCCCATGTCTTCCAAGCGTGAACCAATTTGTTGACCATAAAGATCAACCGCGACACGCCCCATACAAATAAGATCGAACTGCTTACTGCTCGTACACATCGCTCTCACTCCTTGCCGTCGGTTCTGTACGACCACACGGCGCCAGTAAAATAGTCCCTGTTATGAGCTAACGGATTCTAACTGCCAGCCCTTCGTTATTGCTTGAATAACACAATACGAAACATATATTTCATTTTCAACTAATAACGAAACAAGTGGTTTGATTTGTGATCTGCCTACACTTTTTGCTTACACGTTAAAAATCGCCATTACCACCCCATTTGTGATAAATTTTTTTCACATCAACAGAAAGGCTTTTCAATTTGGAATATTGGTTTCATATTTACTTATAATTCAAACACTTAATATCAACCAAAAAACGAATATCAATTAATTGCTTTATTTTCAACACCTTGGGAGATTGATCGAGATGAAATATTGATTCCAACGAGATCAAGATAACACTTCCAATAATTCCACCACGCAATATATGGTTATTATTCATACATGCACTTATAGTTCTATCCATTCCAATGATAAATATATTTCAACCACCGTGAAACTGACGCCGCTACCTGTGATGGTTATTCCATTTAGTGGCAAATTGCATACTAACGCCAGACATAATGAAACATACATTTTAAAATGCGTTCGGCGAAACGTATGCGTTTATAAATGAAGGAGGCTACCATGCCATCAGCAATTCATGGATTTACTGCACGACTTCCTCGCACGTTACACCACGCACTCTCTTCCTTTGCCCGTCATGCCCAGCGTCGCCTAAAAAAGATCATGCTGGTATCCGGGTTGCTCGTACTCACCGCCTGTGGGGGTGAAAAAGCGGACAGTGATGTCACGCGTATTGGCGTGGCCATCCCTAACTTTGATGACACCTTTATGGTGTATATGAAAGATGCGATGGATAGATATGCACAGCAATTTGATGGCAAAGTGGAACTCACGTTTGTTGACGCAAAAGAAGATACCGCCAAGCAACTCGGCCAAATTCAAAACTTCATTGTTCAACAAATGGACGCCATCATTCTGGTGCCTGTGAATACCGACGCCACGCTGCCAATGACCGACCAAATATCCAAAGCGGGTATAGAATTGGTATTCCTCAATCGCCGCCCATCCTATATGCCGGATGGCGTGTTCTACGTAGGCTCTGACGAATTGAAATTTGGCGAAACCCAAGCGAAATTCGCGGCAGACTCCATTGCCAGTGGCAATATCGGCATCCTGATGGGGATGTTGACGCAAGAAGCCGCCATTATGCGTACCAAAGGGGTGGAAGATTTTTTTGCTAACAGCGAAGACTTCAAAGTTGTCCGTAAACAAACCGGCTTATGGCAACGCGCCCAGGGCATGATGGTGATGGAAAACTGGCTGAATTCCGGCGATAAAATTGATGTCATTATTGCGAATAACGATGATATGGCACTCGGGGCCATTCAAGCACTGCAAGCGGCAGGGAAACTCAAAGACACCATTGTGGTGGGTGTCGATGCAACCCCTGATGGCCTGATGGCGATTGAAAAAGGCAGCCTGAGTGCGACCGTATTCCAAGATGGCGGCGGCCAAGCACGTGGTGCCATTGATGCGGCATTAAGTGCCGTACAAGACAAACCCTTCGACAAAATCACCTGGATCCCCGCTGAACTGGTGACCAAAGCGAACCTCGCAGCCTTCAATGCCAAACAAGGTTAATGCGTTCTACCGCAATACTCACGTTCCTTGATTCTTAACAGTAGCAACTTGTCCTAAACCGGCTCTGTTCACTGTCTCGACCACCGCTAGCTTACACCTGTAAACAAGAACAGATAGCGAAAAACAGGTCATCAATAACAGATAACTGAAAACAGGTTACTGGAAACAGAGAGCAGAGCCCATTTTTGGAGCAACAGGAATGAACGACGTCTTACTTGAAATGCGCGGTATTACCAAAACCTTTCCCGGTGTAAAAGCCCTCGACAATGTTCAGCTCACCCTGCGAAAAGGCCGTGTAATGGCACTGATGGGGGAAAATGGCGCCGGCAAATCCACCTTAATGAAAGTGCTGTTTGGCATTTATCAGCGAGACTGTGGCACCATTGTGTACCAAGGTGAACACGTCAGTTTCACCGGTGCGAAAGAAGGCCTTGAAGCCGGTATTTCGATGATCCATCAAGAGCTCTCCCCTATTCTCCATCGCAATATCGCGGAGAATATTTGGTTAGGCCGTGAACCGGTTTCAGGCCCCTTTCAGCTGATTGATCACGCGAAAATGTATCGCGATACTGACGAATTACTTCAGCGGCTTAATTTAAAACTTGATCCTCGCACTCAGATGCATGAATTAACCGTTGCCACCATGCAGATGGTTGAAATAGCCAAGGCGATTTCATATCACTCAAAAATCATCATTATGGACGAGCCGACGTCAGCCCTCACCGATAAAGAAGTCACACACTTATTTGAAATTATCGAGATGCTCAAATCCAAAGGCGTTGCGATTGTTTATATCAGCCACAAAATGGGCGAAATATTCCAGATTTGTGATGATATTACGGTATTTCGTGATGGCTGTTATATCGGAGAGCGCGAAGCACAAAGCACCAATAACGATGAACTGGTACAAATGATGGTGGGGCGTGATCTCGGTGATGTCTTCCCACCTCCGACCGCAAAACCCGGAAAAATCAGGTTGGAAGTGAAAAACCTGACCGTAGAGGGGGCATTCAGTGACATTAATTTCAAACTCCATGAAGGGGAAATTCTCGGTATTGCGGGATTAGTCGGCGCGGGACGTACCGAACTCATTGAAACCTTGTTTGGTGTGCGCCATAAAGACCACGGCGAAATTTGGATCAACGGCCACGAGGTTGAGATCCGTACACCACAAGACGCTATTCGTCATAAAATGGCCTTTTTAACCGAAGATCGCCGCCAATCTGGCCTCTATCTCATGCTGGATATTTTCGCGAACACGTCTATCGCACACTTAGATGCTTACCGGAACAAAGTGGTGAACGTGCTGGATGTCCGAAAAATGCGTAAAGACAGCGAACAACACTGCCAAAAATTGCGGGTAAAAACGCCGGATATGCATGAAGCCATTGATAACTTGAGCGGTGGGAATCAACAAAAAGTCTTGCTAGCACGCTGGATGCTCACCAAACCTGACATTTTATTTCTCGATGAGCCGACCCGCGGTATTGATGTCGGCGCAAAGTCTGAAATCTATAAACTGATGCGGCTACTGACCGGTATGGGAAAAAGCCTGGTGATGATCTCTTCTGAATTACCTGAAGTGATCGGCATGAGCGATCGCATTTTAATTATGCATGAAGGCAAACTGAAAGGAATGATAGGCGGCAAAGCCGCCAGCCAAGAGAAAATCATGTCGATGGCATTAAATTAATCGCCAACGGCTGTGAATACCGATAATAAGGACAACGTAAAATCCAATAATAAATGTAACACCCCGTATTGACGATTTTCCTGATATTCAGGGATTAATTGAATAATTCTTTCAAGGATAGTTGTTATGATTGCAAAAATAATAGATGCCACTTCTGATTCAAAATCGCCCAGAAATTATTCACGCTTTATATCCAAATACGCCATTTACTTCGTCTTTGTTGCCATGTGTATTGTCATGTCCATTCTGTCTCCGGTTTTTCTTACCGTGGCAAACTTATTGAACGTTGTGACACAAATGGCCAGTATTGGTTTGTTGGCATTGGGTGTCACCATCATCATTATTACGCGAGGCATTGACCTGTCATCGGGCTCAGTACTGGCAGTGGCCGCCGTTGTTTCCGCCAGTATGGCGCAAAGCCTGGATTGGGGCATGCGCATGTACCCCAATTTAGGCGAGCTCCCTGTCATCATTCCGATTCTTGCTGCTCTTGCTGTTGGGGCTCTTTGTGGCTTCATTAACGGGGCGCTCATCGCGTATACCGGGATCCCGCCTTTTATCGCCACACTCGGTATGATGATCATCGCACGGGGTGCCGCCTTGCTTTACTCTGATGGCCGCCCTGTCAGCAGCTTGATCGATTCGTACCAATGGATTGGTCAAGGCACCGTTGTGGGCATTCCTGTGCCTGTTATCATCTTCATTGTTATGGCCATTATCTCTTACATTCTGTTGAACTATACCCGCTTTGGTAAATACGCTTACGCCATTGGGGGCAACGAAACCGCTGCTTATGTTTCAGGGATAAACGTTAATAAATACAAAGTGTTGATCTACAGCTACGGTGGATTGCTTGCCGGTATTGCCGCCCTGATCCTTGCGGCGCGTATCAACTCAGGCCAGCCGGGCTTAGGGGTATCGTATGAGCTAGATGCCATTGCCGCCGCAACCGTGGGCGGTGTCTCTCACGCAGGGGGGATAGGTACCATCCAAGGCACCATCATTGGTACCATGATCATGGGTGTGCTGCAAAACGGGTTGGATCTGCTTAACGTTTCGGCGTATTGGCAACAGGTGGTGAAAGGCTTGGTGATTGTCGTTGCCGTTATTTTCGATATGAAGCGGCAGAAAAAGAGCCAATGATCTAAACACACAGGCGCATTAGCGCTTCATAACAAAAGCCACAGATTCTACCCAATACTGTGGCTTTTTAATCTTCGTCTCTCTTCTTCGTCTTTCGTCACGCGTTTAAAATGAAACATACACACCAAAAATGCGCATAAACACACTAATGGGTGAAAAATCCATTTCATCCCTATGCATTACTCTCTACAATAAACGCAAGCCGCACTCAGTGACACATTAGGGAGTTTCATATGACCGTCGCCACCAGCCTCACCGAATTACACGAGCAAATCCGTACGCGTTATGGCGACTTGAGCAAGCGTCTGCAACAAGTGGCTCACTATGTGTTGGATAACACCCACAGCGTGGCCTTTGATACCGTGGCCGTCATTGCCAGTCAGGCAGATGTTCCCCCTTCGACACTGATCCGTTTTGCCAGCGCATTTGGGTTCAGCGGCTTTAATGACATGAAACAACTGTTTCGCCAAAACCTCGTGGAAGAAACGAGCAGCTATACAGATCGGGCACGTTTATTCAAATCACTTGATTGTGAATCACCGCCCCCTGAAAATCCTGCGCAAATCTTGCAGGCCTTTGCCCATGCCAATGCACAGGCCATGGCGCACCTTGCGGCACAAACCCCCGAATGCAAACTCGAAGCGGCAGTTGACCTGCTAAGTCAAGCGGACAATATCTACCTGATCGGCTTGCGCCGATCATTCAGTGTCGCGTCTTACCTCACTTATGCCCTACGCCATTTGGAACGCCGAGCTTTTCTGATTGATGGCCTTGGTGGCATGTTCAAAGAACAACTCAGCATGATTGGCCCAAATGATGTGGTAGTGTCTATCAGCTTCAGCCCGTATGCCGAAGAAACCGTGGTGCTCAGCGATATCGCCGCGCAGGCTAGCGCCAAACAAATCGTGATTACTGACAGCGCCATCAGCCCATTAGCGACGTTCAGCGATGTGTGCTTTGTGGTAAAAGAAGCCCAGGTCGATGCATTTCGATCACAGTCCGCGTCACTGTGTTTAGTGCAAACTTTAGCCGTATCACTGGCGTATAAAAATGGCGCCAAGTAAGCCGCAGTAAGCTATGTTCTTGATACGTCTAGCTACGTTGATATGTCTAGCCGCGTAGATACGTCGCCCATAAAAAACGCCTCGTCATAGTAATGACGAGGCGTTGTTGTTTATTACTTGTTGTTTGCTGTGCGAGCAGTTACAGCGTCACAGTCTTGCCGGTTTTCATGGATTCAATCGCGGCATCGGCCAGCATCAAGGCGTATTCACCGTCTGCCCCCGTACATTCTGGCTGTTGACCATTGAGGACATCAACAAAGGCTTGCCATTCTGCCACGTAAGCCGCTTGGTAACGCTCAAGGAAGAAATGCTGCGGTTTTGCCGCCACGCAACCTGTTTCGCCCCAATGTTCAACTAAGTTTTCTCTCATGTTTCCGGCTTGCAATACCCCTTGCGACCCATGCAATTCCATGCGCTGATCGTAACCGTAACCCGAACGGCGGCTATTATGTACTGTCGCCATTGCGCCCGATGGGAATGCCATCACCAACACGGCGGTATCAATATCCCCTGCTTCACCAATCGCCGGATCGACCATGCAACTGCCGTGGGCAGTAATCGACACCGGATCTTCCCCGATAATAAAACGGGCCATGTCCAAATCATGGATCGTCATGTCGCGGAACATACCACCAGACACTTTGCTGTATTCTGCTGGCGGCGGTGACGGATCACGTGAAGTGATCACCAAGGATTCTGGCGTCCCGACCACGCCGGCATTCAGTTGATTTTTCAATGTACGGAATTGCGGATCGTAACGGCGGTTAAACCCAACCATCATCGGCACTTGATGCTGTTTTACCGCTGCCAGGCAATCCCTGACTCGGCTGAGTTCCAAATCAATCGGTTTCTCACAGAAAATCACTTTACCGTGCTGTGCAGCCAGCTCAATCAAATTGGCATGCGTATCCGTTGCGGAGCAGATGCAGACTGCGTGCACGTTTGGATCAGCCATTGCCTGTTCAACACTCTGCAAAATAGCATCATATTTTGTAGCCAGCTTTTGCGCCCCTTCCTGATACGGGTCAATAATAGAATACACATTCGTTTCAGGGTGACTTGCAATATTAACAGCATGCACTTGCCCAATTCGACCCGCGCCAAATAACGCAATATTAAACATGATTGACTCCTTAACAAAAAAAGAAGACACACAGAATAGTGTGATAGATGCCAATTATTCACAAAAGACTGAACGTAAGCAGTAATAATAATGCTGCATGACTGTCTTTATGATGATGACTGATTTCAACACAGCAATAATATAAGAATAAATTTATCACTTCAAACCAATAATGAATCAAACATTTTATTCTGTGTGATAGCTAACAAGTTAACCATTGCCGTTGCTCACGGAAATAAATTGGCATGAATTATCACTTTATAAAATATAAACGTTATCAATATTAAACAAACACACAAACTAACAATGACGAGAGGTCATTGACTGTTAATCCAGCGAATGAGATTGAGTCATTTTCCATTAATGATAACTGTGAAATGTGAAATGTGAAATGTGAAATGTGAAATGTGAAATGTGAAAAAGTTAACCGTATTTATCGCGGAATAAAAACGATAAATACGGTTAACTTTAATACGCGAGAAAATACGCGTGTATTACCGCACAGCCGATCGGCGGTATAGACGCTTCAGCAACAACGGGCCAGCCCGGTAAATAAACAGCGCCGACAAGATCATCATACAGCCCATCACTTTATGCGCGGGCATTTGCTCGGCATACCACAGTACGCTCAACACCACCGTCCAGACTGGTTCGAGTATCATGATCACCGCTGCATTGGCTGGCGTACTGTGCTTCTGACCGGCAGTCTGCATCACATAGCGGATGCTGGTTGCCACCAACATGCTCAACGCGAACCAACCCCAAATTTCCATGCTGATGGTTTCAGGCCATGTTTCAAATAGCAATGATGCCAGCAAGCCGACACACCCTGTCACAAAAAGCTGCAATGCCGTCAGCAATAACGTTGGCATGCGGCGGGCAAACTGGCTGTTCACATTAAAGTGTATGGCAAGCATGGCAGCGGCGGCCAAAAACCACCCCTGACTCGGTGAAAACTGCCACTGTACCGCCCCACCGAGGGACAACATCGCCAACCCGGAAAAAGCAATCGGCAAGGCCAGCCAAAAAATACGGGGCGGCTTGATTTTATATAAAGGCCACGCCACTAACGGCACAAACAGCATGGACAAACTCATAATGAATGCCCCTTCGCCGAGGGTGCTTGTGGTTGACATGGCGTAGATCCACATCAGCAATGCGGTGCCTAACAACAAGCCAACACTCATGGCTTTGCCGATGTCCACCTTTGCGACGTCACGAAAGTTGCCAATACAAAACGGTAAGAGGAAAAGGGATGCCATGACAAATCGTAAGCCGATGAAACCAAAAGGCGGTAAGCCCTGAATGGCCTCTTTGGAGAAAACCCAACCTGCTGCGGCTAACAGCGTTGTCCCGATAAGAATTAAGTCAGCACGGCGTTCTAGTTGCATGGTAAAACGCTCCTTGTGCAAGCAGGAGGCACAAGGCCTCCAAATGATGTATCCACTTCATGTATCCAATAACTATACCCAGAACCTAGAGATCTAGTGCCCTAAAATATCCTGGGTATAAGGCTGATTCGTCCTTACTTAATCAATGCCCTCATTCCTTGAAGCATTTGTTCAGCCAGCGCATAATGATCCTGTTCCCACAGCTGATCATTCAAAAACTCACCCGAACAAAAACCATCATATCCTGTTTCCACAATTGCGCTAGCCCACTCATGCAACGGAATATCCCCTTCGCCTAATAAATAACCACGTAAGGCACGTTCGTTTGGCCAGGCTTCCCCAACGGCTGGGCGTTTACCGTCAGAAAAGTGTACATTGTAAATGCGTTCTTTCTCAATCTTCGCCACTTGCTCAGGCGTTGCTCCGCGGCACGCCCACAGGTGCCAGGTATCCAGCACAAAACCGAAGTTATCGCGACCAACGGCATCATGCAGGCGCAAATAGTCGTCAAGGCTCGCAATCGGCGTCCACGCCGCCCCTTCATATTGAAAGCGAATGCCATACTCACGGCCAATGTCAGCAATGTTACGAATATTGGCGGCTGTAAGACGAATATTGTCTTCAACGGAAAAACCATTCAGTGCTTCAAACGCATTAAGCTGAATTGTCGGTGCACCAATTTCTTTAGCAACACGGCATAAGGTTTCTGTTTGAGCGAAAACACGTTGTTGATCATCTTTTGTCGCCGCCTCTACACCACCAATAATATCTATTGCTGATGGTTTAACGCCGGCTTCTTGTAAACGGTCTTTCAACATTTTCGCGGTTAAACCCGCGTCTAAATAACGCCACAATTTATCAGTATGTATTTCCAGCCCCTCATAACCCGTCTCTTTTGCGAGCCGGACATCAGAAAGAATATTACTGTACAGCGAACACATTCCATGCAAAGCAAAACGCATAATACATCCTTATTGACATTGTATGTCATCAAATAGAGGGGGAGCAAATGCCTCGTTATGGCACCTGCTTATACAAACCGATATAAAGCGAGAAAAACAACTTAATAAAATAATACTGACTCACTAAGCGTAAATAACTTATGGCTAATCAGTGAGGCGAAGTAACTGAGGGCAAATAACATTGCGTTATTTCATGCCCTCTGTTTATTTAACACTTTACCATTACTTAATGTCTTGACACATTAAACTGACCGCTAATGTTTGTGCCAAATACATGGAACTGCTCAATGAACGGAAGCCCATGACTTCCCCTTCCTTCACTTCAAAGCAGACTTCCATTTTATTGCCTTGATCCATCATTTGATTGTCCGTGATGGCCACCACCGGCACTCCTTTCGCATGAGCGGCATCAATCAATTCACTGGTTTCCGGTGCATACGGACTGTACGTGATGGTCAGCAATACATCTTTATTGCTCATGCGGCGTGTCATGGGTCTTAACATGCCACCATGATCATCCAGCAATACCACATTGTTGTCTGACTTCATGAGCGCATAACACAAATAAAACGCGACCGGATATGCACGGCGCATGCCTTGAATATAAATGGTGTCGGCATCATTAAGCAGCGCAACAGCACGTTCAAGCTTTTGCGGCGATACGGACATCTGCAGTTCTTCTATCGCCTCAATATTTGCTTGGCCAAAATCATGAAAAATGGCAGTGGGTGAATCTTGGCTCACTTGATCGCTGGCGCGCGCTTTTTTCACACGCTCTTTATAATCGCGGGGACGATTAAGGTATTGATCTCGGAAAAGTGCCTGCATCGAACTGTAACCAGCATACCCCATGGTATTGGCAAAACGACTTAATGTAGACAGCGGTACATTGGCTTGTTCCGCAATGGTCGCCATTGTTTCTACCGCCACCAGCATCGGCTGTGCCATCACAAAATCGGCAACTTGTTGAAGTCGGTGGCTCAAGCTATCGTAACGTTTCACGATCAGTTCTCGTAACGTATCCAGATCCACAGGGACTTGCTCTTCAACTTCCATAAATGGCCGCTCTCCCGTTTAAAAGTAATAATAACAATACAATGCCCCTCACTAGTAACACGTAAGGGGCGTGTATTCTATGACAATAACAGTAAGTTGCGAATCGCTTCTTGCTTCACATATGGCATTGCCTTTTGCATGAAGTAAATGCGGTCAAATTTATGAGGTTCCTGGTTCATATAATCGCGCAAGTTGTGACCAAGCGCCTGACGCAAACAGGTACCAATATTAAATTTAGACACGCGACTCTGCTTTAGCTTGATCATGTCTTCGTCGCGGATCCCGCTGCTACCGTGGATCACAAGAGGAATCGACACTTCGTTGGCAATGCGATCCAGCAGGCCAAAATCAATGGTGCATGTCGGTTCGGTGAGGCGGTGTACGTTACCCACTGAAATCGCAACACAATCTGCACCGCTTTCATTGGCAAAGCGTGCCGCATCTTCCGGTGACGTGTAGATAGTTTTGATGTGGTCGCGGCCTTCATCATAAGGTACCGAACCAATCTCCCCTTCTACCGATGCACCCAGTGCGTGCGCCACATCGGCCACTTTACGTGTGCGAGCAATGTTTTCTTCTAATGGCAACTGAGAGCCATCAAACATCACTGAGCTAAAACCGGCTTTCAATGCACGGAAAACGATCTCTTCTTCGTACGTATGATCCAAGTGTAAACACACAGGCATCGTACTGTTATGCGCCAAATTCAGGAACATCGCCGCCGCGGTTTCAACACCGTAGAAGTCCACGACGTCTTTGTTGCAAGCCAGAATTACCGGCTTTCCCACTTCCTCGGTTGCTTCAACGACGGCTTTGGCATCTTCAAAGCCGAATACATTAAAGCAAGGTACCGAATAATTTGACGCTGCAGCCTGAGGCAATAAATCATTTAAGTTTACAAGCATGACGGCTTCCTTATTTGAATTTGGCGATCATATCCTTGATGCCTGGAATGGTATTCACCTGGTATTCATGGTGTGGGTCAAAATGTTGAATCAATGACTTCGACGTTTTCCCCACAATGATGGTGAAGTAGTACATTTCATAACCCGGTGCTGCCACGCTTGGGTGGTAGCCTTTATCAATCGCAATCACTGAGCCTGTGCGTACGTGATAAACCGGACCAAAATCGTCTTCATGCTCATACAGGAACTGGGCACCAAAGCCAAAATCTGGGTTAAAGCGGAACTGGTACACTTCTTCGTACAGGGTTTCTTTGCTGCCGTCTTCTTTCAGGCGATCTTCATCGTGTTTGTGCGGTGGGAAACCAGACCAACCCCCTGCGCCCACAGTGAACAACTCACTCACTAGCAAGCGACCACGTTTGTCAGCATTCGCCTGACCCAATACGTGCTTAATTTTACGGTGGGTTTTAGTCTCGTCAGAGCCGTACTGGACGATATCCACTTCGTCTTGACGTGAGCAGAACGGCTCAAGCGCCGTTTCAAACTTACCGCCAGCGATCATGATGTCAGCCTTATCGCTCACACATTCGATTTCAGCGGTATAGCCCAGTGGGACATACACGGATTCAGGATTCCCTTCCCATACCGATTTACGCTGACCGATGTTGTCGAACACCGCCACGGTATCGCCATTGCTGACTTTGATTGAACATGTCCCGCCAGCCAGTACGATCACTGACTCATAGCCTTCTACGTGGTGCTGGTGGGTGTCACCTTGAGCAAGGCAAACTTGATTGAAATAACACAACGGTGTGACGTCATCATTCACATCGATAATCGGTTGGTTTTTATTATCAAAAGGTGGGATATGCTTACCCATGTTACTTTCTCCTCACTGCCCGGCCTGTCTTTACATGAATCGTCTGTCATCAGTCGCCAGGTTAGCGTGTAAATAATTGAATGAATGTCTGTTGTTTTGGTGACTGCTCTTCGTGAGCGTGCTTCGCAAGCCTCTCAGGATGCGACTTGGTGTTGAGCTTTTGGTGCAAGTGCTGAGAATAAAAAAGCCGGGCCTCGATGGTTTGTATGTCACGACTACATGTATTTATCGTTTCATACTGGCCCGGCTGGACCTAACCGCCTGTTGTCCTTATCTGCCGTTATCTAGCAGCAGGCATTACAGGCTTTGCTCTCTGGTCTCAATAAAGTCAAATAACTGTTCTTTGGTTGGCATCGCTTCAGTACAGCTGTTGCCACTCACATTGATAGCTGCAGCGGCTGAACCGTGTTTCACACCGTCCTCTAGCTCGCCACCGTTCACCAATGTCCAAATTAATCCGCCGGCAAATGAGTCACCCGAACCAAACGGTTTTTGTACGTCGACACGGAAGATCCCTTGCTGGAACTTATGGCCGTCGCGGCAATACACTTTAGAGCCCAGCTCACCCGCTTTCACCACCACCACTTGTGTGTTTGCACGCAAGAAACGTTCGGCCGTGGCATCATCATCCGTGTTGCCCGGTGCCAGTACCGTTTCCATCATGTCGAATTCTTCACGGTTACCAATCACGATGTCTGACAAACCCGCGGCGATGCCGTAGTAAATAGAGGCATCCACATCCGTGCGCCATGAATACGGACGGTAATCCACATCCAGTGCCACCAGCGTATTGCTGCGACGAGCGTGTTCCATCGCAATCAGTGTGGCTTCACGGCTTGGGCTTTCTGACAAGGCGGTTCCTGTCACAACCAGCACTTTTGCGCTGGCAATGTATTCTGGGCTGATCTGCTCAGGCTTGATGGTCAGGTCAGACGCCTTATTGCGGTAAATCAATACGGTACAATCGCTTGGCTTCATTTCAGTGAAAGCCACAGAGGTGCGAGAGCCGCTGTTGTCTGTCATCATGCCGTCCAGGTTAATGCCCTGACCTGACATGTATTGTTTAACGTAACCACCGAATGCATCATCAGCAACACAACCAATAAACCCGACTTTACCGCCTAGTCTGTTGATAGCGACGGCAATATTGGCTGCCGAACCGCCGACGAATTTGTTAAACCCAGTGATATCTGCCATGTTCGTGTTGGATTCACGGGCGTAGAGATCTACGCCCGCACGACCTAACACGATGGCATCCAGCTTACGATCTTGCTGAAGTGCAATCTTTGTCATAGTAAGGCCCTATTACTTGTACTCTACCCACGCTGCATTTTGGTCAGCGGATTCCACACACTTCTCACACAAGCGAACCCCTTCGATACCGGCATCAATGCCAGGGAACCAAATGCCTGCAAGCGCTTCTTGGTCATCACGGTTTGCGGCATCAAATGCCAGTGCGAAACGGTGGTAAAGGTTTGCCCAAGACTCGAAGTAACCTTCTGCGTGGCCACCGCCAACACGGTTTGCCGCAACACCTGCTGCATCTTGATGCAAGTAGCCCATGCCGCGCTCTAGAATACGAGCGGCTTCGCCCTGCACTTCGTAACGCAATTGGTTAGGCTGCTCATCCCACCATTCGATAGAGGCTTTTGAACCTACGATACGGATTTTCTGCTGGTGCATAGAGCCCGCATTCACAGCCGATGCCCACAACGTACCCACTGCACCGCCTTTGAATTCCATCATGACATGTGCGTTATCTTCGAGTGGCGTACGGGATTTGATGAAGCTTTGACGCATGCAAGATAGACGGTCAACTTCTAGACCAGTCATCACTTCACATAGGTAGAAGGCGTGTGTACCGATGTCACCCAATACGTAAGTCGGGCCAGACACTTGTGGGCTAACACGCCACTTCAGGCCTGGGTCATTCTTTTCGTATTCTTCGTTATGGAAGCCGTGAGCAAACTGCATGTTGATAACGCGAATGTCACCCAAGTCGCCACGCTGAACCATTTCACGTGCCTGCTGTACCATTGGGAAACCGGAGTAGCCGTACATCACACCGATAACACGGTTGTTTTGCGCCGCAATCACTTTCAGCTCTTCCGCTTCTTCAGTGGTAAACGTGATTGGCTTCTCACACACGACATGCAGTTTCGCTTCTAGTGCCGCTTTACAGATTTCGTAGTGCGTAGAGTTTGGTGTGGCGATTGAAACCGCTTGGATACCGTCTTCACGTTTCGCTTCGGCTTCAAACATGTCTTTGTAGCTGGCGTAGCAACGGTCGCTAGCCAGGCCAAGGTTGGTACCGAAGTCACGGCAACGGTCTGCATCAAGGTCAAAAGCACCCGCAACAAGTTTGAATAGCCCATCACGTTGTGCAGCATTACGGTGTGAGTAACCAATCTGGCTGCCACGGCCACCACCGACCATTGCCCAGCGGATTGGTTGTTCAAAATGGCGTTCTTCATTAAACATAGCTTTGCTCCTTGGCAGGTATCCCGGTGGATGACGTAAGTAGGATGTACCGACATACCTGCATTGATTATTGGAAAATGAAATCGTTATATTTTTAAACCGGTTATCGTGCGTCGATGGCGTAAGGCTTAAACCCCACGGCGCTGGTGCACACGGCCTTCTTCCCAGTCAGCCACTTTGGCAGCGGTCTCTTCGTTGCGCGTCACTTCTGGTAGACCGACTTCCCACCAGCAGTCGCACTTCGACCATGCCATTGGCGATACAGGGTCAATGTCCACCACAATCACGTACGTGCGGTCTGCTTCTTTTGCACGGGCAAAGGCAGCATCAAACTCATTAATAGACGTCAGCTTTTCACTGATCGCGCCTTGGGCTTCTGCGTGCTTGGCGAAGTCAACACGGGCAACCTCACCCGCTGGGCGGCGGCAGTCTGCTAATAGGTTGTTGAATGACTCGTTACCGGTATTGTTTTGCAGCTTGTTAATCACCGCGAAACCACCGTTATCACACACCACCACAATCATTTTGTGGCCTGTTAACACAGACGAATAAATGTCTGAGTTTTGAATCATGTAAGAACCGTCACCCACAAGCACAACCACATCGTTGTCTGGGTTAGCAATTTTCGCCCCCCAACCACCGGCGATTTCATAGCCCATGCAAGAGAAACCGAACTCGATATCGAACTTACCGATTTGGTAGTTCTGCCAGTTCATAGCAAGCTCTGCCGGTAAGCCGCCCGCTGCGGTCAGCACGGTGTCACCCGGTTGCATAGAGACGTTCAACTTACCAATCACTTCCGCGTAAGAAGACGTACCCGGTAGCAAGTCCCCTTCTTGTGGGTGAGTACGACGCTGAACCAGTGCTTTCCACTCGTCCGCTTGAACTTTCGCGGTGTCTGCCCATTCTTGCGCTGCACACCAGTCACCGAGCAAGCCAGAAAGCTTGGTCATACAGGTACGAGCATCACCCAGTACGGGGTAAGACATGTGCTTAACGGCATCGAATTTCGCGACGTTAATGCTGATCAATTTCATGTCTGGGTTCTTAAAGACGGTCCAAGAACCGGTAGTGAAATCTTGCAAACGTGTACCGATAGCCACCACGACATCCGCATGGGCTGCCATGTAATTGGCAGAATCAGACCCCGTCACCCCGATAGGGCCAGCATTCAATGGGTTGTCTTGCAGCATGGTGGCGCGACCAGCAATGGTCTCAACCACAGGAATATTGTGTTTTGCAGCAAACGCGGCCAATTCATCGGTTGCCAGTGAGTAATGCACACCACCACCGGAAATAATCAGAGGACGCTTCGCTTTTTCTAAAATCGCTTTCGCTTCTTCCAACACCACCATTTCAGGCTCAGGGCGGCGAATGCGATGCAATTTTTCAGCAAAGAACACTTCTGGGTAGTCGTAAGCTACACCTTGAATATCTTGTGGTAAGCCGATGAAAACGGGGCCACAAGTCGCCGGATCAAGCATGGTATCCAATGCTTGCGGTAAGGTGTGCATCAACTGCGTAGGAGAAACAATGCGATCCCAGTAGCGTGTTAATGGCTTAAAGGTGTCGTTACAGGTCACAGACGGATCTTCAAAGTTTTCCGGCTGCTGTAAGACAGGGTCTGGTAGACGGCTAACGTACGCGTCACCCGAGATAAGAAGCAGTGGCAAGCGGTTGGTATGGGCAATACCCGCGGCGGTCACCATGTTTGTTGCGCCTGGGCCAATCGAGCTGGTCGCAATACCGATACGCTGGCGTTTATTTGCCTTGGCGTAGGCAATGGCAGCGGTTGCCATCGACTGTTCATTCTGACCACGCCACGTCGGGATTTTGTCTTCAATATTTTTTAGCTGCTGACCAAAACAGGTCACATTACCATGGCCAAAAATACCGAAGGCGGCACCAAAGAGTTGTTCTTTCTTTCCATCAATTTCAATCATTTGTGCTGCAAGGTACTTTGCAAACGCTTCAGCAACAGTCAGGCGTACAGTATTCATTGTCTTCCTCGATTTCGATACCCGAAAAATGTGGCATCTCCGCCCTGGCAATCAATTAATCCATGCTGAGATTTAGCCAGTTAATGGGGAGTGGTTGCACTCCCCACAGACAGTACTTCAGTGCTTACAGGCCGTATTTTTCTGCGTAACCTGTGATGTTTGCATACGCAGTTTTTGCATAAGCCAGTGGGTTTGCTTTCGCTGGATCTTGCTCAGCTTCTACCAACAACCACCCTTTGTAACCGCGCTCTTTCAGTGCTGCGAATACGTCGTCGTAGTCCACATCCCCGGTACCTGGTACGGTGAATACGCCATCAAGTACCGCATTTAGGAACGATTTATCAGCATCACGTGCCGCTTTCATCACATCAAGACGCAGGTCTTTAAAATGCATGTGACCGATGCGGTGACCCCAACGCTTGATCATAGTGACAGGGTTACCGCCGCCGTAAGTGATGTGACCGGTATCCAGTGTTAGGTGAACAGCATCACCTGTTAGTTCCATCAGCAAGTTGATGTCGTCTTCTGTTTCTACGATGGTGCCAACGTGGTGGTGGAAAGACAGCTTAATGCCGTGCTCATTCAGTAGGTAATCGGCTACTGTGGTTAGCTTGCCACAGTACATTTTCCACTCATCCATTGTCAGGATTACACGAGAAGACAATGGCTTAGTGATGTCACCGTGAACCGTGTTGCTCACTTCACCAAATACCATTGCAGAACAACCCGCTGCTTTTAGTAGTTTGATGTGGTCTTGCATTGCTGCAATTTCTTCTTCAGCCGTTAGCGTCATTAGGTTGCCGCTGTACCAGCCAGATGCCAGAACAAGACCGTGCTTTTCAAGTAGTGGGATCAATACTTCAGGTTGACGTGGGTATTTAGTCCCTAGCTCAGTCCCTGTAAAACCGGCTTCAGCCATTTCGCTTAAACATGTTTCCAATGGAATATCACCGCCAAGTTCTGGCATGTCATCGTTAGTCCAAGTTAGTGGGCTGATACCATATTTCACATTGCTCATTTTCTTATTCTCCATCGAATTGAAATAATTTTTCCGTATTAGGGTGATGAGATTTAATCAACCACCTTGCTATGCTTCTGTGACATCAACACGGTGTATTTTTTAATCATCATCATTTGCTTCACTGGAAATCACTATACCCGAAAAAATCACTTTGAAAAATATTTTTCACCCAGTAAAAAGCATTGCAACAAACTGCATTGGAATGGAAAAAACCCAGTAAATACGCGGCTCTCAAGGGTTTCTTGAGCAAGATCACACTTATCATTAATTCAATAAAAACAGTAACTTATGACAATCTGTAGCAATGATAAATATTTATCAAAAGTTGATTGAGCTAACATTTTTGAACAAATGGGCATTTAAACCGTAGCCGAAACGCCATCTACGACATATGATGCATACATCGCCAAATGAAAAAATATTTTCAAAGAAAAATATGACAGATATAAATATTGGCGAATAACTAATAACCGACACCTATACCCTACAGTAATAGGCGTATCGGACAGCTACCCAACTCAAACTTATTCGATGGTTGAGCAAGAGACGGGGATCTCATCAAGGAGTAGAACATGTCATCCACCACAGCGGCTGCGTCCCGTAAATATAATTTCGCATACATTATTAGGATTTGTTGTATTGCGGCATTAGGCGGTATTTTATTAGGTTATGATACGGCCGTAATATCAGGCGCCATTGGCCCAATTCGTGATCACTTTAACCTCACCCCGGCACAGACCGGTTGGGCAGTATCCAGTGTGGTACTTGGCAGTATTCTCGGTGCCGTCAGCGCTGGGTGGGCTGCGCTGAAATATGGTCGACGCAATACCCTTTTTATTGCTGCCATCCTCTTTATTATCTCCGCCATCGGCTCAGCCCTGGCTGACACGTTTACCTTCTATACCATTTTACGTATTGTCGGTGGTGTGGCCGTTGGTTTGGCGTGTGTTGTTTCCCCAATGTATATGTCTGAAGTCGCTCCGAAAGACTTCCGTGGCCGTGCTGTAAGTATGTTCCAGCAATCAGCCGTTATCGGACAAACCGGGGTATTCTATGTTAACTACCTGATTGCTAAAGGCATGTCAGAAGAATGGTTAGTCGACATGGGGTGGCGTTGGATGCTGGGTTCTGAAGTGATCCCTGCAGCCCTCTTCGCTGGCTTACTTTTCCTTATCCCTGAATCTCCACGTTGGTTGGTACTGAAAGGTCAGCTAGGCAAAGCCAAAGACACCTTGTCGCAAATCTCTAACCCTGAGCACGCAGACCGCGTAATCAAAGATATTCAAGATTCACTCGTTGATGCTCACGCCTCTAACGGTAAGAGCAAGATCAGCCTACGCTCCCCTCTGCTATTCGCTATCCTTGTTATCGGTACCTTTGTCGCTGCCGCTCAGCAGTTAACCGGTATCAACGTTATCATGTACTACACCCCTGAAATTCTTAAACCGATTACAGGCAGCACTGAAAACGCCCTGTTCCAAACCACTTTCGTGGGTATCGTCTTCATCGCCGGTAACGGTTTGGGTATGTACCTGATTGATAAAGTCGGCCGCTTACCACTGATGAAGTGGGGTACATTGGGCTGTGCACTGGGTATGACCATCGTCGGCTATGTGCTTTACACCCAAACCCAAGGTTACGCGGCGCTATTTGCTCTCTGCTTGTATGTGGTTTCTTACGCAACATCATGGGGTTGTGCATGCTGGACAATGATTTCTGAAATCTTCCCGAACAGCATCCGCTCTCGTGCAATGGCTATCGCGGTCGGCGCACAGTGGTTCACTGGCTTCCTCGTGACACAGCTCTTCCCAATGCTGAATGAAAATGCCTACTTGAAAGAGAATTTCAACGGTGCCTTTAGCTTCTGGGTGTTCGCGGTACTGTCGCTACTTTGTATGTTTGTTGTGGTTAAGTATGTGCCTGAAACGAAAGGTGTCAGCCTTGAGAAGATGGAAGAAACCATGGCGAAGAAATTGGGTAAACATCTCCCAGAAAAACAACCAGAACCCGCTAAGGCGAATGCATAAGTTGTCTTAAACGGTAAAAAAGCAGGTTTATCTTTCGATAAGCCTGCTTTTTCATTTTCTACCTGTCTTTATTTTTTTGATTCACTATTTTCCCGAGGACGTTGTTATGCTCGATAAAATGGCTTTTTTCGTTTATGTCATCCGCACGGGGTCTATTTCTGCGGCGGCGCGCCGATTCAATATTTCCGTGTCGGCAGGCAGCCGTTGGTTACAAGATCTAGAGCAGTCATTCGGGCTTACCTTATGTCGTCGCACCAACCGCCGTTTAACGGCGACCCCTGCTGGCCAGAAACTGATGGATGACTTCTCCCCTATGGTTGATAGCGCAGAGCAACTGTGTCGAAACCTGCAAGACTTTCAAGATCACAACAAAGGCCACCTTAACATTGCCTGCACGCCAGTATTTGCCAATCACTATTTGATGGCGAAGATCAGCACCTATTTGATAGAGCACCCTCACGTTACCTTTAACGTGAATGTCACCCCCTGGGCGCTCGACCACAGTGGTGAGGCGGATTTAATCATCAGTGCCAATGCGTGCTATCAAGGCTATCAGGAGAAAGATCTCCATCTTGTACGCAGAGAGCTAATGCAGAGCCCATTTATTCCCGTCGCCTCCCCTGCGTATTTATACCGCCGTTCAGCCCCGGTGGTTCCAACGGATCTCGCTCAACATCAATGTTTATTTGCCACCACATTAACGGGCAGTAACGATTGGATTTTTGAAAAAAACGGCGAAACGCAGATGATAAAAGTGCCGAAATCACTGGAAATCAATGACAGTGATCTATTGCTGCAAAGCGCGATTCAAGGGGCGGGCATTGCGTATTTACCGGCCTTCATTGTGGAACCGGCATTGGCCGAACACCGCTTAGAGCGCGTATTGGAAGACTATGAAACCAGTATTTGGAGCTTGAACGTGTATTACCACCCGCCAACAAAAGCCTCTGCCGTGGCGAGCCACTTTAAGAGTTTTTTGTTGGAGAATAATGGATAGAAAATAGCGAATAAATAACGAAAATTATTTTCATTAGTCAAAACTGACTGGCAAATAAAAATCTAAATAAAACACTTCTTCCTGATTCAGGAAGTCATTCTGGTGATAGTGCACATAAGCGGGAATGGCCCGTTGTTTAAAGCCAGATGTAGACAACCATTGCTACGAGCGTGACTGTGCTCTTCTCATCAGGTTGAGAGGACGCTACGCAAGACATGGCTGACGTGGAGTCGTTTGAGATGCTGGAGTCATTGCATGAAGCCTTCAGAAACTGGCTGGAACAGAACTACGTGGTGACACCAGCAGAGATGACCGTATTGGTGGGTGCCAATGAATATGAAATCCGCAGCAGTAAAGCCGATGAAGCGAAGTGGACAACACGGGCTGACTTAGTGTTTGGCTCTAACTCTATCCTACGCGCTTACGCAGAGGTGTATACACAGGATGATAACCCCGAGAAGTTCGTGAATGATCTAGTCGTTGCTTGGACGAGAGTGATGAATGTCGATCGTTTCTGAGACTGCCATGATCACATGGATAAACGGGATCATCCTTCCCATCACCGCTATCATACCTTCCCCTAATTCCAATCCTTGATCAAAACCGTTACCACATAAGTGATGGTCGTGTAAGGCCGTTTATCC
This sequence comes from Photobacterium sp. 270122K, assembly GCF_059941365.1. Classification (NCBI taxonomy): domain Bacteria; kingdom Pseudomonadati; phylum Pseudomonadota; class Gammaproteobacteria; order Vibrionales; family Vibrionaceae; genus Photobacterium; species Photobacterium sp. 270122K. The sequence goes on from NZ_JBPOEN010000001.1 coordinate 143,853, forward strand.
AATCCAAATCATACTACTGCATATATACCCAATACACTGAATTCAAATATAAAAACGAGCTATTGATCATTCATCAATAGCTCGCTGCTGAAGAGTTGTATTTTACTTTGTCAACTGAATCATGTGAACGTTCTGCTTTTGACTATGCGAAACCCATTTCTGTAAAGTAGTATAGCCAGGGGCAGAAACCTCAATATGGTAATTGCCTAAGGCTAACATCATCCCCTCCTGATACCTAGGTTTGATATTCAACACACGAATTTTTGCGGTATTTACATTAGTGCGAACCGTAAATGGAATTTCTGTTAGGTGACCATACTTTTTCACCGCTTCACGCTGCTCATTGAGCGCCGTTTTATCCAGGTTATCCTTCACGCCAGATACGCGCGGTGCAATCATCGCGTACACCTGTTTATCCACTGCATTGATCGGCGTCATCAACGTTTTTTCAAACAAAGTGAAGAGGCCAAAATTCTTTTCAAACGCATTTCCGACTGGTTGGATCACTGGTTGAGTGTGCAAAACCCAAGTTAATAGAGTTGAACCCACCGGAGAGACAAGTTGATCAATTTCCGCTAAGAAATACCCCATCGTGGTATTTTCATCCGTGAATTTTGATTTACCCAAAGTAATCGGCACAATGAAAATTACCGCAATGATCAGCCATCCAATCCCCTGTTCTATCCATTTTTCTTTGCGTTTTTCCTCAGCCGTCGCTTGACCTAATTGTTCATCGTTATAGCTCAATAATTTCCAGAACTTGAATGGCAACTTCAGGAAAGTGACCAAAACAAGTAACAAAGAGATTGTCATCGAAATTGGTGGTACGATGATGGATCGCAACGCATTCTTTCCATCTTCAGCCATTGGAGCGCCATCTTTAAACTGGCTAACTGCCGATTCCATATAGTTCAGCCAGTAATCACGCTCACGATTTACGTTAACCATAATAACGTTATTATAGAACGATTTATTGTTCCATGTAGTCAACATAGGCTCAACATAGAAACGGTCTCCCATTTGTGCTTTGATATTATCTTGAATGTTACTATGGTGTTGGAAGCTTGAGAAATTAAGTCCTGGCTTCATGGTCAAATCACGTTTGTCCATCTCAGATTTCCAGCGACGATTTGCTTCATCCAAAATCTGGGCTTTCACTGCGTTTTTAAACACCGTAATCTGTTTTAGCGTCCATGTTTTAGGTAATGTGAGGCCTTCTTTCTCTACTCGCGCTTTAACTTTCTGCGCCGTAACCTTGTGATTGCGGAACTCAGTCAATGTTGAGATACCCATTGGGTAGCTCGTTTCTCGTTCAAACTGGCCCTGCATTAAGCCCAAGATTTTTGGTGTATAATCGCTAACATGTCGAGAAAAAACCATTCTTTCTTCCACTTCACCACCATCACCAGCCGCAATTTCGATACCAGCTAGCAATGCAGAAATGCCCAGAGTCATGATGCTTTCTTTGACCGTTGTTGTTCCCTTTTCACGGCTTTCTTTTACCAACCAGAAATCCATCTCGCGGTAAGGTAAACCATACTTTTTAAGGCTTTTCTTGTAGTTCGCTTCATTGTTGTTAATACAGCGAGTAAAACGGCTTTCTGACTGGTTATAGCGATCAATGCATCGATTTCGCTCTTCGAAATTCGCGTAAATTTTTGGAGCAAGTTCCTGTGCTCTCGCCTCTGCGCGAGCCAAGTAAGCTTTCTCGGCTTTCTGATAGTCATTCCAACCTTTCAAGACTTGGGTTTCAACTTCACCCCACGCCTTGTTGGCCTCTTTAGTTCGGCCATTTATAGCACTGTAGTATTTATTGTTCGCTTTTTCGTATTCCTTCCATGCACCATTAACTTGATTGCGCATTTCTTGGTATTGCGCATAGTGGCCATCGAACTCACTACCAGCACGGTTGATCAGATAACGTTCAACAATCGTCCCTTTTTGCTTATCAACACTGTCAAGAAACGCATCATTGCTGTAAATAAGGCCGCCCATCAACGCCAAAAATGTCATTTCAGAAGGTGTTGTTGCATGGTCTGCTTCGTAAGGAATGCCTTCAATTTGAAGCGCGTTGTGCGCCAAACTTGAACGAAGCACAGTCGAAAAGAACGCATCTTTACGCTGTTCAGCCGAAGAGGGCTCAACAATAAAGCGATCGACTAACCATTTTTGGCCAAAGAAAACGGTAGGCCAAGCAATAACGGCGATCAGGATAATTGAAGGAATCGCGGTGGCAGTGCGTTTCGCAACACCCTTCACAACCAGTAAATCGATGAGAAGCAAAGTCACACCAATACCAGAAATGGTTCTACCAAAGAGCTCCGCAAGGTGAAGTGTTTCAGGAGAAAGACCCGCACCACCAGCGACTTCTACGAGTCTAGCGTTGAATATAACTTCAGGAATTAAGTAGATTAGCGAGCAGACAAAAAGCAATATCGCTAACCAGCGCGGTTTAGGTTGGTTCATACTGGCTTATTTCCTAATCAGGCAAATTGATAATAATGGGTTCAACGAGCACATCCATTTCTACATCTTTGATGATCACTTCTGTGAATCGCTGACGTTTGGAGTTGGCACGGGGTGCGACTGTTTTCTTCGCATAAATCGAACGAACCTGCTGCTTGTGTGACAAATAATGGTTATCTGCCATGTAGATTTTTTGCAGCTCAAGCTGAGAGAAGTCAGCATCGTTTGGCAGTTTGGCAATCATTTTCCCCAGAGCGGTGCTTGCACGGTACTCACCTTTGTTCGCCACTAACTCTGGTTCCAAGCCAATGCAGGTAGCAAACTTAGTACTATCGACAATCACTGTATCGGGCAACGGGCGTCCTCTTTTGGCAAGGTATGCCAAACGTTCACGGTGGTACTCATCACTGTTGATGGTGTACGTCGCAAGTTTTAGCCCCTGTTCACGTGCGCGTTTTTCGATGGTGGGATGACGCTCAAAGCTACGAATGTCGACATATAGCCCACTGTTTGGGCCTAGTCTCTGTCGCACTTCAGCAGCGGAAAGCTTTGCGTCATTTTTGCGGCGACGGGAGTAATCGTCCGCTAAATCGATATAACGGCGATTTCGCTGATACAAAACATCACTTTTCACCGCGCGTCGTAAATCACGTTTTGCAATTTCAATTGATTGAGGATCGGGGTCCCAAAGATACGCCATCATGGCATTCGGGTTGATTTTGCGCAGGTACTCAAGATGCTCTATCTCCATGGAGCTGAAATAGTAGCTACCTTCTTCCAACTGCCACCTTACGATGTTGTTCAGGTATCTCAGGTCATCATGGCTTGGGTCACCCTTGATCTCGATGTTTAACGTCTGACCAGGTATCGCATTACTCCATGTGTTAATCATGCCTGATGCAAAAATCGGAGATTCCTCGGTAAGGTTTCCTTCAGTATCTCGCACACGGTTTTTAATCCAATCGGAATTGGACATCGTTGAAATGCGATAGCGCTTGCCATCCCACCGACCGACTGCTTTGCCCGTATACGCATCATGATACGCAACCCAACTGCCATCGCGGTTTGCTTGCACATCCAGCTCCGCTTCTTCATACCCATTCAAAATGGCTCCTTCCAACGAAGAAACCGAGTTTTCTGTATGCCGGAAATCCCCACGGTGTGCCGAGACATTCACAGGACAATTTTGGTCAAAGAAGCCGATGTCGCCGCCCAATGTCAGATACAAGTTCCTATCTGCCAATGCCTGCTGAATATCAATCAACTCTTCTACACTATGCTCTAGGTTACGTCCTAACTTGCCTTCGGCATCATTTGGGAAATGACTCAAGGCTCTAACAGGATCGTGTGCTAACGTAACGCTACTGCCTCCGGCACAGCCCGCTAGCGTCGCCCCAATCAGGGCGACGTAAATTAATTGTCGTATTAACATCGTGTCTTAAATAGGTCTAATGTGGGTATCAATAGTGCTAAGACAATGCTCAGTATCCGGCTGGTGAGTGTTATACTCCGTTTCCATCACCAAGCCTTTTCTTTCCGCCTTGTCTCTTTCCGTATCTGTCTGTTGAAGCGTTTCGTGCAATTCATCGTACCTGTCTTGACACTCATAGCTTTGCAATAGCTCTGACATCAGGCTATTGAACAAACTTTGCTTCTCTTCGGTACTCTCAAGGTGTTTCGCTAAATCGGTGTGCAGACTTTCTTGGCTATTTTGCAATTCACGGATATACCGTTGACTTACGCGTTGTGCCGCCTGATCACGCCAAACACTATGGATATTCGCAAGCGAGTCCCCATAGTTGGCGAGGTGACGACCTAAGCCATCCAGATCATCTTGTTGGTCATCTCTAAGTTTCTGGTAGTACGGTGGGTCAAAACTTGGCATGCTCTTCCTTACTTCTGTGCCAATGGCATATCAAAGGCCTGCAGCAATTCTGTTTTACGCTCTAGGCTTCCACGAAGCAGATAACCGTGGGATTCAACATCATCACGTTGGAAATCAATTCTACGGATATGCTCTCTCTCTGCGTCGTTGCAGTGATTAAGCATAGAGAGTGATTGCGACAACGAATCCACAAGTTGTGTCCATGCTTCTAGCGTTGAATCCATTTCATCGAGGATTTCAGACATAGTATTAAGTGCATCACGCTCTTCGTTGAAACGATTAAGCGCACCTTGCGCTCGGTCACTTTGCTGATACGTTAACTCGACGGCTTCCTTTGCATTACTTACTGCATTGTTACACCCTGCAACTTGCGCAATCGCATTTTGTAAATTCTGACGAGCAGCAGCAACAACCTGCCGCGCCTGAGCCACAATCGCGATACAATGTCGAACTTCGTTCTCCGCACGTGCAACACGCGCTTCTTCCAGCGTTGTATCCGGAATTTCCTCATAGCTTCGCAAGTTACCATTACTGTCGGTATACGTGACAGTTCTTCTCTGTGCACGTTTAGCCGCAAGAGCTGCATTTGCTGATGAAAGCTCAGCTTCAGCCGACCTCAATGCGCTTTCTGCTCGCTCCAACGCAATCAACGCTGCATCAAACTGTCTTTGCGCAGAGTCCTGCCAAGCAAGCGCCTTTTGCTTCTGATCTTCCCATATTTCGAGTTTTTCAGCGGCAGTACCTTCCAGATCTTGCGAAAAGTTCAGACGGTTTTCACCGTTTTCACACTTCACCTGGTTGGCGCGTTGTGTTTTCAGTAACGTTTCACGCAACTGGCGGCTTAGCTTTTCGCGTTCACGAAGGCGCTCTTCGTTGGCACTCAAGTCAACGGCCGCGCGTTCCGTGTGCTCTGCCGCAACATAATGCAGGTGATGGATACCATCGATGTACTGCTGGAAAAAGTAAAGGCATTGCTCGGTGTGATAATTAAGCTCTTGGAACTGACTAATCAGCAAAACGGGGATCATGCATTTACCTCTTCTGCTGCTTGCTTATCGGCTGAAGAGGATACTTGTTCATCGTCACGCAGGTGCGAGTTTCGTAACAAATCAATGCTATCTTCAAGTGCACTCTTCCACCCAGCAAGTTGCAAGTATTGCGCTTCCACTTCATCTGCGCCATAGCCTAAATAACACTCTCTTAGTGCATTCCACCGGCTCTGAACATCAACAAAGCTATCCTGAAGTGTTTTTTCCAACACATTTAACTCAGCTAACATTTCATCCATTCGCTGCTTATCGCCAACATGTTTAGTCGTCATTGAGGTATCTCCTTAATAACACCAAACGATGATTAAGCGGTTCAGAGATATTTGGAATCAATGTATTAAGTTGCGCTAAATCTTCGTTGAACTCGCTAATATACGGCGCAATTTCGCGCCGTTTATCAGGAGTCATTAGATCGAGCTGTTGTTCGACTAGTTCAAACCATTGAAGCTGTCGCTTAAACAGTGCTTCTCTGAATTCTTCCAAACTGTCGATGTAGTGCTTCATATGCACTTCAACGTCATCTAGAGACATTGTAAATTATCCCCACATTGCATAACGTTCGTTCAAGACGACAATATCTGACTGATACTTGTCCATATCGCGATAGCAGTATGGTTTGAAGTGCAGCGGACGGCTTTGCATCTGGTCGATATACAGAGCATTGATTGGCTCTTTACCTTCCAGTTGCAACTGTGCGGCATGGCGCATTTTCAGCAAGGCAAAGCTGTCATCTTCCGACATTTGCAACGCGACTTTGTGGCGGAAGCTTTCAATGTCGTTACGACCCAAGACTTTCTGCAATGCACGCATGCTATCTACTGCCAGAATCACATGAATGCCCAGTTCAGACCCACTTTCTAAGAGCGTGACGAGTTTTGCTGTCGCGGCGGCTGGCTCACTGACACCAAATCGGCCAGCTTGCATTTGAAGCTCAGTTGCACGTTGAACTTCGTTTAGCACAACAAATAAAGACGGCTGGTCAGCCACATCGTCTTCGTCCAATTGTCGACGTCGCTCAAATTCAACAATAAGCTGATCAAGAGCTTCATCAAACTCACTACCTTTTTCGATGATTTCCACATTAGAGTTCGGCATTGCACTCGCCGCCATCACGCCATACCAAGGTGAACCTTTGACGCTGCGGTCGTACACAACTGCGTGCATGTTTTCATTGCGGAAGTTGAGGGGAAGTTGCGCGACGAAATAGCCCAACATACCCAAACGGGCTTCGTTGCTATCACCTACAATCAATAAATGTTCGTGCGGTCGACGACGCAAAATAGTGCGCGCATGGCCGTGAATATTGAGTTCCTGCCCCATCCAAAATACCGATGGTGATTCAATTGGGTACCACTCTTTCTCACCCAAGCCTTGCTGATAAGCTTCTCTAGATGCAAAATCCAGCCATTCAGATTGGCTTGGACGCATTGTTTTTCCGATAAGCGCGTTAAGCTGCGAGTTAGCCAGAATTTCAGGCTGACCCGAACCATCAAGCAAAATAGCTCGTTTTGGTGCTGACAGCAATGCAGCTTCTTGCCATTGCTCTGACAGGTAATCAATTAACCCAACGCGCGTGTCGTTATCTAGGAAGGCTACGCGACCCGCTACGTTGCGTTCATCATCACCTGCGCCATCATTTACAACTGCCTGACCTGGTTCTTTACACGCACGAAGAAGACGCTTGCCGTTGTGACCAAACTCTTGAAGTGCAGTAACATCTGCCGCCGTCATTTTCATACCCACACGTAGGTGGATGTTACCGAAGATATGCTGTTGCTTTTGCATACCAGGCACACCAAAGCGCTGAGAACCCACAAACATATGAATACCAGCACTTCGCGCTTGAGCGGCCAATTTGTACATCAGTTCAGAGCCGACGCCATCGCGATCGTCTTCAAAGAGAACCTGATACTCATCCACGATAAGCATGACACGAGGTAGCTTACCGTTTGGTGAGCCCGCATCACGATAGCCAGTAAAGTTGGTAACACCCAAGGATTGGAACATTTCATTGCGACGTTCCATTTCTTCAACCAGCTCAGCAACTACACTCCGTGCAAGCTGTGGAGAGGTTTTTAATGACACCACTTTGGCGTGAGGCAGTTTTGGGTACGACTGGAATTCAACACCCTGCTTGCCATCAATCAAATAGAACTGAAGTTCTTCCGGCGAGTATCGGCATGCCAAGCCCATAATAAAGGCATGGTATAGGTAAGACTTACCCGCACCTGTTGTCGCACCCAACATACCATGCGCCGAGTTACGACCATCCTTGCTCTCACCAAACCAGATTTCCAGATCATTACGTTTTGAGCCTGAGCCACCAATAGATGATCGAAGTTCGCGAGTCGCATCACCTAACCATAAGCTTTGCGTATCCACCACATCACTAAATGCTAATTTTCGTTCTTGCGGTTTAGCTTTAGAAAGGCTGTCAAAAAAAGCTTCGATGGTTTCATCTTCTATACCGTACCCCGACCACGTTTCAATAAAACGATTCTCATCATGCTCAACTATAAAATCAGCGCACGATTTAAACATATTCAATGATGTGCCATTGGGAAAGTTCTGCTCACAATCTAAATGCAAGAAAACGTATTTACCGGTATCGGTTGCATTATTAGCAATCGATGCCAACAATTCTATTGCACGACGGTCGTAACCACTTGGGAAGTTTGCCGCAACGATGAACTCAAACCGCTCATTACTGCGAATGTTTTCATCCACATCTTGTAGGCGCTTGGTGGATTGATCTAAATACGTTTGTCTAATACGTAAAGAATCGTCTTCGATCTCTTCAAGTACACGAGATATATCCTTTTCAATCATGCGCTTATGTGGAATATTCTTTTGATACAAAAAGGTGCGGCCACTATTTGCAGGATCAAGTAAACAATACTGACTCGTGTATGGCAGATGCGCATTCAACCTCAGCACTATATTATGAAGAGCGTCAATCTTGTCATTGCTTTCACTCGATGCCAATACAAAGCAATTCGCTGTATCCATAAAAGGCAGGAATGCTGGTAATTCAATATCGTTACCATTGGGTAGTTTGAAGTCGTGGAAACCAACTAGGATTTGATCAGGAATTAATTGCTCTTCAAATGTGTAATTTTTCCAGTCAACATTATTCAAATTTTGATGCAGTGCTGGATGAAGCTGTGCAAGAAGTTCGGAGATCTCATTACTTAATTTGGTCTGCTTTAGCTTCGCTTGCTCAAAATGCGGTTCAAAACGCGCTGGCAATGTCTGCGCACAGACCTCTGCACAAGTCAGCAGATTCTCATATACTTGTTCGCAATATTCTTTCTCTTGCTTGTATGCATTTTGTGCATTTTGTGCAGCCTCTTTGACGCCTTCAAGTGTTATTGAACCGCTCACAACTTCCTCAAACGCCTCTTTCTCAAGTTGCTTACGTTCTTTATCCATATCATTAAGTGAAGTCATACTCATGTCTATCATCTCATTTGCAAACTAATAAACGCAGCCACTGCAACAATAAACAGCGATGTATAAAGCAATTTGTTTTTCAATGCTTTCTTACGCTTAAATGCCAGTTCCTTAGCTTCTTTTTCACGCTCTTCCGCCTCTCGTTTGAGCTTTTGTTGCGTTGAATAAATTTCTTTCACTTTATTCTTAACGGCAACATCTGCATCAACCATCGCGATATGTTTAGCTTTCAGTGCCACTGCGGCTTGTAAGAAATGATCTTTCGCGGTTTCATATTGCGTTTGTTGCGGGTCAAGCTCAATCAAACTTTGGTGGTTAACAAGAGTTTGAACATCAAATAAGCTGTTTTTAGCTACAACAGGAATCTCATTCTCAATAATTCGGTCGCTAATATTTACAGCTTCATTTTTACAGCGTTGAAGTCGTGCCTGATGTTGTTCTAGTCCGGCTTTGATCGCTTCGATTTCAGCCGTTTCCTGCTTTGATGACTGAACAGACTCCACTAATGTGTCAATGAGCTCATTAAACTCTTTGACCGTGCGGGTTTGATTCAAAATTATCTTCCTTGCAATGCAAACTGGACGAGGGTTTATTCAATTTTTTAGAGCCAACGCAAATTAATGCATAAACCAATTTATCGCAATTTTTTTTGCACATAAACATATGAAAATTTTGATTTAAATCGATTTTCAGCCAATTCTCTAGCATCCATGGGATTATCACAAATACAAACAACAAGCTCACTTACTATCCATTACACATGTGCGACCAATTAGAATACCCCTGAGACATTAAGCCGCCTGATGTGTAAGTCACAATCGCATAATCCCCAGTATTTTTTAGCCATCAAATTATTCGATTTATCCAGCTGTAGCTTTTCTTGACTAGCACCTGTGAGTTAGCATTTTTGTGCTTGCTTTATCCCCGTTTTTCACTTTGTAAGCAGATATGAAGAACGAAGTTATTAGTGCCGTCAACGGTAAAAGTGCGTTCATCGCTCCACTGTTCAAAGTCAAACAAGGGGCGGATTTGCATTCCAGTGTCCCAAATGCTGGGACTATTGGAACATGCTTATTGACCTTTGCACATGGAGAAAATTCGATCGCTGTATCAGTCCCGTTATCACGTGTTATTTTTTGAACTTGAAAAGCAATTACCGGCGAGGTGTATTGCGCACCCTGTGGATGGTGGGGTATCTGTGTGGATCGAGTTACCGCCTTACGATACCTTTGCGCTGGCAAAACATTGTTAGCCAACAGCGTCGCTCTCGTGCCTAGCCCTGTTTTCTACCCACAGCCCGATCAAGCTCGTGCGACACTGCGCCTGAGCTTCACCAATGCCACTGAGGATGAATTGATTGAGGCGGTTACCCACCTAGCACAAGGGCTTAATCGTGTTATTTGATCAGGCATATCAACATAACGAAAACGTATTGACCGACTGAAACCATGAATCTCTATGAGAAAATGTACCCAGAATGCACATCGCATGGGTACATTCCTTTCACTCGCTACGTGTCATATTTGCCGTAAATGTATTTTAACGTAAGCACTGGCGGTACGAATACTTCCTGACGCTAAGTCTCCATAACCCACCAGACACCATCACATGGATCAACGGGATCAATCGGCCCAATACGCTTGTCGCCATCCCCTCTCCTCCGATAAACAGACTATTGTACTCAGCCCCACAGAGGTGATGCCCTTGCAGCGTCGATTGCCAGAAGAGTGGCCCCCAGAACCACATCACACCCGAGAACACCAAACCCGCCGTCACAACGTGCATGATCCGAATTGTGTGAGACTGAACAGACAAAAGCCCCACCAGCGCGATGGTCACCAAGGGGATGCTATACAGCACTGACGCATAAAATCGCCCGTCATCTCCTTGCGTGCAGGTGCCAGCAACCGCCCCCAGACAAATAACGAAGCCGTAAAGCACCATTACAATGATTGATAGAGCCCCCAATGTGTGTATCCTTCTTTAACTATTCGTATGACAACGCGGTATTCAAGGCGCTTACCGCCAGGATCCTACCTGACAAGCAAAGATCGTTAACATTTTGTCTTGATCCTTGCGATTCGCCTCTCGTTCGCCGTCTCTCATTCGCAATGGGGGGAATATAAAAAAAGGGCCTGAAAACCACACCACACCGATTGTGTGACGCGACGTTCAAGCCCAAAAACGATGTAACTCGTTAGTATTGTGACAACATTCGCTTTCTTTCGTCGTTACAACGACACATTTCAAGCATTCAGAAGACGGAGCTGGCGGCCAAACCATCGAAGAACAGCTTAATACCCGAGATAAACAAAAACAGGTAACACAAGCGGTACACCCCTGTCTGACTCACACGGTGTAACAACCAGACGCCCATGTATACGCCAACCGGCGCTAAAGGCATCAAGACCAACGCGGTCAATACGTTCGTTCGATCAAACTCACCCAGTAAGGTATACGGGATCAATTTGAACAGGTTGATAATGGCAAATAACACTGCCATGGTGGCAATCAACGTGACCTTTTCTAATTTCAATGGCAGAAGATAAATGCTGGCCGGCCCTCCGCCCGCATGAATCGCGGTACTGGAAAAGCCCCCTAATCCACTCCACCACCAGGCACTGATGCCACCCGGCTTTTTCGGTGCAGGATCACCTTGTTGAAACAGGTATTGCACACAAAACAGCAGTGACAATCCGCCGATCAGCAACTTCAATCCCGCCTCTGGCGTGACACTTAAAAATACCCCCGCAAGAAAGACACCCAGCAATGAGCCCGGTAACATCTGTTTCAAAATCGTATAATCAGCATGTCGATAATGCTGCTTTACGGCAAATGCATCCATCACGCATAAAATCGGTAGTAAAATCGCCGCAGCTTGCGTTGGCGACACGACCAATGCCATTAATGGCACGGCAATGATCCCCAACGCACCGCCTAAACCGCCTTTACCGATCCCATATATCAATACCGCAGGTACTGCCGTGATATAAAACCAAGGGTCAGTGACGAGCATTTACATTACACACCACACTCAGACAAATAAGCGCGGCTCTGCACCAAATCTCGCTTCACGTTTTCAGTGTTATACACCGGACGCTCTTGCTCAACCACCAGCCAGCCTTGGTAGTTAATCTGTTGCAGCAACGTCCAGATATCAGCCAACTTAATATTTCCTTGCCCTAATGGTCGCGTGAGCGCCTGACAATACGCCTGACTGATACCACAACGATCACGCAACGCGTTATGTAACTGCTGGGCATCAATGTCTTTCAGGTGAACATGCTCCAATCGCGCAGCATAGCGGCGGATCATGACATCGGGTTTCATGCCATCAATATATAAATGGCCGACATCCAGACACAGTCCTAACTTTTCAGCAGAGATTGCGCTCATCACGGCCGCAATCTCATCTTCAAAGGCCACATACCCGCCCGAACTTGGGTGCAATAACACACGAATGGCCTGTTTTTCTGCAACGGCAACCACCGCCAATATTGTCGCGATCATCGCCGCTTGTTTATCTTTACTTAAACGCGGTGCAATCACACCGTGTCCGATGTAAGCATCGCGAATCGCATTCGCGGTGTCCATGATCAGTAGCTTGTCGACGCCAATCGCAGCAAGGCGGCACACTTCTTTTTCTGCTTTCGCCACAATGCGGTCGTGCGCATCGGGATCGCTGAAATGTTCATGCAAATTACCCGCACAGGCTTTCAAGCCTCGGATTCTTAACGCACTTTTTAACACCTCGGGATCATCAGGGAAATAACCAATGGGGCCCAGTTCTATCCCTTCATATCCCGCTTCACGCGCTTCCACTAAAATGCGTCCCCAGCTTGGATTATTACTGAGTTCTGATGTTTCGACGCCCCAGCAACAAGGGGCACAAGCTACCTTTACATTCATGATTACTTCCTTAAATCAATCTACATCGAATTCGGTATGATCGGTTTGCGCTATAACGCCAACCCACTTTCAATCAAAAACTGGCGACTTTGTTTAATGTCTTGCAGTGTGGTGTCGGCATTACGCGGATCACGCTCTTGCTCTATGGTGATCCAACCATGATAGCCAATGCTAGACAGCGCTGCGGCAACCTGTTGATAGTCAATCGCCCCTTGCCCTAATGGGCACATCACGCCATCTGCGCAGGCTTGCCAGAAGCCAACTTGCTGTTCAATCGCCGCGTCTAATCGGGCTTTATTCACGTCTTTAAAATGGACATATTCAAGACGATCGGCATAGTCGATAAGGCTCTGTGCGGGATCCATACCGGCGTAATACAGGTGGCCGGTATCTAGGCATAACCCTACGTCACTGTGGGGCAGATCGTGTAATGCACGGTCGATTTCATCTTGATATTCGATATATCCGCCGGCATGCGGATGCACCACCGCACGTATTTTGTGCTGCTTGGCTATCGCGCTGATTTCGCGAATCGTATCCATCATGTGTATCCAATGTGGGGCATCAAGCCGTGGCGCACGATCAGACATGCCTGCAAATTGGCTACGGATGTCATTCACGCAATCAATCACGACTAATTTCTCACACCCGATATTTTCTAACAAACCACACAGACGTTTGGTTTTATTGATGATTTCTTCGTAGTGGCGCGGATCCGACAAGGGCTCAAAAATCGTTCCTGCGCACACATCGAGCTCTTTGTGGAACAACGCGGTGTTGATCACATCGGCATCTAACGGCAGAAAACCGTATGGGCCAAGCTCTGTGCCGAAATAACCCGCCAAGCGCGTTTCGGTCAGTACTTTCATCCAATCTGGGTTGTGTGGATTATCTGATGATTCAACGCCCCAACAGCATGGCGCGCATGCAAGTATATAGCTCATGGTATTTATCCTTTCGTAGTAGAAACCCTGATCTGCTCATACTGCGGCAAACACGTAATACACCCAGAGTAGGTGGAAATGGACAGCGGTGACGTGACCTACCCCTCATCCTATTTTTGCATTTACGCAAATATGATTTGAAACATTGGCTATAACACTCTGACGATGGGGATCCGTAGACTGATTGCAACCTCGTTAATCAATTACAGGATGTAGTATGGAACCTGTTTATATCGTCGCCGCTAAACGTACGCCCATTGGTGCTTTCAATGGCGCACTGGCCCCTCTTTCTGCGCCGCAGCTCGGTGCAACCGCGATCAAAGCCGCATTGACCCAGTGCGAACTGTCGCCCGATTTCATCGATGAAGTCATTGCGGGTAACGTACTCAGCGCGGGCATCGGGATGGGGCCGGGCCGCCAAGCCGCTATCCTTGCAGGGATCCCAGAGACTGTTCCGGCATATACCCTGAATATGATCTGTGGCAGTGGCATGAAAACCGTGATGGATGGCGTAAGCCACATTCGTGCTGGCGAGGCTGATATTGTGGTGGCATGTGGGATGGAAAGCATGTCACAAGCTCCGTTCATTTCATCTAGCCAGCTTCGTCAAGGCGTGAAAATGGGCAATCAGATGCTGGAAGACAGCATCATTAAAGATGGCCTGACAGATGTGTTTAACCAATACCACATGGGAAACACAGCAGAAAACATCGCGGCGTTATACGACATTTCACGTGACGCGCAGGATGCGTATGCCGTTGCCAGCCAGCAAAAAGCCGCAGCAGCCATGCAATCTCACGGTTTTCAGACCGAGATTGAATCTGTCACCGTGGACTTTCGCCGTCAACAATACACCGTTGAACAAGATGAGTACCCGAAAGCAGATACCACCTTTGAAAAGCTGCAAGCCTTGCGCCCGGCATTCAATAAAGAAGGCAGCGTAACGGCCGGTAATGCGTCAGGCATTAACGATGGCGCCTCGGCCATTATCTTGGCGTCGGCAGCTGCCGTTGCGCGTCATAATTTGCATCCACTGGCTGAAATTGTCGCCTGTGGGCAAGCCGGAGTCTCCCCCAAAGTGATGGGATTGGGTCCGGTGCCCGCCATTGCTAATGCATTAGAGAAAACAAATCTCGCCCTCATAGACATTACGTGTCTTGAATTGAATGAAGCCTTTGCAGCGCAAGCCTTAGGCGTGATGAAAGGTTTGTGCGAACAACATGATGTTGATCCTGATTGGCTTGCCGCGCACACCAATGTCAATGGGGGGGCCATCGCTCTGGGTCATCCATTGGGTGCATCGGGCAACCGTATTCTCACCAGTTTGATTTATGAAATGCACCGTGCTGGCCACGACTATGGCCTCGCTTCCCTGTGTATCGGGGGCGGCATGGGCACCGCAGTTATCCTTCGCCGTTGCGATTTTGCATAAAAGGAGCCATCTTCCATGAAAAAACACATTTCTGCTCAAGATATTGCTGCGCTACTGCGTGATGATATGACCATTATGATTGGCGGCTTTATGGCCAATGGTGCCCCTGAAGGCTTGATTGATATCATCCTTGAATCTGGGGTGAAAAACCTGACCCTGATCAGCACCGATACCGGCACGCCTGAAACCGGATCCGGCCGCTTAATTCGTGCCAAACGTATTCGCAAGCTGTATGCGTCGCACATTGGTACCAACCCAGAGACAGGCGCACTCATGAATAGCGGCGAGCTCGAGGTGGAGTTAGTCCCCCAAGGCACGCTGGCTGAGCGCATCCGTGCCGCGGGCGCGGGCTTAGGCGGCGTGCTGACTCCGACGGGACTCGGTACACTGGTTGCAGAAGGCAAAGACGTGATCACCATTGATGGCAAAGACTTCTTATTGGAAAAACCACTGCGTGCTGACTTAGCCTTCATTCGTGGTTCGATTGTCGACCACAAAGGCAATGTGTTTTACAAGCGTACCACCCAGAACTTCAACCCAATGATGGCAACGGCCGCTGACATTGTGGTGGTTGAAGCGGAAAAACTCGTGAATACCGGTGACATTGAACCGGAATGCGTACATACCCCTAGCCTTTTCGTGAATCATATTTATCAAGGAGCCTAATCATGACTATCGTACGAGATAAACAACAAGTTCGCCGCATGATTGCTTGGCGTGTGGCGCAAGAACTCAACGACGGCGACGTGGTGAACTTGGGGATTGGCCTGCCTTCGCTTGTGGCGAACGAAACAAGTCGCGACATCGAAATTTTACTGCAATCTGAAAATGGTCTGATTGGGATTGGGGAGATGGCGACTGACGCCACCCGTGATCCTGATTTGGTGAATGCGGGCGGTCAGCCTATCACGGCAACCACCGGCGCATGTTATTTCAACAGTGCCGATTCGTTCACTATCATCCGTGGTGGTCACGTCGATGTGACCGTACTTGGCGCGTTGCAAGTGGATCAGCACGGCAATCTAGCCAACTGGATCATTCCGGGCAAAATGGTACCCGGTATGGGCGGCGCGATGGATCTCGTGGTTGGCGCGAAGAAAGTCATTGTTGCTATGGAGCACACCGTTAAAGGGCAGCCAAAGCTGTTAAAACAGTGTTCGCTACCACTGACGGCGGCCAATCAGGTCGATTTAATCATCACCGAATTTGGTGTAATTGAGATTACCCCGAAAGGCATGATGCTGATTGAACTCGCCCCCGGTGTCACGTTGGATGAGATTCAAGCGGTTACCGAGGCGGATCTGATCATATCTCCGCAATTAACGGCGATGCCAATCCCTGCGGATCTGTTTGCCACCAGCTCGGCGGCTTAGCACCGACCAAGTCAAAATAACGACGCTATATTGATCCCCATTTATTCTAGACAGACAGCCAGTTGACCTCCATCAACTGGCTGTTTTCATCTTTTTCATTATTACCCCGCCCCGTTGTTAGATTGCTATCTTGCCGTTCCCTTTTGCTTAAAACACAGGCATAAAAAAACCAGTGCTCAGCACTGGTTTTTGAGTCGCTATATCAACATGACAGCGAGTGGAGAAAACGGTTAGTTAACCGCTTTTTCCTTTTTGTCGCTCATCGCGTTAGACACTTCAATAGGCAATTTCTGCAGAACATAATCACCCGGTGCATTGGCTCTCACAGGGAATTGTTCGCTCCCCGCTTGACGTGGTTCAACTTGTTCCTCGGTTTCAAACCCAGCTAACCAGTTGTCCCAATGCCCCCACCATGAACCTTCTTGACGCTTCGCGCCATCCAGCCATGCATCAGGGTCCGCAACGGCTTTGTCGTTCGTCCAGAAGCCATATTTATTCTTCGTTGGATGGTTAACAATCCCTGCAATATGTCCAGATTCACCCAATACAAACGTCGATTTACCCCCCAGGGTCTTCGCGCCGCGGTATGTACCTTGCCATAGAGCAATATGATCTTCTTGGGTAGAAATAAAGTAAGTCGGGATTTTGATCTTCTTCAGATCAATATACACGCCATTTATTTTGTAGCCTTTCGGATCAATCAGACGGTTTTCCAAATAGAATTGACGCAATAAGGTGCTATGACATGCCACGGCCACATTGGTACTATCACCATTCCAGTACAACAGATCGAAATCAATTGGGCTGTTACCTTTCAGATAATTATTGATGTAGTAGTTCCAATACAGGCTGTTTTCACGCAGAAGGCTAAACGTCACACTGAGTGAACGCCCATCCATGTACCCTTTTGCTTCATTTTGTGCTTCAATCGCCGAAATGATCGGGTCATTGATGTAAGCACCGATTTCCCCTGGTTGAGAGAAATCCAACAACGTCGTGAAGAACGTGGCTGACTTAATACGGCTGCGCATGCGCTTCGCCGACTTATAAGCCAACGTAATGGCAAGCAGCGTACCACCAATGCAATAACCCGCTGCATTGATTTGCTTCTCGCCAGTCACTTCTTCAATCACGTCAACGGCTTTTACCACACCGTCTACCACGTAGTCATCAAAGTCGATGTCAAACATGCTGGCATCTGGATTTCGCCACGACATCATAAATACCGTATGCCCTTGCTCTACCAGCCAGCGCACCATGGAGTTCTTCTCACGAAGATCCAAGATATAATATTTATTAATGAAGGGCGGCACGATCAACAATGGCGTCGCATTGACTTTTTCAGTCGTCGGTTTGTATTGAATCAGCTCAAACAGGTGGTTTTTGTAAACCACATCGCCCGGCGTATTCGCCACGTTTTCACCCAGATGGAAAGCACCGTCATTGGTCATGCGAATTTTAAGTACGTCGGCACTGGATTGAATATCCTGCTGAAGTAACTCCATTCCCTTAACCAAGTTCTGGCCGTTACTTTCCACAGTCAACTTCGCTAACTCTGGGTTAGTGGTGACAAAGTTCGTTGGAGACAGTGCGTTAATCGCTTGACGTGAAAAGAAGCTCAAACGTTCTTTCGCATTATCATCGATTCCATCAATAGAATCGATCGTGTCTTTCATTGTATTACTGAATAGCAAATATGATTGCTTGATATAATTGTAAAACGCCTCATTTTCCCAAGCAGGGTCCATGAAGCGCTTATCATCTTTCTCAGGCTTAATTAATGCATCACCGTCACCATTATTCATGGTGACGTTCTGCCAAATCTTTAATTGGTTATCCCACCAGTCCATTTGCACTTTCGCAAGCACAGCAGGCTGTGTTGCGGCTTTTTCTAATAGCTTCGTTGTATCTTCAAAGCTAAGTTCGTTCAGTGCTTTATTTAGGGGACTGTTGATGGCTGCCTTGCCGGAATCCAGCTCCTTCCACCACATTTGGTTCATTTCATGGAGCTTGGCAAAGTAGTCCGAAAAGAAGTTATGGTTCATTACAATGACCTCTATATTAGGACTAATAAAGCCGCCCCAATACTGGGACGGCTCTGTGGTCATGTCATTAAGCTGGAGTTACTTGGTTTACATTTTCTGCAACAAGCTCTTCAACTTCAGTTTTAAACGTCTGTGCAACTGCTGAGAATTTATTGCTGTCATCGATAAGCTGCTGAGAAAGCTTAGTCAATGTTTCAAGCTGCTGGCTGTTGAACTCAGCAAAAGACTGTACATCTTTTACTTCGCTCACGGCTTTCAGCTGAGATAGACCTAGGTCAGTGTAAGCACGAACTGCAGCAAGTTGTAGCTCAGTTAGCTCTTCTACATTCTTAGTGAATAGCTTGTTGAATTTCACATAAGGTGCTAGAGATTTTTCTGTTTGCTCAGAGAAAGACTTGAACATATCCGTATACATAGCTTTTTCCTTCATAGTAAGTAATTTTTTCTGTGTGCCTGCATTATTCAATATCAGGCACAATACTGGTTTAATTAAACGCGTTTCAAAACAACTGCTGTACCCATGCCGCCACCTACACATAAGGTAGCTAGGCCGTGCTCTGTACCACGACGGCGCATTTCATGAAGCAGGCTCACCAAAATACGGTTGCCTGATGCACCCAATGGGTGACCAAGGGCGATCGCGCCACCGTTTACGTTTGAGCGTTCCGCAAGGTCTTCAACCTTCACGTTTAGCTCATCCGCTAATTCATGCAATACACCCAATGCTTGTCCTGCAAAGGCTTCATTAAATTCAAACAAGCCGACAGAATCGAGTGACAAGTTCGCTTTATCAAGAGCTTTAACAACCGCAGGAACCGGACCTAAGCCCATAATTTCAGGGGCAACACCTGCTTGTGCATAGCTTTCAACTTCTGCAAGTGGTGTCAGACCATATTTAGCAACGGCTGCTTCAGAGGCAACAATGATGGCACTCGCACCGTCGTTAATGCCTGATGCATTACCGGCAGTTACTGAACCACCTTCACGCTTAAAGGCTGGACGCAATTTCGCTAACCCTTCAATGCTCGCATCGGCTTTTGGATATTCATCAGTATCCACAACGCTTGTTTGACGACGTACTGTCACTTCTACAGGTGCGATTTCCTCAGCAAATTTACCCTGCTCAATCGCAGCAACGGCTTTTTGCTGGCTCGCCAGTGCAAAGTTATCTTGCTGTTCACGGGTCAGGCCTACTTTTTCGACCACGTTTTCCGCCGTCACACCCATGTGGTAGTTGTTGAAGACATCCGTCAAACCATCAGCAACCAACAAGTCAGTCAGTTCTAGGTTACCCATTTTTTGCCCGTCACGAATGGCAGACGACGCGCAGAATGGAATTTGAGACATGTTTTCCGCACCCGCAGCCACAACAAGGTCTGCATCGCCTGCTTTAATGTGTGCTGCCGCATCCATAACGGCTTTCATGCCTGAACCACACACCATATTTAGGCTGTAAGCGGGTACTTCTTGTGGGATACCTGCATAAATCGCGGCTTGACGACCTGGGCCCATTCCTTGACCGGCACCAACAACGTTCCCCAGAATTACTTCATCAAGATTGGTCGGATCAATTTTGGCTTCTTCCAGTGCCGCTTTGATTGCGACAGCAGCAAGTTGTGCAGCCGGCACGGATTTCAATGCACCGTTAAAGCTACCCAGAGGCGTACGTTTTGCAGCAACAATATATACTTTGGTCATGATTACTTGCGTCCTTTCACTATCACTTAATTAATTCAATGTGCAGAATTAGTGCATGTACAAACCGCCATTCACTGACAATGTTTCGCCAGTGATGTAGGCTGCTGCGTCGCTTGCTAAGAATGTAACGGCTGCTGCCACTTCCGCTGGTGCAGCAAGGCGTTTCATTGGAATTTCGGCTTTAATGCTATCAAGGACTTCTGGCTTGATGGCTTCAACCATTGGCGTGCCAGTGTAACCAGGGGCAATCGCGTTCACAGTAACACCAGAACGTGCACCTTCTGCTGCTAAGGCTTTGGTGAAACCAATCATGCCCGCTTTCGCTGCAGAATAGTTGGCTTGACCAAACTGGCCTTTCAGACCGTTTACTGACGTGATATTGATGATTCGCGCATTACCACGCTCACACATTGCGGCGAAAAGTGGCTGTGTCACATTAAATAGACTATTGAGGTTGGTGGAAATAACGTCATCCCACTGCTCTTTCGTCATACGTTTAAAGGTTGTGTCACGTGTGATCCCTGCATTGTTGACCAACACGTCAATGTTACCTTCTTCCTGCAATAATGTTGCCAGCGCTTCTTGGCAGTAAGCGGTATCTGTAACATCTAACGGGAAAAGACGAACCTGATCTTCTGAATAGTTATTCTCTTTAAACCATTCCTTTGCTTTGGCTTCACCATTTGGATAATACGTTGCAATAACGCGAAACCCTGCGTCAACCAATCCTTTGGTAATCGACGAACCAATACCACCCTTCGCACCAGTTACTAATGCATTTTTACTCATTTCAGAAGACTCCATTTCATCGCGATAACGACCTTGATTCTCATTAACAATAACTTAGAAAGACATTGCTGTGAAAATCACTAACCAACATGAACGTTTATTCAGTTCACATGTTTCTTTAATTTGCATCCTAGCTAGCTATAAAGACACTTTAGTGACTGTTGCATTGCATAAATATTATAAGAACACATGCACATATTAATATCAACACAAAGCATTCATGGTCATACCAATATTCCTGAATAGAATCACACTTACAGTTCGAAACAGGTTTAATCTTTAATTGTGTCAATATTGTTGTTTTTCACTGTGCGCTAAGCGAATACCTTGTTAATACCTAAAAATCATATAGATAGCTTAAAATGCGTACAATCAATGACAGAAATGATCTCCCTTGGTTACTGCAATCTGGGTCGTTATGCAGCAGTAAAAGTCAGGATAAATTGAGGCGTATAGGAGGTGATTGAGGCGTATTATTGGGGGATATCAGACTAACGAATGTTCTAAAATGTGACACGGTAAACACAAATATGCGCTATTGAAACATACAAAACATGCACTATCGTCTAAAAAACAACCAGACAGGCTACCATTGATCGCAGAAGAGGAACTTAACCCTTTAGATTCAGTCTCACAGACCATATAGCTAACGTATCTCAATCACTTACACTTAAGAGATAATCGCTATATACCCAAGCAACTTCAGACGCCCGATGAATAGGCGTTATATGCTCAACATAAATGCGATCACTCATTATTGATGCACATAGCTTGAGGTAGCTTGGGTATATTGTTTCTGACTGTTTTATTAAAGGACACATTCCATCCATGTTGACATCTACATTCCAACGCCTTCAGACATACCTGAATTCTCAGGTTATTGGTCAGCCTGATCTTGTTAAACAGTTAATGATTGCCTTACTGGCAGATGGGCATATTCTGGTTGAAGGCCCTCCCGGTCTGGCAAAAACCCGTGCCGTCAAAGTGCTTTCAGATTGTATTGAAGGACAATTTCACCGCATTCAATTTACCCCCGACCTGCTACCCGCCGATTTAACCGGTACTGATATTTATCGCCCTGAAACCGGCGAGTTTATCTTTCAACAAGGCCCTATTTTTAATGCCCTGCTACTGGCCGATGAAATTAACCGCGCCCCAGCCAAAGTACAGGCTGCAATGTTAGAAGCCATGGCTGAAAAGCAAATCACGGCCGGTAAAAAAACCTACCCGCTGCCTGATTTGTTCTTGGTGATGGCGACACAGAACCCGATAGAGCAAGAAGGGACTTACCCACTGCCAGAAGCCCAACTTGACCGTTTCTTATTGCAGTTGAATGTGAACTACCCGAATGCGGCCAGTGAACTGGACATTTTGCGTCTAAACCGCGGTGAAGCCCTGGGTGTCGCACCGACCGAGTCCGTCCGCATAAGCCAGCAAGATATTTTCACCGCCCGCAAAGAAGTGCTGACGATTCATATGGCGGACGATGTCGAGCAATACATTATTCGTTTAATCATGGCGACACGTGAACCAAACCGTTACAGCGAACAATTAGCTGGTTGGTTACAAATGGGCGTCAGCCCGCGTGCTACCTTGGCCCTAGACCGCTGTGCCCGTGCTCATGCGTGGATCTCTGGGCGTGATTATGTGACCCCGGAAGACGTACAAGCCATGGCATACCCTGTATTGCGCCATCGCCTGCTTCGTAGCTATGAAGCACAGGCTGAAGGTATCGCGGCCGATACGATTGTTGAACATTTGATTGCACAGGTGGCTTGCGCATGACAACACACACACCGATCCCAGCACTGCCTTTACACAGTGATGGTGTCAATTTGTGTCTGGCTGAGCTGTTACAATACAAAAATCAATCCGTGCGCTGGCTTCCGCCAGCGCAAAGCGTTTGGTCGCAGCTGAATGGTCAGCATCAAAGTCGCCGTAAAGGTCGGGGCATGAACTTCTCCGAAGTGCGTCCCTACCAACCGGGGGATGACATTCGCGCCATCGATTGGCGTGTCACGGCCCGTACAGGAAAAACCCACACCAAGTTGTTCACTGAAGAACGCGAACAGCCCGTTATGTTGTTGATCGACCTTAATGCAAGCATGTGTTTTGGCTCTCAGTTGCTGTTGAAATCTGTTCAAGCGGCACATTTTGCCAGCTTACTCAGTTGGCTTGCGGTCAGTGAGAAGGATCGCATTGGGGCCATTATCTACGATGGGCATCAGCTGGTGGATTGCAAGCCAACAGGACGCCAACAAGGTCCGCTCAGTGTCATTAATGCAATGATTGCCGCTCACCAGCGTGTCAGTGAAAATGCCTTACAAGCACCAACATCACTGCTGCCGTTTTCAGATGCCTTGAAACACCTTCACCACCTTTGTCCCAAAGGCAGTGAAATTGTCATTCTGAGTGATTTTTACCAGTTAACGGATTCAGACCAACGTCGGCTAAGCCAACTCCGGCAGCATAATCGCATCCAGTTTGTGCATGTTTATGACCCTCTGGAGCGTGGTCAAACGACCTTCAACGGTATCGAATACGTAACCGATAACCAGCAAGCAACCTGGCTCGACTTTTCCGCGGCACGTACCCGTGAAGGTTTAAACCAGCAATACCACGCGCATCAGCAGTTCTTGCAAGCACTCTGCAAGCGGTTAGCCATTCCATTACATCTGCTTTCCGCCGCGCAACCGCTCATGCAGCAACTGGGCTTTAGTGCATCGCAACATCGTTCATCGCAAGAGGGAGGGTTCAATGGCTAATCCATCAACCACACCGTTATTGCCGCTGGCTGACATTCACCTCCCTGAAGCCCCTGGTTTTTGGCCTCTGGCTTGGGGATGGTGGGGCATGAGCGTTATCGTGCTGTTAGCCGTTGCCTTTTTGGCGTTCACGTACTGGCAATATCGCCAAAGAAATCGCGCTCGCCATGAAGCCCTCACGAAATTACAGCGTTTCACCCAGCCCGCACAATTTGGTGAGCTGAACCAATTATTACGCCAAATGGCGATGACCTATCGCCCTCGACAGCATGTCGCCGGACTCGCCGGTGAAAAATGGCTGGCATTTCTGGATGCGCAACTTCCCCAGAAAGAGGCCGGATTTGTAGCGCTATCGAGTGATTGGCAACAAGGGCTTTTCTCACCTATGCCGTTAAGTGAGAAGCAATTCAATGCTTGTTTACGTCAAGCGAAGGTATGGATTAAAAAAGCGCGCTTTGTGCAGCAAGAGCAGTAGGACAATGTGCAATGTTTGAATTTATTTGGTTGTGGGCTTTCGCCTTATTACCGCTTCCCTTTCTTGTTTATTTTTTAACGAAACCGTCGGTGCAGCCGTCTGCGATTCGATTACCGAAATTGCCGGCAGGACTCGGACAACAACAGCAAACCAGTCGTTGGCTATTGGGGTTAATGGGCGCCGCTTGGGTCGCCTTGATCGTTGCTTGTGCACGACCGGTTTGGTATGGCGACCCGATTGAAATCAACCCTGAACACCGCGATATGATGCTTGCCGTCGACTTATCCGGCTCGATGTCGACGGAAGACATGATCACGGAAAATGGCAATGCTATCGACCGTCTGACCGCCGTTAAAAACGTGTTGCATGATTTTATTGGCCACCGTAAAGGCGACCGCTTAGGCCTTGTGTTGTTTGCCAATCATGGCTATTTGCAGACCCCACTCACATTCGACCGAAATACCGTACAGCAACAACTTGATCGCACGGTGATGGGGCTGATTGGGCAAAGTACGGCGATCGGTGAAGGGCTTGGGGTGGCAACGCGCACCTTCATTGAGAGCAAAGCGCCCCAGCGCGTCATTGTATTACTCAGTGACGGGGCAAATACTGCCGGTGTCATTGACCCGATTGAAGCCGCCGAGTTGGCCAAGAAAAGCAATGTCACCATCTATACCGTGGGTGTCGGCGCAGAAGAAATGGAACAACGTACCTTTTTTTCAAGCCGTACAGTGAATCCCTCACAAGATTTGGATGAAACCACACTCCGCCGCATTGCAGAGTTGACAGGCGGCCAATATTTCCGCGCGCGCAACCCGCAGGAGCTGGAACAGATTTATACCACGATTGACAAGCTTGAGCCGGTCAATAATGCCCAGCAAACGTGGCGACCTCGCCAAGAGCTGTTCCGCTTTCCGTTGGCTGCCGTCCTGTTGCTGTCCATCGTCATTGTTATCATGAGAAAACGTCATGGCTAGTTTCACTTTCTTATACCCAGCTTGGTTTATTGCGCTGTTGCCGCTCGCAATCGTGCTGCCTTGGCTACGCCGTGGTCAGCAAAAACAGGGGCTCATTGCTCCTCACCTCGCGGCAAAACTGGGTGATCATACCCCAAAGAAAACCCACCATTTTCTGCCTGGGCTCGGCCTTTTTTGGCTGGGCATGGTTATCGCATTAGCCGGGCCAAGTTGGCAGAAAACAACCCTGCCCGCTTACAGCCTGTCTGATGCCCGTGTACTGGTGATGGATATGTCTCGGTCGATGTATGCCAATGACGTGACCCCGAATCGCCTCACTCAGGCGCGATTCAAAGCGTTAGATTTATTACCCGGCTGGAAGGAAGGCAGTACCGGTTTAGTCGCTTATGCAGCAGATGGCTACACGGTTAGTCCGCTGACTGAAGACGCGAAAACGTTGGCGAGCTTAATCCCATCACTGTCTCCGGAAATCCTGCCGATTCAAGGCAGTAATGCAGCAGCCGGTATCCAAGAAGCCATTAACCTGCTCAAGCAAGCTGGCCATCAAGAGGGGGATATTCTCCTGATCACCGATGGACTCAACGATGACGAACTGGCGAAAAGCCAAGCGTTACTCGCCAACACTCCCTATCGCGTGTCTATTCTGGCCGTCGGCACACCACAAGGTGCGCCCATTAGGTTACCAGAAGGCCATTTATTGACCGACCAACAAGGCAATACCGTGGTCGATAAATTGGACATCGACAACTTACTGCCTCTCACGCAACAAACCGGTGGCGTTTTACAATTAGCGCAACCGACTAACAGCGATGTGGATCAGTTGATTGCAGCCACCAGCCAAACGGCCTCTCAGGCGGAAAAGCACGAGAAAAAAACCCTAGAAGAGCGCGTAAACAATGGATTCTGGTTGTTATTACCCCTCGTAATACTGGCATTGTTCGGTTTTAAGCGTGGTATTGTCGTTGCCCTGCTCTTTACCGTGATGCCAATGGACATGGCCCACGCGGCAAGCTGGAAAGAGCCCTTCCGAAACAATGATACCGTCGCATTTGAATTGTATGAACAAGGACAATTTGCGGAAGCAGCCAAGCAGTTTAATGCCCCATCATGGAAAGGCGCAGCAGAATACAAAGCAGGTCAGTTTACGCAAGCCATTGACACGTTACGCCCCCTTACTGACGAAACATCACGCTATAACCTCGGGAATGCCTATGCCCAATCGGGTGATTTAGACAAAGCGGCCGCACAATACCGTGCCATTTTGGCCGAAAATCCGGATCACGCCGATGCCAAGAAAAACCTTGAACTGATTGAGGCAGCAAAACAGCAGCAAAAGCCAGAGGATCAACAAGAACAGCAGAATCAGCAGAATCAGCAGAATCAGCAGAATCAGCAGAATCAGCAGAATCAGCAGAATCAGCAGAATCAAAATGCTAACGGGCAGAATAAGCAAGATCAAAATCAACAGGGACAGAACCAACAAAGTCAACAAAACACCGAGGCGTCACAATCTGATCAGCAGCAGAACCAGCAAGGTCAATCCCAGTCAGGGTCTGACAGCTCGGGATCTGACAAGGCTG
Source organism: Photobacterium sp. 270122K (assembly GCF_059941365.1). Taxonomy (NCBI): domain Bacteria; kingdom Pseudomonadati; phylum Pseudomonadota; class Gammaproteobacteria; order Vibrionales; family Vibrionaceae; genus Photobacterium; species Photobacterium sp. 270122K. The sequence goes on from NZ_JBPOEN010000001.1 coordinate 170,693, forward strand.
AATCGTCACCGTCTCCGTCTGAAGGCGCTTCGTCACAAGATCAGGGAGCTTCTCAAGATCACGCATCATCACAGAGTCAATCGTCCTCACAACAGAAAACACAACACGGTGAGAACGGGCAGCCTAAAAAGCAGGATGGGCAACAGGCAACACAAGGAGAGCAGCCTTCGCCATCTTCTGCTCAAGCGCAATCAGAAGGTAAACCGACATCTCCAGAGCAGAACCCGGAAGCACAACAAACTGCACTGAAAATGGCGGAATCCGACGATAGCGATCCGCAGGATAAAAACGGGTCGGCGGCCGTTGGTACCTCTAACGAGGGGGACAGTAATGCCTCTGCCAGCGATCCAATTTTGAAAAAACTGGAACAGGTGCCCGATGACACGGCTGAATTGATCCGCGCGCAGATCATCTTGCAAGCACGAGAAAAAGCAGCACCACAAGATACGGCAAACTCATGGTAATTAAACAATGACACGACTTAACGCACTCTCATCATCCACCGCGACACTGTCTCGTTGGCGCCATTCTATGGTGGCCCTCATTGCCTGTGCGCTCTTTTTTTTCTCAGCCGCCAGTCAGGCGGCACAAGCCGTTGCCACCGTATCGAAAAACATTGTTGGCGTAAATGAAGTCTTTCAATTGCAAGTCAGCATTGATGATAACGTCAGCACGAATGCGCTGGATCTATCGCCGCTGAGTAACGACTTCAATGTCGGCTCACCCCAAGTGAGCAGTGGTCAAAACATCATTAATGGTGTGATCTCCCGTAGCACATCATGGCGAGTTGCCATTGCGGCAAAAGCGGTGGGCGAACTTATTATTCCGAGCTTTCAGATCGGTGCGACATCGACCGATCCCATCACTATCACCGTGATGAAATCGGCCAATGCAGAGGCTGCCACTGACACGAAACCTAACATCGCCCTGTCTGCGACATTAGAAAAAGACAGTGCCTATGTAGGAGAAACGTTGCGTTACTCGGTCAGATTACGTATTGGTGAACAAATGAGCCAAGCGTCATTACAGCCACCGTCTGGTGATGGGTTGGATGTGAAACAGCAAGGCGATGACAGTCAGTTTGAGACTGTCATTAATGGCCGCCGCTATCTGGTGATTACACGTGATTACCAGATCACGCCGACCAAAAGCGGCGACATTTTGCTGCGAGGAGCCACTTTTACGGGAGCTATCGTGAAAGGTAACCGTGGATTTGGCTCTACACTGCGCCTGCCGTTTGAAGAGCAAGCTGACAATCTATCCCTCACCATTAAAGGCAAACCGGCTAGCTACAAAGGGCTTTGGTTGCCAACAGAAGATCTGCAACTGGCACAAACCTGGGATCCTGAATCAACCGAAATTAAAGTCGGTGAACCCATTACACGAACCCTGACACTGCGCATTAAAAATGCCGAACAAAGCACATTACCGAATATCACCCTCACCTACCCAAGTGCAGTGCGGGTCTATGATGAAAAACCAGTGTATGGCAGCGAAGGGGATTACACGACGATGACCCTTAAGCAAGTTATCATTCCGCGTGCGGAGGGTGAATTAACCCTACCGGCTTTGGCCATTAATTGGTGGGATACCACCACAGATAAGCCCCAAACCAGCAAGGTAGACGGCTTAACCCTTAATGTGCAACCGGGTGATACGCATTCATCACTCATGGTGGCACCGCCATCCAATGGGAACGCCCCCGTTGATCTTGCGGAAAAAAATACACCTCAGCCAACGGCAATCACGCCGCAGGAAGAGCAAACTTCCGGTGTTTGGCCTTGGGTTTGTGGCGTACTGGCCGTGTTATGGGCGATTTTTACCGCCTTGTGGTGGCATGAACGTACCAAGCGACTGGCCTTAACCCGTGCGCTTGCACATTATGCAACGCCAACACTGCGCACATTGCCAGACACCGATCCCCTTCAAGGGATGATAAACGCGGTTGCGGAGAATCAGACCATTTTACTGCAGACCTATTTTCAGCAGTGGATGAAACAAAACCCTTCGCACCCTGATAGCGAAAATCTCCATATCCTAATTGAAAAGCAGATGAAAGCTCGGTATGGGATGCAAGGTGATAACGCCAATGCAGAAGACATCACGGCGTTGCAGCAGCAACTTCAGTCACTAAAAAAGCGTGATCCTTCCACCAGCACCAAGCAAAAAAGCGCTCTCGAACCGCTTGTTCCATAAGCGTTTTAAATGGTTACGATAAATAAAAGGCCCACTTTTTGTGGGCTTTTTTAACAAAACTTTTCACCAAAAAAGTGCCTTATTAACAACTTTTTCTGCGCTTTCTCTTTAACAGCAATACTTTCAGAAAATAGCGATATGGAATGTAAAAAAAACGTTTCTTAAAAGTTCATTAAATCAATAGTGGAAATGTGCCGAAATTCCTGTTACAAAATGTGACGAATACAAAATTAAATGCTTCACAACATAAATATAAAATATGCAGGATGTAACATGAATCAATCACAACCGTTTTTAGCCCGAGTTGCAAATGGTAGCCTCGTGATACAGATACTCATTGGTATTATCGCTGGTGTCTTCCTTGCAATCTTTTCACCCGCTTCAGCCATCAAAGTCGGCTTCCTTGGCAGTCTTTTTGTTGGCGCACTGAAAGCGGTCGCACCTATCCTCGTCTTTATCTTGGTAGCTTCTTCTATCGCCAACCAGAAAAAAGGCACTCATACCAACATGAAACCCATTATTGTGCTGTATCTGTTTGGTACATTAATGGCATCTTTCACTGCGGTAACAATGAGTTTTCTTTTTCCAACCACTTTAACTCTTGTGACTGGCGCGACCAATGCAACACCACCGGAAGGGATCAGCGAGGTGCTTAACACCTTGCTATTCCAAATCGTGGACAACCCTGTTCATGCATTAATGAACGGTAACTTCATCGGTATTTTGGCATGGGCTATCGCATTGGGTTTTGCGCTACACCAAGCCAGTGATGCAACGAAGCAAGTGTTCCATGACATGTCGAACGGTATCACGCTGATCGTGCGTTTTGTCATTCGTTTAGCGCCTATCGGTATCTTCGGTCTGGTGTCACACACCTTTGCTGAAACCGGTTTTGATGCCCTGCTTGGTTACCTGCACCTTCTAGGGGTACTGTTGGGTTCAATGGCCATTATCGCGTTCATCGTTAACCCGATCATCGTGTATGTGAAGACGAAAGAAAATCCTTACCCATTGGTACTACGCTGTATTCGTGAAAGTGGCATTACAGCTTTCTTCACACGCAGTTCAGCGGCTAACATTCCGGTCAACATGCAGCTATGTAAAGATCTCGACTTGCATGAAGATACTTACTCGGTTTCTATCCCACTGGGCGCAACCATCAACATGGCGGGTGCCGCAATTACCATCACAGTGCTGACACTGGCGGCGGTACACACTATGGGAATCGAAGTCGATATGGCAACCGCCGTTCTGCTAAGTGTGGTTGCCGCAGTCTCTGCATGTGGTGCATCCGGTGTGGCGGGTGGCTCACTGTTGTTGATTCCATTGGCCTCTAGCCTATTCGGGATCCCGAATGAAGTGGCGATGCAGGTTGTTGCTGTTGGCTTTATTATCGGTGTGATTCAGGATTCTGCTGAAACTGCACTGAACAGTTCAACCGATGTTATCTTTACGGCTGCAGCTTGTAAGGCCGCAGAGGCAAAGATGCCAGCGGCAGAGAAAGCCGCTAACACTGACGTCGAGGCACGCACTGCGTAATCCAATACGGTAACGGCACAAAACACCAACCGTACAAAACAAAAATCCAGCACCGAGGTGCTGGATTTTTTTATATCTCTTGTTCACATCAATGAACGGATTGATCACTCATTGCGATCAGTATTGTGTCACTTCAAAGCTAGGCACAAACACTTCTACACGACGGTTTTGCGCGCGGCCTTGATCGGTATCATTCGATGCAACAGGCTCAAGTTCACCACGCCCCTGCGCAACAATACGATCTCTTGAAATACCCACTTGCTCTGCCACATAACCCGCAACAACGGCTGCGCGTTCTTCAGACAACTTCTGGTTATACTCGACCGAACCACGACCATCTGTGTGACCAACGACATACAGTTTCGTGTCAGGATATGCCACTAACTGTTTCGCCACAGGTTGCAACAAGGCAATGTCTTCCTGCGTTAGCTTATCGCTATCAAAACCAAACGGCAGAATCGCCCCAACCGCTTCAATAGTGATGACTTCCACTTGCGGTTCTGGCTCTGGCATTGGTTCTGGCTCAGGTTCTACCACGGCAATCGGTGCCGGAGCGCCCCAGTGATACACCAAGCTCAAACCATAGAAGTGCACATCACTTTCACCTGGCAGCTGTGTGTCGCCGACTTGGTTGTAGTATTGATATTCAACACGGGCAGACAAGTCATCATTAAAGAAGTATTCAGCACCGACACCCGCTGTGGCGGCAAGGCCAGAATCATCATCATTCACGACACTGTTATCTGCGTCGTAGACAAAGCCACCGGCTTTTGCGTAGAGATCAAACGAGTTAGACACCTCGTAAGTAAATTTACCCAGTAAGTCGATACCCTGTACTTCAAAGCCATCATTAAGATAGTCGGCTTGTCCTAGATACGTGTAACCCGCTTCAAGACCAAACCATGGGGTCACGTTATAACCGATGAACAGGCCGCCCCCCCAGTCGTCTTTATCCAGATCTTGACCTTTCAATGCCCCATCGACGTTATCGAATGTGGTTCCCCCGACGCGAGCACCTACGTACCACGGATTTTCAGTTCCAGCCTGTACAGCACCCGAGATTAACAGTGCAAGAGGAAGAATTTTGAAGAGTTTTGTCATATTAGTATGTCCCTACTTTTTATTTACCACTACCCATTCATTTGTAGAACACCTTGGTAATTCCGTGTCTTTTTTTTCAACAACAATGACACAAATCACACATTTTACACATAATACACGACAAAAAAGTGATATCAACCAAAACCAATAGCAACATATTGCATATAATATGCATTAGAAATACATCAGAATAATAATCTGCATAGCGCTAGCTTGCTCACAGAAAAACACCATAAAAAGGCAACATAAAAAAAGCCTGCTGAGTCAGCAGGCTTTTTTATCGGGAGGATTGATTGAAGTGACTGTCTGTCACCTCGCCTTCACATTTAATGACGTATAGCTAGCGCTTCCGCAGAAGCATCTTCAATCGCCAAAAACAAGTAATCAACCTGCCCTCTGGGTGAGGTCATCGGGTTAAGAGTAATATTTTGGTACATGAATGGCGCTTGCTGTGTGATCGGCCTGACATTGCGGCACTTAAACAAGTAAGGGCGTTGACGCCATGTGACAAAGCCACGGCAGCCTAAATCAAACACCGGCTTCACTTTTACGGCAAACCATTCCTGAGGAATTTCAGGGAAGAGTTCAAACAGGTTTTTGCCTATCGCTTCATGAGCTTGTTTACCGCTGTGGTGCGTCATGAACCCATTCCACACGTGCACGGTGTAGTCACGATCAATCACCACTAACCCAAGATCAACGTGTTGCACCATGTCCACCATCCAGTGAAACTGCTCAAATTCTGCAGGTAACGACAACATGCAACTACTCCTCATCCATCAAATATGACAACTTGTTATCCAGCAAAGGGAAAGATTCATCCACAAACATCAGTAACAGCTCACACTTAATATTTGAATTTTCAATACCATAGCTCACTTCAAACGTCATAGTTCGACGCCAGTTACTTTCGGTTTTGTCAATCATGTTATCGATGGACATATGTTGCCCTAGCACCACGGGATAACTCTGGAAAAACTTCACTTCCGCTTGCTGCCCTAGCCCTTTAAGAAAAGAGCCCACCAGAATGTTACTCACGTCCATCAACAGCTCAAGTTCGGTATCCACCCCGTCCACTTCGGGGTAATTCATCAAGCGCATAAGATCTGCCACGCTGGAATCACTAAGCAGAACCAATGCTTCTCCGGCAATTCCTTCACCATTAAAGCCTTGGCAAATGCCGGACATACTGCTGTTACTGGCCAGATGACGCAGGGTCATATGCAGTTCACTAACTTCAAACACATTGACATTGGGCAACGGTAAATTCACGAATACATTGAAGTGTCTCGCCAATGAATCCGCCGCGCGTCCAATAGCAACGTTAGCCACTTCAAGGTAGACATCTCGGCGACGTAACACAGGCGTACTCGGGCGCTTGATTTCCCCATCCAATGAAAACACATCGACCGGGGCGATAAGCATTTTCAACAGCGCTCTTAAGTGATCTTTATCAATCGGCTTTTTGAGAAATTCAATCGCACCGAGCGCTTTTACTCGTGCTTGCGCCTGCGGCTGAATATCACCAGAGACCACAATGGTTTTGACGTTAATGCCTTGCTGGCGCATGGCTTCTAGCGTCTGATAACCATCCATTTCAGGCATGGTCAGATCCAAGAACAACAAATCAAAATGGCCTTGCTGAAGATGGTGCAATGCCTGCACCCCGTTTTCCGCAAACGTCACCTCCGGTGCGATAGATGACGGTAACGCCCTCGCCATCTGTTTTCTGGCTAAGGCAGAATCATCACAAATCAAAATCGAGGTAGACATGGTATTTCCCATTCAAATTTATTCACAGACATCGGTATACCCAAGTCACTTTTTAACGAAGAGAACAAAAGTAGCTTGGGTATACAAAACATTGAAAACGAGTCGTTTTTTGCTAAAACCGTATAGTAGCAGCTACTTGTAGCCCGGTCTTGAAATAATCTCTTTCCACTTGGCTTTATTTAGGTTTGCATTGTGATCTTTGCACAGTAAAATCAGCGTATTCTTTACCATCGTTTTATAACTCACTGACACTTTTTATGAATGATCACAGCTTTCCAGCTCATCCCCCGCAGCATTCACTTCGCGTTGGCATTATAGGCGGTGGTATTGCAGGCTCAACGGTTGCCCTTCAATTGGCCGAGCTGGGCATACAAGTCGAACTGTTTGAAGCCGGTACCAGCCTCGTTAATGGCCCCCCTATCTGCCATTTACATGCAGGTGGCAACCTATATCGCGAGATTTCAGATGAACAATGCATCACGCTATTAAAGCAATCTATTGATACTGTTAAAGTGTTCCCACACACGGTGAATATTCGTCCAACGGTGATTGCCGTTCCACAGCATGACAACAGTGATCCAGCGGCGTTATTGCCCCGCCTGAACACGCTCCAGACCATTTATCAGCAATTGGTAAGCGAAGATCCAAGCCAGTGCGTGTTAGGTCAGCCAGCACATTACTATAAGCTGTATGAACGTGACGACATGGAACACTTGGCGCAACAACCTACACCAACCGTGCCGCAGCAACTGGACGATTGGATGATCCCAGTGGCGAAACAGCTGGATCTCGATCGCTTCAAATTTCCGTTCGTTTTAGTACAAGAATTTGGCTGGAGTGTATTCCGTTTAGCGGCAACGGCGCAGCTTGCTCTGTCGCGCTTGCCTAGCTGTACGGTACACACACAAAGCAAAGTGACACACTTACAGCAGGAAGACGATCTGCGTTGGTCCATTGAATACCAAACGCACTCGACGCCTGACGCTGATCACGCCACACACACAACGGATGTGGATTACCTGATCAACGCCTGTGGTTTCCAAACCGGCACCATCGATGATTTGGCGCAGCTAAGTCGCCCTCGCTTAGTGGAGTTTAAAGCCGCGTACGTGACACATTGGGCTGAATGCCAAGGGGTGTGGCCAGAAGTGATTTTCCATGGTGAACGCGGCACACCAGACGGCATGGCACAGCTTACGCCCTACCCTGAGGGGTATTTCCAGCTACACGGCATGACAGAAGACATCACGCTGTTCAAAAAAGGACTCGTGGCGAGCACGACGCACAGTGCACAACCTCAGTTACAAGGTGCCTTTATTCAGAAGATCACACAGGGGTGGCCAAACGACGAAGCCACACTACGTTCGCAACGCGCGATCAATCACATGGCACGTTTTGTGCCCCACTACGCCTCTGCGACCGTGGGTGGAAAACCGCTGTTTGGTGCACAACAGATCCCTGGTGATGATGCTTCGTTACGCGCCGCTGACATTTCCTTTGCAGGCCAACGTTATGCCCGCACTGAAATTGTAAAGGCCTCCTCGGCGTTATCTGCGGCACACAGCATTGTCGAAAAGTTAGTGGAAGAAGGTCTATTCCAGTATCACAATGAGCAACAGCCTGACGCATTATCGTTGCCAGTCACTCGCTCCATTTCATCTCAAGACGTGGAAGACAAAGCCATCGCCCTAGCAGAAGAGCGTCATTACCCTGTCGCGTTGGCAAAGCCGTTGTCTTATCCGCTGGCGTCCTAATCCGACACCGCATCAGAGCGCCATCTAATAGCAGCGAGGCCTTGGTCTCACTGCTATTGCCTATCTGTATGAATAGCCGTTATCGGTAAAAAACCGCTAACCAGATTGTTTCCGTGTCTGGCGCGGTCCAGGATACCCGATGCCGTTGATGGGCGGGAATATTGATATGATCCCCTACGCCCAGTTCGATCTCTCGATAGCCGTCTTCTCGTTCTTCATCAAAGACGATTCGGCCTTGGCCTTGTAGCACCATCACCCACTCATGCTCATCTTGGTCATACCATTCATCGCTTGGCGTGGTATGCCCCTTCGAAACAATCCGCTCAATGCGCATTTGCTGCCCACTGACGATGTCTTCCATTAGCTCTTGCGGTAACACATCGGGGATCATTGCAAATACATTTGCCACCTTGTCGCTTTCCGTCATGTCCATCCCCCCACTTTATCATTGCCCTCATCATGCTTACCCACAGAGAGGCTCACGAATTAGGTCGCGTACAAAAAAGACGAGGGGGTTAACCTCGTCTTTTGGTGTTTATGTAACATGATATCTTGGCGCCTTATTCTGGACGCGGGATCTCAATATCAATTTTGGTATTCAATTCGGCCAACTCTTCTTGCAGTGCTGCTAACTGAGCTTCTGCATCATCGACCGCTTTTAGCTTAGCATCATATTTGTCACAGTCGGCTTGAGAAACCCAATTCCAACTGGTGCCTGACTTAAATTCATCACACGGCTTTTTAAACTCTTTTGCCACACGTTTGGCTTTTTTTACTTCTGCTTCAGCTTTGCTCACTTGTTTTTGCAATAACAGTTGTTGTTGGTACAACGCTTTCGAGTTATCCAACACCACTTTTTGCTTTTCTGCCGTACTGGTGAGTTTCACCACTTGGGTGTCGAGTTTTTTCTTCGTCACAATCATCGTCTTTTGCTCTGTTTTCATTGACGACAATCGCTTTTCATACTCTGCTTTTTGCGCGGCCAATTGCTCATCCAACGTGATTTGTGCCTGAATGATTTTTTCCTGCAAGCGCGTAATTTCAGCCCCAGCCGCTTCATTCAGCTGTTGAAATTTCGACGTTAAGTTGGCATTTTGTGCCTCCAGCACCTCTGTCTCTTTTGCCAACATAGCCAACGCTTCATCGTTTGACTTTTGGGTGACGAAATACCAGCCCGCAGAGGCAACGCCTGCGCCCAGTAGCAGACCGGCAACTAATGATACTTTCCAAGATGTCATATTATTTTCCATTGCATCCTCGTCAATTAAGGATAGATCCTTCCTTAATCCACTCATGCCCAAAAAGGAACGAAAACAAGCGAAGTCAGTGTTATATCAAATTTGCTGCGTAAACAGTAGAACCCGTTGCCTAACTTGTCACATTACTGACATCCGAAGAACATCGGCTTAATGTAAATTCAGCACGAGATCTCCCGGCTTGATCCAACCGGCTTTACGCATCATTTCGGCAAAGAAAAGTGTCAACAACGCTGGCAGTACAAAATGCATCATCAACATAGCAGTATACATGGACGATGTTGACCAACCCGCCGCATCCAACGCGACAAAGGTTTGAATTTGTCCGACAAGCCCTGACGTCCCCATACCCGCCCCTAGTGGGGTGTTTTCCATCGCAAACACAACCGTTGACACTGGCCCTAAAATGGCCGATGTGATGATTGTCGGTAACCAGATTTTGCGATTTTTAAGGATGTTTGGCATTTGTAGCATGGACGTACCCAGCCCTTGCGCCACCAACCCTGCCCAGCGGTTTTCACGAAAACTCATGACGGCAAAGCCCACCATTTGCACACAACAGCCCACTGTTGCGGCACCGGCAGCCAAACCATTCAGACTGAGCATAATGGCAATCGCCGCACTGCTGATCGGCAAAGTTAACGCCATGCCCATTAATACTGCAACGACCATGCCCATCCAAAATGGATGCAGCTGGGTCGCATACATAATCACACCCCCAAGCGAGGTCATCGCATTGCCGATGTACGGCCCGATGAACGTGCCCACGGCGACACCGATAATCACCGTCACGGCTGGTGTTACCAAGATATCGACCTTGGTTTCATTGGCCACCAGCTTACCGCACTCCGTCGCAATCAATGCTGCCACAAACGCGCCAACCGGCCCTCCTAACGCTGCCCCCGCCGCCCCCACGGTCGTCACCGAAAACATCACCAGTGCGGGGGCTTGTAATGCATACGCCACAGCCACACCAATGGCCGGCCCTGTCATTTGCTTCGCTAACGGCCACAGCGTGTCAGTAAAAAGTGGGATCCCAAACTTCATGCCTAAGGTGTTCAATATGGAACCCATCAGCAATGAGGAAAAAAGCCCCAACGCCATATAACTCATGGCGTGGATAAAATATACCCGAGGCGATAACGTGACATTTTTTCGTTTAACGAACGCGACAAAACGAGATTCTGTCCCTGATAAGTGTTGTGACTGCATTAACTACGCTTTTCATTCAGTGAATAGGCGGGAAGGATTTTATCCTATTCGTCACGTTTTTTTCAAAGTGTGATGACACGATTTTTTCACTTGGGCGTTTATACCTCATAGATATAAACATCGCGTACATTCACACAATCAAACTGTCAGCCAGCACGCCCTTGCAACATACGCGGTGAAATCATCACATTCACACCACCCGCAGCATTATCGTGCGTTTACTCATCGCCTTTTTTTCCCGTAGTGTGGCTCGACTTATCGTGACCGAGGAACCACCATGCATCCCCCTTTATTGTCCGCTTCCCGTCTCTCACTGATCGCCGCGACCATCGGTTGGACGCTCAGCCCTTTTGCCAGCCATGCGGATAACGTGTCATTGCCAACGCCTGTAATGAAAGCCACGTCCGTTAACATGACTGACTGGCAAGCAGACAATCATGCCGACATTGCCCACTATTATGCGAGTGAGAAACTCGACGGGATCCGTGCGATCTGGACCGGTAGCGCCCTGCTCACCCGGCAAGGCAAGTCACTCTATGCACCTGCATGGTTTACCGCCTCCCTCCCAAACGATAAAGCCATTGAAGGAGAACTCTGGATTGGGCGTGGGCAATTTCAGCACCTCAGCCAAATCGTGCTCGATAAACAACCGAATGAGGAACAGTGGCGTAAGGTCAAATTCATGCTGTTTGATGCACCCGCGTCCACCGGATCGTTCACGCAACGCCATGCCACACTGTTACAACTCGCTCAACAGATGGATCCGACCATCGTACAGGTGATTGACCAACGCACCCTGAGCCACAACGCGGCGTTGCATCAATGGTTAGCGACCATTGAACGCAATGGCGGTGAAGGCATCATGCTGCACCACAAAGAGAACCCTTATTACCATGGCCGCAGTGCCGGCGTTCTGAAAATAAAGTCCTATCAAGATGATGAGGCGATGGTCACCGGCTATGAACCCGGTAAAGGAAAATATGCTGGCGTAATGGGATCCGTCTGGGTTGTCACCTCTGACAATGTCCGTTTTAAAATTGGCAGTGGGTTTCGGGATCATGATCGCGAACACCCTCCCGTTATTGGCAGCATGATTCAGTACCGCTTTAATGGTTATACCCAACGAGGGATCCCCCGCTTTGCCCGCTATATTCGCCCACGCGCGAGTCCGGATCAGTAAATTCGCCTCGACGCCACACGGGATCTGTGACCTTGAAACCAAATATGCTTTCTCACCTTTCCCGTGGTGTCATTTCCCACGTAAACTTCATTATTCCATCGGGGTAATCGACCACTCGGTATGGTGCTATTTTATGCACTTAGACAGCATTGTTCCGTTATTCATTTCTCGTTCACATTCGTAGCGTTAGACTTAACAGTATGAAGATAAGAAACGTTTTTATTACCACATTTTTAATGATCTTTTGTTTTCTCCCGCACGCTTTTGCCAATGTGAAACTGGAGATAGAGGAAGATCATGACGACGTTATGCAGGCCGTCCAGCAGGGGCTCATTCAGCCCTACTCCGCCCTCCAAGCAGTTGTCAGCAAACAGCTCCACGGACGGATCATTAAAGTCGAATTGGAAGAAGATGATGATATTTGGATTTACGAGCTCAAACTCATTGATCCTAATAACAATATCGTTCGCGTTGAATATGAAGCTAAAACCCTGACCATTCTCGAAATTAAAGGCCGTGGGCTAGAAAATATCATCAAGGTATCGCAATGAAAGTACTTGTCGTAGAAGACGAAATCGTATTGGGTGAACAAATTGTCGCCGGTCTGGAAAATAATGGATGGGTGGCAGAACTGTCTTGCGATGGCATCGATGCCCTGTATCGTGGCACGTCTGAACCTTGGGATGCGATCATATTGGATCTCGGCCTGCCGAAGCTGGATGGATTGACCGTGTTAAAAGGGATCCGTGATGAAAATGTCACATGCCCTGTCATTATCCTCAGCGCGCGCAGTGAACTGACCCAACGGGTTGAGGGACTGAATGCAGGCGCCGATGATTACCTCACTAAACCGTTTCAAATGGTGGAGTTGATGGCTCGCCTGCGCGCGCAAGTCCGTCGTTCAACCGGCAATACGTCACCGGTGATCCAAGCCAGCGGCCTAAGCTTAGATACTCGCAGCTCTAAGGTTTCCTACCAAGGCGACAACGTGGATCTCACCGCGCTCGAATTTAAAGTGCTGTCGTACATGATGCATAACATCGGCAAAGTGATCTCTCGCACTGAACTGGTTGAACACATCTACAAGCAAGATTTTGACCGAGACTCCAACACCATTGAAGTGTTCATTGGCCGCATTCGCCGCAAAATCGGCAGCGATGTGATTCAAACCGTCCGAGGGTTGGGATACCGCATCAATGGCAATTAACGCACCACAGCGTCCTACCTTGCCCAGCCTTCGCAGCCGCTTGCTTCTTGCCGCGGCTGTTTGGCTTTTAGGCACTACCCTCTCGGCTGGCTACCTCGTGCCGTCTTTCATCAAAAGTTATTTGGTGGAACAAGAACAACAGCAACTCTACCTGTATTTGGATGAGCTGACCGCCCTGACAGAAGTCAACAGCAGTGGCAAATTACTCACACCCAGTGCGTTATCTAACCCGCGTTTTCAGCAGCCCTATAGCGGTCTGTACTGGACAATGACCAACCACGAAACGCAATTGCGCTCGCGTTCATTGTGGGATACCCGTATCACAGGCAACGCCAAAAAAGGGTATCGCGGACCCAACAAGCAATCTTTGCTGGTCGTGGAGCGTCAATTCCGCTTACCCGAAGCCGATGAGCCGATAAAGCTCGTCATTGCCGCGAACCAAGATCGCTTATTGGAAACGCTGCAAAAGCTGACCCACAGCCTGTGGCTGATCCTCGCGTTGCTGGCGGGCGGTACCCTATTGCTGATCTGGATACAGATCACCTGGTCACTGTTGCCGCTAAAAGGCCTGCGAAACAAGTTAAAGCAAGTCCGTGATGGCGAACTGTCAGAGCTAACTGGCACCTATCCGGCCGAAATTCGTCCGGTGGTTGACGATCTGAATGCGTTGTTATTCCATTATCAGGAGCTACTCGAACGGGCCCGTCATCATGCAGGTAATTTATCACACGCTCTGAAAACCCCGATTGCGGTACTCAATAATGAAGTGGCCAATCTGTCAATGGATGACAGACGCAAACTCAGCCCGACGTTGCAGCAATTACAACAACATATTGACTACCATTTAGGCCGCGCGCGTATGGCTGGGGCCGCTAACATACTGGCCGCGAAAACCGCACCATCATCACGTGTGGATGCCATTTCAATGGCCATGGATAAAGTGTATGCCCACCGAGGCGTGGTGCTGGTAAATGAACTCGACAGTGATTTGATGGTGGCGGTAGAAAAACGTGACCTCGATGAACTCATCGGTAACGTGATTGAAAATGGCTATAAATGGGCGCACGGGCTGATCCGCGTGCATCAGCACGATGTGGATGCGCAGACACTGTGTATCACCGTGGAAGATGACGGCCCCGGCATCGCGGATGATGATTATGAAAACGTGCTGAAACGGGGAGTACGCCTCGACGAGACCACACCCGGCACCGGATTAGGGTTGAACATTGTTAACGAGCTGGCGCACAGCTATCGCGGTAAACTGATATTAAGCCGAAGCGCCTTAGGCGGCGTCAAAGCTGAGTTACAGTTACCTAAACCGCGGCAATAACCCTACCACGCCAGTGATCTGAGAGGTTCTTCTCGGTTTCCCGTTTCATGTTTACCTGCCCAGCACCTGCTGGGCAGCAACCTACCGTTATACCGGCCAAACTGTAAAATTCACCACCCGTACAATCACCGCGACCACCACGCAGCTCACGCCGAGTCGATACCATTTGTACTCCGCCACGGTCATATCAATACGGCGATAAAACATTCTGACCACACCACCCCAATCTTGGGTGCGACGGCCATACTGTGCAATCCCCATCATGATCATACTAAGGCCGCCCAATAGAAACAGGTATTCTGCAATATTCATGGTGTTCTGCATCATGACAATTTCCCTCTCGTGTCGACTACACTCAACCCTGTCATTCAAACCGATGTACCGGTTGGCTATGGGTCTAATTTACGGCCTTGAATGGCCGACCGCCATTAGACATTGGTAGGAAATCTGACAACAACCTGCAGGCGTCATACCAAACGGATGGAAAACGCGCCCTGAATTGAATGATTCCAATGAAATAGCGGGATAAACCGCAAAGTTTATATCCTTGAGCAGGCGGTTTAGTGTAGAATCCCGCCCCCGGAATTTCTAACGAAGGTATCGAGGCGAAATGCAATTACTCGAATCAAAATTACATAAAATTGACCGTCACAATTACCGTAGCTACTCCATGTTGCGCGGTGAATACCATTTCGTTGACTTCGATTTTTTCATTGATATCACGCAAACAGACCCTGCTGCGCCGGCTTCACGCGTACGTGCTCGCCGTAAATGGTCGTTGACCGATCTTGAGTGGCTAAAAGATCAATCAGCTGACTACCAACGTGCGGCTCGCGATTTTATCGCCCGTCACTTTGCGGATCTTGCTCAACACATTAACGAACTGCAGATTGATCGTCCGGGTCAAGCTGTGATCGATCGTACCGCTGTTGTCTTTGATGACGATGCGCTAGAGCTACGCTTTCGTGTGAATTTGCCGTCTGATGGCCGCACCATCATCGCAAAGAAAACCTCGAATCTACTCACATTCACCATGCCCAAAATCATCCGTCGTGCCACGATTGCACGTGAATTGCCGATGGAAGAACTAAAGCGTCACTGTGAAACCGTCGAAGATCAGGTTGCACTGCGTCGTCAGTTGGCAGAAAAAGGCCTAATGGCGTTTGTGGCCGATGGTAGCATCCTGCCACGTCTATCAGGTGACAGTGAGTTGCCAATGGCTGATGCCATTCCATTCACCAGCCCTGACAGTTTGGCGATTGAGCTAGACGCCCCTCACCGTGGCACCCTCCGTGGTATGGGTATCCCGAAAGGCATTACCATGATTGTGGGTGGTGGCTTCCACGGTAAATCAACGCTGCTTAATGCCATTGAAAATGCCGTGTATGACCACATTCCGGGTGACGGCCGCGAGTACATCGTGACTGACGAAACGGCATCAAAAATCCGTGCTGAAGACGGCCGTTGCGTACATAACGTTGACCTGTCACCGTACATCAGCAACTTGCCGATGGGCAAAGACACCACCATGTTCTCGACGCAAAATGCGTCAGGCTCAACCTCACAAGCCGCTTGGCTGCAAGAGTCACTTGAAGCCGGTGCGCAATCATTGCTGATTGATGAAGATACCTCTGCATCAAACTTCATGGTGCGTGACGAGCGCATGCAATCTCTGATCGCAAAAGCAGACGAGCCTATCACCCCGTTGGTTGACCGTATCGCCCTGCTGCGTGATCAGCTGGATATTTCTGTCCTATTGGTGATGGGCGGTTCGGGTGACTATCTGGATGTTGCAGATACCGTGATCCAAATGCAAAACTACCAAGCCATTGACGTAACAGAAAAAGCGAAAGAAGTTGTTGCTTCGCATCCAACACGTCGTCAGCCAGAAGGGACAACGGTTATTAGCCGTCCGCGTACCCGTAAACTGAACCGTACTGGCCTGAAAACACAGCTTGAAGAAGGCAAATTCCGCATTCAAGTGCGTGATAAAACTTACATGCGTTTCGCACGTGACTACATCAACCTGCAAGCATTGGAGCAGGTAACGGATGCAAGTCAGCTGCACACCATTGGTTGGTTGTGGTTCCAAGTGGCGCAAGGCAAAGGTTGGGAAAAAGCCCCAACAAAAGTCTTCAACCAGATGCTAAATGAACACTGGTTCCGCTCGATGCCACAATATGGCGATCTGGCTAAACCGCGTGTCATTGAAGTGATGGCAGTACTGAACCGTATGCGCAGCGCCGAATTTGAATAAGCAAAAGCTGAATAAGCGGCATAAATCGTGTCGAGTATGAATAATCCCCTCAGTGGCTCATTCGCAACAATGTGCGCTTAAAACGAAAAGCCCTTTTTAGGGCTTTTTTCCTATTTAGCGTTTGCGGTTTAGACCTACCATCAGCATGGTTATTCCCCTCCCCAAAAAAACGCCCTCCGTTCCCGCTAGCAACACCGCTCCCCCTTATTCGTCCATGTGTTTGAAGAATCAATGACCTATGCTCTACACTCAATACTGGGTTGAGTTGGCATACATATTGAGGGCATCATTCATGATTAAATGGACTTCTTTACTCGCAAGCCTGTTATTGGGCAGTGTTAGCGCTCACGCAAAAACTCCCCCCTCGCAACATGCACCGCAATGGCAGCACAGTTTAGAAGTTTATGCGCTTGCACTGAATATTCGGGGGGACAGTACGATTGGGAACATTTCAACCGACATAGACATCGATCCCGCTTTTATCATGGATCATCTCGACATGGGGGCGATGTTACGCTTAGAAGGCATCTACCAAAATCAATGGGGCTACTACCTCGACTATAGCTTCATGGATCTCAGTGGCGATACGGATGCCGTGTTCGATACCGATTTCAATCTACTCAACGGAGACGTAAAAATCCGACAAGGCGTATTAGAAGCCAAAGGGTTTAAGCGTGACCACTATCACTTTGGTTCTATCGACTATATGGCGGGGATACGTTGGTGGGACAATGACATCGACGCCAAACTGTTTACCAGCGGGGGCGTTATCGACATAAGCAAATCGCTCGATGAAAATTGGGTCGACTATGTGGTTGGCGTTCGTTGGATCAATCAGATCAACAAAAATTGGCGTTTCCATGCCAGTCTCGATATCGGCTTAGGCAAAGACACGGACTTCACCAGTTCATTATTAACAGGATTCAATTACCGAATGAACACTTGGTCCGCATTAAATATCGCGTATAAGTCTACCTGGGTTGATTACGATAACGCAGACAATTTCGCTTATGATACTGCGTCGCAAGGCTTTCTGGCTGGCGTGGTCTTTCATTTTTAGGCAGCATTTAAACCGTCACACGACAGATATAAAACAGCAACAGGACAAACCGAGACAAACGCGGAATCGAAAAAAAGGCTGAACGCGCGATGCATTCAGCCTATTATGTTTTACTTACCCGTAAATAGCAGTGCTGTTATTTCTTCGCGGGTGTAAAGCGGTAGAACACGGTCGATAGTGGCGGTAGATCCAAACTGATCGACTGCTTCAAACCGTGACTGACGACCTTTTCGGTTTTCAGCACAGTCTGTACATCGGCCTGACTGCCCCAGTACTGACTGTCATCGGTATTCAGTACCAACTCATAGTCACCAGCAACCGGTACACCCAACTGATACCCTTGACGCGGCACAGGCGTGAAGTTCGAGACTACCAGCACTTTGTCCCCGTTCAACGCAAAGCGTTCATGCGCCAAAATACTGTTATCGGCATCATTTTGTACACGCCACTCAAAGCCCGCCGGATCGCAATCTTGCTCATACAACGCAGGCTCTGCGGTGTACAAATGGTTCAAGTCTTTCACCAATGCCTGCATACCACTGTGACGCGGGTACTGCAACCAATGCCATTCCAACTCCCCTTCATGCGCCCACTCTGCACTTTGTGCAATTTCGGCGCCCATGAAGTTCAGTTTCTTACCTGGCTGGCCGTACATGTAGCCCATGTAAGCACGCAAGTTCGCGGTTTTCTGCCACTCATCACCCGGCATTTTGTTCAGCATCGACCCTTTGCCGTACACCACTTCATCGTGTGAGAGTGATAAGACATAGTTTTCGCTGAAAGCGTAAACCATCGGGAACGTGATGGTGTCATGGTGATATTTACGGTGGACAGACTCTTCTTTAAAGTACGACAAGCTGTCATGCATCCAGCCCATGTTCCATTTAAAGCCAAAGCCGAGCCCGCCCATGTCGGTCGGTTTCGTCACACCAGGGAACGCGGTGGATTCTTCCGCAATGGTCATTGCATTCGGGTAATGATGATAAATTTCTTCATTCACCCAACGTAACAAACTCACGGCATCAAAGTTAACGTTGCCACCTTCGTGGTTCGGTAGCCATTGATCATGCTCGCGGGAATAATCCAAGTACAACATCGATGCCACGGCATCCACACGCAGGCCATCAATGTGGTAATGCTCAAACCAGAACAGCGCATTCGACACCAAGAAACGGCGCACGTGATCGCGGCCATAATCGTAGATGTAGCTCTTCCAGTCCTGATGCCAACCACGACGAGGGTCAGGATCATTAAACAATGCCGTACCATCGAAGTTCGCCAAGCCGTGATCATCTGATGGGAAATGGGCAGGCACCCAATCCAAAATCACGCCAATATTAGCTTGGTGACACTGGTCAACAAAGTATTTGAAATCATCCGGCGAGCCATAACGACTGCTCGGTGCAAACAACCCTATCGGTTGATAACCCCACGAGCCATAAAACGGATGCTCGGCAATCGGCATCAGTTCAACATGGGTGTAACCCATCTCGCTCAAGTAAGGGATCAAGGCATCGGCCAATTCACGGTAGGTGTACAAGTCACCGTTCGGGTGCGTACGCCATGAGCCAGCATGCAACTCATAAAACGACAAGGCTTGCTGGTGTTTCGGCGTGACCGGACGCGTCTGCCATGCGTTATCTTGCCACTGGTATGTAGCAGGGTTATACACTTTAGAGGCAAAAGACGGGTACTGCTCACTGTGGTAGCCCCACGGATCCGCTTTGTGCGGTAAGCCATTGCCGGCGGCATCTTTCAGTTCGAATTTATACAGGGTGCCTTCTTCAAGCTCAGGCACAAACAGTCCCCATACCCCGTCATCCAAACGCTGCATCGAATGACGACGACCATCCCACGCATTGAAATGCCCCACCACACTCACGGCAGACGCATGCGGTGCAAACACCAAAAAGCGGACGCCAGAGACAGGCTGACCATCGCGGTTTAGTGTGATGAGTTGGGCACCCATCTCATTGTACATTTGTGACGGTGTCACCAATGCATCCGCAGAATGAATAAGATGATGAAACTGGTATGGGTCGTAGAAGGTTTCTTCGCCTTGCGGCCAGCTTACAACAAGTTGATACAGCGACGCGGTTAAGTCCATTTCCCCTTCAAGCACGAAGCCACTGTCGGCTTCTCGGCTTAGCGTAAAGCGCTCACCGGATTCAGTAACTGCGTCAATGCTGTCAGCGCCCGGCATATACACACGCAGTGCAATGCCGTTCGACTGAAATTGAGGCCCTAAAAACGAGAATGGGTCTGAAAATGCAGCCCTTTCGAGCTGCATGTATTCCTTATCACTGCGGGTCACGGTTAGTGTGTCCAACGCATTACTCCTGATTACGATTTTTGTGCTGCTTTCTCTCGCGTTTCGGTTAATCCACGAGTTAAATCAACAATATTTTCGCGGGTGAAGATGTCATCTAAGGTGGTCGACAGCTTACGTCGCCAGTTAGGGTATTCATCCACAGTGCCCGGAATGTTGACCGGCATATCCATTTCTAGCCAGTCTTCAAGTTGCAGGCTGAGTAAGGCACTTGAGCTTGCTGCCATGTGTAATTGCATCGCCTCACTCAACTTTCTGTCCATAGGGACATATGCAGCATCATGCCCTATACCTTCAGGAAGATAACCATGCCATGACAAACTATCAAGGATTTTTTGCTTACTTTCCGCGCGGCTATCAAACAATGACTGCAACTGTTCCTTGTTTGGATACAGGCCAAGTTCTTCACCCAACTTCAAATCATCACAGTGCCAGAAGCCACGTAGCGTTGGCATATCATGCGTACACAATGCCGCCATAGACTGGTCTGCATAGTGCTTCGGCGAATAAAAACCACCGTCTTCGGCGGTTTCGAAGAAGAATACTTTGTAGGAATGGATACCCGCTGTCGACAATTTTTCGACAATCTCATCCGGTACCGTTCCCAAATCTTCCCCGATCACCGTACACTGGTGACGGTGACTTTCCAGCGCCAAAATCGCCATCATGTCTTCGACTGGGTAGTACATGTACGCCCCGTTCTTCGCCGAGTCACCCTTTGGAATCCACCATAGACGTAACAGACCTAACACGTGGTCGATACGCAGTGCGCCACAGCTGCGCATATTGGCACGCAACAACTGGACGTACGGTTCATACGCTCGTTCTTTCAGCACTTCAGGGTTAAGCGGTGGCAAGCCCCAGTTTTGACCCAGAGGCCCCAAAATATCAGGCGGCGCACCCACGCTGACATCTTGGCAAAGCGCGCCATGATCCGCCCATGTTTCAGAGCCAGAATCACACACACCCACAGCAAGGTCACGGTACAGCCCCATTGCCATGCCTTTCTCTTGTGCCAGTTCGTTCACTTCTGCCAACTGCGTATCAGCCAGCCACTGCAAGTACATGTAAAGCTGCACTTGCTGCATGTTGTTCTTAATGTATTCTTGAACCGCAACGTTATCAAAGTGACGGTACTGCTCTGGGAATACCGGCCAACCCCACGTTGCCTCATCGTCTTGTTTCAGCTGTGCATGCAGGGCATCAAATGCCGCTTGATGTAACAAGCTTTCACCGCCCTCTTCGACAAACTGCAAGAACGCTTTTGCACGTTCAGTATTGTTCGCCAAGTGACGCTCAGAGAAGGTTTCAAACAACAGCGGCAATACCGCCATTTTCAAGCAAGACACTTCGCTATAATTCACCCAATTCGCATCACGCGCGTCATTTAAACGCTGCTGGAATTCAGGGCTGCCCACTAACTGCTGCGCGGCATCACACTGTGCAAACTCCGTTACTGAGCTCACATCGATGTACATCAGGTTCAACCAACGACGTGAAGATGGGCTGTATGGACTCGCCCCTTCAGGGTTCGCTGGGAATAAAGAGTGGATCGGGTTTAGCCCGACAAAATCACCACCACGCGCCGCCACATCAGCCACCAGCTGCTTCAGATCACCGAAGTCACCGATGCCCCAGTTATGGTTGGTGCGGATAGAATAAAGCTGAACGCTGGTGCCCCACAGTTTCTTATTTTCAAGCAACGCATCTTGCTTATAACAAGACGGTGGTGTGACAATCAACGTCATTTCAAACGGGGATTTACGACGCTTACGGTACACTTCTAGTTTGTGATAACCCCATGCCAGATCATTTGGCAGAGCAAATACAAGGGTGCCACCGGTTTCGCGAGCATCGGACACAAGCTGTGATTGTAACCAGCCTTCCAGCACCTCACCTTGCTCGGTGATTAGGCGCCAGTTGAAATCACTGACACGTGCGCTCAGGCCAAGATGCATTTCAATGTGCATCGGTTCGTTACTGCGGATCACCTTCACCGGTGCCATCACATCAGGACGTAAACGCTTCTGTGCTGATTCTAGCAACGCTTCATCATTTTTTGTGTCGTAGCCCAAAGCCGTCAAAAGACGACGAATGGTTTCGCTGTCTACGCTGGCTTCATCACCCCAAGCACTGACGTAATGATCAGCAATGCCCACCATCTCAGCCACTTGTTTTAGTACTTGATCATCTTTCATCGTTATCTCCGTGAGCGGCCTTGCGGCCGCTACGATGTTAGGGTTGTGTGGATAGCTTTTTATGGTTAATTACAGCGGCAATTAACGGGTTACTGGATCAAGCTTCCAGATGTTGTTAGCGTAATCGCGAATACTACGGTCTGAGCTGAACTTGCTCATCAAGGCTGTATTTAGAATCGCTTTACGTGCCCATGTTTTCTGATCGCGGTATTCAGCGTCGATCTTCTCATGTGTTTTCACGTAATCGGCAAAGTCAGCCAGAACAAGGTATGGGTCACCGCCATCAAGCAGATTCTCACGAATCGCAGAAAGCTGGCCAGGACGACCCGGTGTGAACTCATCCGTATCCAACAAATCTAGCGCTGCACGCAGTACGCTATCCGCATGGTAATAGCGGTAAGGGTCGTAGCCCTCTTGTTTCAGTTGTTGTACTTCATCAACCAATAGGCCGAAGATAAAGATATTCTCGTCGCCCAACTCTTCACGCATTTCTACGTTCGCGCCGTCCATCGTACCGATGGTCAATGCCCCGTTCATGGCGAACTTCATGTTACCGGTACCGGATGCTTCTTTACCGGCAGTCGAGATTTGCTCAGACACATCCGCAGCAGGGAACAAGATTTCAGCCAGGCTTACACGGTAATCCGGTACGAATACCACTTTCAACTTGCCGCCCAAACGTGGGTCATTGTTCACTTTCTCAGCCACTTTGTTGATGGCGAAGATAATGTCTTTAGCCAGTGCGTAACCCGGCGCCGCTTTCGCACCGAAGAAGAACACACGTGGGTGCATATCAAACGTTGGGTCGTTCAACAAGCGGTGGTACAGCGACAGGATGTGCAGCAGGTTCAAGTGCTGACGCTTGTACTCGTGAAGACGTTTGATTTGAATATCAAAGATCGCATTGGTATCCAGCTCGATACCCATGTTGTCTTGTACCCAATTAGCCAAACGCTGCTTGTTCTCTTTCTTCACGGCCATGTAACGCTGTTGGAAATCAGCATCCGTCGCAAACGGTGCAAGATCTGCAATCTTTTCCAAATGCGCAGGCCAATCATCACCCACTTTCTCGCTAATTAGCGCAGATAGACCCGGGTTACAGTATTTGATCCAACGACGTGGCGTGACACCGTTCGTTACGTTGGTCAAACGGCCTGGGAACAACTCGTTAAATTCAGGGAACAAGTCACGCTGAACCAACTCAGAGTGCAGTGCTGCCACACCGTTCACCGCATACGTGCTCACCACACACAGGTTTGCCATGCGCACCATGCGCTGCGGGCCTTCCTGAATGATAGACAGTTTGCGTTTAATGTTTGAGTTACCCGGCCATTTCGCTTCAACCACTTGCATGAAGCGGTGGTTGATTTCAAAAATGATTTCCATGTGACGTGGCAGCATGGCTTGGATTAGCGACTCACTCCACGTTTCCAATGCTTCTGGCAACAAGGTGTGGTTGGTGTAAGCGAAGGTGTTAGACGCAATCTTCCATGCGGCATCCCAGCCTAGCTTGTATTCATCCAACAAAATGCGCATCAATTCAGGGATGGCGATGGTTGGATGGGTATCGTTCAACTGAATGGTTTCCAGCTGCGCCAATTCTTCAATGGTGTTACCGGCCGCATGGTGACGACGCAGAATATCGGCCACTGAACACGCACAATGGAAGTATTGCTGCATCAAACGCAGCGCTTTACCTTGGTCGTGGTTATCATTCGGGTACAACACTTTGGTCACGTTACCGGCTTCTAGTGCTGAGTACTGTGCACCCACGTAGTCACCGTCATTGAAGCGTGCCAAGTTGAATGGCGCCGTTGAACGACATTCCCAAAGGCGTAGCGGGTAAACACTCTTATTGCCGTAACCCACAATCGGTAGATCCCATGCAATACCTTCTACGGTCATTGCCGGTACCCAACGGCGGCATTCAGTGCCGTTTTCATCGGTGTACGCTTCAACATGACCATACAAGTTAACGTGTTGCGTCAGTTCAGGACGAAGGACTTCCCATGGGTAGCCTTCTACACCGCGCCATGCATCCGGCGCTTCTTCTTGGCGACCGTCAGAGAATGACTGACGGAACAGGCCATATTCATAATGCAGGCCGTAACCCACAGCTGGGTACTCTTGTGCTGCTAGCGAGTCCATGAAACACGCCGCCAAACGGCCAAGGCCACCGTTACCCAATGCAGGATCGCGTTCTTCTTCAAGCAGATCGGTTAAGTTCAGCCCCATTTCTTCCATGGCATGTGCGACATCTTCGTACATGCCCATGCTGATCAAGTTGTTGCCCGTTAGACGGCCAATCAAGAATTCCAATGATAGGTAGTTCACACTGCGTGCTTTTTCTTCCGACAGTGCTTTTTCTGTATCCAGTAGATTGCCCGTGGTGATTTCTGCTAGTGCTCGCCCCATGGCAAGGTACCAGCTACGCGGTGTCGCGGTGGCTAATGTGCTGGCGTACGTGGTTGTGAGGTGTTTTTCTACTGCCGCTTTGAAAGCCGCTTTATCGAATTGTTGTGTCTGACCATTCTTAGTCATGGTTCAATCTCGCTCTAGAATTATTTCCAACTGCTGACAATGTTGCCTGTCTTTCGCCGCTGAAACATCCTCCTGACCACAGGAGGATGAGGGATGAGTGAGAGGGGCGTAGTTCCTTCCGCCCCGCCCAATATGTGACCCGCTGCAAATAAATCGGGTGGAGAATCAATCCCCTGCTCGATTCAATGCAACTGAACTCACATAAGAAACATATAGACCCATGTGCAACCAAGAGAATAATTTCGTCAAATAAATCGAAGATATGTGACTGCAGTCATAAATTGAAGGCTGAGAGAGTAAGATTTGCTGCGTCAGAATTTTTCAACGGTAAAGTTATAGGGCAAATGCAATACCGTGTGGTCCATCTCATTGAGGATGTATGACAACACGGCATAACATGCTCTTCACGGCACGTCTCACGCGCCGATGATTATCGAGAGAGCATCAATGGATATGAAACCTTCTTAGAAGATGCAAGACTATGTGGATACCCTCTAAATTAACTCGTCCAGCGCGCCTGCATAATGCGATTCTGCGCCCTAGACTGCTAGAAACACTTGAGCCTGCTCCGTTTTACCGTCTTGTCTTATTCCGCTCTCCAGCGGGTTACGGTAAAACCACCATGGCAGCACAATGGCTCAGTGAGCATTCGCATACCGGTTGGTTCAACATTGACGAGAATGACAACGACACATTCCGTTTTGCCAATTACTTGTTGCAATCTATCAACAAAGCCACACATAACGCCTGCCTGAAAACACAGGCCATGGCGGAGCGACGCCAGTTTGCGTGTTTGTCGACCCTGTTCAGTGAGCTTTTCGGTGAACTGAGCGATTACCACGAACAAACCTATTTGGTTCTGGACGATTACCACCTCATCAACAACGATGATATTCACGATGGGTTGCGTTTTTTCCTGAAAAACATGCCTGACAACCTAACCTTGGTGGTCACCAGCCGTACTCTGCCACCGTTAGGCACCGCGAATTTACGCATCCGTGATTTGCTGATTGAAGTCGACAACGGCCTGCTTGCGTTTGACGAAGAAGAAACGGAACGTTTTTTCCATAAGCGCATTGCCGACCAAGTGGAAGTCAGTGTCTTAAAAACCCTGCATTCCCAAGTGGAAGGGTGGCCTTCAGCCCTACAATTGATCGCCCTGCACGCCCAACAAAAACCGGATACCTTGGTCGCCTCTGCCGAATCCATGGCCAGCTTTAACCGTGGACACTTGTGGGACTATCTGGCGGAAGAAGTGTTTGATTTGCTCGACAGCGATACCCGCCATTTCTTGTTGCAGTGCTCAGTACTGGATATTTTCAACGCTCAGTTGGTGACGGATCTCACCGGCCGCAGCGATGCCTTGGCGATGTTGGAATCACTGAACCGTTTTGGCCTGTTCCTGAACACGTTGGAAGGCGATAACAACTGGTACCGCTTCCATAATCTGTTTGCTGAATTCTTACGCCACCAGCGTTATTCGCAAATGCCCCAGCACCGTACAGAGCTGCACACGCTGGCGGCCAAAGCCTGGCTGAAACAGCAATCCCCTCAGCAAGCGCTGTTACATGCACAAAAGTGTGACAATGAACCGCTGGTGATTGATATTCTGTCCGACTACGGTTGGGACATGTATCACCATGGTGAAATCACCCTGCTGCAAACTGCCATTGCCAATATCGACAACGAACGTTTGTATGCCCATCCACGCCTGAGCCTGTTGCGCATGTGGTTGGCACAGAGTCAGCACCGTTACAACGATGTCGGTGACATGATCACCGAAACCGAAGCCGCGCTGGCCAAGCACAACATTGTGCTGAACGATGCGCTGCAAGGGGAATTTAACGCGCTGCGCGCGCAAGTGGCGATTAACCAGAACAACCCGGAAGATGCACTGATCCTCTCAGAGCAAGCCCTTGGTCAACTGCCCTCAACCACCTACCGTAGCCGGATTGTCGCCACCTCTGTGGTCGGTGAAGTGCACCACTGTTTGGGGAACCTAAGCCGTGCCCTGCCTATGATGCAGCAAACCGAAAAAATGGCGCGCCAGTACCACGTGTACCACCAAGCGTTATGGGCGCTGCTGCAACAAAGTGAAATTTTACTCGCGCAAGGTTACGTACAAAATGCGTATGAATTGCTCGAACAAGCGTTCAAACTGGTTAAAGAACAGCACTTACAACAAGTGCCATTACACGAGTTCTTGTTGCGTTTACGCGCACAGATTTTGTGGTGCTGGAACCGCTTAGATGAAGCCGAAGAAGCCGCCCAGAAAAGTTTGGATGTGCTTGCCCCATATGATGAAACCAAACTGCTGCATGCCTACTCTATGCTGGCGCGCATCGCTATCACCCGCGGTGAGCAAGACAAAGCCGCCCGTTATCTCGACAAATGTAATGGGATGATGGAACGCTCGGTATACCACATCGATTGGCGTGCCAATACCGACCTTGCCAACCTGCTGTACTGGCAACAAAGCGGGGATAACGACCGTATTCAGCACTGGCTCGATCACGCCGAACAACCGGAAGCGGCCTGTAACCACTTCCAGCAATTGCAGTGGCGTAATATTGCCCGCGCCTGCATTCAGGTCGGTGATCTGACGCGTGCCGACGACATTTTTGCCATGCTGGATGAAAGCTGTGACAAGCACCAACTGATCACCGATAAGAACCGCAACCTTGTTCTGCAAGCGGTGCTCAGCAAACAGCAAGACAATCGTCCACAAGCACTGCATCAGATCAAAACTGCGTTGGAACTCACAAACAGCACCGGCATGGTGGGGTTATTCTTGTGTGACGGCGCGGTGATCTGTGATTTACTGCAAGAGTTAGTCGACATTAAAGCGTTAAATGAGTTAGAACTGCACCGCGCCCGTCATTTGCTGCGTGAAATGACCAGCAAGGAACGTAATCGCTCTGTGCATTTTGATGAAAACTTTGTCGAAAAACTGCTTAACCTGCCGGACATTCCGGAGTTGATCCGCACCAGTCCCCTGACCCAGCGTGAATGGCAAGTACTGGGACTGATTTACACCGGATACAGTAACGAGCAGATTGCTGCCGAGTTGGATGTGGCCTCTACCACCATCAAGACGCACATCCGTAACTTGTACCAAAAGCTCAACATCGCAAACCGTCAGCAAGCGATAGAAACAGCAGAAAATCTTCTAAAATTAATGGGCTTCTGATCACCAGAAGCGCCTTCTTAGGTTAAGGATGACCGATGATAGAATGGAGCAAAGATAGGCTGTGGTACGTGGACATGCCGTTCAAATTGAACGGCATTCCTGTCGGTGCCAGAATGACCATTATCCGTCTGGATAACGACCAGTTACTTATCCACTCTCCCATTCAGCTCACTACCCAATTGCAACTGGCATTAAGCCAATTAGGCGCAATACAAGCCATTGTCACCCCCAACATGGGTCACCATCTGTTCTTGTCTGAATGGTGGTTAGCCTACCCGCAAGCCTATTTTTTCGCGCCGCCCGGTTTAGAACAAAAACGCACCGATCTGATCTTCGACGACGCCCTGAGCGCCACCACGCCCGCCTTGTGGCAGTACCAACTTTATCAAACATTACTGCGTGGCAGTGACTGTATGGAAGAAGTGATCTTCTGTGATCCGCACGCCAACACCTTGATCGTCGGTGATACACTTTCTTGGCTACGCCCCACACCGAACTTGCTCACGCTTGGGTTAGGAATCGCCAACGGTTGCTACTTTTCCCCCGCGCTGCCTTATTACTGGCGACGTACCTTTCATGACAAAACCCGCCTGCGCCAATCCCTGCAAGAGATCCTCACTTGGCCATTTGACCGTATCATTCTTTCTCACGGTCAGAACATCACACACAATGGCAAAGAAGTCTTTTACGATGCCTTTAAATGGGCCTTTGAGTAACACGTCAACACGCGCACACACGTCACGTTGGTTATTTTTTGCCCTAAATCAAGATTTGGCTAATTTGCTGATTCACAATCATCAAGTGTGATAAGTATCACTACCAGACCTCACAGTCGGCGTATATTTAATCATCGCAATCACCGATTGCGAGGTATACCCAAGCTCACTTTGCGGCCAATGTATCTCAGCGCTATCGTCTCAACAGCCAAGGCTGTGATAGCGACCCAGATGAACGGTATTGGGGTTGCTTGGGTATAAAGCTACTTTTTTTGAGGTTATGGATATGACTGCATCAAAATGTTATTTGAGAGACGTACTAGGACTGGGGTTAATTATTTCATCCGTTATGGTCATGCTCGGGATCATCTTCAGCGTACTCGCGGTATTAAATTATCTCGCAGGTCAAGATGTTGCCGCCAATACGTTCTTACAAGAAGCGTTGCCGCTGTTCTTCTTCATGGTACCTTCCGTGCTGCTGGCCCGATTCATCAGTCGCCCGCAGTGGATCCACGATATCGAAGACTTCCAACTCGCCGCGGCCAAAAAGTTTAGCCAAACGCATTAATCTTGTGTCAGCCCCTCGCTGAGGCACACATGCTTCACGCTTCGCAGCCACCCTTTCCTTTAGAAGAAAGCGGTGGCTTTTTTGTCTGGTGCGCTTTTATCTCTAACGTTTTTATCTGAGGCTTTTATCTAACGTTTTAATCTGAGCCTTTCTGAACGGAAAATGAATTATTTCCTCAGTAAAAATTCAATGATTGTCATGCAGACTGTTCTCTATTGACTCTTTCCCCATAGCGAACAGATTTGGAGCCTACCATGACCCCCATCAGCATTGTGATCATTACCCTGAATGAAGAAAAACGCATTGGCCGATTACTTGATGACCTCAGCAAACAAAGCCACCGCAACTTTGAAGTCATCGTGGTGGACTCAAACAGTGACGACAATACCTGTTTAGTCGCCCAAGGGTTTGAACATGCCCTGCCCGCACTGACCGTCCATAACATGCAACAACGCGGCGCCAGCTTAGGCCGCAATACCGGCGCTCGTTTAGCCCAGCATGAACGCCTGCTGTTTTTAGATGCCGACGTACGCTTAGCCCCAACATTCCTCACTAATGCCTTATATGAACTCGACCAACGTAAACTCGATGTTGCCGGGGCGTACATGGGGGCAGAAAACCTATCAATGGGTTATCGCTTAGGCTATGCCGCCTTCAACACCGGCCTATTCCTGACTGCCT
Source organism: Photobacterium sp. 270122K (assembly GCF_059941365.1). Lineage (NCBI taxonomy): Bacteria > Pseudomonadati > Pseudomonadota > Gammaproteobacteria > Vibrionales > Vibrionaceae > Photobacterium > Photobacterium sp. 270122K. The sequence continues at coordinate 200,781 of NZ_JBPOEN010000001.1, forward strand.
TCTTCTTCCCAACCGCCGTCGGGGCTTGTCTGTTTTCAACCCGCCGCGTCCATGAAGACATCGGCGGTTTTGATGAAAGTATCGTCTTGTGTGAAGACTGCGACTACGCCAAACGCGCCGCGAAAACGTGGCGTTGGCGTATGATCCCGGTCAGCTTCTGGTTTGATCCTCGTCGCCTAGAACAAGAAGGCTTTATGAAAATGGGCATGACCTATCTGAAAGCCAACGTACGCCGTTTCTTCAAAGGGGAAATGCGCAACAACGAAATGGAATACAAGTTTGGCCATTACAAGGATGTAAACTAACCCATGCACGATCTAGACTGGTGGTGGTTCTTTGGCGGGAGCTTTCTTGATGCCTTAATTGGACCCAATATATTTGTGCCCGGCGAGCCATTCTTGATCGGCGCAGGCTACCTGCTCAGCAGTGGGCTTATTTACGGTGTCGTGGCGGTATTACTCGGGGGCTTACTGGGTGATCAACTGAGCTTTTGGATTGGCCGCCGCTTTGGCGCACAAGGCCGACGTTGGCTAGGCCGTCATATTCACAAAACCCGCCGCCCTATCGCCAAGACACGACTGTTATTGAAGAAACGCGGGCCTCTGGTAGTTGCTGCCGCCAGACTGCTCGGGCCTATCGCGTGGATTATGCCCTTTTTGGCCGGCAGCTATGCCATGGCATGGCGCACGTTCACCCTGTATTCACTCGTTGGCCTGTTGCTCGGTGTCGGACAATTTGTCTTGCTGGGTTACGGCCTTGCACAAAGCATTGCACAAAGCATTGCATTACTGCCAAGTTGGGACAGTGTCATCATTGCCCTACAAGAGCATAGCCTGTTGCTGGTTGCCATCCTCGTTGCGACGGGATCTTGCTATGCGTTGTATCGTCGCTACCAATGGAAAAAGTGGGGCACCATGGTGCTGTGTTGGTTAATCGCCTTAACCGGTGCGAACTACTACCACTTTTTTCACAGCCAAGCGTATGACATGACATGGATTTCATCAGCTCAAGCGCGCATGGCACCGTCTGCGCAACATGATGATTCACCCCTCACATTAGAGAGTTTGAACTACAAGGTCTTTCCCGGCTTAGCCCCGGTCTATCAGGCTCAGCCCATCAATGTGGTTTATATCGGTTCACATCCGGATGCGCTCATGAAAAAACTGGGCTGGATTGAGAATAAAACGTTTTCCAATGACCAACTCACACTACGCCAATACATTGGCTTGATCACGCAAACCACCCCACCGGTGTCTGACTTATATTGGAATCAACAACCTCAGTGGCTGGCTTATCAGGTTAAAGGGGATTTACTCAAACGCCGTCACATCCGTTGGTGGTACGCCGGTCAAGAAGCCGGTACACAACAAGCTATTTGGTTAGCCGCAATCAGCTATGATGACAACGTGAAACTGGCGCATTACAAAGGATTAATCACGCTTCTGCATGCCATTGACCCCGACACCGATGTAGAACGCGATACCCTGATGTACAACGCGCAGCAACAGGGTTGGCACACCGAGTATGCCCCGTTAGGCGACATTGAAGCCTTTTCGAAATCTCGCCACTATTTCACCGATGGCCGAGTGGCGATCATTACTCATCCCCAATAATCATCCACCGTAATGAAAACCCGCACAGTCCACACACGAAAAAAGGCGGCCTTAACTGGGCCGCCTCTGTTTTTTATCTGTTCAATCTTGCTGTTTGCGAATATTGAGCAGGCATCATGCCCATCTATTCGTCACGCGCTCTAGCCGCGTGGTCGTGCAAACACTTGTGTCCAATATTGATCATATTGGGTATCCACGTTTTCCACCATGGCCGCCCCCATCTGAGTGACATTGGCATTCATGATATTGGTGCAGTGACCTGGACTTGCCATCCATGCCGCCATCACGGCTGAAATGCTCTTCTGCCCTGCGGCCACGTTCTCTGCCCATGCATTGGCTGAATAACCGGTATCCGCAATACGCTGATCAGGGCTTGAATTGTCCGACCCTGTGTGGCTCATGAAACCGCCGTTCGCCATATCACTGGAATGACGGTACGCCGCTTCCTGCAAATCGTAATCCCACGTCAACGCAGGCACGGCTGGCATCATCTGACCACCGCAATTTTGTTGCTTAGCACGCGCTTGGTTAACCGCATTCAGCATTTGCTCTGCAAAATCCGTTTCATCGGTAGGACCGACAGGGGCTGGTGTTACTGACCCGCCGGTGTTGCCTGTATCCGTACTGCCACCCGGTGTCGTCCCGGTATTATTGTTAGAGCCTGAACCTGTATTGACATTGCTACCGGTGTTCGTCGAAGCGCCGTCTGAACCGCCTGAGCCACCACAGCCAGAAAGTAATGCGGCAGACAATAATACTAATGGGAAAACTTTCATAATATACCTAGCAGTCGCGTTATTAATAAATGTATCAGTTCCGATTTCACGGGGCACACTATACTGACTCAGTGCTTAACGATTCAATACGAAATGGTTAAAAACCGCGCTATTTTACATAATACTGACAAGGCATCGTTCAGCTCAACTGACAGACTTGATTATAATTCATTGATTTAAAATAATAAGAATGGTGAGCCAATATAAAAAGCTACCGCCTTGATAACTGGTTATTGGGGTTTAATTACTAAGGCAATTTGGCGTGTGATTTTATTTCACTTTGTAGATCGTCCCAGCGGCAATTTCATGCAATATTAATAACCCGCCGCGTTTTATGCTTGTCATAAAATATAAACGACAATGTTGACCACAAAAAAATACCGCATGATGCGGTATTTTCCTGTTTGTTTTTATTTTTTGTGTTTTGGCTTTTTACCTTGCTGCCAAATCATCTTGAGTCACACTGACCCCTTTAATCTGTGCAAACACGGCATCACCGATCTGTAAATTCAATTCTTCTGCCGCCCACAGCGTAATGTTGGCCCACAGTTGGGTTTCCCCGACCCGCAATCGCACTTCTACCCTCTCCTTCTGATCAACCGGATGAATTTTATCGATTTTCGCAGCCAGCACGTTACGGATACTGGTTTGTGCGGGACGTACTTTGGTGATCGACACATCATTAGAGTAAATACGCACGCGTACCCACTCCCCGCGTGGCCGTTGCAGCTGATTCACCCACAAATAAGAATCGTGATTCAGCATAACCTGCGTTAACGCATACCGCGGATGACGCAAATTCACACGAGCACTCAATAATGAGCTTTGCTCTTTCACAGGCAGCCACGGGCGCATTTCCGGCGATCCCCACACACTGTTAATGTGGCCTGACACCACGACCCGCCCCTGATTCAGCATGACCATGTGATCCGCCAAACGTAAAATCTCATCCAAGCTGTGGGTGACATAGATGATCGGAATATTGACTTCTTTTGCCAGCTTTTCAAGGTAAGGCATCAGCTCTTGCTTGCGCGGCAAGTCCAATGAGGCTAAGGGTTCATCCATGAGCAACATTTCAGGGTTCGACAACAACGCACGACCAATCGCCACCCGCTGCTTTTCACCGCCTGATAACGACGCGGGATACCGTTTCAGCAACGGTGCAATGCCCAGTAAAGCTGTGACCGACGCAAAGTGCGCAGGATCAGGGTGGCGACAGCCATAACGCAGGTTTCCCTCTACCGTGTAGTGAGGAAAAAGCCGCGCATCTTGGAACACGTAACCAATCTTGCGCTTTTCCGGCGGTTGATTGACCCCGTTAGCCTGATCAAAGAGCACATGATCACCCAGTGCGATATGCCCTTCATCCGGCTTAGACAACCCGCTGATGACATTGATCAGCGAGGTTTTCCCTGCACCAGAACGCCCGAAAATCGCCGTGATCCCCTGCATCGGCAAAGACAGATCAACGTCCATCTTCAGCTCACCGAGTGTCTGTTTAACGTGAATACGGATCATTGGATCTCCAACCGGCGACGTGCAATGCGGGTTAACCACTCAGATACAATCAACGATGCCAATGCGATCACAATGGCAATCACACACAATCGAGCCGCTTGATCTTCCGCTCCCGGCGTTTCAATAAAGGAATACATCGCCAGCGGAATGGTCTGGGTTTCACCGGGAATGTTCGACACAAACGTGATGGTCGCACCAAACTCGCCTAACGCACGGGCAAACGCCAAAATCGCCCCCGTTAATACCCCTGGCAGGGTCAACGGTAAGGTAATGGTCAAAAACACCCGCAATGGACTGGCGCCCAATGTGCGAGCAGCTTGTTCGAGCTTGCGATCCACGCCTTCCAGCGCCAAGCGGATAGAACGCACCATTAACGGAAAAGAAACGACCGCCACGGCCACAACGGCACCGCGCCAACTGAAACTGAACGTTAAACCGAACCAGTCATACAAGAAACGCCCCACCACACCCTGTCGACCCAGTACCACCAGTAACAAATAGCCGATCACCACGGGCGGGAGCACCAAGGGCAAGTGAATCAAACCATCTAATACCGCTTTACCGACAAACTGACGGCGGGCTAACACCCACGCACAGGCAATACCAAAGGGCAAGCTGACCAATACCGCCACGCTAGCGATTTTTAAGCTCAGCAGTAACGCTTGAATTTCATACTCCGTCAGCACTACTTGCGCTCTCCGAAGCCGTATTGGGCAAAAATGGTCGCAGCTTCATCAGACAATAAATAGTCATAAAATCCCTGTACGGAGGCATTGGCTTTGCCTTTCACTATGGCCACCGGATACGCGATCGGACTGTGGCTACTATCGGGGATGTCACTAACCACTTTCACTTTTTTAGAAATCATCGCATCGGTTTTGTACACCACGCCCAACAAGGCTTCTTGGCGCTCAACAAGGAGCAGTGCCCCACGCACATTGTTCGCGCGTGCCAGCAACGGCGATGCTTGCGGCCACAACCCTAATGATGTGAAAGCTTCTTTGGTGTAAATGCCGGCAGGTACATGTTGCGGATCCCCCGTTGCTAAACGGGTGCCTTGCAAGGCGCTTTTGATGTCCCATGTCGCTGACAACGTGATGTGATCAACGGGATAAGACGTCGGTGCCACCAGCACCAACGCATTTTCGAGCAAGGTTTTACGGCTATCGCTGTCAATCACACCTTGCTGTGCGAGGTAATCCATCCACTTTTCATTGGCAGACAGATAAATATCTGCGGGTGCACCTTGCGCAATTTGACGCGCTAAGGCCGCCGATGAGGCATAAGAGAGTGTCGGCTTCTGCCCCGTTTTCGTTTGGTAGGCTTGTGCGATGTCATTCATCGCATTCGTCAGTGAGGAAGCGGCAAACACCGTTACCTTATCCATTGCCCAACTGGCATTGGCCATGACGGCTAACCCCAGCGCCATGCACCCAAGACCTAAACGCTTCATTTTTATACTACCTACCAGGGAAAAACAGCGACATATACTAAGGGATATATCGCACCAGAGGAATACCTCTTACTTATACCTGTCCAGCATGCACGCATATCGCACTTCTTGCGCGAGGGTGTTCGCTCACTTTCACGCCACACTGATCAAAACCTAACTTTGACAACAAAGGATCACAAGAGATCGGATTTTTATGTCGTCTCTGGTTAGGGTAGCACGTTCACCCCGCTCCTCGTTAACCGACACGAGCTGCTCGATGCACGGAGACTACCAATGAGACGTTCAAGGATGAAGACATTAACGCGTTCACTGCTCGCCCTGACGACCGCCCTGTCCTTTCACGCAAGCGCTAACGACGCGCTGCCACCGGACACCTATATTCTCAGCACCACGCTGGATTACATTCATTATTATGATAAACAGGGGCAACTGCTTGCCAGCATGCAACATCGCCTACCACACAGCACAGAATCTCTACGTGATCTAGTGAATACCCCGAACGGTATTGCTGTCTACTCAGGTACCTTCGATGCATCACTGGCGATGATACACCCCACCCACATCGAGCATTTACAGCACGAGGGATTAAGCAGCGTAAATAATGGTACGGCGGGCGGGATCGTGGTACTCGGCCGTTATGCTTACCTGACTGATATGGCAACAGCCAATGCCGCCAGTAAAGGTATTGTTCGGTTTGATTTACAGAACGAGACCTCTCAAGCGTATTTCACTGAACATGACTACATGGATATCACACTCGGCAATAACGGTTTACTTTATGCCCTGCGTAATGTGTACGGTGAACTGGATATTATTGAACCCGTGACGATGAAACGGCTTAAACAGCACAATTTAGGCCATACCTCCTCATCCCGTGCGGTGACCGCGACAGAATCCGGAGAGATATTCATGGTCAGCTGGGACGGTTACCTCCATCACTATAGCCAAGAGGGCGAGTTATTCAGCCGTCAGTCATTAGACAACTCAGGCTTTGCGGATATTGATATTAATGCGCAAGGGGAACTGCTTGTCACCGCACGAGACGGCATGATGTACCTGTTTGATGAAGCAGGCACGCAGCAAAATACCCTTTTTCAAGGCTACACCTACCAAGCGTTTGCCGCATTTGCGGCGCTACAACGTAATTTCCCTGCGGTGTTGAAAAAGAATGCCTTGCCCAGTGCCATCGAACAACAACAACCCCTTACACTCGATCTGACCGGCAGCTATGATCCCGAAGGCGCTCCCGTAATCGCTTCCGTCGAGGCGACAACAGGACTCAACGTTGAACACACCCACGATCCATTAGTGTGGACATTAACCGCCACACAGCCCGGTGAACAGCAGATCACGATCACACTGAATGATGGCATGCAATCAACAACAAACACCGTCACTGTGAGCGTGGCGGGCATGGATTGCGAGACAGATCCCAATGCAGTTCAATTTCCCGTATGGCAGCCCAACACCCTTTACACCCACGAAACGGTCAGTTATGACGGATTAGTCTGGCAAGCCAAGTGGTGGAATCAGAATAGCGCTCCCAGTTTTTCAGGGCCATGGAAATTAATCAGTGAGATCGCTTTACCTTGGCACGCAAATCGCCAATATTTGAAGGGCAACATCGTCACTTATCAAGGCCAACAATACCGAGCAAATTGGTGGACAAGCAATGCCCGTCCTGTCGACCATCCCGCTTGGACGCCTTTAGGCCCCGTAAGTGGTTGCTAACAAGCCCTTTCAGCGGGTATCACGTTTGTGATACCCGCTGTTTTCTTTCCCCGCCCAAGGCACTCTCTTTTCTCCAGCATCATCCCCGTACCATCAACCCGGCACTATACGTTTCACATTTACATTCGTTTCTCGTTTCTCGTTTCTCGTTTCTCGTTTCTCGTTTCTCGTTTCTCGTTTCTCAGTACGATATTCACCACATAAATATCAGATAGGCATTTCATCATAATGATTTAATACCACGATTTTCATTATCATCCTCGGCCTAGACATTCCACTGCGAATCACCGAGGTATCATTGATGAAACTCACCCTGCTTCCCCTCTCTCTGGCGATCATGAGTCAATTCGCTATGGCGGACACCACGCCAATCACGCCCGATGTAAAGCCCGCGAGCCGCTTTACCATTCAAAAGAACCACACGGTGGCGACAACACTCGACTTTGCCAATACCGATGATTTCACCGATGCAACACGTGGGTTTATTGCCACATGGCCCGACAAAACCATCAAAGATGCCAACGGCAACGTGGTGTGGGATTTTGCCAAGTTCGACTTCGTTAACACCGATAAAACGATCGATACGATCAACCCATCTTTACAGCGCATGGCAAAGCTGAATAACCAGCACGGTCTGTTCAAAGTGAAAGACGGCATTTACCAAGTCCGCGGGTTTGACTTGTCTGTCATGACCTTTGTTCGCGGTGAACACGGTTGGATTGTGATTGATCCCCTCCTATCAGAAGACACAGCCCGTGCCGGTTTAGACCTGCTGTTCAAGCATGTCGAAAAAGCCCCCGTCAGCACCGTCGTCTTTACCCACTCTCATATTGACCACTTTGGTGGCATTTGGGGAGTCACCAATAAAGCGGACATTGAAAGCGGAAAAGTGGCCGTTATCGCCCCTAAAGACTTTTTCGAGCATTCCATTTCAGAGAATGTGCTGGCGGGCAACACCATGAGCCGCCGCGCTGGCTACATGTACGGCAACATGATTGAAGCAGGCCCGAACGGCAAAGTGGACGGCGGCTTGGGGAAAACCACCTCGACCGGTAAACCGGGCATTGTGGAACAAACCATGGAAGTGCTGGAAACTGGCGAGATTCACGACATTGATGGCGTAAAAGTAGAATTTCAGATGGCGAACGGCTCAGAAGCGCCGTCAGAGTTTATCTTCTATTTCCCTGAACACCGCGTGCTCATGGCGTCAGAGGTGATGACCCACACCATCCACAACATCTCTACCCTGCGTGGCGCACGCAGTCGTGATGCCAATGCATGGGCAAGTTACGTGGATGAGTCGCTGGATTTATTCGCGGCAAAATCAGACATTATGATCGGTTCACACCACTGGCCGACATGGGGCAGTGACAAGATCACCGAGCAGTTAGAGAAAACCCGTGACATGTACAAATTTGTGCATGACCAAACGCTGCGTCTTGCCAACCAAGGCTATACGCCCAATGAAATCTCCGCCAGCATTCAATTGCCGGATAGCCTAGACAAAGCCTGGTATAACCGAGGCTACTACGGCACGGTATCGCACAACGCACGCGCAACTTACGACTTTTATTTCGGTGCATGGTGGGACGGTAACCCAGCGAACCTTAACCCATTGACGCCCGCACAAGAAGGCGAAAAGTACGTGGCCGCCATGGGTGGGGAAGAAAAAGTGATCACCATTGCGAAGAAAGCAATTCAAGATGGTGATTATCGCTGGGCAGTGACGCTATTAAATAACGTCACGTTCTCTAACCCGAAAAACATGACCGCCCGTTATTTAGAAGCCGATGCGATGGAGCAATTAGGTTACCAAGCCGAATCAGGCCCGTGGCGTAACTATTACTTAATTGGTGCGAAAGAACTCCGTCATGGTTACACCCCGGCACCGTCACCAGACACTACCGCCATCGCCAGCAACATGCCGGTGTACTCGGTATTGGAATCACTGGCCGTGCGCATTAAGCCGGAAGCGGTAGACAACATGCATACCCTGATCAACATTCAGGTCGCCAATGATGACAACGTAGCCAGTGGCGAGTACGCACTGGAACTGTCAAACTCCGTACTGAAAACCTACAAAGACAAACAATTTAAACAACCTGATGTCACTATTGCGTTGTCTAAACAAACCTTTGTGGACCTTATCACTGGCTCACTGTCTATAGAGCAAGCGATGAAAAGCGGAGCCTTCACCGTTGAAGGGCTAACCGCATTCAATGCCTTCATGGGCACCCTTGATCGTTTTGATCCTGCCTTCGGCATTGTAACGCCGTAACCAAAACCAGATGGCACAAACCCTATTGTGCCATCTGGACTTCAATACACATCCTCAACCACACATGCGGCTGACTTTTGTTGAATTTGGCCTGCCACACCATATGTGACTGAAAGGAACCACTGTCGAAAGGAAACGGCAAAATACGCAGCTGAAACACATCTTGATACTGCTTGGCAAACGACACGGGCACCGCTGCCACGGCATCACTGTAAGACACCGCTGCAAGCATCCCTATCAAAGACGCATGCTGACTATACACCTGACGAGCAGGCAATGACTCTCCCACCAGCCAATCAATAAACGGTAACTGATGACGACGCATTTTAAACAACACATGTTGTTCATCGACGTATTGTTGAGGCGTCAAGCCAGCGTCAGACACATTGGGATCTGACAAGCGCGGATGATCCTGACGCACCACACAACACAAGTGATCTTCGGTAAGCACGGTTGACGCAAACACACGGCTGGTTGGCGCATCCACATCAATGATGAGATCGACTTTTTCCAACATCAAATCATCATACAGTTGTTCATTACTGGACGGCGGTTCCATCAACACCACATCCACCGATAAATTCGCCAGCGCGCGGTCAAGAGACTGCCTCAACGAATGAATCATCGCTTCATGGCAATACACCACAAACCGTTTCTGGGCGACCTCAGGGTCAAACGCCTCCATCCCTATCAACAATGATTCAATGTCTAATAACGGAGAGTGAATATGCTGATACAACTCATCAGCAAACCGTGTCGGCGTGATCCCCCGTCCGGTGCGGTTAAACAACGCCGCACCCACATGCGTTTTCAATCGGGCTAGCGCATTACTCACTGCTGATTGGGTTAAATCCAGCTGCTCTGCCGCTTGGGTGACAGATTGTGTTTGATAGGCAGAAACAAAGACGCGAAGTAAGTTGAGATCGATTTTTCGCTGCACGTTCATTCAACATTCAAGTGATTTTACTGAAGTATATCGAAAAACAAGTGAAGTAAGGAAACACAAGCCCATCCGATCATCTCTAGCCCCTCGTACAAGCAGAAATCATGCAGATCACGACCGTAATACGTCATTTTTGCGCCCAACCCATAACTAATACCTTCTGACAATGTCGTTAGTTACATTCAAACAACAACATGCTTTCAAGAGTTACGCCTGATTCTGAGTTTCTTATCAATCATCCCCCTCAGGCTGCTACACTCGCTCAAACAACGACCACATTAAGAAGGATTTTATTGTGACAAAACCTGCTTTTCCTGTGCGTAAAACCGCACTGGCCATGGCGATGCTCGCCCTGACGCATACCGCTACCGCCGATGATTTTACCCCTCAACCCAACGTAAGCCCATCGGCACTGCCGCCGATCCCGGTACAATCCAGCCCAATGTTTATTAGCCTAGGCTTTGATGACAACGTAGAAGCCGACGGCCTGAAATGGGTCATGGATCTGCTTGCCAGCCACAACAACCCAGCCGGTGAAGATGACTTTGCGGGTGAGCCGCTCGGCGCCAGCTTCTTTATGCACTGTGAGCCCGCGATGGACAATGACACCATCAAGAGCCTGTGGCGTGAACTGGCAGAGCGTGATTACGACATCGGTAACCACACCTATTCACACCCCGATGACAAAGTGAACTACAACCCACTGCAGCCATGGATGACCGCTGAGCAATGGCAAGAGGAAGTGAAAAAATGCGGTGACTTCCTCACCCGTGATGAAGATAAAGGCGGCATTGGTGTCGATGAAGTAACCGGTTTCCGCGCCCCATTCATGACCTACAACGACAACACCTTAAACGCTATTGTGGATAACGGCATTCAATACGATGTTAGCTTCCCGGCTGGGATTGTCCCCGAGCAAGATGGCACCAATAACTACTGGCCATTTACGTTAGATAACGGCAGCCCTTCGCATGACTTAGCTGTTGCGGGCTGGTGGAAACCGGCCATCGATAACTACCCGGGGCTGTGGGAAATCCCGCTACACACATTGATTGTGCCGCCGGACAGTGAAATGGAAAAATTCGGCATCGACTATTCACTGCGCGACAAAATTGCCAGCCGCATCGGCTACTTCGATCCTGTCTCTGGCAAGGGTGATAACTTTGACTGGAACCTCTACACTACGCCCAATTGGGGTGCCGCTGGCCTAAATGAAGACGATGTGGTGGCGATTTACAGCTACAATCTTGACTTGCGCTTAGCCGGTAACCGCGCACCGTTGGTACTGGGCTTACATTCCGCGTTCTACGGTCTGCTTAACGGCGGCGAACACTTTGGTATGCCAGAAACGACCGTGGCCTCACGCCAGAATGTATTAAAGCGTTTTATCACCTACGCCCTAAGCAAGCCCCAAGTGCGCTTTGTCAGCCATCAGGACTTGGTTGAGTGGATGCAAGATCCTGAGCCGCTCACCTTGTGCCCGACCACCGAATGGCAAACGCATACCGTGTACAGCGAAGGTGACACCGTCACGTATCAAGGCAAACAATGGCAAGCCAAATGGTGGACCATGTTGCAAATGCCCGGGCTGACCGCTTACTCACCTTGGGAAGAAATCGAAACCTGTACGCCCGCGTCTTAACAACTTCAGCGTGTCTTAACAGCTACAGCGCATATTAAGAACGACACCGCGTTCTAAGCCGCTAAAACAGGATGTACTGACTGTGCACTCACGCTTATCGCCCATTATTAATCAGGGTGATAAGCGTTTTTTCATCCTTTTTTCCGCGTCATCGCCCCTGTTTAACCTCGACATAACGCACTCACAGTCTGTATACTACGCCGCCTAATCATTTACCCCCTATTTCGCACAGCATATTTTTCCGTTCTGGATAAATAATTATCTTGCTAGTAACCACCAAGGAATACCTCTTGATTTCAACCGCAAACATTACAATGCAATTTGGCGCAGAGCCTCTCTTTGAAAATATTTCAGCAAAATTTGGCAACGGCAACCGTTACGGGTTGATTGGCGCAAATGGCTGCGGTAAGTCAACGTTCATGAAAATCTTGAGTGGTGCACTGACACCAAGCTCTGGCAACGTCTCTATCACACCAGGATACAAACTGGGCGTATTGAGTCAGGATCAGTTCGCGTTTGAACAATACAACGTGATTGACGTTGTGATCATGGGCGACAAAAAGCTATGGGAAATTAAGCAAGAGCGTGACCGCATTTATTCACAGCCAGAAATGAGTGAAGATGAAGGCATGCGCGTGGCAGAGCTGGAAAGTGAATTTGCCGAGCTTGATGGCTACAGCGCCGAAAGCCGCGCCGGTGACATTCTGCTTCAAGCGGGTATCGAAGAAGAATTCCATTACGGCTTGATGCAACAAGTCGCGCCAGGCTGGAAACTGCGTGTGCTATTGGCACAGGCCCTGTTTGCAAACCCAGAAGTGCTACTGCTGGATGAACCAACCAACAACTTGGACATCCACACCATCAGCTGGCTGGAAGAAGAACTGAAGCAACGTAAGTGCACCATGATCATCATCTCGCACGACCGTCACTTCCTGAACTCTGTGTGTACGCACATGGCAGACATCGACTACGGCGAACTGCGCATTTACCCAGGTAACTACGATTACTTCCTGGAAGCATCGGGCTTGATCCGTGAGCAGCTGTTGGCTAGCAATGCCAAGAAAACCGCTGAAATTAACGAACTGCAAGATTTCGTTAACCGCTTTGGTGCTAACGCATCAAAAGCGAAGCAAGCCAGTTCTCGCGCTAAGAAGATGGATAAAATCAAGTTGGATGAAGTGAAATCATCCAGCCGTATCAGCCCGTCAATTCGTTTTGGCGAAGGCAAGAAACTGCACCGTCAAGCGCTAGAGTTTGAAAACTTGGGTCACGCGTTTGAAGATGAAACCCTGTTCAGTGGCGGTAACCTGCTATTGGAAGCCGGCACGAAACTGGCGGTTATCGGTGAGAACGGCGTGGGTAAAACCACCCTACTGCGTTGCTTGGTGAACGAGCTCGCAAACACCGAAGGTACCATTAAGTGGTCTGAAAATGCCTCTGTCGGCTATTGCCCGCAGGACTGTACAGCAGATTTCGATAACGACATGACCATCTTTGATTGGATCTCACAATGGCGTACTGCGAAGCACGATGATCTGATGGTGCGTGGTATTCTTGGCCGCCTATTGTTCACCGCAGACGATGCGAACAAGAAAGCCAAAAACTGTTCAGGTGGTGAGAAAAACCGCCTGCTGTTTGGCAAGCTTATGATGCAAGACATCAACGTGTTGATTATGGATGAACCGACCAACCACATGGATGTTGAAGCCATTGAAGCCTTGAACAATGCATTGAAAGTGTATGAAGGTACGTTGATCTTTGTCAGCCATGACCGTGAGTTCGTGACCTCGCTTGCGACACACATCATCGACATTAAAGACAAGAAGCTGGTTAACTTCCGTGGTACGTACGAAGAGTACCTGGATCACCAAGCTAAAATGCAGCTTGTCGCTTAATCACGACGTAAAGTACAGCATCGGCTGATCAGTACCCTTTGATCAGCCCAGTCTGCATTACGCCAAGCCATTCAATCTGAATCGCTTGGCGTTTTTTCTATCTGTTTATTCTGCTTATCCGCTTATCCGCTTATCCGCTTATCCGCTTATCCGCTTATCCGGGCAGTCTCAAGCATCGCCTCCACAATGTCAGTCAGCGTCATGCCTAATTGACGATCAAGGTGAAACCCGGTGATCCCTAATGCTTCTGCCGCTTCAACGTTTTCGATGCGATCATCAATGAATACGCATTCTTGCGGCGTTTTACCGATGCGTGCCAGCGTGGTGAGATAAATCTCCGGCGCCGGCTTTTCACACCGTTCATAGGCTGAAATCACCACCTGATCAAAGTACGGCCGAATACCCAATAGATCCAACGACCAATCCAATGACGCCGTCGCATTCGATAACACATTTAACGAAAAATGGGGCGCTAAACGTTGTAAGCTGCTGACCGCATCATCGAACAATTGGTATTGCGCACTGTCGAACGACAACATAAAGAGTTGATCGGCCAGCGTCATCACTTGCGTTTCTGAAGCCTGAAGGGCCACTTCCGCGGCCACAAACTGACATCGCGCTTGCAACCATTGCTTTTCATCTTGCCAATCAACGAGTGAATGCTGCTGAAAATAATCACGATCAAACAACGCCACCCGCGACAAAGCATCATCCACCCTGTCACTGTCATAACCCCGTGATAGCAACACCCGTTGCATCACCGATTTACGGTACTCCTGAATATAAATTAGCACCCCACCGGCATCAAAAATGATCGTGGTGATTTTGCGTGACGGCTCATTGTCGCTTTTTCCGCTAAGGCATCGCACATCACTGCCTTGTTGCTCGCGTGTCACACTGCGTTCCTGCACTGCCATTGTTCGTCCTTGTTATTACTGGTTATTGCTTACTCTCGTTATTCCGGATCGCGATATTTCGTCAGTGCCTTGCCCCATCCCGTTATGCATAAAGGTCATACCTTTACTGCCACTAAGGCGTGCTTTCTACACCAATGCGTACCATCCTGCCAAACCGCCAGTGACTAAACAGACTGGCCATGCATACCCCTCAAGGCGCGTCTCACCGGCAATGACGATAACATAGCCTAACCGACAAACGCCCAAACACTCAACCAACCACTGTATAGGAAACAAGACACTTCCGTACCAATAGGTAAATTCCACTTGGGTATTTTCAGTCAGCAGGCCTGAAGCGACCCATTCTGGTTCAAAACCCAGCGCCGCCACCATTAACACGATATGATTCACCGCAAGCCCCCATAACATCGGGGTCACTGCGTCGGCTTGGCGTCGTTCACTTCTGTTCGTGTCATCTATACGCATTCTGTCCCATCCCCCTTATTCGTCTTTACTCGCCCGTCAGGTTGCTTTGTTCACGTCACTGTTTGTCATTGCCGCAAAACGATCATCTTGGTGAAAAGAAACTGTCATTTTCATTGCTTAGGCTGCTCTACCCATAACGCAATGATCCCCCATTACTCATCATAGGAATGCAGTTTGACCAACACAAATTCGGTATCCAACGTTTCCCCTTATCTGGCCGTGTTTGATCTTGATGAAACACTGATTGCGGCAGACTCCGCCAGTCTGTGGAATGCGTACTTAGTCGAGCAAGGGTTCGCCCCCGAAAGCCTTTTGCTGGAAGAAAAGAATAGAATGCAGGCCTACCAAAAAGGCTGCATGGATATGCATGCGTATATGGCGACCACACTGGTGCCCCTGATTGGCATGCACGTGGATGAAATCAGCCACATCGTCGCCGATTTTATTGAAAAGCGAATTAAGCCGGCCATTTATGCCGATGCCCTCGCCCGCATTCAATGGCACAAACAACGTGGCGACACCGTGCTGGTCATTTCTGCCACAGGAGAGCACCTCGTGAAACCCATCGCCCAATTATTAGGAGCCGATGACGCCCTCGCCATTAATCTTCAACTCGATAACGGCAAAATCACAGGCAACACCACACATACATTGAGCTATCAGCAAGGAAAGGTGATCCGAATGAAAGCGTGGTTAAAGGAACACAGTGGCCATTTTCAAGGCAGCTACGGCTACAGCGACTCCATTAACGATCTGCCTTTGCTAGAAGCGGTAGACCGGCCTTTTGCCGTGAATCCCGACCCGACGCTCGCCCTGCATGCGCAGGTAAATGAGTGGACCATCATGGATTGGCGACACGACAACAACATTCTTCGCTGATCTCGCGGACACGACGATCTCGCAACCGATTATCGACTTGCTCAAATAATTTGAATAAGTCGTTCTATTCAATCTCCTTATGTTTTGCTGTGTAACCACTAGAATGAAAATCATTCACACATTAACACGGCAAAACAATGAACAAGGACAGCAGCACCCAAGACAGGGCCACGTATGACGGCCTCTCTATCTTCATTCACTGGCTGAGTGCCATTGTCGTGATTGGCTTGTTTGCCGTTGGGTTATGGATGGTGGATCTCAACTACTATTCACAATGGTACAAGCCCGTGCCGCACTGGCATAAATCCATCGGCATCCTCTTGGCCCTCGTCACCCTGTTTCGGTTGGTGTGGAAACACATCAAAACACCCCCCACGATTGAAGGCGCACGCTGGGAAGTGATCGCCGCGAAAATTGCGCACACCGTGATCTATCTGTTGCTGTTTGGGTTATTCATCTCGGGTTACCTCATTTCTACCGCCGATGGACGTCCTATCGAGGTGTTCAACTGGTTTTCCGTTCCCGCCCTTGGCGCCTTATTTGATCAACAAGCGGATATTGCCGGAGAAGTCCACTTCTACCTCGCCGTCACCTTAATCGGCCTTGTTAGCGTACATGCCCTTGCCGCGCTCAAGCACCACTTCATCAATAAAGACACTACGTTAAAAAAAATGTTGGGAGTAAAGTAATATGAAAAAGCACCTTGTTGCCCTTAGCCTTTTGGCTGCCGTCGCCCTGCCTGTCACCACCCATGCTGCTGACTACGTGATTGACACCGAAGGCGCGCATGCCTCTATCAACATGAAAGTGCCGCATCTGGGCTACAGCTTCATTAAAGGCCGCTTCAATACCTTTGAAGGCACCTTCAGTTACGACCCCAACAATGTCGCCGCGTCGACCGTTAACGTCAGCGTCGACACCACCAGTTTTGATTCCAACCACGCAGAGCGTGATAAACACATTCGCAGTAACGACTTTTTGGATGTCAAAAAATACAGCACCGCTACCTTCACTTCCACCAAGATCGACCCAAAAAGCAACGGGGAATTTTTGATAGAAGGCAACTTAACCCTGCACGGCCAAACAAAACCGTTAACCATTGATGCCCTATTCGTCGGCGAAGGGAAAGACCCATGGGGCGGTTACCGTGCTGGTTTTACAGGCACAACACGTATTGAATTGGCTGACTTCGGGGTGCCGGTAATGGGTGACTCCAGCTATGTTGAACTGGAATTGCATGTAGAAGGCATTCGCCAATAAGCGATTTTTGCGAAATGTTCCTCATACCACCCTGTATAAAAACCCGGCAACCGTCGGGTTTTTCATCATTATTGTGCAAAATATCAGCAAACGATCCACTTACTTACTGATATTTACAGATTGACATAGGAACCCTGCGCTAGGATGAGAGTCATAACAACAAGGACACGGTAACGTGCTAGACCAATAAGAAGGTAAACCATGACTCCGCAAGAAAAAGAACTCATTCAGAATGTCGCCAATAAACTGAAGCAAAGCCCTAACAAGGCGAAAGATGCTGACGCAGAACAACTGATCAACACAGAGATCGGCGCGCAAAACGATGCGGTCTACAAACTGACACAAGCAGTGTTAGTGCAAGAGATGGCACTGAAAGAGCTGAAGCAGAAGAACGAATACCTTGAGCAATGTGTGGAATTCCAAAAGTCGGAAGCGAACCGCAGCACATTGAGCAAAATGATGGGTGGTAGCCGCCCTGCACCGCAGCCGCCTATGCCAAGCAACCAGCCAAGCGCATTCGGTAGCTTCATGCAAACAGCAGCGAGCGTTGCTGTGGGTATGGTTGCAGGTAACATGATCAGCAACATGCTGTTCGACCATGATGAGCCAGCAGCAGACGCGACAGCGGCAACAGACACAGCCGCTGACGCAGCCCCTGCGGCAGATGCTGCTACAGACACTGCAGCAACAGACACGGCACCGGCTGATGACAGCGCAACAGCCGCAGCTGACACCGGTGATACAGGCGGTGGTTTCTTGGACGATTCATCAAACAGCTTCGCGTCAGATTACACTGACGGTTCATCAGGCTTTGGCGATGCAGGTTTCGGTGACGGCGGCTTCGGCGGCGGTTTCGGTGACAGTGGCTTCGGCAGCGGTGATGACAGCTTCGCGAACAACGGTTTCGGTGATGGTGGTTTCGGAAGCGATGACGGCGGCTTCGGCGGCGGTGATGACAGCTTCTTCGGCGGTGGCGATGACTTCGGCGACGAAGACGTTTAATCCCCCATCGAACACCATGAAGGCATCCCTCGGGATGCCTTTTTAATGGGTAGCTTTTTTATCAGCCCCGCTCATTCTTGGCGGTTTCCATCACGACCATGGTGGTAATGGCATCCACCTTGGGGATCTCCCCCAAAATATCGGTATGAAAGCGTTTATACGCGATGAGATCCTGCGCTTCGACCCGCAGCAGATACTCACTGGTGCCGGTAATATTGTGGCATTCCACCACTTCATCGGCCTCAACAATGTGGGCTTCAAAATTGCGTTGCGATTGCTTACTGTGGTTCGACAACCCCACCGTCACATACGCGACAAAACCAATCCCCATTTTCGGGGCGTTCAACACCGCTCGATAACCTTCAATCACCCCACTACGCTCCAACTCTTGCACACGGCGCAAGGTTGCTGACGGCGATAAGCCAACCTGCTGAGCTAATTCGACATTCGGCAGTCGACCGTGGCTTTTCAGCGCTTGCAATATTCTTTCGTCAAACCTATCCATCACACCACATCATTGCTAATTTCGTCTTTATTACACAAATATAGCGCGAAAATTGACGCTATAAATCACTAATATACTTAGAGGCGCGCAACAAACTGTCGTTATTCGGCATCACACTTAAACAACGTCACAGGCAAGTATCACTATGGAACACCAACAGCTCATTGCACTGTTCACCTTTGCGTTTGTCACCATCATCACCCCTGGCCCCAACAACATTATGTTGATGACCTCTGGGGCAAACGTCGGCTTTATGAAAACCCTGCCCCATATGCTGGGCGTGACTGTCGGCTTCAGTGCCATGGTAACGTTAATTGGCATCGGTTTGGTGGGCATATTTCATACCTACCCATGGCTACACAATGTGTTGCAAGCTGTGAGCATTATGTACTTACTGTATCTTTCTTATGCCATTGCCACCAGTCGCGCCCCCACAGAACGCGGCGACGATCAATATCGGCCACTCACCTTCTGGATGGCCGCCAGTTTTCAGTGGGTCAACCCGAAAGGTTGGAGCATGGCACTGAGTACCGTCACTTTATACAACCCGGAAGGCAGCTGGCACGGCATTGCGATCATCGCCTTGGTGTTTGCGTTGGTGAATCTGCCTTCTACCGGCATCTGGACGTTGGCTGGCCAAAAACTGCAACAGGTACTCACGCACCCAACACGCCTTCGCATGTTCAACTATGCCATGGCAGGCTTGTTGTTGGTGTCGATTGTGCCGGTATTCGTGCTGTAAACCATCAGCCTGTCTCATTAATGAGCAAACGACAGCATTGGGGAAGGTTGAGGGTTTACAGCCCCTCCTGAAGCACGTATTATTCGCGGCATGGAGAGATGGCTGAGTGGTTTAAAGCACCGGTCTTGAAAACCGGCGTGGGTTTATAGCCCACCTAGGGTTCAAATCCCTATCTCTCCGCCACATTCAAAAAATCCGACTTCATTGTCGGCTTTTTTACATCTGAATTTTGTGATTTAGAGATAGGGTGCAGAACCCTAGACAAGGGGTCACCTGAGCGAAGCGAAAGCACATTGCCCGTGCCGAAGGCGCGAAAAGGCAATAGCCCGAAGGGCGCGAGCTTGCGAGCAGTAAATCCCTATCTCTCCGCCACCTTCTAAAGGCCAGCAGAAATGCTGGCCTTTTTCGTATGCGTTGAATTCAGTGTTTGTTAGACGGGATTTTGTAAATCCCTCGTCGTGTGCGACCCCAGCACTCCACCACATTAAAGCCCCCTACGCTTCACCACCACACGCGAATATCGCACTCTCTTTCACGTCGATTACATCAAACTGTGATATAGAAATGATGATGAAAATGTAGAATGTGATATATGGAATGATTCTACTTTTGTTTTTCCCACCTCTAGCGATACCTTTCAATATCAATGAGTTAACTTCGATGCTATTATGCACCCAAGACAATATGTGGAATTGTAAGGTAGATGGGTTCTATGTATTAAGTTGTTATGTGAGTATCCGATTAATCAGCTATCGGTGTCTTATTACTAAAAAGGATCAATTGTGGCAACAATTAGAAGTTTATCCAAAAAGATCGCAAGCCTAATTCTAGATACTGATTTAGCGACAATTGGAAAGAAGATTTTAAAGTGGCTAGTTTTACCTGTTGTTGCATTTTTGCTACTAGGTATTGGTTATGAAGCTTATCAAAACAACAAAAGGCTAACATACTGTAGTGATCGTGGCGTATCTGAATCTCAATGTGATTACTTTATAGAGTATGGTGATTAAGTATGAACAAATTTTTACCTTTGTTATTTTTGTTTTCTGTCCCTGTATGTGCTGAAGATGTTTTCTTTACTTCAGATAGAGCTTCTAGCGAATTTGAGTTTAACACTAGATGTTGGGCGTATGCGCAAATTGCTGGAGAACCAGAGTCGGTTGTTGACTATTATAAAAACAAAGCCCAAAAAGAGAAATTTACTGAATTTCAAGAAGGGCTAAACGTTGGTTATGCTTCAGGCTTCATAATGTCGGGTTCTATGCTCCTAGAAATATCTAAAACTGAAGCAGCTCAGTTAGTATTCAATTCAACCTGTAAGTAATAAATTTAAGAAATTAACATGACACAATCATTAATTAAAATTACATGCACTCATTGTTCGGATAATTTTTCAGGTGTTTTAAACGACTTTTTTGATGTTTCTAAAACATATGCGGCTCAATGCCCAGAGTGTAGTGAACAAACATTTTTTGCTGGTGAAAGTGCCTTTGTTGATGTTGATATTCCTGAAAATGCAGTGACAATAAAATATGTTGCGGCACTCTAAAAACTCACATAACAAGCAACTGCAAGCGACACATTTTACTACGCCGTTTTTGTGCATGTGTCGCAAGATCCAATTATTGCACAAAAACGCTACATAAAATGTGCGCCTGAGTTGGGCGTTATGTTTGATCTTGGATTAATTAAATGTGTCATCCAGAATTTACAATTAATATTAAAGTGAAAAATGGAATTCCTTCTGTTATTGAACTGAAGATGATCAAGAAATTTAATATAGAAACTGCTGACATCCCTGTTATAGCTCTTAAAAAAACAATCAAAAATAATGGTTTTCATAAAATTAATGGTCTTATTAAACCAGATATAAATAATATTATTACTGAGTTGGATGCTAATGACATTGTTTATACCATTGAGTAAATATCACAAGCGTATGTGCAACGGAGGGTTTACACAGGCACGATGAAGAGTTTAACTATTTTTATATTGAGTTCTTTTATGAGTTTTTGGAGTCCTAGTTGATTCATTGATCATGTGCCCACATGGAAGAGTGAAGTCAGGTGATACTTATTATTTTGTTAAATCAAAATGTGGCTCATTCTATGGTTTATCTTCAGGGACTCAGAGCTTGGATGGGGTAAATTTAAAATATCGTACGATGAAAGTAAAATTCAAGGATGGTACAAAATCTGCGCGGTTTTATAGTGTTAACTCGCTGCGCTCAAATAATAACACAAACCCCGCTTCGAATTTGGGGCAGCTGAAGCAGGGCGTTAGCTTACAGGCAGAAGTTGGGAGTACATCGAGGCAAGTAAGCTACTGGAGCAGTAGCTTACGAATGTTATGGTTCTTTCTTTTTAGATGACTTGCTAGGTTTTAGTCCAGGAGTATTTCCGGGAGTGTTTTTATTATCACGTCTACGTTGGTCTGGTTCACCCGTTGATTTAGCAATTGGTTTTGGACCTGGTTTCAAAGCCATAATGATAATCCTCACTTGTATGAGAGCAAATCGCTCGTATGTAAATATATCCACCACTGTTCATTGAAATAGTGACCTGTGGCCTATTTCCATATTTTTGTTATGGTTATTGTTGGTCCATAACCATACTGCCACGGTAACATGTGCGTACGTCTTGGATTTGTAAGCTAACAGTGCTACATGGACTCCCCCGATTGTCAACAACAGCGTCGGGTAATATAAGGTTTAGGACTGCCGCTCTACATTCGGTCTGTTTATTGACTTATTTGCCATGACCCTGATGACACTACGCGGTTGCGGTTCCTCATTCGTTAGTTGCATGATATGAGCATGGATATGGATATAATTGAGACGTTTAATTTAAAGGAAGTAACTCTCCTTAGTGATGAACATATTTCCAGTAATTGTAATCCTATATTTGATAACCCAGGCATACCGCAAGATGAATTAATCCCTCAATATATGCTTTGGGTTGTTAAAAATGGCGATGAGGATGGTAACCTCATTTGTGATGGCTTGTTATCTCATTTAGCATTCTTAGGAAGAACTAAAAATTCGCAACTAGCTCCGTTTAAATACAACCTTACTAGCCATCAAATATCAGTCGTTATAGAGTTTATCGAATGGTGCAAGAATAATTTGGTTTTACCTGATGAAGTTGTTCTCAAAAGGATTCAAAAGTATTGGTGACAGCAAACTAACAAACATGGATTAGGGTGTAGAACAAACCCGACGCCTCTTTATATAGAGTAATTTGTGCTATGTGGTGTAAAGGAAGCATCGCTCAGTCTCTTTTCTCAATACGAGCGATGCCATAGATTAAATGTGACATGCTGGCCTCCGAGAGTTTATCGAACTTGACTCATCAAGTGACGGAACCGGATAAGGGGTACTCCATGTCATTCGTTATGACATAATGAAGACAAGGATGGTCTGTTGAACATAATATTTGATTTGGATGATACATTGCATGATAAAAGTGCATCACTTAGAGGCTATGCTGACGCGCTTTTAAACACTACGTTGAATAGCCTTTACGTACCGGAGCGACAATTTGTCAGCGAGTTTGTTGCTCAAAACAATATCATCCAACCAAAACCACGCGTTTTTAGCGTTTTATCTAAACGCTTTAACTTTTCGCCACACCTTGAACGAGAGTTATTGGCTGCTTTTGATCGTTCTTTCCACGAGTTTTCGGTTCCTTTCCATGGTGCAAGAGAGACACTCTCAATGCTGAAAAATTGTGATATCTCCATTGGTTGCATAACGAATGGCAGGGATTTCTTTCAAAGGCGTAAAATTGCAGCTCTGGGGTTTGATGAGTATTTTGATTTCATTCTTACATCAGATGGTGTTGGTGTTAAAAAGCCCGATATTAGGATCTTTGAATTGGGCTTAAGCAACTTTAGCAATAGTGGGAAAAAGGTGTGCTTTTGCGGTGACAGTTTGTCTTCTGATATGGCCCCCGCGAAAAACTTGGGACTTATAACTGTGTGGAAAACTGAAGATATGCACAAACCAGACTATGTTGACCATCGTTTTTCGACTTTTCAAGAGTTTGATAAGCTATGGCGAACAACGTTAGTTTACCCATAACAAGCGCTGCCAGTCTGACCGTTTTATTGCAATTTTTTATTCTGAAGTTTGGCGGATTTGGTAAGCATGCAGTGGCAAAAATTATGACAGCGTTATACACAGGGAGTATGCTTTGAATCTACTATTTGTTTGTAGTGAAAATCGGCTCAGAAGCCCGACAGGAGAAGCTGTCTTTTCTGACTACGAAGGCATCCAATCCATAGGAGCAGGGACTAACAATGATGCTTTCACTGTTGTCAGTGGCGATCTGGTTGAATGGGCTGATATTGTCTTTGTTATGGAGAAATCTCATAAAAACAAAGTGGCACGCAAATTCAAGTCACTTCTAAAAGATAAAAAGCTTGTCTGTCTTGGTATCCCAGATAATTTTGAATATATGGATCCTGCTCTGGTTCGAATTCTCGAAGACAAGGTATCTAGGCACGTCCGATTGAAGCGATCATCCAAACACTAACAGAGATACCTTGGCGAATAATCTGGCATAACATGGTTATCAACGAACACCTTACCACTCTCGAAGATCTTAAAAAGTGTTGCGCAGCCAACACTCAATGCGAGTGTTGAACAAGCCAGGCACTTCTTTATCGCGTAAATTGTACGATCACGAGTGAACGGGCATCGCTCTGTCTCTTTTCTCAAGACGAGCGATGCCAACGCAGGCCATGTAATGTTGGAAACACTGACTGGTACGGCTGGCTCTAGTCTTGGTTATCTATATGAGCGATGGAATATTTGCAAACGTTACAAGGACTTTAGAACGCCCCCTGAGTTTTACGTTATCAAGGCTATTTTACGAGTCAACACCTTGCCTGTCGCACCTTCGCTATAGATACTGAATCTCATTCTCTTTGAATAGCAGAAGATCAAGACCATAGAGTGAAAGTGACAGGCTGACCTCCGAACATATCTCGTGTTTGACTCTTCAAGTGTGGCAGAGTATGGATGAGAGGGAATCCATCTCGTTCGTTTGGCAAATAAGGAAATCATGAAGTTTAGAGTTAGGAAGGCATTACCAAGTGATGTCGATCAAATTGCACATATACACGTCAATTCTTGGGCATATGCCTATAAAGCTCTGATGCCTCAGAGCTTTATAGAAAGCTATACATTAGAAAAGCGCCAGAAATTATGGTCGAACATCATTGAGCGCAATTTGGCGGAAGTCCTCATCGCAGATTGTGATGACGGATTAGCCGGTTTTCTGTGCTTTGGGCAGCCGAAAACGTTGAAAGGCACTGAAGTATATGAACTGAGCTCGATTTACATTGCCCCTGATAAAATGGGGACTGGTATTGGTCAAGAGCTTTATAATGAATGCGAGAGAATGCTCTACATATTGAAGGCTCAAAAGGTTTCGGTGTGGGCACTTGATAGCAATGAACGTGCATTGAATTTTTATATAAAGCAGGGCTTTATTCCGACAGGCGAGATCAGTAAAGAGCGCGCAAATGACGTTGTTCTGAATGATATCGAGTTAGCTAAGGCGTTATCTGCCTAACAAGGCCACATGGACTCCGCCGCATTATCATGTTTTCCGCACATGTCTCGCTTGTACATTTGAAGCTACACTGCCCTCTTGCCGTCTTCCCCCCGAGATAACAAGCGGTAGGTTTGCACGTGTTGCAAGGACTTTAGATCGCCCCCTGAGTTTTACACTGTAACGGCCGTTTTATGAATCAATGCCTTGCCTGCCATATCTTCACTATGGATACTGAATCTCACTCTCTTTGAATGGCGCAAGATCAATGCCATAGATAGAGAGTTCATCATTCATTATATGACTTTGGAATGCAGATGAATTTTGACGAAGAAGACGCCATTTTTAGCAATGTGAAGTCAGCGCATAAAGATTATTACCTCATTGCAGATACATCGTGGCGAGTATTCCTTAAAGTTACTAACGGTAAGCTCTACAAGTGTCATAGCGTAAAGAAAGCTTGGTGCCATGAGGTACCAGGTGAAATAAAAGAACCGTTTCAGTTCGTTGACGTTGTCTCAGTTTTAAGTGACCGCGTTATCCTGAAAATGGGGAATAAAACGAGAGAAATCGAAGTTCTAGACTCAGACGCTAGTCACTTTTATGGACGTTAACGTCATCACTTTATTGTAAGTCATGCAGGTGTCCATCAAGAACCAAACAAGCACATACGTATTTTTATAGGCCAACAACATGAAAAAATATCTATTTTTAACAGCATGTCTTCCTTTTATGGTTTTCCATGCCCCCGCTGTTGGAACTCTCATCAGTGAACAACTTGCAAATCAAATGGAAGCATTACACAAAGCCATTGTAAACACGCCTTACTCTGCAATCGTAAAACATACGGATGTTACCGTACACGAACTGTCCGAAGATAAATATATAAGCATTCATCTTTACGAAGCCGATGTAATAGATACGATTCGCGGTGAAGTACGTGACAACATTCTGTATACCGTGGTTGTTGGACGTGGTGAGGAGGCAACTATCGACGACTCTCCGGTCATTGTTACCCTTTGCCCGCATGATGACAAATTCTATTGGCCAGGAGTAGGATCACAATTTGATGCCAATTATGATTTAATTGAAGTCGCAAAAAGTACCGCCGCAAACGTCGATAAGGATCAATCACAATTTTCTCATTGTGACTAAACCTCCCGATATAACGAGCGGTATATTTTCACGTGTTGCAAGGCCTTTTGAACACCCCTCCTGAATTTCACATTGTAACGGCCCTTTTATGCGTCAATGCCTTGCCTGCCACAGCTCCACCATGGATACTGAACGAGTGTTCGGCAAGATCAATGCCATAGGTTGAAAAACACCGCATGATGGCTTCCGAAATTTTATCGAACCCGACTCATCAAGTGTGGCAGAGCCGGATGAAGGTAGCCATGTTGTTCGTTAGACATCTGAGAGGTACTCTGTATGGAATACTGTATCGAAAAAATAGAAGGAGCTCTTGTTGATTATTTTGACAATAATTACAAGAAGCTTAAAAAACATAAAATTAAGCTCTTAGATATTGGCATTTTCCCTTGGCATAAAAAGTTTGAAATATCGTTTTTCACGGAAAAAGACAAGGCATCAGTTAATGATATTGCGTCGTGGGAACTGTATGATTTTTCCAATATCTTTGAAAAAAAATGGCAAGCAGGTCTTGAGTTAGGCGAGGATTTGGAGCGTGAGTGGAATCTAGACAATGACATATTGCCTTTCATCTTCGATTTTAACAGTGCTGTAACGTCAGATAAAGTTAGAAGAGCCCTTGCTAAATATGATTTAACCAAGGATTTCTCGGTTCAAATACTAGACCCTGACGCATCAGATTCAGAAAATTACTGCGAGTGGTAAAATACCTAATAAATAGGGATTAAAGTATTACGCAGCCAACAGGCTCCCGAGTGTGGCAGAGCCAGATAAGGGAGGAGTCCATGCCATTCGTCAGCTTTAACATTAAATTAAGAAGGAATTTCACAATGAGAATGGTATTGCTAGCAATGCTTACTATATTGCCTAGTTTTTGTTTTGCAGAAACCATATCAGATGGTGATTTTGCAAAAATTAAAGCATCAACGGACAAGATCATAGCGGCGACAATCAGCTTGGATTTCAAGACAGTTGTAGATCATATGCCGCAAAACTTGATTGATATGGCGGGAGGCAAGGATAAACTTATTCAAATGTCAGCGGAGTCTTTTCTTAAATTAGAGTCTAACGGGCTGAAAATTAGTGAGTTTACTTACAATATGCCTAAAGAAAAAACGGTAACATCACTCAATACTATTGTTCTGATTCCAACTAAAATGGTAATAACGTCTGATGCCGTAACTATGAAATCAAATAGTTATTTAATTGCTTTTCAAGCCAAGGGGCATGATGAATGGAAATTTGTTGACGCGTCAGGCATTAAAAACAGAAAAAGCATGGAGTTTCTGTTTCCAGCATATCCCAAAGACAAGCAAATACCTCAAGCAACGCATCAAGTCGTCGAACTATAACGTTAACAGATAAGGCAACATGCCATTCATCGACTAAATAAGGAAAACTCGTGGATATATTGAAAATATTTACCAGTATTTTTGAGCAGGTTTGGTATGTTGTACCGTTATTACTCATTCTTAGTATTTTTACCAGTCGTTGGTTTAAAGGTGTATTCGGTGAATTTCTGGTTAATCGTCTTCTGTCTAAGCTACCAGCATCGGATTACACCCTCTTCACAAACGTTACCCTGCCGACCGAAGAAGGTACGACGCAAATAGATCATATCGTTGTTTCGAAATTTGGTATCTTTGTCGTTGAAACAAAAAACATGAAAGGTTGGATTTTTGGCTCCGCTCGTCAAAAACAATGGACACAAAAAATTTACCGCCACTCATCTACGTTTCAAAATCCACTGCATCAAAATTTTAAACACGTAAAAACGCTGGAATCTCTGCTGAGTTGTAATGTTGAGCACCTCCATTCAGTGATTGTTTTTATAGGTGATAGTACTTTCAAAACAGAAATGCCGCCAAACGTCACTTATGCACAAGGCTGTATTCGTTACATCCAACAGTTTAGTGAGGTGGTCTTCTCCGGTGCCGAGTATTCCCTACTCATTGAATCGCTCGATAACATAACGTTAAAACAAGGGGTCCTCACAGATATAAAACATCGCCAGCATGTTAAAAAAACAGTGGCCGAAAAAGAACGTTCAGCTTGAACTCACGAAACAACGCCAGTCCTGTGGTGCGAGTACATCATTGGCTTCCACCTCAATATCATCAGGTCGCTTGTTTGCACGTGTTGCAAGGGCTTTAGACCGCACCCTGAGTTTTACGTTATCAAGGCCATTTTATGCGTCAACATCTTGCCTGTCGTATCTTCGCTATGGATACTGAATTTCACTCTCTTTGAATGGCGTAAGATCAATGTCATTCAAAGGGCATGACGCTATCTCAAAGCATCGAATTTAGGATGTCACTCAGCATGGGATGTTTACAATATA
The DNA here is from genome assembly GCF_059941365.1 of Photobacterium sp. 270122K. NCBI lineage: Bacteria > Pseudomonadati > Pseudomonadota > Gammaproteobacteria > Vibrionales > Vibrionaceae > Photobacterium > Photobacterium sp. 270122K. The sequence goes on from NZ_JBPOEN010000001.1 coordinate 229,451, forward strand.
AAAGGAGATATCTTATTAAAAATCTTGGTAACATTAATTCGATCGTAATAGTGACAGATATTTTTGGTTTATGTCAGTCGACAGACTCTCTCGTCTCCTTTTTATCCCCTCGTACAGAATCTGTAATCATTATTGAACCCTATCGCGGGGTAAGACATTCTTTCAAAAATGAAAAAGAGGCTTACAGTGCTTTTGTCGAAAAGTGTGGTCATGATAACTACTTCGACTTAGTTAAGAGTGTTGTCTCTGATACCACCCCAGATCTACTCATTGGGTTCAGCGCAGGGGCTAGTGTGCTATGGCGGTTAGCCGCGGAAAAAAGTCTTTGTTGTCGACCTACAATCCTTGGTTTTTACCCTTCACGAATAAGGGAGCATTTAGACGTAATCCCAAGGCATAGAATAGAGATAATATTTCCGATAAAAGAAGAGAGCTTCGATGTAGTAAGTGTTCGTGAACATATTGAAAAACATGAAAATGTAACTACTGAAATAACACCATATGATCACGGTTTTATGAATGCATCCTCACTGGCATATGACGAAGGTGGGGAGTCTTTCGGATTGGCACGCATAAATAGATACCTGGATTTGATGCCATGATCATCTTTCATCAGCCCCCCTGAATTACGCCTTAATATTCTAGGCTATGCGTTGACCATTGCAGCACTTATTTTACTGCTGCACCGCCAACACTGAATCCCTACCGCAGGACAAGTACGGGTTATTACTCTGTGCCATACTTGCTTGGATAAGTCATACCTGCTGCCTGCAATCATTATATGTAAATGCAGATGTAGTTTGCGCTGTTCAGCCTTTTATTGACATAAGTAATCTTAACCAGTCACAGGGAATTTAATGATGAAGTCAATTGTTTTTGAAGCACAAAGCCCCCTTAAAGACAGCTATGTTAAAGAGCCTGACTTGGCAATCGTCACCGACCACGCCAAAACGTCAGGTGAAAATGCCGCAGATCCATACCACTCTATCGTTGAACCTATGGATGGATGCGGTGTGTCGATACCCGTTGGGGTTCATGCCGCAGTCGGCGGAAAGCACGATGCTCCAACCCCTGGAGATATACTGTGTGCAGCGTTGGCAGCCTGCCAAGACTCATCCATTCGTATGGTCGCGAACTTAATGGGTATTGAACTCCTCGAATTAGAGGTTAACGTAACGGCTACAGCAGATGTTCGCGGTGCACTGATGATGGATAAACACGTTCCCGTAGGGTTTCAGAACATGACTTGTGAAGTCAAGATGAAGGTCCGAGAAGGGACGGATTCAACGCAGTTAGAACGCCTCCAATCTGCAGCAAAGGCATGCTGTGTTGTTCAGCAAACACTTAAGTCCCCCCCACCCGTAGAGACGACATTTATTTCCTAAAGCCCGTCCATTTTAGATGAAAAACAAAAACTTGCTCATGTCGGTGACAAAACTGCGCTCAGGTTTTGTCACTGTTGCAGTAAATCTGTTGTGGTCAACCATCTGCGAACAGTAAATTAGTTGATTTATCAACCTTAGATAGCATAGTAGCCTCTGCAGTCATATTCGAATCATCCCCCATCATTTGATAATGATATTCAGCAGGCCCATTCAATTAGACCATTTGTCATAAAATACATATAAAACCTTTTAAACTTTAGGGTAAATATTGTAATAACCCTCCCCCTTTTTCTACAACGCCATTTTCTGCGGACCTCAGACTTTTTGACATCTCTCGCAGAATCCCCTTTTCTTGGTGTTTATCCTGCAAACCAATCAGGCATAGTAGAAGAATGACATTTATAAATGCACGGACAGCGTGAAGGCGGTAGCATTAAGATCCTCGCTTTGTCATACAAAACATCAAGGATATGCCGTGAATTACCGTATAATCTACAAGCACAATCGTTATTTCCGGCCATACATAAAAATAATATGTGCTCTTTTCCTACTCCTCTCATTAAGTGGATGTGGAATATTGTACGCCACGACATTAATAGGGCTCTGTACTTTTCAACCTGACCTGACGATTACACCAGACACAGTGCCTCACGCTATCGTTGGGCAGCTCTACCATACTGAGATTTCCGTTTCTAACGCTAATACCCCTATTAGTAAGATAATTCTGATAGGAGACCTGCCCGCCGGCCTTAATTTTACCGTTAACAATGATGAAATGGCGACAATTCACGGTGTAGCCACTGAACGCGGTACATTCCCCATTCGTATTTATGCATCAGCTTATGGCACACAATGTGTTGGTCAGGAGGGAATGAATCCGTATGAGCTGGTAAGTATGGACAAATAAGAAACCATGCTTCCCTGTTTTAAACATAAGGACCAACTATGAACATGAATCAAGTCACGTTCGCGGTGAATGATATGGATGAGTCTGTGGCGTTTTACAACACGCTAGGCTTAATTCAGATAGTGAGTGATGAGCACTATGCCCGCTTCGCGTTACCCGACGGTGATGCCACCTTTTCTATTTACTTGGACCCTGACAAGCAGACGTTGGAACCCAGAGGCGTGGTCTATTTTGAACATGAACAATTGGATGAATTGGTCACCGCTTTAAAAGAAAAAGGGATTACCTTTCTCCAAGAGCCTGTCGATCAACCCTTCCTATGGCGAGAGGCGATATTGAATGACCCATCAGGCAACAAAATCAAACTCTACTGGGCGGGTGAAAACCGTTTGAATCCGCCCTGGCGGATCAAGGATGAGTAATACGAATGCGCAATAAGGAATCGCCATGAAATCAACAACACAATATTGGAACCCATTATTACTGAGTCATCATAAAGAATGGGAAGTCATTGAAGGTTCTGATGGGAATTTGAGCCAGATTACCCTCGCAATGGATGAAACCAGCGGCGACTATACGCGCCTCACACGGTTTGTCGATGGGTATCATACCCAAGCTTTTGGCGCAAAAAGCCATGCCTACCCGGAAGAAATTTTTGTGGTTTCAGGGCGGCTTTACGATGAAGCCTTTGATATGTGGTTAGAACCGGGTCACTACGCCAGCCGTCCGCCCGGTGAGGTGCATGGTCCTTTTCTTGCTGACGGTGACGTCATTATTCTTGAGATGTCTTACCCCAGTCAAAGCCTTTAATGCTTGATACTGCATATTGAGCATATCTCCCCCCCCCCAAAAAAAAACAAACAAAACAAACAAAACAAAACAATAGGAAGATCAAACATGGACGTCATTAATAAACTCTATCCATCCGATGAGCAGATGGAAAAATTAACCGCATCCCCACACACGGGGGAAATCCATCTACTCAATTTATTTAAATTTCGAGAGAAAGCCATCTACGCAGATGGGCGTGAATCTAACCTCACCGGCAAGGAAGCGTACGACCTTTACGGACGTCCCATGCTAGACGTACTCAAACAGTATGGGGCTCACGTTATTTTCTACTCAGAGATAACCGATCTCATCATCGGGCATGTCGACGAACTCTGGGATGGTTTCGTCATTGTCAAATACCCATCACGTCAGGCCCTTCTCGACATGACGGCCTCTGAGGCATTTAAAGCACTCAGCATTCACCGAGAAGCAGGCTTAGCAGGGCAACTCAACATAGAGACACAAGTGCCTTAATTCACGATTCAAAAAGACAATTTACGGTATCAAGGTAGAGTAATGGAAAACAAAGACACGGTAAAAATACAATCCGAAATTCGGGATGAAATGAAGGAAATGAATGCCCAGATTAAATGACTGACCAATAAAGCCACAGAAGCGATGGAGAATGATGAAAATGCAAATCGCGATGCAATGGATCGTGCAGACCAAGACAACAAAAAATCGAAGATTGAACTCTATATATTTGTCCTCCTAGCCATCGCACTCTTTGCCCTGTATTTTTTTGATTTAATTTAGTCGAATCAAACCCTGATTAATAATAAACACTGAAATCACAATGAAAAATCTCATTGATGATATTGTCGTATTAGACAAAAAAACATGAGTGCCATTATTGCAAAATCCGGTGGCTTGTTCCGTCACAGTAATAACGCTATCACCTCACTCGCAGGACGCATCATTCAATGATGTGGCCTGCACAATACATTAAGTACATTACAGGAATAGGTAACATGAAAAGTAAGCATATTTTGTTTTCAGCCATATTGAGCTTATGGGGGCTGTGTTTTCTTGGCGCAACACAAACCAATATGCAAGATATACTTCCGTTACTCAACACCACGTGGTTTGATGCGGTTAATGCGCTGATTGTTAGCAGCATCATAGGTCTTACACTTTCCTTTTCGCCTGTTCGTCAGTACGTAAATCATCACCCTTTTGGCAAAATTGTCACGGGAGTAGTCCCCGGTGTCATCGGGTTAGGTGCTGTCGGTATCGGTGTCATTGGGGCCCTCATCGTATACATAAAAACCGGTGATGTGGCACTCATTCGCATACCCTTGCATGCATCAGTGATTGGCTTAGCATTATTTAGTTGGTACGGCGTGTTACATTTTCGTCAACAGAATGTGTAGTGAGTCAGGCAATGAAAAAAAGCAATTTAATCCCCCAACTTAAGGCATTAGATGTTGGCTTAGCCCGGGGAACGGTACATCTTGCGCACTCCCATGAAAACTGGGCAAAAGCATTTAACCTCATCACCAGCATGCTGGTACCGCAATTGGGTAACGTAAACATTCACCATATCGGAAGCACCGCGATTCCAGGGTGTAGCGCCAAACCCATCATTGATATCGGAATAGGCCACCGTGAAGCCACTTCATTTCAGCAAGAAGCCCTATTGTTAACTGAACTGGGCTTCACCAGCAAAGGAGAATATGGCATAGGTGGACGATCTTACTTTACTTACTACAGTGAAGATGGCCATTTTGATTTTATTCACCTCCATGCGTTCCACCATCATCATCCGGCTTTGCACAATCACTTGGCTTTTCGTGATGCACATTTGCAAGACGCCATCCTCGTCAACGCATACAGCACATTAAAAGCGTCACTGCTCGCCAGTGGGATCTCTCGGCAAGATTACCCTCATGCAAAATCTGGCTATATACAACACGTGCTATCACGCCATCCGCAGAACACCTCCCCAGACGACGGTAATAAATGAAAGTCATGAAGGCTGCACGCGACTCAGTAAAAAGACAAGTTATGTGGTATCAAATAACTGGTCAATAACGCTTGGCTGAAAAACAAAGGAGCCGCTTCTAGTGAAACTTTCAGCGACAAAAACGAATTTAAATGCTTATATAACCTTCAAATGACTTACCACCCTGATCTGTTCTATTGAAATGTGAGCTTTTTCAACTTTACTCAACAAATCGCATTTACCTTTGCAAACAGGGAGCGATTATCAAGGAGTCGCCATGTCTAAAATTTATCTTATCTGTGGCTTTATTGGTTCAGGAAAAACTACCTATTCTCACGAACTCGCACAGTCAGCATCCGCTTTTCGCTTCTCGATAGATGAATGGATGATCCCGTTATTTGGCGAGCACATGCCACGGGAGGATTTCAACCACCGTTTAGAGGTACTGACCGAACAGTTTAAACGCGCAGCAGAACAACTGATTCATTTGGGTATTCCGGTGATTTTTGATTTGGGCGTCTGGTATAAGGCACAGAGGGTGGTGCTGAGTGACTGGGCAAAAAGCATTGATGCTGACTTTGAGCTGATTTACCTCAAATGCCCGTTTGAAACCTGTCGAGCCAGAGCGATAACCCGTAATGACACCCGTTCAGAGAATAGTTTTGAAATGACGGACGAAATGCTTACGCTATTTTGGTCATGGTTTGAAGAACCGGGTGCTGATGAGGCATTCACTCTCATTCAGCGTGATACGTAATAATAGTGCTTGTAAATGGCATTTCTATCGATATGTGACTCTACACCAATACATTACTCCTCTCTCATAATAAACAAAACAAAATAATTTATTTCCAGATTTGGAAGTGCCGTAAAAACACATTCATATTGTTTAGGGGCGGGATCACGTCCCTGCTATAACAACGGTTGGAATAATAATACCTATCCAAACACAACCTCATTACATGGCAGTTTTTACGTTTACAGGAGTTCGACATGAAAGAAGCGGTGCTTAAAGACGCCTTTTTGGCCCGTGTTGCCAGCAATAACCCCCACCAGCCCGAATACCTTCAGGCCGTCACGGAAGTGATCGCCTCTATTTGGCCTTTTGTTGAAAAAAATCCCCACTATATTGACGCTGGTATCCTCGAGCGTCTGGTGGAACCGGAAAGATTGATCCAGTTTCGTGTCAGCTGGGTCGACGACCAAGGCAAGGTGAACGTTAACCGTGCATTCCGCGTTCAGCACAATTCCGCTATTGGCCCTTATAAAGGCGGTATGCGCTTTCACCCATCTGTTAACTCATCGGTGCTTAAATTCTTAGCCTTTGAACAGACGTTTAAAAATGCCTTAACCACCCTTCCTATGGGCGGTGGTAAAGGAGGCAGTGACTTTGACCCGAAAGGTAAAAGTGATAATGAGATTATGCGTTTCTGTCAGGCTCTCATGCTGGAACTCCACCGTCACTTGGGTGCTGACACGGATGTGCCCGCAGGTGATATTGGTGTAGGCGCACGTGAAGTCGGCTTCATGACAGGCATGATGAAAAAACTGTCGAACAGTGCGGAATGTGTGTTTACAGGTAAAGGGTTGTCGTTTGGGGGCAGCTTGATTCGTCCTGAAGCGACTGGCTATGGGCTGCTGTATTTTGTCGAAGCCATGCTCAAAGAAAAAGAGCAAACGCTTGCGGGTAAACGTGTGGGCGTGTCGGGTTCCGGTAATGTAGCGCAGTACGCAATTGAGAAAGCGATTCAAATGGGCGGCCGCGTGATCACAGCCTCTGACTCAGACGGCACAGTGTACGATCCTGAAGGTTTCACCCCAGAAAAACTGGCGATTCTGATGGACGTGAAAAATGAGAAGCGCGGTCGTGTGGCAGATTACGCTCTACAGATGGGCCTTGAATACAGCGAAGGGGAAAAACCTTGGCAATATGAAATGGATGTGGCTTTGCCTTGCGCCACGCAAAACGAACTGAATAGCCATGATGCTGAAATGTTGGCAGGAAACGGGGTTCAACTTGTTGCTGAAGGCGCCAACATGCCAAGTACGGCAGAAGCGGTAGCTGTATTTAACCATGCCGGTATTTTGTATGCGCCTGGCAAAGCGTCAAATGCAGGAGGGGTTGCAACGTCGGGATTAGAAATGAGCCAAAATGCGCTTCGCCTTGGGTGGGGTCGTGAAGAAGTTGATCAACGCTTGCAAGATATCATGCGCCGTATTCATGGTACCTGTGTGGAATATGGCCGTGATGAGTCCGGCCACGTAAACTATGAACTGGGCGCGAATATCGCCGGTTTTGTGAAAGTCGCTGACGCCATGCTGGCACAAGGGGTCTGCTAGACAACGACAACCCTAAGCGTAAGCGCCTTCGCTGATACTTCCATCGGAAACCCATATTGGGTTTCCGATTGTTTATCTCACTGACCCCTTGCATCACCGAGGTCCTCCATCCGCGACATTCGCCGCGCATACCAAATGAGACACAGATCATAAGAGTCAAACAAAAAAGTGATCGTGAGCGACTATTGTCGGCGCTGTTCAAAAACAGGTTGTAATATGTGCATCTCAGGTAACGGTTATAAGGCATATTAATGGAAGTAACGATTGAACTATTAACAAAAACAATCAATACGGTCAAAAATAATATTGCCGTGACCGATAATGACTTTCAGATTCAATTTACCAATGCCGCTTGGGATCAGTTTGGCATACTCAACGGTGTGCCGTCTGATTTTAACTGGGTGGGCGTCAATTACTATTTACCCTGCCAAACCTCGGCACAGCACGGGGATGAATTCAGCCAACTGGCGATAGACGGGCTAGAAAAACTGCGTCAAGGTGAACTTGATGAGTTTAAATTGGAATACCCTTGTCACAGCCAAAATGAAGAGCGCTGGTTTTTGCTCGAAGTCACAACGTTCAATATGGACAAGGCACGCTATTATGTGATTTCGCACATGGATATTACCCATCGCGTCGAGCTGGAAAGGGAAGCTTTACGACTGTCTAAACTCGATGGCCTCACTCACATCAGTAATCGCCGCGCTTTTGATGATTTCATAGAATCTGAATGGCGACGCTGTCGCCGAAACACGTTCCCGCTCTCTTTATTGTTGATTGATGTGGATGATTTTAAATTCATTAATGACACCTATGGGCATCAGGCGGGCGATGCTTGCTTACTGCAGATTGCGCAAATCCTACAAAAATACACGGCAAGAGCCTCTGATATGTGTGCACGCTTTGGGGGCGATGAGTTCATTGTGGCATGGAGCCATATCTCACCCGAACAAGCAGTATCATTGTCACAATCCATCTTGCATGACATTAACCAAATTACCGTCGGAGATAACGAATGCGGCTATCACGATACGGTGTCTGTCAGCCTCGGATTAAGTTCAACCATTCCAGATTGCGACAACCATCATATCCTGCTGTCTCAAGCCGATACGTTTATGTATCAAGCAAAAGAGGCGGGTAAAAACACCCTTGTGTCGGATACCACCGCGCACTCTCATGAACCGTTCACAGTTTGCTGTGGCTGACGGGTTATCCCCCCTCCTTTATTATGCCGATAAACAACGAGGCAGTGATCACTGATGATCTAATGGATTGACCCCACCGTAAACATCAATGGTTAAGCCTCTCTCGCTCACATAGGTATTTGGCGTGAGTCCAAGCTGGCTTTTCACATAACGAATAAGATGAGGCTGATCGCTAAAACCAAATTGCAGGGCAACGGCGGTCCAATCGATGGTGTCTGCGTCGCGTTGATACAGGTATTCAAGAATGGCTTCCAGCTTCCGCATAGATTGGCATTGTTTGAGCGTAAAGCCCGTAACGCGACGAAAGCTGCGTTCAAGGGTACGTTGAGAGCAAAACACACGATCCCCCAGTTCGGCAATCGCCGTGGTATCAAGCAGTGGCAATGCTTTTTCAACCCATTGACTGTGTCTGTCTTGTTGGCCTGTTGCCAACCAAGGTGCCAGTAAACGATCCAATTGCTTTACACATGTATCGGTATCATGTCGTGCCAAAGCAAACAACGTTGGCAATTCGGTGATCCCTAACCATTCCGTTAGATTAACGTCGACCACCTCATCACACGTAGGATGCTCGTAATTTGGTATATCAAGTGCGTACAGTGCACCTATCTTAAATTTCACCCCAATATGGATGAATGCCTCAGTATGATCGATCAAATAGGTTTGTTGATGAGGAAACATCCAATGGCAACCTTGGCCTTGAGCAACATTGCCTGCGATATCATAGTGATAACGATGTTCAACAGGCGACAAGATTAAATGGGCGCAGGGATCCGGATTGAGTTTCGGGAAAGCAATGCCTTGCGATCCCGACGTTTTTTCTATCATCCAATAGCATTCAACGTATTGGCCAACAAGGGATGACTGAGGGGGAGATAACCAATGGAGCATGACCGCTTTTTTCCTCACTGATAACGGTGTTCTTGCCACAAACAAAAAAGGCAGTAAACACAACGTGCTTACTGCCCAGTATATCGCTTTTCAATGATTATGCTGTAACAAGCACATCATCCATCGCTAGACGCGCTTTTGGTAGACCGTGGTTATAGTCTTCACCGTCTTTGTGGTAGCCGATAGCCAGTGCAAGTTCACACACGTGGCCATCCAGTTCAGCGGCAAATTGTTCACCGATCAAGGTTGGGTCAACCCCTTCCATTGGTGTGGAGTCGATACCTAAACGCGCAAGCGTATGCAGAATGTTACCCAGTGCAATGTACACTTGTGCTTTTGTCCAGTTACCGTTGAAACCAGCGTCATCGGTGTTCGCTTCCGCGAAGGCATACGCCCCCATGAACATGTCGTACATGTCTGCAGGCAAGTGACCGCAGGTGACTTCCGCATCCACACGCTTGGCAAACTTCTCTTTGGTGAAGTTAGGATCGTAAGCAAAAAGAATAGTGTGAGACGCTTCTTTCGCATGCGCTTGGTTAAACTGGTGCATGTTGGCAAACGTATCGTGGAAACGTTGCTTCGCCGCGTCTGACTCGACAATCACGAATTTCCATGGCTGCGAGTTAATAGAAGATGCTGACATACGCAATGCTTCTTTGATCACGGCCATATCGTCTGCCGAGATACGCTTCGCTGCATCGTATTTTTTCGCTGTGTAACGTGTATTAAGATCGTTAATGATTGGATGAGACACGTATTTACCCTCTTCGTTTGTTCTGCCAGTGTCGATGCCTTCCGCATCAAGCACCGTACTTATCTCGAAATTGGGTTCATCATAGCGTTTTGATTCAGATTGATAATACCGACTTTCTGTAATTCACTATTTAGTTTTTGTTTATAATCACCCCACACACAAACAAAAAGCCCGACAAGTATGCCGGGCGTGGGACGTAACTATCCGCGTAACACAATAAGAAGATTAAAATTCATACTTCGCTGTAATCGACCAGTTGCGGCCCGCTTCGGTCAAATCTTTGTTTTCTGACGTTTGGCCACGTACATCATTCCAGTTGTAGTACGCTTCATCCGTCAGGTTGAACACACCCGCACGTAACGTCAGATCCTTGATCGGTTTGTAATACGCGATTAAATCCACCACGGTCGCACTTGAGATGGGCAATATGTCATCGCCATTGATGTCGCTGCGGCTTTTCGAAGCCGTGTAGTTTATGTTCAGTGTCGTACCCCAATTGCTGACCGAATCATAGTTAAAGCCGGCCACAAGATTCCAAGGGTTTACGCTGTTTAACGGATCATTGTTGCCGTCTTCCCCTTCGGTATACGCCGCAGCAACACGCGAACTGAAGCCTTCAACAGGCATAAAACCATCCCACCTCAGTCGATTCGAAAACTCAATACCTTTAATGGTCGCTTTACCGATATTCACGTATTGGAATACGGCAGGATCCATCATCGGAATAAAGCTGCCAGATACTTGTTGCTGTTCAATAAAGTTATCGTAATCGCTGTAGAAAATGGCGATTTCACTGCTTGAGATCGCCGTGTGATGACGCCAACCTAACTCATAAGAAAGGCTTTCCTCTGCTTTCAAGTCTGGGTTAGGCTTATTCACGTAACCGTGCATCGGGTTACCAAACGAATAAAAGAGCTCTTGAAAATCAGGGGCGCGGAAACCTTGGCTGATCTGCGCGAACACACGGTGTTCATTATTGAGTTTGTAAATCGCCCCTAGACGTGCAGTAAAGGCGGAGTCTGAGAATTTTTTGTATTCGTTATCTGGGTTTCCACTCGGGTTTTCACTGGCATCGCCCGGATCCGTTTCAAAAGAGTCATACCGAATCCCGGGGGTGATAATGGCATTGCCCACCGTGATTTCATCTTGCAGGAAGAAACCGTAACGACGCTCGCTGGCAGAGGGAATGTAGAAAATTTCGCGATCGGTCCCCGTACTGTTGAACTCACTGTTAATGTTCTTGATGTCTTTATCTAAGTACGATGCGCCATACACCAGATAGTGCTCAACGCTGCCCAGTGTGACGTATTTATCCATTTGCAGATCAAACTGATAGCCGTCATCTTTGTAAATGTAATCTTTCCGTTGATTATTCGTGCCTTTCACACGCTCAGTGACGCCATTTTCTTCTTTGCTTAGCCAATCAAACTGCCACGTTAACGTATCGGCCACGGGTGCCTGCATGGCCCAAATGTGCTTTAGGCCAATTTGATATTGCTCGGTACTGTCTTCACTGGTGCCGTCGGTGTAACCACGGTAAGTTTGATCGCCTTCACTGTCATTGTGCAGGTAATTACCGGTAAATTCTAAACGGTGCGCATCATTAAATTGGTTCTGCACTTTCAGTAATACATTGTCTGCGCTGGTATCTGCATTAAGCGGTTCACCAAAGTTGTCCAGCTCACTGCCGTCACGACGGGTATAACCGACTAAGGTTTCGAGTCCACCGGTTTGATTTGCCACCGCGACGGACTCACTGAACGTGCTGTCTTCCGATGAATAATTAAACTTGGCATGCCCGCCCCACTCACGACCTTTTAAAAAATCCGACGGATCTTTGGTTTCAAAGGCCACAATCCCACCAATAGCATCGGAGCCGTGCAATGAGGACGCCGCCCCTTTCACCACTTCAACCGCTTTAATCATATCCGTATCGACTTCAACGCGGGCTGAATTGATAAAATTATTACCCGTATCAAATTGGTTACCTTGTGATACACCATCCACCAGCACTTTTATTCGGTTACCTTCGATACCGCGAATATTAATACTTTGCACCCCTTGGCGCGCATTGGTTTGTACACTAACCCCCGGCGTGTATTGGAAAAGGTCCTCTAAACCGGTGATCATTTCTTCTTCAATATCTTGGCTAGTCACAACAGCCACAGACGCTGCGGTGTCTTCAAGCTGGCTATTAGTACGCGTGGCGGTCACCACCACTTCATCCAACGTATATTCTTGTGCAGTAACCCCTTGAGAAAGGGCCAATAAAATAGACGCAGTGAGTACAGATTGTTTATAACGATGGGTTGTCAGCATGACTTCAAATCCTTTGAAAACGTTACATAAAAGGGAAAACCGTCGCATTCTATTTTGTTTGAATGATAATTACTATCATTATCATTACGTTTTATTGATTTTATCCATCTTCATGCTTTTGCATCACACAGAAATGCACCTAGGACATAAAGCTCGCTCGTTTGGATTGTCAATGTATTGTTTGAAATGAGTTGTTAATGGATTGTTTACAATGTGGGCGTGTCGTTTTATGCCTTCTTTGCCAATAGAAATGATGACCCTGCCTTATTGATGGAAGCTGCTACATGGTGGATTCAAACCCATCAATTGGATCACTTTGAGAAAGCCAAAAAGATTATTGCTATGGTGGAAGCGGAGCGTGATGGCGATTAACATCGCATGGTATAGTGGCTGATTATTGACAAGTTATAACGACAACGCTTTTATGGATAACACCGATTTTCTCGATTACCTCACCGCTGAATTTAAGCTGTATCACCGTATTCCCACGCAGGAAACACAAGCCAGACGCGATAAAAAACAATTCATCGCAGGCTTGATGAAAGCCTCTCGCTTCTTCGGTGTCGGGTATGATGAACTGCAAGCGATTATCGACAATGAACAACGCAAAGACGCACCGTTATTCACGACATTGGATGAGATGCTGGCTGTGCCTGCTTACCTTCGACATCCAAAATAGTCATCACGTTACCCTTGAATTCAAATAAATAGGTACAACATTCCTCTTCATTTTGCAGGGACGCAAAAATAGAGTCACGAATGTATTTAGCGTCCCAGCATAGTGACCTCACCACACAGGTAATACACGCAAGCAACGACACCAAAACCCCCCCACAAAGACAAGGACTGCATTATGTGGCTAACAGAAACAGAATTAACATCACGTACTATTACCCTTATCCCCTTGCGCCGCGCTCATGCTGATGCGCTGATTGCGGCAGCCACTGATGGCCAACTCTGGGAGCTCTGGTTTACCGGTGTACCAGATGCGACGACCATTCACGATTACATTACCCATGCATTAGAAGAGCAAGCCATCGGGCGTGCATTGCCTTTCGTGGTACGAGATAATGTGACTGGCGATATCATGGGTACGACGCGTTTGTGTAATGCCGATACAAAAAATAAGCGCCTAGAAATTGGTTACACCTGGTATGCAAAGTGTGTTCAGCGATCCAGCGTGAATACCGAATGCAAGCAATTGCTGCTCACTCATGCCTTTGAAAATCTTGACGCGATCGCGGTGGAATTTCGTACCCATTGGCACAATCAGGCATCCCGACAAGCCATTGCTCGCCTAGGCGCAAAACAAGACGGCGTGTTACGCAATCACCAAGTCATGCCGGATGGCTCTTATCGCGACACCGTGGTGTTTTCTATTATTAACCATGAATGGCCCGCCGTGAAAATGCACCTTCGCCATAAGTTAGCGGTAAACAGAGATTAATTAACGTGGTGAGAAATACCGTCGAGCAACAGGCTGCTCGACGGTATATTGATTTGTTATTTTAGGCTCGGAACGAAAATCAGTAGGTCATCTTCGGATCAACACATTGGTAAATCTGCCCGATACTGGCGGTATCACTCAATAATGTGTGCGCAAGCCTTGCCACTTCACTGCGTGTGATCAGACCATGCACTTCACCGCCTTGAGAAAGCACACCGCTATTTGTCGCCTCCCCTTCTTTCAAACCTCCCGGACGTACAATCGTGAAATCTAGCGCACTACTTTGCAACCATGCTTCTGCCAATGATTTTTCACGCACTGCTGCGCCAAATCCTTGCTTGGCACGATCAGAAAGGTACTGCCACGAATCCCCACACCCGAGTGATGTGATAAGCAAGAAGCGACCAATGTTCGCCTGTTCTAATGCATCAATCACATAGCGATGACCAATATAATCCACGGGGATATCAGCATGGAAACTGCCCATGGTGGAAATCACCCATGCCTCCTGAGGTAATGCGGCCACCGTTTCGACCACTTGCGCTTGAACCGTTGCGTCACACGACAACGTTGGGATCCCCATTGCTGCCAAACGGGCATTCTTCTCTGGGTTTCGGGCAATCGCAATCACCTGAAAACCTTGCGCATAAAAATAGTCGGCCATCGCGGCCCCTAAGCCACTCGCAGCACCCCAAATCGCGATAGTTTGCATCACTTACCTCACAATACTAATGAAAATGATAATAGTTTGCATTTATTTATTTGGAAATGCTACTTTTCTGACAGAATTCTTTTTCCGCTCTCTTTATGCCTCCGTCTCAACCATGCGTGTTGCACTTACTCTCTGAACTCAAGCACAAATCGTCTGGCGTTTCATACGTACCTACACATTCAACGCTGTTTTTTAAGTTCATGCACACACTCATACCCACAAAGGCATGTGCGTAAATGCATGCTGTTCAGTGATATAACACCAAAAAAGAAGGAACGTCCCTGTTGTTTGACACCACTTGAACATAAGCTCAAGGCTGACTTGTATCATGCTGAAAAACAACGTACTCAATACCAACGTTCAATGCATTTATTTCGCCTTAACCATAATGGATGGGCGAATTATCTAAGGAATTTCATGGACACCTTCCGCACCCTGTTAGCCACGTGCTTTTTTCTCGTGGGTTGTTATTTCGCGATAAGTATCGTGGTGTCTGACTTTTCTTTAGCTTTATTATTTTCAACATTGTTTGCTTTTATCACGGCACACTTCGTCCTGCCGAGTGATTATCGTCGTCGTGAAAATGGATGGGGAGCGTTAGATTGGGTCTGCGTCTTTATTGACATCCCCTATTGGATCACCGCGTTTATCGGACGCTTTATTGCACGCATTACCATCAATCTTTTTGATTGAACGCCACTTGCAAGCGAAACTCTTGGGATAACTCGCAAACACTAGGTATGATGCTGTTCCTGTCATTGTATTGAAATACCATAACCACCAACACTTTGACTGACACTGATTGTATTGTACATATTCCACCGTGTGATGCATTCACACAAAGATAGGACACCACGTTGTTATTTAAAATCCCGCTGCTCATCATGCTCTTATATTATCACGCACAAAGTCAGCACTCTGTCCGTGCCGGTTTATTGTGGTTTGGTGGTATTTTTTTCCTTACTGCCGTCACAGCCTCTTTAAACGGGTATACGTTGGTACACGTTATTTTATCAACGTTTATCGCCTTACTGTATTTTCACTTATTGGAAAAAGCAGAGAACCTATTACTCTGGTGGCCAACCATGATTTTAGGGGCGGCGGCACTCATTATTTTTTAAATCAACGTGTACAACGTCTATCAATGATGGAGCTTTCTTCATGCCATTATCGCAACGGTTCACGGCACTGTTTAGCACAAAATATCAATCGCTTGCATTGCGATGTTTTGATGTATTAACTGAACATTACAGTGAATCGCACCGGCATTATCATACCCTGCATCACGTGACTGCCTGTCTAAACCAACTCGATAATCTCCACTTAGACGCACGGCACGAAGGAAATACGGATTATTTATCAGCGAATTACCGTGATTTAGCCTTGTCGCTTTGGTTCCATGATGTGATTTACGATCCGACACAACAGGATAATGAAGCGAAAAGTGCGCAATTTGCACAGCAGTGGCTGCGCCAACTCAACGAACCCAATCGCACCATTACAGCCGTTAGCGCCTATGTTTTGACCACGGCACACACAACCAAACACACGATCGATAACACGGCAATCAATACGCACGCGGCAGACACTCTACTGGATATTGATCTCAGCATACTCGGCGCACCAGTCGCACACTTTCAGCAATACGAAACAGCCATTCGCCAAGAATATCTTTTCGTACCAGAGCCACAATACCGACAAGGCAGAATCGCCGTATTACAGCACTTCTTGGATTCCCCCCCTATCTACCGTACCGAGTTATATCAACGTCGGTATGAACAACAAGCCAGACTGAATCTCAACGCAGCCATTCAACAACTGCGCGCTTTGTAGCGTTTAATAAGATAGGACGACACAGTGTGGCATTCGCGATTGGCTTTGCAGGGTTATAGGGCATGTTCAGCGCGGGAATAAAAAAAGCCTCCGCGAGGGAGGCTGTTCATTCTTTATTTTTTCGCTTTCTTAGCTTCTTCTAGAATTTCTCTCATTCGCTGAGCTGAAATACGTGGCTTACCCATAATACTTCTCCTTGTAACAATGAGATACGCTTATTACTGATGAGGTGTCAGCGTGTTAAGTGATATCTATACTTTCAATTAGGTTCAAATCCAATATACCTAACCCACCAAATTTTTAAACATATAATTAACCAGCAAACAACGTAGACTTGACATATTATTGCGCGCGTAAATTATAAAAAACCGCCCAACAAACAGCATCTACACCTATCAATCACCGCCATCTATGCGTATAAGCTCTGTTTATTAACAACACATACGTACACAGCCCACATTCACTTGTGTGATTGGACGCTAAAATTCAAGTGGTAATAATTTTGCGTGCACAGATAAATTGTGACACGAATCAACAATAACTCACCACCAATCAGTTCCGTATCCCTCCCACCTTAGAACGACGATCTCCCCGCCCACCGCATAATCAGCAGGGAGATAAGCGTAATATTAAGTGAGGGACACCACATCGAGTCGTTCAAACTCGGTGTAATTTGGGAAAACCTCTTTCAAAGTACGCTCTGTTGCGCCCATCCATCGACCAAGGCTGATATTGATCTGATCCGTCGCTATCGCAGGCAGCAAACGTCCGCGTTCTACCGTATCTGGCCCTTCTACCGTGTAATCTGGCCACGTACCGATAAACGCATTGCCGTTCACTGGTCCGCCCATGATCAATTGATGCCCGCCCCAACCATGGTCGGTCCCTGTACCGTTGGCTGGAATACGACGGCCAAAGTCAGACATCGTCATGGTGACCACGTCGTCATGCAACCCGAGCGCTTTTAAATGTGCATTGAAGGCCGCCATCGCATCGCTTAACTCTGCAAATTTTTCCTTGTGTGTATTCTCTTGATCGACATGTGTATCAAAGCCGGACAGACGTAAAAAGAAAATCTGCTGACTATGGCCTAATGCGGCACGTTGACGGATCAAACGGGAAGTCACTCGAAATTGCGTGCCTAGACCCGTATCCGGATACAGCGTGTTATCATCAGTTATCGCATCAATGGTATCAATCAACTGATCAGCAACGTTAATGGCATCGTGTCCGGTTGCCAATACCGTTTGTGCAAAGCCATTCTCTGCCGGCAGCGCGTGCATATCCGCCAGTGCTTGAACCGTCATCGGGGTAGCATTCAATTTGCTGATATTATCCCCCTTGATGATGTTTTGGTTGTAAGTCTTCGCGCGCAACAATTGAATGTCCCCCGCATGACTGAACAAGGGCGCAATACTGTGATCCGCTGACAACACATCCATCAGGCGCCCCGCCCACCCGGTTGTCAAGCTGTACCCAACCGCCCCTTTGCACACTTCTGTTTTTTGTGAGTTATGCGAAAACAAGAAGGGCGGCAGCAACGATCCCTGCGTTTCAGCTTGTTCTTTGGTGACAGGCTGACGTAATACACCACAGTTCACGATCACACTAGCATCACCGTCATTACAGACGTCTGCCAGCGCGCGCATAGCCGGGTGTAATCCCAGTGTGACGGCCTGCCCATCGCGACAGGTGCCGATAGCAGGGATCGGCAACAACTGATCTTTCACTTGGGCGATGTCTGGGCGCAAATCATGATACGTCTGATAATGGGACGCAGAAGTAGGGATCACCATGTTCGCAGAATCATTACCGCCATCAAGCATGACGCACACTAACGCTTTACTGCCTGAACGCCCGCTTGACGCCAAGCAGGCAGAAGCGGACAACATACTCGGTGCAGCCACCGAAAATAGCGTCATATTTTTGATAAATTCACGACGTGTAAACATGCTTACCTCTGGATCAAAAATTCTGGGCTGGTGACGACTAACGACAGGGCGAGCATCACTTTATAGTTGATATTACGTTCTGTGCTGATGCCATTTATCAGCGCGTGTGTCAGCCCTTCACTCATGGTGCCATTGAAAAAGCGCTGATTAATCAACGCAGGCAGCATGGCCGCATCGTCTGATTTTGCCGCCGCGACATACTCTGATAAATCAACATACACGGCATTATCACAACGCGGTTTGTCCGCCGTTGGCGTGGCTAACGCACGCGAGAAACGCGAACGTAAGGTGTTGTGGTAACCAATGAAGCCCGTCCATGGCAGGATCTCAAACTCTGGGGCGTACAACCCTTGTTCCAATAACTTGCCGCTAGGCATGAAATCTTGCGAGTAGAAATTAAAGACCGAGTTCGCCGTCAATGGCCCTTGCGCGATGTTGTTGAAGATTTCAATGGCATCCAGTACATGATCACCGTTCACTTTGGCGTTCAAAACACGGAACACTTCCGCCACTGCAATCACAGGCTCTTTCAATTTCATGACGGGGTATTTATCAGGGTCAGACACGGTCATGCCCAGCGCTTCTTCATCCAGTAACACGGCGGCAAATACACTTTTTAGATCACCTCGCTCCCCTTCACCATTGTCATTAAATACCAGCGCTACCCGTTCGATATACGCAGGCGATGGATTCGAGGTGACGAGACGTTGGATCAAATGTCGAGCCACAAAGAGGCCGGTATTCGGGTGTTCGAACAAAATGTCGAGTACATCTTGCACATCTTTAAGTGGTGTTTGGCCTGCTGGTAGCACATGTCCTAACAGGGTTTTCTCACCGTCATCATGCAAACTGCCCCACTTATCAGACGCTGGTGTCATCGGCGCGATAAAGCCTTTACCATCAATAGGACGGTTCGTTTCAGGATCCACAACGCGATCCGAGTATGTCCAACCACTAAACGCGCGGGCAACCTCCTCGACATCTTTCTGGCTGTAGGTATATATCGGCTGGCCATCATTACCGGTTTTCATCGAACCATCAGAGTGCATTTCATACAAACCAAGGGTGAATAACTGCATCACTTCTCGTGCGTAGTTTTCATCCGGATAGGTGCCACGTTTCGGGTTATGTTTACGGCTATTGGCCATGGTCAAGTAACTGCCCATCGCCGGACTCAAGGTGGCCGCTTCCAGCAAATCACGGTAGTTGCCAAAGGCGTGTGTCAGCAAGATGTCGTAATACGCCGCCAAACTTTGTGGATGACGAGAGATATAATTGTATTTGCGGCTCACAACCAGTATTTGGCTTAATGCGAACGCGGCACGCTGGCGTACTTGGTCTTCGCCATAGAGCATTTGATCCCACCACATGCTTTCTCGCATCGGGCTCATCTCATGCTTGACCCAGCGACAGGCATTCGTGGGTTTCGGTAAGCCTTCTACTGCCTCAAGGGTATCAGCCAACATAGCGCGTTGAGACACAACAGGTAACGCAAACTGGTTCTCTAACCATTTCACGTAACCCAACTGTTCAAATTCTTGTTGTTGCTTCGCAGACAGCCCAACGGTGGCTCGGTGTAAGAAGCGTTGTTGCTGAGTGGCGGTCAACGTATCCGGAGATCCCGCCGGTAACCACGATGGGGTCTGCGTTGTGGGTGGCAGAATATCTGTCGGCGGCACAATATCTGTCGGTGGAACTGGCCCCGTAGAATCACTCTCACCGCCACACCCCACCAGCCACACGCTACTAACAAGTACGGTGTAGCACATCCCCTTCCTGATACTTTTCGCTAAATAACTGATCATTTTTATTTTTCTTTTCTGAATATCGACATCGCGCAGCCAAATCATCGGCGTCACAGTATTTCGCCGCCTTTAATAGCACTATTGCGAATTCAGACAAAGCCATCATACTCATGAAAAATCAGACATTCCTTCCAAGTACAATAAACAGAAGATCACAAAGGATATTTCATGCAGCAATGGCTGAAAAATACCGCATAAAAGGGCACAAGAAACACAAAGAAAGGATAAAAAGAGGAAGGCAATTGAGGACGAACAGGAGGAGAAAAAACGCAAACGACGCACAAGCAGTCCCATGGTAGAAACACGGCTACCATGGGTAGTATCTCTCGATCTAAATAGCAGTACAACGCGGCCTAAAAAAGCCAAACAGACACTACAGTGATTTTATGGCACTCACTAACTGCGAATCCAAACTTTCATCCACCAGCTTTTGCGCCGCGAGATCAAAATTATCATAAAAACTCGGCACAGAAAGGCTCGCCTTTACTTCTGCACCAAAAAACGGCATAGAACCCACAGCGGCGGCCAGCACATTCTGCGCCCCACCTGGGCCGGGGGACGTTGCTAGCAATACCATGGCTTTATCCTGGTATACCTTGGGCGCAATGCGGGAACACCAATCAAACAGGTTTTTGTAAGCCGCAGAATACGACCCATTGTGTTCGGCAAACGACACCACTACGGCATCGGCTTGTTGAAGCTTGGCCAAAAAAGCTTTGGCATTGTCTGGTTGCCCGAGTTTTTTTTCATTATCTTCACTAAAAAGTGGCAATTCGAAATCATTCAAATCTAAAACTTCCACCTCATCATCAGCCAAATGCGACACCGCATACGAGACCAATTGTTTATTGATGGACGTACTGCTCGTACTAGCAGCAAAAGCGATCACTTTCATGTTCAATCCTTTTATGATGAAGAGATAATGTAGAGACTGCGGCGACACAAAAACACACACCGTTTAGGCTGTGCCACTTTTCACGGTCACTTGATAACTGTCACACCATAACATTAACAGAACAGTTACATCTACTTTTCCCAAGAAGCTTGCTGACACCCTCTCGGTAACAGGCATAAAAAAGCTGGGCGAGCCCAGCTTTAGAGATACATGATACTTGTACTAACGGTAAAAAACGCTTAACTCACACTATCATCATGCCTTACGGCCAATGAACGAGCGAGGATCGATAACGTTGTGCCGTTATGCAATAAGGCACTCGCAGCAGGGCTCAACCATCCCAAGGCAGCAGCCAGCATGATGCCACTGTTAATGTACTCGGTCAGTTTGATATTACTGTTCACCATCGACATCGCTATATTGGCAAGCTGTCTGGCTTGCGCTACGCCATATAGGTGGTCACGCAACAAGACGACATCTGCCGCCTGACGCGCCAACTCAGTACCTTTGCACATTGCTACACCCACATCAGCTTTCGTCAATGCAGGGGCATCGTTCACTCCATCACCCACGAACATCACGGTACGACCTTGCTGCTTGAGTGATTCGATGATTTCCGATTTACTTGCTGGCGTAGCTTCGGCATACACCGCGTCCAGCTGAAGTTCATCCCCTAACATCTGTGCTTTAAAAGCGCGATCACCAGAGATCATCACCAGTTGTGAAATACCTGACTCACGCAATGCCGCCAGCGTACTGACTACATCCTCACGCAAGTGATCCCGCAAGCCGATCATCCCGATCAACCGCTTTTCATGGGAAATGAAGATAAGGTGCCGTCCCATTTCTTCATACGCCTGAATCTCCGCGTCAACCGCACTGAAGTCAACGCCTTCATGGGCTTCAAGGAAGTGGCGGCTGCCCATGACTAAACAACGATCATGAAGCTGGCTACGCAAACCATGCGCTATCACATATTCCACTTCGCCGTGATCAATGTGCGGTAACGCATTATCCCTTGCCGCAGCCACAACAGCCTGCGATAACGGATGACTGCTATGCTCTTCCACTGAAGCAGCAATGGCCAATAAGTCACGCGCGGTATTGTCACGGCAGAAAGGCACCACATCGGTCACTTCCATGTCGCCGTAGGTCAAGGTGCCTGTTTTATCAAACACACACGTATCCACCTTCACCAACTTCTCAATCGCACTGCCCCCCTTCAACAAAATACCTTGCTGGGCGGCGCGGTACATGATCGACTTGAACGTCACAGGGGTGCTGAGTTTCAATGCGCAGGAGTAATCGACCAAGAAGACAGAAGCAACACGGTTAATATCTTGCGTTAAGGCAAAGACCGCCGCCCCAATGCCCAGCGTGATTTTCACTCGGCGTTTGGCCATTTCTTGGGTAACTTGCTGGATTTCGCTTTTTTCACTCAGCGACTCGTAAATCAACGCCGCAATTTTTGCGGTTGTTGCTTCACTGCCCACCTTATCAACACACACCTTAATGGTGCCATCGTGCACGGTGGTACCGGAATACACTACTGCATCAATTTCTCGACGCACAGGCACACTTTCACCCGTGAGTGTCGATTGGTTGATCAATGCCGTACCGGACACAACTCGACCATCAATCGGAATCGCATCGCCGGGCATCAGCTCAATCAAATCACCTTCTTTAAGCACGCTAGAACACACTTGTTCTTTGCCGCTCTCGGTGATCAACCAAACACGGCTGTCTTTCGGCTGCATCAACTCTGCCAACAGCTGATCACTGCTGCGGCTAGTTTGATGCTCCATGTATTCACCCAAGCTCACCAAACTTTGGGTCATCATGGCGGTACGGTAATCTCCGCGCCACGCTGATAAACCAATCGCAACCGCATCCAGCACTTCCACCGAGATTTCACGCTGACGAAGATCAGAAAAACCTTCATACAATGTTGGGGCAATCAAGGTCGCCGTAGATAGCGCCGCCCAACGCTGAGGCAGCAAGGCCGCAGCCAAGGTACCGATGACATTCAGAGCTACATCGCCGCGCGTGTACACATGCTCTGCGTCTTGTTTATCCCCCTCAGACAAATCCATTTCTTCAAGGCGAGATTTGATCGCGTTGTAACGGATCAGCTCAGGATCATAATGAACGATGATTGCACAAGCCGGCTCATTAAGGCGTACTTCCTTGATCCCCTGAATCGCCATCAGGCTTTGTTTGACCCAGTCACCAATACCGCGATGGTGCTTCAGGCAATGCGCCTTAAAGCGGATCCGTCCAGGTAAATGATGGCGAAGTTGCAATCCAATCATTCTTCACCTTTATGAAGGTTACGGTAATACTCAAGCTCCGCCTGCGTATCTTCTAAGCGCTCTTTCAATTCTTCAACTTCGCCACGTACTGTTGACCAAGCACGCTCACCGGTTGCCGCGACACCTTGCTGAAACTTTTTGTTTGTCAGCAAGTACGCCACGGCAGCGCCTGCTACCGCACCCATCAAATAATGCGTTGTAGTATTTTTCTTTTGGTAGCTGATACCCTGCCCTTGTTGCGTCTGTCCATCAGCCTGAGCGTGTGGGCCGGTTTGATAAGGGCCGTAATACGGGTAGCCATAGTAAGGGTATTGATTATTCATGATCTTTTTTATCCGTCAGCGATTCGTACAAATACAGCCCTGCTGCACCTGAACTCAATAGGGTTAACATCGATAGCACGGGGCGACCGGCCATTTTATCAGCAACATAGGTGGTGGCACCGCTCACGATGCCGGCTTTCATCGCATCTCGGACGACATTGCTCACTAACTGATTCGTGTCAATCTCGCCTTGTTGATGTGCTTTCCATTGGCTTGCTGCCGATGCCGAGCCCCCCAATATGGATCCCACCAGCATGGCACGGCTGGCAGGATGCAGTTGATTTGAGGAGTTACTCATCGTGGTTTACTCTGCGTCTGGACGAGGTGTCAGGTCATGCTGCACATTTTCTTCTTGTACCGCAGGCTGCGCCACGTCATTAGGCTGACGATGACGTTCAACCGAGTCTTTAAAGCCCTCTTTACCCGCACCGACGGTATCGCGGAAAATCTCACTACCTGTTGTAACGCTTTGCTTCACGGTTGATGCAGTTTGTACCGCTGTATCTTTCACGGTTTCGCCGCCACTTTTGACCATGCTACCCGCATTAGAAACCAGCCCCATGATGCCTTTACGCACGTTTTCATTGCTCAGAATCAATGCCGCTGCTGCGCCTACAACCGCGCCTTTCCAAAATTCTTTATCGTTCATTCCCATCGTCCCTAAAATTTGTTTAAACATACCTGCGTCTTCACCCAACGCCCCATCAAGCATGGCTTGAGCCTGCTCAAACATGGCATCAGATGCGTCATGATTATCATGATGATGCGCGTCCTGCTGAGGCATATGCGCATGCATCTGTGGTTGTACTAGTGGATGCATGTGACCCATGTGAGCATGCATCGGGGGTGGCATGTGCGGATGTTGCCCCGTGAAAGGCGGCATCCCTGCTTGTGCCATGTAGTGATGTGCCAGATGCGGATGCATCATAGGCGGTGGCATCATGCCCATATGACTACCATGCCAATGCGGGTGCATGTGCGCACCGGCGTACATGCCTGGCTGAGGACTGCCGTGCGCCATAAATGGCGGCTCAGCGTGTTGATTTTTAGTCGGTTCCGCTGAGGGTGAAGGCGTACCTTGATAAGCCGCAGCCTGCGCCATCGCATGCTGCGCATAAAACGCAGGATGCATATGGGGGGGACAATACGGGTGATGCGCATGCATAGGTGGCGGTGTCATACCCGGCGGCATCTGCCCATAAGGAGGCGCCATTGATGACGCCTCCTGACCTTGTTCAGCGCCAGATGCCATCATTGCGGCCCACGCATTCGGATTGCCATACGGATCAAACGGGCTCTCTTTTTGCTCGTTTTCACGTTTATCACTCATTCACTAACTCCATCTATATCAACAAGCTGGCTCAATAATGCACACGCTTGTTGTGCATCAGCATCCGATTCTGAAAACAACGCATTAATAAGGGAAGGCGCCACCATTGCTGCATCGTATTCAATAAGTATGCTGCTCGTTGCGCTATTCAATTTGTAATGCTTGAACGCGGGCACACTCGCTAACCCGTTTTCTATCTCTTTTGTATTAAAACACGCGAGATGAGCCAGAAGGCCGAGTTTGTATTTCAGCCTGATCCGGCCAGGAATATGGTGTGCAATCGTCACCATGCGACGCAGTTTAAGCGCCATATCTACTTGATTCTTCATAGGTATCACGAAGTATTAACATGAAACCACACTAACACACCATTATGATTTACAAGGTTGAATTTAAGATTACTTTGCGCTAAATCAAGAGAAATGCTAGAGTTGCGAATGGGAATAATTATCATCGGTATTGGCGCTATTATGAACACTTACATTCACCAAACAAACAAACGTTTACGTATTCGTTCGGACTATATTCGTGACCATGCAACGGAGGTGGAAGGGCTAATTTCACAACTTTATGACATCGAAGCAATTACGGCGATCAAACATAAAAAATATGCCGGATCTGTCGCAATTTCCTTCGATAACACGCAGATAAGTGCGGAAGACATTCTCGATACTGTCGAAAGTCATCACTGGTTAAGAGAAAATAATAAGCCGACATTTATTGAAAATGCGGTAACGAAAGGCACCAAAACATTTGCCAAAGGCGTTGCGGTTATGGCGTTAAAACGCATTGCTGGCCCGTCCGTGAGCCGTCTGCTTTTAAGCATGTAACATTGAATAGATATACATCTAATTGAATATTCGCATAAGTAAAATGAAACACATGACGAGGATAATCAGTAGATAAGTAGATAAGTAGATAAGTAGATAAGTAGATAAGTAGATAGCCTACTGCGTCTCTTTGATAATCAAATCACCGCTACGCCGCTTTTAAACCAAATTTCTTCATCGCGCACTTACACAATCCCCCACTCATTGCCGGACACCGTTTACAAGGGGGCGATTTTAAAGGCAACTTTGCCAATGATGTCGACGACTGAGGTGATGCGCTTGAAACCGCAAATCCTTTTCCTGATGGAGCCGAAACAGGCGAACGTGGTGTCATCATTGTTTCGCGCGTGTAAGACACCCCTGTACCGGTATACCCTTCATTAAACCAAGACAGCAATGGGTTTAATGGCGAGCTCAATTCTGAAGCGACTGAGCGCAACATATCTTGTGATAATTGCTTCACTTCACCTGTAAAATCATCATTCACACCCTGTCTGTGCGTAGCATGAGGCTTCAAATTCGCCAGTGCACGTTGCGAGACGTTGTGCGTGTTCATTTTCTTTTTTAATTTTTTTAACGCTTTCTTCGCATCCACGGCATACCCCCTACTATTATCCTCATCAATTTAGCAAAACTCTCCCCCTGCGTAAATAGTAACGATTTGCATTAGCGTTTTTATTCTTTATTGCTACTCCTCGGATCTCAATCGATGTCTGAGCCCGTATTTAAGTCTAAGCACATCATAAAGTTATGGTGCAATAGCGCATCAAGCGTGTCTCCACCAATCACTATTACACACAGGAAATAGTGATTTGCATTTATCTATGATTATCATTATTAAAGAAATAATTATACTACTGCCATCAACATTAAGACCTGAGCAACAGGCAAACATAAAAACGGAGAAAATGATGGGTTGGCTATTTTTATTACTTGGCGTCATGGCAGAAGCCACTTCACATGTTGCATTGCGCGCAACCAATGGGTTTACCAACTGGTTACCCACCACCATTGTCTTGCTCGGCCACCTTCTTGCTTTTCTCTTTTTAGGCCAGGCAATGAAATCCTTACCCGTCGGGATTGTACATACCCTATGGACGGGTCTCGCCATTGTGATTGTCACCGCGATGTCGAGCATCATTTATAAGCAACACCTGGATGCCAAAGTCTGGTTAGGCATGCTGTTTGTTGCTGTAGGTATCGCCATCATTAATTTGGCAGGCGCCCCTCACACGCATTAAGAAGGAGACGATCATGACAGAAGAACGTGCGATCAATCTTTATTATTATCTCGTCCATAACCATGCCAGTCGAAAAGAGATCAATGCTGTGCTTGCTTTACTGCAACAACAGCATAATGTCGATTTACGGCAACTGGACAAGCGATTGAACAAACGTCGCATCACATCACCGAACCGGTTCGACATTAACAGTTATGGTGCAGGGGGATCTCGCACTATGAACCAGACCCGAGGCATGCAAAATGCGTAAGCCGTACACCATAACCATCGGCATTTCGATCGTATGTGCTCACAGTGTCAATGAGAATAAGGATGGAAACTGTTCTCTTTGTCCTGTGACAGGCCTCGTTAAATGTACAATTTATTAACCGCTTAGCACTCCATCCCTATTCTCCCCTGTTATCATTAACTGATAACGCATCGATCAATACTCGGCAGTAACCTTTATGAACACTGCTGCCATCAAAATGGATGAGATGGAGTACATCATGACTATTATCCGAAACGCACTGCTAAGTAGCTTATTCGCCGTTGCCGCTTTCGCACAAGCACATGACGTTCAACTCGGCGACTTAACCATTGCCCACCCATGGTCTAAACAGGTGCCACCGACGTCTCAAGTGGCTGCGGCCTTCTTCGCGATAGACAATCAAGGCATGAAAGAAGACGTGTTACTGCGTGCTACCTCCCCCATTGCCGGCAAAACAGAATTGCATGCTCACACCCATGAAAATGGCATGATGAAAATGCGTGAAGTCGAGAATATTCCTGTGCCGGCCCATGACACCACATTGCTAAAACCTGGCGGCTTGCATGTCATGTTATTTGATCTGGAAACCGTTCCTACACTGGGTGAGATGTTCCCGCTAACGCTGTATTTCAAGCGTGCTGGCAAGGTCAATGTGGAAGTGAAAGTGGAACCTGCGACCTTTGTGTCTGAAGCGATGAAGCAGGAAGGCATGAATGAGGAACCTATGGATCACTCAAAAACGAAGCATAATGAAAAAACAGCCGTGAATAATCACGATCACCATTAATGGCTCACACATCAACGTTAAAATAAAAAATCCGAGCACGCCATGCTCGGATTCTTTATTTATCGCCATATTCTCGCTTCGCTATTTTTTCGCAGAAAACAGCGGCTGATCGGACTTATCTTTCTCTGACCAGAAATTAATATTGAATTGCGCATCCTCGCTTAATTCAATCCGGTGCCAATACTGCGGTGGACTCGTCGCAAATTGCCCCGCGTTGATCACCACGGTCACTTCAGGTTCAGTGGCTTCACTATCCGCAAAACCGAAATAGGTGACGGTGCCTTCCATCACACACAACTGGCCAAACACTCCTTCTGCCGTGTTGTGGTGCGTTAATAGCGCAGGCGGCACTGTCGCTTTCGTGAAAAACGGCGTTGAACGTTGAACCGTCCAATGTGCAGGAATACGTAAATGAGACCCTAATGTAGACATCGTTTTCTCCTTACTACTCTTCATTATTGGTTAATAGCACAACGCGCTAGCGCAGTGCATTTAATAACGTGAATGCTTTGGGTAAATGCTGTTCTGTCACCACAAAACCTTGGGCTTTACCTTCTTCATCAAAGGTCTGGCAAGTGGTCCCTGTACTGTCGAGGTCAACCTGCCAACGATGGGCACCCAACACATTATGGCCACTGAGTTGAATGGGATAATGCGGCGTTTTCACTTTGACCAACATCGGCGGCAATACCACCGCTGTCGGAGTGCCCAATAACGTTTTCGCTAAGGCATTGGCACTCAGTAAAGCAGGCTGTAAATAAGCCATAACCTGACCGTTAATTTCTGCACAGTCACCCAAGGCATAAATATCCGCACACGAGGTTTGTAACTGGCTGTCGACCACGATCCCACGCCCGGTTTGTAACCCCGTTTGTATTGCTAACGCGGTATTAGGCACTAACCCTGCCGCCGCAATCACATGTGAAGAATCAAATGATCGCCCAGAGGCCAACGTCACTCGCACGTGCGGTTCCAGATGATTGTCAGGTTGAGTATCAATGCGTTGGATATGATCACCCAGTGCCAGCGTAACGCCCATTTGCGTCATCACTTTTTCCAGTTTGTGCGCCACCGTTTCTGGCAACAGTGAAGCCATGATACTCGCTGCAGGATCCACCAACGTCACGTGTTTGCCCGAGGTGGCAAAATCCATCGCCAATTCGGCACCTATTACCCCTGCGCCGATCACCGTCACATGAGATGCCGCCATTAAGGCATCCTGACTATAGCGATACTCCTCAAGGCTGTTTAGCGTGCGCACTGTGTGCACGCCGTCCCCTTCCATCGGCGGTATAAAAGCACGCGCACCGGTTGCTAACACTAATTTACCGTAAGCATATGACACCCCGGATGCGGTCACTGTTTTGGCGACGGGGTCAATCGCTTCTACCGGGCAGTGCACATGTAAGGTCACTTGTTGTTCTTGAGCAAAGGCCTCACCAGACTGGCGAACTAAATCCTCGGCGCGTTGCTGACGGCTGAACACATGGCTGAGATCCGGCTTGTTATAATCACTGCCATCATTCGCGGTGAAGACATGAATAGGACACGTTTGATCGCCACGACGGATCGCTTTTACCAATTGGTAAGCGGCAAAGCCGCTCCCAATGATCACAATAGAGTCTGTCATCACTTACTTCCCGCTCACAGGCACAAACACCTCTTTACCCAAGCCGCATTCCGGACATAAAAATGTCTCTGGCACATCAGACCAACAGGTGCCGATGTCAACGCCTTGGTTTGGTTCACCCACTGCTGGGTCATATACCCAGTTACACACGGTACACAGCATGTTTTGTGTATCAACAGAAAACTCAGCGGCATTCACTGGTTCAGCGATGCGTTGTTGCGCTGATGGCTGTACGCTGGGTTGCGCTTGCGGCGGCACCGATACGGCAGGTTCGCTGACAGGCTGTAATGCACGGGGGATCACAGACGACAGATCACGTAATGCCCACTGTTTGGCGATCATACGGCCATGTTCACGGCATTCACGCAATGCTTTACCGTCCGGTTTCCATTTCGCTTTTAAGCCCAGTGTGGTTTCAAACCCAGCATCGGTGAGGCGTGAGTGAATACGGTCAACGGCACCGCCATTCCAGCCATAGCTACCAAACGCACCGGCTTTTTTGTTTTTAAAGCGCAAACCGGTAATCTCTTCCAACATGCCTGCAATTTTAGGCATCATGACATTGTTCATGGTGGAGGATCCGACCAAGATCCCTTTGGATCGAAACACGTTAGCCAGAATCTCATTCTTATCCTGACGGGACACATTAAACACTTTCACCGCCACCGCCGGATCGACATCATGGATCCCTTGAGCAATGGCATCCGCCATCATGCGGGTGTTGTTTGACATGGTGTCGTAAAAAATCGTGATGCGATCTTCTTGGTAGTTATTTGCCCATTCCAGATATTGATGGATGATTTGGGTTGGGTTTTCACGCCACACAATACCGTGCGAAGTCGCGATCATATCGACCGGTACATTGAAGCTCAGCACTTCATGAATTTTAGCCGTCACCAAACCACTGAATGGGGTCAGAATGTTGGAGTAGTAACGCAAGCACTGCTCCATCAATTCATTTTGATCCACTTCATCATTGAAGAGGTGTTCGTCACAGTAGTGTTGACCAAACGCATCGTTACTGAATAACACGGCATCTTCTGTCATGTATGTCATCATGCTGTCCGGCCAATGCAGCATCGGCGCTTCAACGAAAATCAGTTGCTTGCCGTTACCGAGATCTAACGTGTCGCCGGTTTTCACAATATTGAAGTTCCACTCTGGATGGTGGTGGTGACCGACAATGGAATCAACCGCGTTTTCAGTACAGTAAATAGGCGTATTCGGAATGCGCGCCATCAAAGCGGTTAATGCGCCAGAGTGATCTTCTTCGGCATGGTTAATCACGATATAGTCAATGCTGGCCAGATCGATTTCCATCTCCAAATTTTGGATAAACTGCATGCTGAAACGGTGATCGACAGTATCAATCAGCACGGTTTTTTCTTCACGGATCAGGTAACTGTTATAGCTGGTTCCTTTTGTCATTTTGTATTCGGTGCCGTGGAAGTCTTGTACTTCCCAATCGCGCTGGCCAACCCAATGAATGTTATTTTTTACGTGAATAGTCATGTTGTTACCTTTTATGCTAAGTCTTGGGCGTCATCAGCACCCTATTCTGTTTTGTCGTTATCGACATCTGCACTGACTATTGCACGGTGCGTGCCAACTTTTTAAGCTACTGAATTATTAGCATTTACTTAATTTGGCCTTTACTATCAGTGTCATAATGACACCCATCAAACATTGTCAAATTAATAACACAGTGTCACAATGACACTGTTTACCGCTGTTTTTCAGGCTATCAAAAAGGCGTTGCTATGACGAAAAACCGACAAGCGCTGATGCAATTAGCGCTCGACCTGACGCAAGGTATTTCTGCTCAAGATCGGTTTGAGCGACTGCTGACGGTGATTAAATCGCTCTTTCATTGTGACGCCTCTGCGTTACTCGCCTTTCGCGAACAACATTTTTCGCCCTTGGCCATGAATGGGATGTTTGATGATGTGATGGGTCGCCAGTTTGATCTCGACCAACACCCCCGTTTAGAGGCGATCGCCCGTGCGGGTGACATTGTACGCTTTCCCCATGACAGCGATCTGCCCGACCCGTATGACGGGTTAATTCCCAGCCATGATGGGCAATTGCATGTGCATGCGTGTATCGGCCTACCGCTGATCGCCAATGACCGTTTAATTGGTGCGGTCACCATTGATGGATTTGA
The DNA here is from genome assembly GCF_059941365.1 of Photobacterium sp. 270122K. Taxonomy (NCBI): domain Bacteria; kingdom Pseudomonadati; phylum Pseudomonadota; class Gammaproteobacteria; order Vibrionales; family Vibrionaceae; genus Photobacterium; species Photobacterium sp. 270122K. Next base: position 261,539 of record NZ_JBPOEN010000001.1, read on the forward strand.
CCCTCACCAGTTTGATCAATTTTCCGATCAAGAACTACGGGTGATCAGCGCACTGGCAGCCGCCAGTTTGCACACCGCCCTGTTAATGGAAAAGCTGGAACAACAAGCCGGGGAAATAACCAGTACGCCTGCCACTGTGCGCCCAGCCAGCGGCAACATCAGCATGATTGGCCAATCAACAGCCATGGATCAGCTGAAAGCACAGATCACCGCCGTGGCGAATACCGACCTCACGGTGCTCATTACCGGTGAAACCGGTGTCGGGAAAGAATTGGTCGCCGCTTCTATTCACGCACAATCATTGCGTCAGCAGCAGCCTTTGGTTTACCTGAACTGTGCAGCCTTGCCTGAGTCCGTTGCAGAAAGTGAACTGTTCGGCCATGTAAAAGGCGCATTCACGGGCGCGATCAGTGATCGCAAAGGGAAATTTGAAATGGCCGATGGCGGCACGCTGTTTTTGGACGAAATTGGCGAGCTTCCCCTCGCCTTACAAGCCAAACTGCTTCGGGTACTGCAATACGGCGATCTACAGCGCGTGGGAGCAGACAAGCACCTAAAAGTGAACACACGGATCATCGCCGCGACCAACCGTCTCTTGCACGAAGAGGTGACTGCCGGCCGATTCCGTGCCGATTTGTATCACCGCTTGAGTGTTTTTCCCATTTCAGCCCCCCCCCTGCGTGAACGAGGCAATGATGTGATTCTTCTGGCGGGCTATTTCATTGAGCGCTGTAAAGCCAAGCTAGGCGTCAATGCCATGCGATTAAGTCCCGATGCCACCCACCTGCTGCAAAGCTATACGTGGCCAGGGAATGTCCGTGAGTTAGAACATGCCATTAATCGTGCTGCGGTTGTTGCCCGCGCCGCCAGCACCGATCCGCACTTTGTGGCCTTAACGTCAGCCCATTTCAACTTGACGTTACAGGATCACGTTTTAACGCCATCATCAACCGCCCCCCTGACACAGGCTGAGACATTGGCAATGCCAACAACATCATTCGGCAATGGGCTAAAATCCGCCACCGATGCGTTTCAGCGTCAGTTGATCGAACATACCTATCAACAGCATCACAACTGGGCTGCAACCGCACGTGAGCTACAGGTCGATACAGGCAACTTACACCGCTTAGCCAAACGATTAGGCCTGAAACCGTAATTAGCAACATTATGCCCACAAAAAAGCCCATGCTAAGCATGGGCTTTTAGGATTTATCCGTGATTATAATGTCACTCCCTCGCAGCATAGCCATTATTATAATGACGTACATCAGGCACAATATTGTGTTTATTCAGCAAGCGATACATGGTGGCGCGTGATACACCCAGATCTTTCGCCGCAGAAGCCACTTGTCCACGGTGTGTTTCCAATACCGCGACCAACACATCCTTTTCCGCTTCGTCTTTTATGTTTCGCAGACTCTGCTTTAGGTTCGCCTTACTTGGCAGATCAAAATGTTCCGCCTTCACTTCATTCCCTTCCGCCAGCAGCGCGGCACGCTTCACTTGGTTGATCAACTCCCGAACATTGCCCGGCCAGCTATAGCGTAACAACAACTGCTTAGAATCTTCAGAGAACGTCGACGCCATGGTGCTATATTCACGTGCAAACTTGGTCAAAAAGGTTTCAGCGAGTAAAAAGATATCAGACCCACGCTCACGCAATGTTGGCACTTTAATGTGGAACACATTCAGTCGGTAATACAGCTCTTTACTGAACTCCCCATTCGCCACCGCCACATCAAGATCCGCACTGGATGTCGCGACAATGCGTACATCTGACGCCGTTTCTTCATCCAACGTTTCACTGCTGGGTGCTTGCAGATAAGCCAAGAGGTTATCTTGCATTTCCTTTGACAGCTCCTCGACATTATCGAGCATCAAGGTACCATCAAACGGTGCACCGTCTTCATTGCGATAGGTACCGTCCAATAACGCCAACTTTTCATCATCACGCGTCAACGAAGAGCAATTCACCAGGATAAACGGCGTATTCTTACGTTTTGACAAATTATGAATAGATTTCGCAATCAGTTCTTTGCCTGTCCCGTTTTCACCAGTGAGGAAGACATTCACTTCCGTCATCGCCACGCGGCGTACCATGTCACGTAACTGCTTAATCGATTTCGATTCACCAAATAAGCCCATGTCATGTTGAGACGTAATTTCAACCCACGAGCTAGATTCGATGTCCAGCATCCCCAGCTGATGACCTATGGTATCTAACAAATGGCTACCAGGAATTGGCACGGTAAAGAAATCGACACAAAAATTATTAATGAATTGACGAATCGCATCCGTTTTCATCTGTTCCTTTTTAATGATCGCAATCCACTTCACTTGTTTGGTTTTATTTGCCCTCAAAGATATGCTATTTAAGCTAAAATCATTATTGCTTAAATCAACAACGCAGATACAGGGACTGTATTCTTCCAAGATTGAATCAGCCGTTCTTAGGTCATAACAGCAATGTGTTTTCCAACCTGATTGTTCAAGAAGCGCAATCCAAGGTTCGTAATTACATCCAATTGCAACTAAACGACCGTCTATTGATTTATTTTGACTTACTGCCACCATCGAAGTCACCTTCTATCAACTTATATTTATTATCGATGTATTAAAAATATAGGCAATAATCAGATAACTTGCAGCGTGTTAAATGTAAGAAATGTCACATGAGAATTAAACAATCACAACTATTAATAACAAATAAGATAACTATCAATAAGTTACACATGCAAAAATAAACAATTTTTAATGGAACTTTTTCTTATCACCATCGAGATAACACATACAAAAAAGGCATTGCGATTAGCAATGCCCATGAAAATAACAAAAAAGTGATATTGATATCAAAAAAGTATTACATCACTCAGTAACCATTAAAGAGAATAGCGCTCTCCAACTGATTTTTAAATAACGTCTGTCGATTATAGCCATCAATATCTGCTTCAATATCCAGCACCGTTTGTGTATTGATCACGGTACCGTCATAAGCGTTCTGCACCACCACACCGGCGACATCGGATCCCGGTTTACCGCCATAGATATTATTGTCACCGACTTTTATTACTTGAAGAGGATCGGCATAATCGTAGGTTTGTTTACCGTCTTGGCTCGTGAGTATTCCGTTATTGATCGTGAAGTCTGCAATATGGGTGGAGAGTACCGTCTCCCCATTGATTGCCGTGTTAATGGAGAGTCCGATATTAATAATGTTATTGTTGACAGAGACAAATCCCCCCCGCAAGGAGGACATTTCACCATCACTTAACGATGCAATGGCGACGTCATCTACCGACAAAAAACCAAGAGATGCATTCGCAATCAGTGCCGTGCTGCCTATTGCTGTCGCAACAAGCAATCTCGTTGACTTTCTCATACTAGCCTCTAATAATCATTTGCACCAGGTAACGTAATACTGAAGGTAGACAGGGAGTCTCTCGCAACGGCTTCTGCTACTGGTGAGGGGGAGTAAATATTATAATTATCAGCTGTAATAAAGCTTTCCCGACCAATCCTTGCTCTGTTTTTCACTAACAACACGGAACCTTTGTAGTAATGTTTAAAATCGTCGATGGCCATTAACATCGTACCGCGAGAAGGGTCGCCTAATATCACGTTATCAGTATTCATACCTTTAATCACCACAAAGTGCATATACCCATCAAAGTTAACAATGGTGATCGCAGGGATCCGTAACTGACGGAATTTTTCTAATGGAATATTATAGCCATTCGCATCCAACCCAAGAGAAATAAGGTACTTTTTCATATCCAACATGGAAAAGCCTTCTTGCTCTATTTTTTCTTGATTGCCATTTTTAAACATATACTCAAAAATTACATTTTCTTTCGCTTCAATCCCATAGTGAAATTTCAGCAATGATGCAACGGCAGCGGACCCACAGCTAAAATCATACTGCTGCCGGAATACATCACCAAATAATTGTTCTTGATAGCTTTGCACAGGCACATTGTAGCCGCCTCTATTAGGAAAATAATCCAACGCAAATGCGCTTGATGTGGTTAATAAGCTGAGAAGCAATACAGTTGATTTGTTCATACGCGTTACCGCCTACCCAACGTGATGACCTGTTTATTCACTATAAGCAAAACCGTTCAATCACAAATATTAGAAATGATACCTCAACGAAGAAAGGGCCTTGCGGCCCTTTATTTTATTAATATGAGCCACCCGGTAAGGTACCTCCACCTGAGCCAACAAGCGCTGCATTGGTACTTGTTGTTTGTTGAACCATTGAGTTGTTACCCACGTTCTGACCGGCAATGTTGATACCTGATGCGCTCTGGTACGCGCCGCCCATCATGTTAGAGTGATCCACCATCACTTCAGATGCAGCACCCTTACAGCATGCCCCGCCGTAGGTCACTTCGGTTGCCATTACGCCACCGTAAAGCTTTGACTTAGCAAGATAGTGATTGAGTTCTTTCTCAATGTGTTTATCAATTGAAGCATCCCACTCTGAATTATCTTCGTCTTTCAAGTAGTAGGTATTGCCCACATTTTTCATACTCAGATAATCATCATCAGAGTACTCACTTTTGTTGTAATGCACTTTTTTGCTGTAATCTAAATCAACATCAATTTTTGCTGATTTATTTTTGCTGCCTTCGATGGTGACATCACCATCGTGCTTGTCATAATATCCGCCGCCATATTTGCTATCATCGTACTTGTTATCATAGCCGCCATCAGCCATTGCGAATGGCGTGGCAATTAATGCTGCTAAAAGCATAACGTTAGTTTTACGCATGATACTACTCCAAAATATGTTATCTATTTTTATAATGCACATCCGTGTGATATGGTTAACCTATTGTTATAACCATAAATAAAGAAGCACATTTGTTACCCCTGCGAAACCAATGCAATTTATCTTATTATTTGATTGGTTGCTGACACATACTGTGCCAGCGTAGATAGACTAACAATTACTTCAATGTCAGGTTTACCACGGTTGCATTTTGAATTAACACATTATTACCGGTGTTTTGGACGATATTAAACACACCTGATGAATTGCTTAACGACCCAGCGTCAATGACATTATCACCCGTTGTATTGTTATACGCCCCATTACCTGCAACATCGCCATACATATCTGAACTGGCTGAAATATTATCCAGTTTTAACTCGTATTCACCACCACGGGATACGGTCATCACTTCATCTGTCAACAATTCAGAATTTGCTAGAATATCCAACTCATCAGCCGCTGTCGCACTCATTGAAATAAAGGCCGCCGCTATCAGTGTTAAATATTTCATGACATCCTCCTGAGGGCTGCGTACAGCCCTCAGTTATGTATTAATTACCGGCTAACATGGCATTGGTGCTAGCACTCTGCTGTACCAACGAGTTATTACCCGCATTCTGACCTGCAATGTTGATACCTGACGCACCAGAGAAGGCACCTGACATGTCGTTACTGTGCGTTACCGTTAAGCTTGATGGCGCTTGTGGCGCACCGTAACCTTTACCGTAGTAGCCACCTTTGTCTTCACAACATGCGCCACCGTAAGAAACGCTGCTGTACGCAACAGAACCATCAAGTTTTGATTCTGCGGTGTTCCAGGTTTCTTCAATTTTGATGGTCCAATCTTGGCTGTAATCATGGGTACTATTATTAATGTACTCATGCTTGTCAGTATTGTTCACATCATACATTTTCAACGTGTCATCGTCTGACTTATACGTTTTTTCAATGTTGTACTCTTTATGCACACTCTTACTTAACGTGGCATCAAGATCTTTGTTGAATGAATCGGTAATGGTTTTGTCATTGCCGTCATCATAATAAGGGTTGTACGGGTCATAATATGAATTTGCAAGTGCTAGAGGAGAACTTACTACTGCTACTAATAGTGCGATATGTGTTTTACGCATGGTATTACTCCAAATATATTGAGTAGTTATTTTCTTATAATCACCCGCATGTGTTTGCGAGATAACTTAACTATAGTGTTGGCAAGTTTAGTGTCTGTATTATTTTTAATAATTTTTGATCCATTTAAATCTGAACTTTTTATTATTTATTTCCATTACTTATATTGCCTAAAATATGAAAATTCGTCTCACCATTTCAATTTTTAGAATACTGCCTTATTCATTGGAAACCCGAGTAGTCCAACGTAATAAATAGATAACCAAAACTTCTCAAGTGTAAGACTGTATCTGAGAATCTCAATTACACTCTTATTCTCACCTCAACTATGATTTTCTTATCTGAGTTATCTGTTATTTATCCAGCAACCATGTAAAAAAGTGCTAATCCTACCCCTCTTGTTATGCATTAAAGAGTCGGTAAATCAATAGAGTAAGTGAGGCTATCGTGAGCACGTTCAATAATAAAAGCTTTATCGCGCTTCTTGCTTTGATGTCAGGGAGCGTCGCGGCAGACACGACCGATGCGACGCAAGGGCAACAAAAACCTAAACGTGTACAAACCTTTGGGGATTTACTGGATCCTGATTTGCCCGGCGTTCTTACGCCCAAAGGCTCTTTTGTGATCGATGGTAGTTTTTCGTATACCCAAAACTCGTCAAACAGTGTCTCTATCGTCGGTTACACCGTCCTACCGTCGCTGATTGTCGGGTTAATCCGCGCCAGTGATATTGACAGAACGACTCTCACCTTTGGGTTAACGGGCCGTTACGGTATCACTAACCGCTTAGAAGTGGAGGCTCGCGTGCCTTGGGTTTATCGCTCAGATTCTATTTTTGAACGAGAGCTACAACAAGGGGTGCCGAGTGATACTTTACGTACCGTAGAAGGCAGTGACATCGGTGATATCGAAGCCGCCTTTAAATACCAGATCAACATGGAAAATCCCCCTTACTGGATTGCAGGTTTGCGCTTTAAAACCACAACGGGTACCTCACCCTATGATGTGCCTATCAACGATCTCAGTGACTTTGAAGAACTGCCTACCGGCTCAGGATTCCCCAGTATTGAACCCGGACTTACCATGATCCTGCCAATGGATCCTGCGGTTATCTATGCCAACCTGAGCTATATCTGGAATATCAAGGACGATGTTGAAGTGGACGTTACCGTCGATAATGAGGATGGCACCACCAGCAGTTTGCAGGCCAATACCATTGATCTGGGGGATACCATTTCCTTCAGTGCAGGGATGGGTTTCGCGGTGAATCCTAAATTTTCGTTCAGCCTAGGCTTGAGTCATAAAACCATTTTGAAATCGAAGATCAACGGTGAAACGCAATCTGACGCAAAATTGCTGCAGCTTGACTCCATTTCCCTCGGCGCAAACTATGCGATAAACCCAGAAACGACCTTGAATGTTGGGGTGAATGCCGGCCTAACCGCGGATGCGCCCGATTTCCAGCTCTCCGTTCGTATTCCTTATACCTTGCGTTAATACACCCCATTCACTTTCCCACTGCTTTTTTGTTTGCCCTACAGCTTGTCTGTAGGGCAAACGACGGCTAACACAATGACTAAAGTCTAATTTTCCTCTATGCTATGACGCTATTACTATGTGTTACAGGAAAAGACAAATGTCTACGCCATTAGATCCAAGCCAAATTGAAACAATCCAAGCGTATGATGCTGAAAAGCGTTACCAATATTTGGTGAAAGAAGTGGTTGCTAACCGCGAAATTTGGATTCTGACCGATGAGCACGGTTGTGTGATGCTCAACACGGACGATGAAGATTGCGTTCCGGTTTGGCCAAACAAAGAATTCGCTGAATCTTGGGCGACAGGTGACTGGGATAACTGTAAAGCAGAAGCTATTTCTTTAAACAAATGGCACAGCCGCTGGACACATGGCCTTGAAGATGACGAATTGGCCGTGGTAATTTTCCCGAACCTAGACGAAGACGGCTTGGTTGTTTTCCCTGATGAGTTAGAATTTGAACTCAAGCAGCAGACTAAAAAACAAGGTCAACGCTAATTAATACAGGCTCGTGAGTGCATTCCACACGCTCACGAGCTTGATTCATCACAACACAACAGAAGAAGACCGACAAAAGGAGAGTATCGCGATGGAAACGCTACTTCATCACATCAAACACCAGCCAGAAACCCTCAGCTTCAACACCGTGATTGACACCATTAATCAGCATTACGATTTTTCCCCGACAGCCTTTACCAATGGCTTAGGCAAAGAAACCTTGCACAATGCGCGAGGAAAAAATGAAGGATCGTGCCGTATTTTTGCATTTGCTCAGCGCCATGCATTATCAGAAGCAGAAGTGCTGGCTTGTTTCGGTGAGCATTATCGCCTTGATGTACTGCAACATCCTGAAGGGGATGATCATCAAAATATCCGTAATTTCATGAAGTATGGCTGGCAAGGGATTCAATTTGAGACCAACGCATTAACGGAAAAATGCGTGAACGTCTAATCACAAACCACGGCTTGTGTTGTCTCTCTGCAGTGATGGTACCGTAGACCGGTACCCTAAGAGAGTGCGAGCGCGTGGCTTGCAATAACGCATGAAATCACAGCGGTGAATTATTTCAATGGCTTCTGGCAATGTGAGCAGTTTGCCGGTGGCTTCATGAAGAACGGTGAACGCGAAGGGCTGCCACACGCATCGCAAAACTTGGTTGAACGCACGGTCATCATTGTCACGGGTACCAATAGCGCCAACAAGGCCAACATGGTGTATAGCGGCGGTTGAATATAGATAATCACAGCACCGACGACAACATTACTGCCAATGGTATATATCGGCCACAATTTACGTTTCCGCGCCACATCCTTCCCGCGCTGGAACAGCATGTAACTGCCTACGGCCATCCCTACCCACACGATGGCAAAAATAATGATCAAATCCTGTTGCATGACAAATCTCTCGGTTAACAAACGGCGGTATTCTAGCACTCTTTTGAGCGCCAGTTCGTCACTGTCATGGAATGTTACACATAGAAAAAGTGACGCATAACTTAAGTGAGAACCGGATCACAACCTTTTAATGATTAAGGATATTTCGACCTTGGTCGCATTGAAAACCCACAATCAGACCCGATATCTTCAGTAGCACCACATCAGTTTCGGTGGTGAGATCAAGGAGATTCAATGAGCGCGAAGTCTTTGTTCAGAACTTGCTTTGTCCTATTGTGTATTTTAGGTCGAGGCCCTGTTGCCAACGCAACGGTTCCCCAGTTCACAGATGCGGATATCGAACATCCCGCATCACCCACACAAGATACCAAGGACAGTTTCCAACACTCACTCAGCGGCCTTTACGCCATTCCAAGCTTTCGAGCTGCCACCATCAATCAGCCATTCACTGACTTTGACCGCCTTTATCAGCAGGCTGAACCCGCACAGCATGAATTGCAGCAATTGCTAACTCAAATCAGTCTTCACACGTCAACCCAACCCGTGTTACCCGGCGTGAAGGCGAAGCAACGTGCCCAGTATAAAATTGCCACTGAACTGAATGGCCACCCGGAACATTTAACCGATTTAGCCCGTGGCAGTTTAGTGGCAAACGACATTGCCTCTTTGGTGGATGCCTACACCCTGCTTAGCCGTGAAACCACCGTGTTGGAAACAAAAAACCGCTTTAAAAATCCTGCATCTTCCGGCTACCGCGATTTAAAAATGCTGGTGCAACTGCCACACAGTGGCATCATCGCAGAAATTCAGCTTCATCTTGATGCCATCGCTGATATTAAAAGTGGCCCAGAGCATGATATCTACGAATCCATTCAGCAAATTGAACGTAACGCCCAAGCCGAACAGCGTGCTATGAATGACATTGAATTGGCGACCGTCGCACAACTGCGCCATCAATCGCAAGAAATGTACCAGCAAGCCTGGCATCAATACTTGCATCCGTCACACACAGTTCAGGCGTCTCAACCCTTGCCGCTTGCCAGCTGATCACAACACGGCAAAAGAAAAACAGAAAGATAGAAAGATAGAAAGAAAAGCACATACATTCCCCCCCCAAAGGAGCCTGAGACTGGCTCCTTTTTTATCTCACCACCATATCCTTTGCGCCCACACGATGGGCTTTCATCACAGAATCTGAAATCGAATCGAATCATCCGCCATATAGGCGAAATGGTGTGAGCAAAGTTCATCTCTCGTTCAGCTAACTCTGATACTCTTCGTCCTGTATCGCGATACAACACTCAATATACGTCTTTTTTCTCATCGGCATTACCCGTTGATACCCCCGTTTACGTATAGCCAGAGACCCCTGGCACAAGGAGTTGTTGAATGGACGTGAAGTCGTTACTTCGCACATGTTTTATCCTTTTGTTTGTTTTGGGCCGAAGTTCAGCCGTTGCCGCACCGGTAATGACTGATCACAACAAACAAGAATATGAGTACCCAGCTCGCTTATCGGAAGGCAGCAAAAAATCCTTCCAGCAAAGCTTGAGCGGCCTATACAGCATTCAAGATTGGCGTGCGCCACGTATTGCCCAACCGTACTCGCAGTTTGATGCACTGTACGCACAAGCACCGAACGCACAAAATGAACTGAGCAATCTGATGCAAGAAATTGGCATGCTGACACACACGGAAGTCATCTTGCCGGGCGTCAAATCTAAGCAACGTGCACAGACGAAGATCGATACAGAACTGGCAGGTGATGTCACGAAAATTACTGACCTTGCACGCGCGTCATTAGTCGCAAAAGACATCCCGAGTCTTGTACAAGCATTTGAGTTGATGGGAAAAGAAGCCACCTTGGTTGCGGTAAAGAACCGTTTCAAAAACCCAACAGCATCTGGCTACCGTGACTTGAAGGTTTTGGTGCGTTTGCCTGAATCACAGTTGATTGCCGAAGTGCAATTACACTTGGCCGCCGTTTCTGATGTCAAAAACGGTGAAGAACACAAGATTTACGAACAAATCCAACGCATTGAGCGAGTAGCACTCTCTCAACAGCGTGATGTCTGCGAGTTTGAAAACGCGCAAATTAACCAATTGCGTGCGACCTCGAAAGCCTTGTACCACACGGCATGGCAGCAGTATCTTCACCCTACGGCGATGGCGGTGTAATCCCCCATCCTTACCGTACCAAGGTGCACGTCACTACCTTCGTAACAAACATTCATAATAAGCCTTCCTAGTGTGGCATCACTTTTTCGGTGGTGTCGCGCTTCGTCTTATCTTCACGTATTTTCCCTGAAAGATCATATCGTCAGCTGACCTCAACTAGACTTGGAGTGATTATTCACCATGACGGCAGCGCATTGGCACTGCTCGTTATACCGATCACAGCGAGGGGTTACGCATGGAAACACCAAGTCAAACACCGGCATCCTCTACCGGGCATGCTTTTTTATCGAAAGGCTGGAAATGGTTTGTCATTGTCGGCCTGCTTATCGCGCTCGCCGGTATTGGCGCGATCAGTTTGCCCATTGCCGCAGGCATTACTATCACAACCATTATTGGCGCGATCTTTTTGTTTAGTGGCTTAGTACAGGCCTATCACACCTTCAGTATTCACGTATGGAAAGTCAAACTCTGGTATGTACTCAGTGCCGTACTCTATATTGTCGGTGGGCTATTCATCCTGTTCAAACCACTGGCTGGTTTGGTGACCATCACGATGCTGATGGTGATCATCATGATTTTTAACGGTGTCACGCGCATGATCTTTGGCATGAGCAACCGTTCCTTACCCGGTAGCACATGGATCATTTTGAGCGGTTTGCTGTCCGTCATCATTGGGGGGTATTTCTTTTCTTATCTCGACGATCCAACATTTTCTTTATCGTTACTGGGGATCTTTGTTGGCGTGTCATTGTTAATAGAAGGGATCAGCTTTGTCTTCCTTGGCCTACAAATGAAAAAACTCGCGGAGTCATAAAGCACTTATTTATCCTTTTTCATCCTTTTCTCCATGCGGTCGTACACGTAGTAACTGACTGAAAAGCGACCGCATACTTCCCCCTCCCATCACCTCCCTTGCCACTTAACGCAAAGTTAAGACATAAGCCCATAAAAATATTCAATAAGCTTTCATAATCCGCAGGCTTTTGCTGAGCGTGCGCTTGTCATTGATGAATGGGGTGGACATACGCTGTGATTATGATGAATTTGTGCACATTAAAACGCTTGTCTCTCACGGCCGTATGGCTCAGTGCCAGCCTGCTGCAAGGATGTGACAAGCAAGAAGCCCCCGCCGCACAGGGGCCACAATATGATATTGGTTATGTCACCATTCAGACCCAACCGGTGGAACTGAAAGATGAAATGCCCGGCCGGACACTGGCCTCTTTTGAGGCAGAGGTACGCCCACAGGTAGGCGGGATCATCCTGCGCCAGCTGTTCGATGAAGGCACGATGGTAAAAAAAGGCCAGCCTCTTTATCAGATTGACCCCGCTCCTTTCCAGTTACAGCTCGACCAAGCACAATCGGAGCTGAGAAAAACGTTAGCGAATCAGTCTACCGCGCGCAATCGCGCAGAACGCTACCGCCGCTTGGTGAGAGAGCGGGCAGTCTCTCGGCAGGATTTCGATGATGCCGTAGCGACCTATCAGGAAGCGCAATCCAACGTTGCCAGTGCCGTTGCCGCTGTGGAAAATGCCAAAATCAACCTTAACTATACCCGCGTTTATTCACCGATTGCCGGACGTGCCGGACGCTCCACCGTCACCGCAGGGGCGCTGGTGACGGCTAACCAAGGCTCGCCTTTAGTGACCGTGCAAACCTATGATCCGATGTACGTGGATCTCACGGCATCGAGCACCGAACTGCTGCAGTTTCGCCGTGAACTCGCCCAAGGGCAATTTACCCGCACCCACAATGAATCCAAAAACATCACGCTCTTTTTAGAAGACACCACCACCTATGGGCACCGTGGGGCGATCCTGTTTTCTGATATCAATATCAATGAAGCCACAGGATCTTTTGTGTTGCGGGTGAGTTTCCCTAACCCAGACCAGATTTTGCTGCCAGGCATGTTTGTGCGCGCATCACTGCCACGCGGGGTGATCAATAAAGCCATACTGATCCCAGCGAAAGCGTTGTCTCGCACCCCCAAAGGCGATGCACAAGTCTTTGTCATCAATAACGAAAATACCGTCGAAATAAAAACAGTCGAAGCTAGCCGACTCGTCAACAACCAATGGCTCATCACCAAGGGGCTGGATGTCGGACAAAAAGTGGTGGTTGATGGATTGCAGTTCGTGCGTTCCGGCAGCCCTGTCGCGAAATCCCATGAGATCAGCGCACCGGCGGCTTCTCCCTCAGGGACTCAGCACACCCCGCCACACTCTCCTCAAAACAGTCAGCAATAGGAACGCGTTATGGCTCATTTTTTCATTGCTCGTCCTGTTTTTGCTTGGGTACTCGCGATATTAGTGATGCTCGCGGGGGTGATAGCCATCATCATGCTGCCCATTGCGCAGTATCCCACGATTGCCCCACCCGCTATTCAAATTTCAGCGACTTACCCGGGGGCATCGGCCAAAACAGCGGAAGACTCCGTAACGCAGGTGATTGAACAACAAATGAACGGGTTGGACAACTTACTCTATATGTCCTCAACCTCAGACTCGTTCGGGAACACCACCACGACCCTGACCTTTGCCGCAGGGACGGATCCCGATATTGCGCAAGTACAGGTACAAAACAAATTGTCAGCGGCCACCCCGTTGCTGCCCATTGATGTGCAAAACCAAGGGGTGCGGGTCGAAAAAGCCAGTAACTCCATTTTAATGGTGATCGGTTTTGTGTCTGACGATCCTTCACTCGATAACAATGACATTTCGGATTACATCGCCAGTAATGTGCTTGACCCACTAAGCCGAGTGGATGGTGTCGGTCAAACACAGCTTTTCGGCGCCGAATATGCCATGCGCATTTGGCTCAACCCCTTCCAATTAGAAAGCTTTGATTTAATGCCGTCAGATGTGGTGGCGGCCATTCAAGAACAGAACGCCCAAGTTTCTGCCGGGCAACTCGGTGCCGCACCGACAATGCCACAGCAACAACTCAACGCCACAATCACAGCCCAGTCCCGCTTACAAACTGTCGAGCAATTTGAAAAGATCCTGCTAAAAGTGAACCCCGACGGGTCGCAAGTGCTGATTGAAGATGTGGCCGAGGTGCAATTAGGCGCGGCGTCATACCAAACCGTGTCTGCATTTAATAAACAGCCTGCCTCAGGGATATCCATTGCCTTAGCCACCGGGAAAAACGCCCTAGAAACGGCCGATGCGGTACGTGAAAAACTGGACGAACTGAAACCCTTCTTTCCCGAAGGGATCAGCGTCGTTTACCCCTATGACACCACGCCCTTCATCAAAATCTCTATCGAGGAGGTGGTCAAAACCTTACTCGAAGCCGTCTTTTTGGTGTTCTTGGTCATGTTGCTGTTTCTGCAAAGCTTGCGTGCAACCTTGATCCCCACTATCGCCGTGCCTGTTGTGGTGCTCGGCACGTTTGCAGTCTTGCTGGTACTGGGGTATTCCATCAATACCTTAACCATGTTCGCCTTGGTATTGGCCATCGGTCTATTGGTGGATGACGCCATTGTAGTCGTAGAGAATGTCGAACGGATCATGGAAGAGGAAGGGCTTGACCCACGCGCCGCAACAGAAAAATCCATGCATGAAATCACCAGCGCCCTGATCGGGATCGGGATGGTATTGTGTGCGGTCTTTGTACCGATGGCGTTCTTTGCCGGGTCAACCGGGGCCATTTATCGTCAGTTTTCCATCACCATTGTCACAGCCGTAGCTCTGTCGGTGATGGTCGCGATCATCTTAACCCCCACTTTGTGTATCAGCTTACTGAAGACCACCGACGGCCATAAAACAACGGGGTTTGCGGGCTGGTTTAACCGCCATTTTGACAATGCCACCACAAAGTACACCAAAGCGGTGACATTCATTACCCATCGCAGTGTGCGTTTTTTGCTGCTTTACCTTGGAATTGGGGTGGTGATGGCCTTGATCTTTTTACGTCTCCCAAGTGGTTTTTTACCGGATGAAGATCAGGGGGTGATGATGAGTATGGTGCAACTGCCCAGTGGCTCAACCCAAGGCCAAACGCTGGAAATCCTCGATCAAGTCGAAGACTATTTCTTAGAAAAAGAAAAGAAAAACGTGAACTCGGTTTTCTCCGTCGCCGGCTTCAGTTTTGCCGGTGCCGGTGCCAATACCGGCATGATGTTCGTTTCACTCAAAGACTGGGATGAACGTACTCAGCCGCAGGATAAGGTCAACGCCATTGTCCGACGGGCCATGGGCGCATTTACCCAAATTCCAGAAGCCTTGATCTTCGCTTTTGCCCCTCCCGCTATCATGGAGTTGGGTAATGCCACCGGTTTTGACATGTTCTTACAAGACCGATCGAGTATGGGCCACGAAGCCATGACCCAAGCTCGCAATCAATTGCTTGGCATGGCCGCACAAAGCAAACTTTTGACTGCTGTGCGCCCCAACGGTTTAGACGATACACCGCAATACCACATCAAGATTGATCAACTCAAGGCGCGCGCATTGGGGGTGTCTATCAATGACATCAACACCACACTCGGCACTGCGTTTGGTAGTCGCTACGTGAATGACTTTGTCGACCGAGGCAGGGTCAAGCAGGTGTATGTCCAAGCGAATAAGCAGTATCGCATGAACCCGGAAGACATCATGGAATGGAAGGTGCGTAACAGCGAAGGCGATTTAGTCGCGATGCGGGTATTCAGTGAGGGGGAATGGACCTATGGTTCCCCTCGCCTTGAACGCTATAACGGTACGGCAGCAATGGAAATTCTGGGGGAACCCGCGCCCGGCGTCAGTACTGGTGATGCAATGCTAGAAATGGAACGTCTGGTCAGTCAATTGCCCGCCGGTGTGGGGGTTGAATGGACGGGGATGTCGTATCAGGAGCGCATTTCCAGTGGTCAGGCACCGCTACTGTATGCCCTCTCCATTTTGATTGTGTTTCTCTGCCTGGCGGCCTTGTACGAAAGTTGGGCTGTACCGTTTTCGGTGATTTTGATTATCCCGCTAGGCATCCTCGGGGCGGTGAGCGCCACCTTGTTCTTCGGGCTGGATAACGATGTCTATTTCCAAGTGGGGTTGCTAACCACGATTGGGTTGGCATCCAAAAACGCTATCATGATCGTTGAGTTTGCCAAGTCTTACCATGACGCCGGTGAAGATCTTTACCACGCCGCTATACATGCGGCCAAAATTCGCCTACGTCCAATATTGATGACCTCACTGGCCTTTGGGATGGGGGTGGTACCACTGGCCATTTCCAATGGTGCGGGCTCAGGGGCGCAAAACGCGGTGGGGACAGGCGTTGTCGGTGGTGTACTCACCGCAACCTTCCTGGGTATCTTCTTTATTCCCCTGTTCTTTGTGGTGGTCACGCGCGTGTTCCACGGTAACGATCCCGAACCAGCAGACAAGTCTGCCAGCCTCGAACATAAGGAGCCGAGCCATGACTAATCCATCTGGCGTTGCCCTCTCTGTCATGGTGGCGTTGATCGTCTCTGGTTGCGCCAGTTTTATTCCTGACTATCAACGCACGGCCTTACCTGTGGCACCTGAGTGGCCGGTACAGTCCAATGCGGCGGAAGGCGCGAATTACTCCATTTACACGGCGACGAACAGCAACACGTATGCGACCAACCCGCTCGTGCTATCCAGTGACGCGGTACCGAATGCCTCGACCTCCCCGCACACACCGGCCGCGCCCCCGCCATCCCATCAACAAGCGGTGTCGGTTGAACAAGATTGGCGCTTATTCGTACAAAATGACAATATCCGACAAGTCGTAGAATTGGCCCTAAATAATAACCGCGATGTGCGCATCGCCATCTTGAACATTCAGCGTGCTGAAGCGCTGTTTGGTATTCAACGTGCCAGTCGCTTACCAAACATTGACGCCACCGCCGGTGCGGCCAATCAACGTTTACCGGAGAACGTCACCAACGGCAATTCAACCATCAGCCGACAATACAGCGTGGATCTCGGGATCACCAGTTATGAAATCGACTTTTGGGGCCGCGTGGCCAGCCTTGAGCAACAAGCCTTAGAGCAATACATGGCCACTGTTGAAGCCAGAAAAAACACCCAGCTCAGTTTAGTCAGTGGGGTGATTGAAGCTTACCTCACCCTGCTTGCGGATCAGTATTTATTACAGCTAGCAAAAGACACCTTAGTCTTGCAGCAAGATTCACTTAACCTGACCCAGAAAAGCTTAAATAGCGGCGTCGCCACCGGCTTGGATGTGGCACAGGCACAAACCACGGTTGCCACTGCGCTGAAAGATGTCGCCCGCTTCACTAGCCAAGTGAATGTGGACATCAATGCACTTACCACCTTGGTTGGCACCCGTATTCCTGCCAACCTGTTACCACAAAAAACAGAACGTATTCAATTTGCCCCCATTCAGGTGGGCATGCCGTCTACCGTGCTGTTACGCCGTCCGGATATTCAGGCGTTAGAACATCAACTTATTGCGGCCAACGCCAGTATCGGGGCTGCACGTGCCGCCTATTTCCCTGCCATATCGTTAACCGCCACAGGCGGATTGTTGAGCGCGTCAGCCAGTGATCTCTTTTCCAGTGATAGTTTAAGCTGGACCTTTACCCCGACCTTGGTGCTCCCCATTTTCCGTTGGGGCGAGTTGGATGCGCAATTAGACGTTGCCAGAGCCGATCAACAAATTGCGCTCAATCAGTATGAAAAAGCTATTCAAACCGCTTTCAAGGAAGTGGCCGATGCGCTCGCCAATCAAGCAACGTTGAAAGATCAAGTCGCCGCACAGCAAATGCTCGTCAACGCGACTGGAGACAGTTTTCATTTGTCCAATTTGCGATTTGATGAAGGGGTCGATGATTATTTCACGGTATTAGATTCACAACGCTCTTACTACACCGCACAACAAGAATTGATCAATACCAAACTCTCTGAACAGTTGAATTTCCTCACGTTATACAAGGTACTGGGAGGGGGATGGGTGGCATCCGATGTCAGTTCACCGCCATCCAAAGGCTATGTGCCAGAAGAGAAGGACACATCCCCGCCCCAATAACATAAGATCATTGAATACTCAGCACGAAAAGAGCGGGCGCCGGCTATCAAGGAAGATAGCCAAAGCGGAAACAAGGACGGAAAACGAAAAACAAAAGACGGAAGAGAAGACACATTGTGTGCCATAGGTAACACGCAGGCACGTAACCAATGAAAACCGGAAAAGAGAATGTAATGGCGGTGGAATATTCACCATCTTTTGAATGCAAACACCGCAGCACATGACAGGATGGCGCACAACGACCCTCACCCTCCCAGCCGTTTCGGGAATAAACAGAGATCATTGTGTTGAAACCATTTTCCACCCTCGCAGGGCGCATCGCGGCATGCATAACCCTGCTATTGCCACTAAGTACACAGGCACAGGTGCCCGAATCGTTCTTTTCTTGCCTCAATGGTGGTAATGCCATCACCTTTTCTAAATTAAACGACACGTATCGACTCACGATCAGCCACAACGCAACCGTAGACTTTGATGAAACCTGCCCCGAGAAATACGTGTCGTTCACGCGTGACACCCAAGAACAGGAATTGGCCTTTCGCTATAAAGCGGTGTGCCATAAACCTGCTGATGAGGAAAGCCCTGAGGTACGGTTTGAAATTTACGACTATTCACGGTTTGCGGGCCCCGATGCCCCACATTACGAAAAAGGGACGGTGACATGGCAAGGCATTTTTGTTCGTCAATTGTTTTGTACTAGCAATGAACAAAGTTTGCTCCAAGACCTGGTACAGAAAAGTCGCTATGGGCGTGTGCTGGTTGCGCCCCCATAATCGGACACCCATTCTTCAGATGAAACCGTGCTAAACGTGGCACCATTTTGCAAGGAAGCGCATAAATTTCGCCTATTACAACAGAATAACCATTAAAACCTTTACATAACTCGAAACTGATGTATTATCCATCTCGCTCTGTTGTTCGGAGTTATTAATGAAACTTCAAGTAAAAGTAAGCCTCAGTATTTCTTCGTCATTGTTGTTATTCTCAGTGTTTCCCTTAGCTTTATCGTCACATTAAATAATTCAAACTGTCAGTGCATCGCTTTTTTGCGATAATTTTATGAATTTAATTATATAAGGGACATATTATGTCTAACAAAACAACTGGTATCGTTAAGTGGTTCAACGAAGAGAAAGGTTTCGGCTTCATCACTCAAGACAACGGCGGTGCTGACGTATTCGTTCACTTCCGTGCTATCGCTTCAGAAGGCTTCAAAACTCTAGCTGAAGGCCAGAAAGTATCTTTCGAAGTAGAACAGGGTCAAAAAGGCCCTCAAGCAGCTAACGTAGTAGCGCTATAATTTCGAAAGTCGACGTAAATGGCGCTAGCGCCATTTACGTCACTTTTCACTCTCGTCACGCAAGCATTTATACCGTATCTTCAAAAAGCTTACCCCTTCTCGCCCCTGCTTTTTCAATATCGTTACTCTTTGCATCCCATTCGCTATATCCACAATCATAAAACTTCATTCTTCATTACCTGTTTATTTTACACACAATCATTTGCTCTACCGATCACATCATAAGGATACCTATGTCTCGATCCACTGGCCGAAAACGATTTTGGTTTCAACAATCTCGTGAAGAAAATTACACAGCACAAAAGGAAACATTTAATCAATGAAAGTAAATTTTAATTTATTTAAAGACGCGATTTCGTGGGAGTCACACATTCATCAACTAAATAGTGACATATTATTACGGCATGTATTGATGAATGGAAACGTAGAGAATATTCATCTCGCTTTTTCATACTGCGAAGTGTCAAATGAGGGGGATATTAAAAATAGAGAGAATGAAATCATTGGTAATTTTACGATTTCATATTGATGCAGAATCAGCCCATTACTTATCATAATGCCCCGAAAACACACCCATTTGGCTTAGCTATCACGCCATTGATCAACCCGTGAACGCCATTTCGTAAGCCGTTGAATGCTATGATGGACACCCTACCCAGCGACGCCGATGACACTGTCGAGTCCCAGCCCCGAGTGTCACCATACCACTGAAGAACAGCGTATCCATCATAAATAACAATGTTATTGATATTGCCAACTATGCCTTTCCATTGCGTACTAGACATAGTTTAACAATCAATAACTTGGCTACAATTACTTGTGTACCATGATCTCTAGGATCTGCACGTCAGTTTGTGTCATTGCGCCATTTGCCAATGCTGACATGTTACGAATAGAACTGTCCACATCATCCGCCACAATACCTTCACTGCCTGTCACGCGGATACCATCCAACGCCATCAACGCGGCTTTCAGTGCGGCACTTGCTGATGAAGACACCTTCATGGCACAACTGGTCTTTGCACCGTCACAGATAATACCGGTAATATCACCAATCATGCTGCAAATCGCATCACTGATCTGGGTAAACTGACCGCCAAGCAACCACGTCATGCCCGCCACTGCGCCCATTGATGCCGTTGTTGCACCACATAGCGCAGACAGCTTATTTTGGTAGCTCTTAATATAAATCGCCATCAGGTGAGACAGCATCAAAGCACGGATCGTTGTTTCTTTATCCGCTTTCACATGCTCAGCCACGACAACAACAGGCATGGTTGCCGCAATGCCTTGGTTACCTGAACCTGAGTTACTCATTGCTGGCATCATTGCGCCATCCATACGCGCATCAGACGCGGCAGAGGTACGACGCAGAATGTCTGTCATCAAACCGCCAGTCAGCAAACCGCGGTCAACGTTACGCTGGAACGTTGCACCAATTTGCAAACCATAATTCCCCGTCAAGCCTTCTTCTGACAACGCATTATTCAAATCGTACGCTTGTGAAATGAAATCAATGTCTTCCAGAGGCGCATTCAACGCAAAATCGTAAATATCGTGCGCCGTCGCTTGCTCGAAAATGTTTTCTTTTTTCACCGGAGCAGAATCCGTCGGCTGATCGGCAATGAACGTCACGGTGCCATTCACTTCAATCGATACCACATTGGTGTGGCCATCTGCGATGATCACACTCGCCGTCTCTTCCGCTGTCTCAACAACGACTTTCGCATACAAAATATTACTTACGGTCGCCACGCCTACTGCTACGGCATTGTTATCCAATAGCACTTTGGCTTTCGCAACATCATCTGCGGTAATGTGTTTTAGCACTTCAAGACCGGCATCTGGCTCACCCGCCAAAGCACCCACTGCCGCAGCAATCGGCAAACCGACCATACCCGTACCCGGTACGCCAACACCCATGCCGTTTTTCATTAGGTTAGGTGACACAAACGCGTCAATACGCACAGGCTGACCTTTTAAAGCGCGAGTAGCAATGGCTGCAGCCAATGCCACCGAAACAGGCTCGGTACAACCTAATGCAGGTACCACTTCACGTTTAACTGTCTCAATAAAACCGATCCATAGGTGCTTTTTCATTATCAAAAACCTTTATTCAAGCGTAAGTAGAGGTAACGGGCTGGGCTGTGTTTACCATCAGATGCCCTTGTTCTTATAAGGGATAATTTACACCGTTCAACAGATAATTGTTTTCTCATATGCCCTCCCTTTGCCCATGATGGGAGGATTATTTTCTCCTAAATGCACATATAAAAGTAAGTTTCACCACGCAGGCATTATGCGTACAAAAAAACACCTACCCCATCATCTAAGTCCCCTAAGCCATTGAATAATCAATAGACCTAAGGCCGTATAGCGGTATTTAGCGGGGCAGACCACACCATTCAACGAGAACAACGCCCCACGTTGCACATTTACCCGCTCACGATCACGCTATTGTTATTATTATCAGGTATTTTTCCTTTTTTCCTCACCCAAAAAATCACGGCTAACATCACAGCTTGATGTTCGTGTTATGTACCACCAAGCACCACAATGTGCCGTCGGTTTAACTCTTTTTATTTGTACCGTGCAAAAAAACATCACCATGCCAGCATAACGCCAAGATAAGCCGTCAAGGCATAGAATTTACTAGTTACTCAATAACTTAAATCCAATCCATCAACCATTCACATTGCGTGAACGCGGGCTCGTTACGATGAATAAAAATGCTTACTTTCTTACCTGTCTGTTATGTGCCTCACTTAGCGCGCCTGCGATGGCATTACCCAAAGAAAAACCTCGTTCACTGATCTTTTCCTGTGAAAGTAATCAAAAGATGATTGAGTTGAGACGTGATGAACGTCACTTCGATTTAAACATCACCGATCTGAAAAATAATCGTGTTATTTTCTCTGAAAGCTGCAAAAAAAGTGCGCTAAAAAGTAATCGCTATCAACGCGAATTCGTGACGGGTAACATGCTGACCTGCAAAAATGAAGACGCTCGCTTTACCCTGTTTGACTACATGAATGAAGAAAAAGAAATCGTACAGAGTACTGGGATTGATGTGCAGGTAGAGGAAACGAAATTTACGTATTACTGCAAGAAAAACACCATCAACTTCATTCATGAGCTCGTGCAGTAAACCGCTGTGCGCTAGCAACACTGCGTCGTAGGCGCCACAAACAAAAAAACCAACCGCAACGATTACCGTTAGGGTTGGCTTTTTAACACTGTAGCTAGGGTGTGTCCCTAAATTAACTAAGGCAACGCAGTGTGATCGTATACCGTATTATGCAACGTGTTTTTCGTTAGCGCGCGCAGGCAGTAACTCGTCGACAATCAATTTCAATAAGAATGTCTCTCGTTCAATCGACATCCCCTTCTTGTCACTGTTCGCCATGGTATGCTCATTGTGTGCAATAGCATCGAAAATGTTGATCCACACCGGTTTCATGCCGTTATTGATTTCATAATCTTCAAGGTTCGTTTCGCCCAACTGCGCATCAATCGTACACACAAAGCAGTAGGATTCCATGTGCATGATATCGTGATCCGGTTTGTACCACGGGCGATATTCCTCGTAGATGCCAAACGCTGTGATATCACGAATGTTCTGCGCACCGGTTTCTTCTTCCAGTTCACGGATCAACCCTTGTACCGCGTCTTCACCCTCATCGATCCCTCCCCCCGGCAACGTGTAGTCATGGTAGCGTGCGGTGTAAAGCATCAAGATGTTGTCACCCTGCAGGATAATGCCTCGTGCCGCTTTGCGGTGAAACATGCTGCCTTCAAGATCCAATAACTCAGGGTTTACGGTTGATTTCAATAAACGCATGTCGAACTTATCTCGGTTGACCAGTGTAGAGCGCAGCATTGTAGCGATCGCACCTGCGTGACGCAAATACCTTACCAATCAAACAATTTATTGAAGAAGGTTTCAACCTGCTTCACACCTTCTTTCACGCCATCCTCGACATGCTGTACGCCACGCTGTACCTGCTTAACGGGCAGTATCTCACACCCTTCACGCAATTGGCCCTGTGGATCCCACGTCGGCAGATACACATTGCCCGTACAACTTTGCGCCAACACACCCCGTTGATCGCGGTAATACTCAAAATCCACCACACGATCGGGAACCGGTATGACCAAAGGTTCTGGATCACGGTGTTGGATATAATCGGCATACAAACGCAACGGGCCAGAGGAACCGGTCAGTTTCACGGCTTTGTTATCATCACGCCCCATCCATATGGTCACGACTTCGCGTCCATCAACCCCGACATACCAACTGTCTCGGCCTTGGTCAGACGTTCCGGTTTTTCCTGCAAGTCGTGATGAAGGCAACAAGGAATTCAAATAACGCCCCGTCCCTTCCGTGACGACTTTCTGCAAACTGAACATGGTTAACCATGCGGCTTGCGGTGACACCATTTCGCTGGATGTCGGCAAATGTTGATACAAAATTCGACCGTCTTTATCCACCACGGCACTCAACGATGTCAATTCACTGCGCTGTCCGCCGTTAGCGATGGTTTGATACATTTGCGTCACTTCCACTGGCGTCAGCGTGAAAGCCCCCAATAGCATTGACGGTAACTTCGGCACTTCATTTTCATTGATGCCAAGGCGACCCATAGTATCAATCACGCTATCCAGCCCCACTGCCATTCCAAGGTTCACCGTGGGAATATTGTAGGATTTCGCTAACGCGCGGTATAACGGCACTTCACCACGGTATTTACGGTCATAGTTACGCGGTGACCATTTTTCGCCATTTTCACCCCGTACAGTGAGCGGTTCATCTTTCAGGCTGGTCGCTAAGGAGAATTGTTCCGGCTTTTCCAGTGCCGCCAGATAAATCGCGGGTTTCACCACTGAGCCGATCTGGCGTTTGGCATCGACCGCGCGGTTAAAACCGTCATAACCCGGACGTGAACCGCCGACAATGGCACGGATTTCACCGGTCATTCGATCTGCCACCACCACGGCAGTTTCCAGCTCATTACCGGCTTTGGCTTCTAGCGTCGGAATCACTTTGTTCACCGACTGCTCCACCATGGCTTGTGAACGCGGATCAAGCGTGGTGAATAGACGTAGCCCTTGGCCAGGTTCATAACCTCTTACCTTGGCTTCCAGTTCACGTTCAAGCTGGCCAAAATAGGCAGGCTGACGATTAGAAATCTGCCCTTTGGCCTGCAAATCTAAATCGTGCTTGATGGCCGCTTTATAATCAAACCGATCCAACGCACCATTATCCATCATCAGCTTCAAGACGAGATCACGACGGCGCTCTGCTCGCTCAGGGTAACGCCATGGGTTGTAATAAGACGGCCCTTTCACCAAACCGACCAATAACGCTTGCTGGTCAACACGCAATTCAGACAATGGCAAACCAAAATAAAAACGCGCACCCAATTCAAAACCGTGCACAGCATCGCGACCACTTTGCGCAAGGTACACTTGGTTAAGGTAAGCATCTAAGATTTGATCTTTGCTGTAACGGTAATCAATGATGATCGCCATATAGGCTTCACGGAATTTACGCCACAGGCTACGCTCACTGGACAAAAACATGTTTTTTGCCAGCTGTTGCGTCAGGGTACTGCCCCCTTGTACGGTTTTACCGGCTTTCAGGTTGGCCAAAAAGGCACGTGCAATCGCCGTCGGTGAGACGCCATCGTGCTCATAAAAATCGCGGTCTTCGGTCGCGATTAAGGCATCAATTAATGGCTTTGGCATTTCTGCCATTGGGCGATAAATACGCTGTTCATCGGTTTTGGCTTCCAACATGCCCAGCATTTTCGGCTCGACACTGACATAGCCTAACTCGCGCTTTGTATCCCCTTCGATAATCCGTTTTACTTTGGAATAATCAAATTGGGCAATAATATGGCGGGCTTCTTGTGCCCCATCACGAAAATCAAACGGGCGACGAATAAATTCCACTTTCAATCGGCTGGTTGAATACTCCCCCGGTTGCGTGGGCTTATTCACTTTCCGGTATTTCAGGACCTTCAGTTCGCTGATCAAGTCTTCATATCGGATCAGCGCGCCAGGCTGCAACGTTAACTCACGGGCATAGACGACCGAAGGCAACTGCCAGAGCTGCCCTTCAAATTTTTCGGTTATTTCGCCATTCAGCGCAAAGCCCATTTTGATGAGTCCACCCCCAACGGCCAGAACACCGACAAGGCATGAATATGTCACCCAGCGCGGAACACGCCTTTTTTTACGTGGCGTTGCCGATGCATTGGATGATGACGTCGCGGTATGATCCGCATTCACGTCAGCCTGTTTCTGCTCTGATTCATTCGGTGTGTGTTGCTTGCTCATAGTCACTCTTCATCACAAATTCGCGCCGACCATACCCCAAGCTAATCAGTGTAATGTCAAAACCCTGTCAAAGCCGAGTATCGCCAACGGGGAACTGCCCCCTGTATTTGCAACCTGCGAGGCAACTAACAAGCGCTAGCAATTTCATGCAAAATCACTCAAAATACGCGCCCTTGCAAACCAAAGAACAGAGTAACCATGGAACGCGATTATAGCCTTGAATGCCTGATGACCATGCCGCGACACGAACTGGAAGAGTTCAGCCTTCGCGTGATCAGCCGTATGGTGCCAGAAGAAGCGATGCAAGAACTGTTTACTTTCGAACAAGAAGAAGTCGACAGTGAAGAGCGGATGAAGTCAGCAC
This sequence comes from Photobacterium sp. 270122K, assembly GCF_059941365.1. NCBI lineage: Bacteria > Pseudomonadati > Pseudomonadota > Gammaproteobacteria > Vibrionales > Vibrionaceae > Photobacterium > Photobacterium sp. 270122K. The sequence continues at coordinate 287,557 of NZ_JBPOEN010000001.1, forward strand.
AGTTCGATGCCATGTTGCGTATGAATGCGATCGCCTTGGGTGAAGTGGCCGCCGCCTTTGCCGAGTCAGAAATGGCCAAGCAAAATACTGAGCGCATGACACGTTTGATCTTATGGCACTTCTACGCCATTTCTTTCAATCTGGAAGAAGCCGTCACGCTGGAACAGCATTGTGAGCAAGTGGAAGCGATCCTGAATAATGCGCCTCGCGATGCGTTTGGTTGGGTGAAAGTGTTGACCGAGTTGCTGCACACTTATGCCGAACTGAATGAAAAGCAAAACGAAAAACAGAACGAAAAGTAAAAACATACAGCACGAATAATACGACAGCCCGCCATGTTAACCAGAGCGGGCTGTTCTTTTTTGCATTGGCTACCCTTGCAACGACGCTTGATGCTTCTCAATCAAATCCGCCATCGCGTCTTCTGCACGCTGCTGAACGTGCTTCAGACAATCTTCGTGCCCCATGGCTTCCACCACTTCGTAATAGCACTTCAATTTTGGCTCTGTCCCTGACGGGCGCACGACAACGCGCGATGCATCATCAAGATGATAAATCAGTACATCACTGGCCGGTAAGTCGATGGTTTCAACCACGCCGTCGGCATCAATACGCTGTGATGTTTTCAGATCATCCGTACGCACCACGGCACGCCCCGCGATCGTACTGGGTGGTTGTGCCCGCAACGTGTCGCCAATCGGCGGTGAACCGGGTTCTAAGGCAATACTGCGTTGCGCATTAAGATATAACCCATGTTCACGATAAATCGCTTCTATGCGATCCCACACGGTCGCGCCATTGGCGGCTAACTCGGCGGTTAATTGCGCGAATGCCACCAAAGCTGATAGCCCATCTTTGTCCCACACTGTCGTGCCTACGGTGTAGCCCAAAGCCTCTTCGTAAGCAAACACAAACGGCTGCTCCTGCGTTTGCTTTTCCATCGCCACATTCGTGAGCCATTTGAAGCCTGTCAGGGTCTGGAAATACTTCGCCTCTGCCGATTTGGCAATGTTCTCCAGCAAACTTGACGAGACAATCGTGGTGCCGACCAAGGCTTCATTGGGAGTGACACGGGTAAGCAGGTAATGCCCGAGCAACATGCCGACCTGATCACCCGTCAACATTTTATATTCGCCCTCTTCTGTGCGCACGGCCACTGCAAATCGGTCGGCATCTGGATCATTCGCGCAAGCCAATGTCGCACCGTGCGCTTGCGCTTCGGCAATCACCATATCCATCGCCCCCGGCTCTTCCGGATTGGGGAAGTTTACGGTAGGAAACGTGCCGTCAGGTTCACGCTGTGCTTTTACACTGTAAACCTGATTAAACCCCGCATCTGCCAATAAGGTTTCAGCGAGATCAGCCCCGACGCCATGCATGGCGGTATAGGCGATACTGACCAATTCTGGCGCAGTATGGTTAGAGAGAAAAGGACTGCTGTTCACCGCCTGACGGTATTGCGAATAAAAAGCATCGCCCAATAACGAGAGTAAGCCTAGCGGTTCAATTTGAGACAGGGTTAAATCCGGTAGGGGGGCTTGCGCGGCAATGTCGATCTGCGCGGCAATACCGCTGTCATGCGGCGGAATGATTTGCGCCCCATTGCCCCAATAGACTTTAAACCCATTGTACGCGGGCGGATTATGGCTGGCTGTCACCACCACCCCGGCTGCCGCATTCAAGTGCCGCACACCAAATGCTACCACAGGCGTCGGCGCAACGGTTTCGGTAAGGTACACATGGATCCCAAGTGACCCCAACATCACCGCCGCATCTGTCGCAAATTGCTTGGAGTCCGGTCGGCCGTCATAGCCAATCACCACCCCTTTCGCGGCAGCATCATCAACCTGCTGCAGCAAGTATGTGCCCAACCCTAACGCCGTTTCTTGGATCACAAGGCGATTCATCCGGTTTGGCCCAGCCCCAACAATTCCCCTTAATCCGGCAGTACCGAATGCTAAACGGGCGGTAAACCGTTCTTCCAATGCCAATTGATCATTCGCATCAATAAGCTGCTGTAATTCTTCTCGTGTGGTTGGATCTGGATCACGAGCCATCCATGTCGATACTTTATTCATTGAGTTGAGGTCCTGACTAACACACAAAACTCAGTATAGCCTGATCACCCCAGAATCAAACCCTGCGGTTTATCACCCTCGATCGGGCACTGCCGAACCACAAACCGACGCCAATCAACCAATCAATCAACCAATCAACACCCGTCACAAATTACAGGCAAAAAAAATCCAGCCCTAAGGCTGGATTTCTGTATGCGTTACGAAGGATTAATCTTCGTTGCGAGGCTTACGGTCACGGCGAGGTGCGCCGCTTGCGTTTGCGTTGCTGTGGTTACGTTCGCCACGGAAGCTACCACGGTTGTCGCCGCCACGGTTACGGTCGAAACGACGTTCACCATTACCACGGCCATTGCCACCTTCACGGTTGCCATCGCGGTTACCACGGTAGCCACCACGGTTGCCGTCACGGTTACCATCGCGGTTGCCGCCACGGTTACCATCGCGGCTGCCGCCACGGTGTTCACGTAGCACTTCACCTTCAACAACAACAGCTTTCACGTCGTTCTGACGGATACGCAGTTTCTTCAGTTGCGCTGCAACTTCAGCAGTCATCTTCTTAGGAAGCTGAACGTAAGTGTGCTCAGGAGCCAGTTTGATTGCACCGATGAACTCTTTGCTTAGGCCAAGTTCGTTTGCGATTGCGCCAACGATGTCTTTAACCTGAACGCCTTGCTCACGGCCAACCTGTAGCTGGTACGTATCCCAGTCAGCGTTGTTGTAAGTGCGACGTTCGCCACGCTCACCGCGCTCACGACGCTCGCCGCCACGCTCACCACGTTCACCGCGATCGCTACCACGACGGTCACGACGCTGTGCTTCACGCTCAATCGCAGCAACCATTGGATCTGGACCTTTGTAGAACAAAGGACGGCTGCCTTGCTGGCGTTGAAGTAGCATTGCAGCAAGTGTTGTAGCGTCAACTTCGATAGTTTCTTGAAGCTTTTCAACAAGCTCAACAAACGCTTCTACGCTTGACTCGTCTTTCTGAGCAGCAAGCTCAAGACCTAGACGGTTCAGACGTGCTTCAGCAACGGCGTCACGTAGCGGAAGTTGAATTTCTTCCATGCGTGATTTAGTTACACGCTCGATAGTGCGAAGCATACGGATTTGGTTAGTACGAACCAATAGGATCGCTTTACCGTTACGACCTGCACGACCTGTACGGCCGATACGGTGGATGTATGATTCTACATCGAACGGGATATCGTAGTTGAATACGTGTGTAATACGTGGAACATCAAGGCCACGTGCCACAACGTCAGTTGCAACTAGGATGTCGATAACGCCACGTTTGATATGATCAACAGTACGCTCACGTAGAGACTGAGGAATATCACCGTGAAGTGCAGCAGCTTTGAAGCCACGAGAAGACAACCAATCAGCTAGACGCTCGGTATCTTGACGTGTACGTACGAATACGATTGATGCATCTGTTTCTTCAGTTTCAAGAAGACGCATCATTGCTTCGTCTTTCTCTACGCCTTTAACAACCCAGAACTGCTGCTCAACTTGAGATACAGTACGGTTTTCACCTGCAACGTCGATGCGTGCTGGTGTACGTAGGAAACGGTCAACGATTTCTTTAACGATTGGAGGCATAGTTGCAGAGAACAGAACGCGCTGAGCAGATTCTGGAGCCTGTTCCATGATCCAAGTTACGTCGTCAACAAAGCCCATCTTCAACATTTCGTCAGCTTCATCAAGTACGAAAGTCAGTACTTCATCAAGGTGTAGACGGTCACGAGTGATAAGGTCTTTAACACGGCCAGGTGTACCAACAACGATGTGAGCACCGTTCTTAAGTGCACGCATCTGATCAACGATAGAAGCACCACCGTAGATCTCAAGTACTTTAAGGCCTTTGATGTTCTGACCAAGTACTTTGATTTCAGCCGCTACCTGAATCGCTAGTTCACGCGTTGGCGCCATAACGATTGCTTGTGGTTTGTGCTGGTTGATGTTCAGTTTGTTCAGTAGCGGTAGAGAGAATGCTGCTGTTTTACCAGTACCTGTCTGCGCTTTACCAAGTGCATCAGTACCAGTCAATAGAAGTGGAATTGACGCCGCCTGGATAGGGGTAGGCGCAACGAAGCCCATTGAGTCAAGTGCGGATAGTAGCGTGTCAGCCAGTTCTAGCTGACGAAATTCTGTAACAGATTCTAGCATTGGGATCCCAATATATAATCTAACTAAAAACGGGGCCCCTTCGGCTTTAAACGGTTCTGCAACAGCAACCACAAGCATGGGCCTCGACGATTTGAGGCGCGCATTGTCTGCCATTACTCGATAAAAAGCCAGAAAAAATTGAGCAACGTCACAAAATAACTGTCAATAACCTATTATTTATACAATGCGAACAACGCCACAGCTATTCTCTGCCTGTTACATCCTAAATCTGTGATTTCCTTAACGGCACTTGCCTCAATTTACCTCACATTTAGCATGCTGAAGCACGCATTTATATGGGTACAACTGATTGCGACCGGCTTTTTTCGCTTGATATAGCGCTTTATCCGCACCATCAAGTATACACATCGCCTCATCCCCACATTTCGGTATGCAGCTGCACACGCCCACACTGACGGTGACAATACCGAACTCACTTTGACGGTGAGGAATATTCAACGCGGTAATCGTTTTAATAATCCGCTCGCAGAGGATATTGACCTCACTCACTGACAGCGACGGCATTAAGCACGTGAACTCCTCTCCCCCGTATCGGCTCACAATCGCGTTCGGGTAGGGTTTCATGATCACATCTAATGCATTAGCAATACGCTTTAAGCACGTGTCCCCTTCAATATGCCCATATTCATCATTGAAGCGCTTAAAATGGTCCACATCAATCATCACCAAATGCAGTGCGTTGCCTTGTTCGGCGGCCAATTCCCAATAACGCCGTAAAGAAAGATCGAAAAAACGGCGATTGGCAATACCGGTTAAGCCATCTTGCATGGACCATAATTCTAATTGTTTATTGGCTTCTTCTAACGCTTTGTTTGCCAATTTTATGGCTTGGGTGCGTTCATTCACCCGCTCTTCCAACTCTAAATTCAACTGCTGCAACATCTCGTGATTACGGCGGATCACAATTTGCTGCCCTAATGCGGCACCAAACAACTTCAAAATTTCTTTTTGGTGTTCTGTCAATATACGTTGGTTAATCAAGTTATCGGCAGCCACCCAACCGATACAGTTATCACCGTTCCACATCGCGATCATGGCGTTCCACCCCACCCCGACCTGCGTCGTACCGAAATACAGCGGGGCATTCTCTTTAACCACCACGTGATCTTTGCGGCTTAATGCTTCATTCACTAACGGGTGATCAGGAATGGCGCTGGTAAAATTGGCGCGAGAAACCAAATTACCATCAGGGTCAGTCCCAAATGTGCCTCGCATTTCATTTTTATCAAAGTCCGTCAAAAATATTGCCATTCGGTCAATGGCTAAATACTGGCGGGCAAGCACAACAGCATCATGATAGAGCTGATCTAGGCTGCTCGCTTTAGATAGAGTTAATGTCACATCGTGCAGGTTTTTCAACAGCGACAGATAATGCGTAATAGAATGGTTTCTGACTTCGAGTTCAGCCTCGACACTGCGGCGGGAAATATGGTGAGCCAAGACTTCATCTTGCAGCAAACGTGCACTAAGGTCAGAAGCAATCAGTACTAACAAAGACTCAAGCACCCGTTGCTGTGCTTCAAGGTATTTGGGCTGTATGGTTTCAGCATACAGGTAGCCCACCGAACGAAAATGGGTACGAATAGGCATAACAAAGCGAGTTATTGGCCGTTCGTCTTTATCCCAAATAGCCGCATAGTCCTGATTATCCACTTTCTGTACGGTGTGCTCATCCTGTTTATCTTGCGCAAAATAAACAAGGGGTACATCGGTGAACGCGTGCAGAGGAATGGGGGTAGGATAATAGCGGAACGCCCCCTTCACCCAACACGCCATCGCATGGCTTTCTCCCCCTTGATCAACCACAAACGTGATCGTGTCTAACTGTAATGATTGGTTCAATGTTGAGAGCAAGCAAAAGCACCAATGCTCCATCTTCGCTTGTCTCGCCAATTGATTTGCCAATAGTGAGAGTGCCTCACGCTTTTCCATATCCATATTCCGCCAAATCGACACTTATCCCACCGAGTTTAAGGCAAAGCGATAAACAGCCAGCAGTTCCTTGTCTGTATGATGAGCAACTGCACAATTGCTCTCGTTTTGTTTCACTCACAGGAGGATGTTTTATAAAGGATTCTGGCACAGAAGGGAAAAGGCGGACGTCTATTTTTTGATCACGGTTATAGGTTTCCGCAATCTTCATCAATAAACGCGATGAACGGCATCTGATTTCATAGTTTTGTCTCGTTTATTATGTACACTTTATTTTTACATCTTCCTTATCGGACGTTCTCGGTCGGGTTAAACTTGGTTTTGCTGGCTGAAAACTTTATAGTGTCCGAGTTAACAACCTGAGACCGGGCATAATGTTTCAAGATAATCCTCTACTAGCACAGCTTAAAAAACAGATTCAGGAAACCCTTCCTAAAAAAGAAGGCACCATCAAGGCCACTGATCGCGGTTTTGGTTTTCTGGAAATTGACAACAAAGACAGCGTTTTCATTCCGCCTAACTATATGAAAAATGTCATGCACGGTGACCGTGTTATGGCCGTTATTCGTACAGAAAAAGAGCGTGAAGTGGCTGAACCGCAAGAGTTGATTGAGCAAAACCTCAATCGCTTTATTGGTCGCGTGAAAATGATCCGCGATCGTCTGCACGTCGTGCCGGATCACCCACAGTTAAAAGAGGCTATTAAGGCACGCCCTGTCAAAGGCTTGAACCCAGAATTGCTGAAAGAAGGCGACTGGGTAGTGGCGATGCTGACGCGTCACCCTTTAGTTGGCGATAACAAAACGTTCTTCTGTGATATCAAAGAAAAAATCACCGACAGCAACGACAAAATTGCACCATGGTGGGTTACCCTAGCCCGTCATGATCTGCCCAATGCAGAGCCTGCGCCACAAGCCAGCTGGTCAATGCTGGACGAAGGCCTTGAGCGTCAAGACCTGACAGATGTGCCATTCATCACTATCGATGGTGAATCCACCAAAGACATGGATGACGCACTTTACACCGTCGTTAAAGAAGACGGCAGCTTCGAAATCACGATTGCGATTGCTGACCCAACCTCTTACATCGCCGTGGGCGATAAGATGGATGACGAAGCACGTCAGCGCGGTTTCACCATTTACTTGCCGGGTCGTAACATTCCGATGTTGCCACGCGAGCTGAGTGATGAGCTGTGTTCACTGCTTGAAGATGAAAAGCGTCCAACGATTTGTTGTCGTGTGACTGTTGATGCTGATGGCGTCATTCAAGATGATATTCATTTCTTCGCTGCATGGATCAAATCACAAGGTCGTCTATCGTACGACAACGTGTCTGATCTATTGGAAAACGGCGAATGTGAAGGTTGGGCACCAAACGCCGTCATCGAAGAACAAATTCGCGCACTGCACAAATTTGCGAATGCGCGCAGTGCATGGCGTGCAAGTAACGCCGTGGTATTCCCAGATCGTCCAGACTACCGCTTTGAATTGAGCGAAGACAACGACGTAGTGGCGATTCACACTGACCCTCGCCGTACTGCGAACCGCATGATCGAAGAAGCCATGATCACGGCAAACATCTGTGCCGGTCGTGCACTGCGTGACAAATTCGGTCTGGGTGTCTTTAACTACCACAACGGTTTCAATCCAGAAAAACTGGATACCGCGATGGAGTTCCTGACTAACGCTGACGCTCCGTTTGAAAAAGAGCAATTGGTCACGCTGGAAGGCTTCAGTGCCCTACGCCGCTGGTTAAACGATCAAGACTCACCGTACCTTGATAACCGCCTACGCAAGTTCCAAGCGTACAGCGAAGTGGGTAATACGCCTGCGCCGCATTACGCAATGGGTCTGGATGCTTACGCAACGTGGACGTCACCAATCCGTAAATACGGCGACATGATCAACCACCGTTTGCTAAAGGCTTTGATCTCAGGTCAAGAACCAACGCAAACACCGGATGACACCGTCGGCGACGAAATTGCGCTGCACCGTCGTAGCCACCGTATGGCTGAGCGTGACGTGGCGGATTGGTTGTACGTACGTTTGCTTAAAAATGCGGTGAAAGAAGCGACTGTCTTTACAGCAGAAATCTTCGACATTAACCGCGCAGGTATGCGTGTTCGCCTGCTGGAAAATGGCGCTGCTGCCTTTATTCCTGCACCACTGATTGTGGATAATAAAACGCGCATTGAGTGCAGCGGTGAACTGGGCATTATCAACATTGATAAAGTCAAAGAATACCAGCTGGGCGATCAGTTTGAAGTGACGCTCGCCGAAGTGCGCACTGCGACACGTCAGCTTGTGGCAAAACCGGTAAAACAATTTCCGGACTTGGCCACAGAAGCACCGGCTGACAACGCAACAGCAACGGATGAACCCGTAAAAGCGTAATAACGCGATTTAAGATATAATCCTAAGGGTCTGCACATGCAGGCCCTTTTTTTACGCCTGTTTCCCCCCTGCGTCCTCAACACGCAGGGCAACCATAAAGACCGTGACGGTCAATAATTACAGATAAGTCAGCTATGTCAGAATCTACCCCGAAAAATACCCTCTGCCCTATCGAGCAAGACGTACAACAATGGCTAGAAGCCGTTGTTATCGGTCTGAACTTGTGTCCATTTGCCGCTAAACCGAACCGCAATAAGCAAATCGACATCTACGTCGATGATACCGCCGCGGAAGACGTGCTACTTGAAGCGATTTACCAACAACTCAAGCGTTTGGACGAGACGCCCGTTGAACAACTGGAAACCACCTTGGTCGTTGCCCCTAACCTGTTCCAGGACTTCGATGACTACAACCAGTTCTTGGATTTGATTGATGCGCTAATCTTCCAATGTGGCTATGACGGCACTTACCAAGTTGCCAGCTTCCACCCGCATTACTGTTTTTATGGCACCCAGCCTGATGATGCAGAAAACCTCACTAACCGTGCACCCTACCCGATCTTCCATTTGATCCGCGAAGCCAGCATGGAAAAGGTATTGAAGCATTATCCTGACCCTGAAGGGATCCCAGAACGCAATATTGCCTGTGTCGAAGCCTTGTCAGCAGAAGACATCAAACGGTTATTTCCGTTCCTGACAACATCCAAATAACGCCAACGACAGACATAAAAAAACCCGAACATACCGTTCGGGTTTGGTTACTAAAACTTACCTTCAATAGGATGAAGAATAAGCCAGCTATGCAGCAACGCCAATATAGTGAGCTTAGTGATGTTTAACAGATCGGCGGCCAAACCAACGTTAAGCGCTAAACTCGAGAGTCAACTGCCCAAGTGAAAAGGCAGGCATATGTCTATTATTTTGAACATTTTAATACTCAGTAAGTATTATATTCTTAGTGTATACCAAACAGAAGAATTAAAATAATTTATTTCATTTAATGTTTATTTGTTATAAAAATCACTGTTCAATATAAATAAAGCACGTACTTTCCCCTTCCATCCTGAATCGCTCTCATTTCCACCTTGAATAACCTTACATTAACAATCAGTTGCATACCGTCATGTTTTTAACTTCCTGTGCCTTTGCATTTACATCATGTGAATATGCGAGTGCTTAAAATTTTTTTTTGCATTAAAAAAAAGAGCCCACTCTCCATGGGCTCTTTTACTTTTTATCAATAACAGACATCAAGGTGTCATTATTAGCCTTTCACACCGCCAGAGGTCAGGCCGCCCACCAAGAATTTTTGAGCTAGCAAAAATACCGTGGTAATTGGAATGGCGGATAATACCGCCGCCGCGGCAAAATCACCCCACAAATAGTTCTGCGGATATAAGTATTGCTGCATACCTACGGCGAGGGTGTAATTATTCACATCCGTCAACAGCAAGGAGGCCACGGGCACTTCTGTCACCACACCAATGAATGACAGAATGAACACAACAGCAAGAATTGGCACTGACAATGGCAATAAGACCAAACGGAAAGCTTGCCATGGTGTTGCCCCATCCAATGCCGCCGCTTCTTCTAACGAATTATCAATCGTTTCAAAGTAGCCTTTAATGGTCCATACGTGCAGCGCAATACCCCCTAAGTAGGAGAAGATTAACCCGCCGTGCGTATTTAACCCCAAGAACGGGATGTACTGGCCTAAACGGTCAAACACAGCGTACAACGCAACCAGACCCAATACCGCCGGGAACATCTGGAAAATCATCATCCCTTTCAAGATGGTGCTTTTACCTTTAAAACGCATACGTGCAAACGCGTAAGCACTGGTGGTGGATAGCGCAACAATAATCACCGAGGTGATCCCCGCCACTTTTACTGTATTCCATAGCCACAACAAGACAGGGAAAGGCGGAGGCGTCACACTGCCATCACTGTTGGTGACAGACATCCCCAGCGCCAAACGCCAGTGATCCAATGTCGGATTACTTGGGATTAACTCACCACTGGCGAAGTTACCTTCACGCAGCGAAATCGCAATCACCATCAACAAAGGCAGAATCATTGCCGTTACAAACACACACAATGCAATGTGCGTCGCCCAGACCTTGTACTTTAAAGATTTCGATTGAACCATTGGCATGACTTTACTCCTTAGTCCTGCTCAAGCTTTGTATTGGTGAATTTCAGGTTAAGCAATGCCATGCCGCTGACCAGAATGAAGATCACAGTCGCAATCGCACCGGCTAGGCCGAAGTCTTGGCCACCGCCCCCTTCAAAGGCAATACGGTAGGTGTAACTCACCAACAAGTCGGTGTAACCCGCAGGCTCAGACGTACCCACCATGTTAGGGCCACCCGTCGTCAATAGCTGAATCATCACGAAGTTGTTAAAGTTAAACGCAAAGCTGGCAATCAACAGCGGCGTCATCGGCTTAATCAACATCGGCACCGTGATTTTGAAGAAGTTCTGAATCGGCCCTGCGCCATCAATGGCTGACGCTTCATACAAGTCATCAGGAATGGATTTCAACAAGCCCATGCACAGAATCATCATGTAAGGGAAACCCAACCACGTGTTCACAATCACCACCATGACACGTGCCGTGATCGGATCAGAGAACCATGACGGTTTAATACCGAACAAGCTATCCAGCAGCATGTTGATTTCACCGAAGCTTTGGTTGAACAAGCCTTTGAAAATCAAGATAGAGATGAAAGATGGTACCGCATAAGGCAAAATCAGAAGAACACGATAGATACCGCTGCCCTTTAAAGGCTCCCACTGCACAATACACGCCAGTACCATGCCCAATGCCAACGTCAGTGATACCGCCAAGAAAGCAAACACCACAGTCCAGACAAAGATGCCCATGAACGGCTCTTTAATGCCGTCATCTGTCAGCACGCGCTCAAAGTTCGCCATGCCTACGCCAACGACAAACCCAGGTGAAATGGGCTTATCGACAAACTGACCGTTCGCATCCACAGGTTGGTAGTAACCAATTTCCATGTTCGGCTTAAACAATTGCTGAGTTTGGTTATTCAGCAACGTTTGACCATCATCTTGCAGGGTAAATAATGGGGATTCCGAAGCAAACTTACGCAGGCCGCTCATACGAATGTCGGCGCCACTTGGCATTGACAATTCCATTTGGCTTAATGCACTACGGTTTTGAATAATGGTTTTAATGGTCGCTTTTTTGCCTTCTACTGCGCTGACTTCACGCAACGCCATCGCTTCATCGCTAACCGGCGCAGACAAATCAAGCACGGAAGAAGCCAGCAAAGTGCCGCCGTCTTTGATGATGATCTGATGGCCATTTTTCACCTGATACAAATCAAAGCCGTAACTTTTGCCAGATAAAAACGTGCGTTGCTGCAACACATTTTGTGTGCGTTCCATCGACAACTGATTAGAAGCACTGTAGTTGGTAAACGCAAGGCCAACGGTATAGATCAGCGGGAAGATAACAAAGACCACCATCCCCGCAACACCCGGATAAATATAACGGTGCGCGTAGGTTTTCTTACTCCCGAAAATATACAGCGCTAACGCGGTGAGAAAAACGGTCAGCAAGGCGAAGGGAATTTCACCTTGTGCATACATCAGCACCGTCGCGTAGCCATTGACGATACCGATCATGCCTAATAATGACCATTTCAGCCATTGACGATAATTAAAGGTTGGGCGAGTTTTTGGGATATCCAAAAACGCTTCGCCTTGAACTGACTGCATCTCAGCTCCTTGCTCGCAATAAGAGGAATAAAATAGGGAGAGATCCCTCTCCCCAAGACGGAATTATTTTAAAAGGTGGGCGGCCGCACCATTTTGTGCATCTTCGACACGCTGGCGACCATCAACAATATTTTGAATGGCATTACCTTGCGCGTACCAAAATGCGGTCATCTGTGGCACGTTTGGCATAATTTCACCGTTCATGGCGTTATCCATGGTGGCGGCAATACGCTCATCGCTGTCCAATACCGACTGGAAAGATTTCAATGCGACCGCACCGAGTGGTTTGTCTGCATCAACTTTTTCCAATCCGTCATTGGTTAGCAAATAATTTTCAATAAATTCGACCGCCAAATCTTTATTCGGTGAGGCTGCACTGATCCCAGCGGTTAATACCCCAACAAACGGCTTAGAAGGATTGCCGTTTAATTTCGGTAATAACGTGACGCCGTAATTAATGCCGGATTTATCAATATTATTCCACGACCATGGACCATTGATGGTCAATGCGACATTGCCTTTATTAAATTCAGCTTCGGAGATGCTGTAATCCATATCAGCAGAGATCACCTTTTGATCCACCAGCGATTTGACAAAGTGCATGCCATTTTTTGCACCGCGATTATTCAGGCCAACGTCTTTCACGTCGTACCCCTCTGCGGTGAACTTAAAGGCATAGCCGCCGTCGGCAGTAATGATTGGCCATGTGAAGAATGGCTCACGCACATTCCACATAATGGCTTTTTTACCGTCTTTCTGGAGTTGCTTGTCCAGGTCGGCAATGTCTTCCCAATTTTTAGGCGGTTTAGCAACCAGGTCTTTATTATAAATGAGAGAAAGTGCTTCCACCGCAATCGGATAACCCACCAACTTACCGTCGTAGGTCACAGCATTCCAAGCAAAATCAATGATTTTGGCTTTCATTTCTTGGCTTGGATGCACCTCTGTCACAAGGCCCGATTTGGCATAGCCACCGAAGCGATCGTGTCCCCAGAAAACAATATCCGGGCCATCCCCTGCGGCAGCCACTTGTTGAAAGCGGTCAGCTAAGTTATCAGGAAACGCCACAGTCACTTTCACACCCGTATCTGCTTCAAACTGCTTCCCGACTTCTGCTAAGCCGTTATACCCCTTATCACCATTTATCCAGATGGTCAGTTGGCCTTCTTCAATGGCGGCATGTGCATTGAGCGAACCCAGTACAGCGAGGGTGCACAATGCGACGGTGCTGAGGACTTTCTTCATTTTTAACATCCTTCATGATTGTTATCTATGCGTGCGACAGAATACGGCTATAGCACAACTTGCATGGTCTATAATCCATTAGTCATAGGTATAAGGCATCATCCTGCCCCCTACGCCCCCGGCCACCAAGCAACAAAACCGTGATCTTCGTCGTGTTCAATAGTGATGCAGATCTAATTCCAACGCTTGATTGTGATACGCCGCACATAGTACGGATAATAAATATCACGTTCATCCTCTATACCTACAAAGTGTGATCTAAGTACTCCTCCCCCCCTCATCCCCCTAATTTATTTCGCGTTAGGAGGATGTTTACAACCTATTCCTCGGTAATATTATCGTTATGCCCAACAGGGTAGTTGAAGATGCTCAGGCTTAGGCGAGTTGGCGTTTTTCACAGTAACCACTTCATTTAGATGATCGTGCTGTTTTATTTTCGGGGAAGTAAATAAGGCAGGTTGAGTCAGGTGGCGCGGTATTCGGTTCACGATGCATGCGCTACCTTTTTTTCTACGCACTCCGTAACTGAGCGGTAAATAAGCCGTAGTCAGACGTTACTGAATAATAACAGCCCAGACACACTTACCTAAAAAGCATCACGCATGACTGGAAATCCAGCAAAAATTCTTTACCCGCAAGGCCGTGCTTGAATATCATGCGCCTTGCAGGCAACAACAAACTTAGAGGATAGGCTCGATGACGAGTGTTACTTTACGCAATGTATGTAAAGCATATGGAGATAACCTGATTTCAAAAAACGTTGATCTCGATATTGCTGAAGGCGAGTTCGTCGTTTTTGTTGGTCCATCAGGCTGTGGTAAATCAACCCTTCTGCGTTGTATCGCAGGGCTAGAAGACATCACATCAGGCGACTTGTTCATCGGTGAAAAGCGTATGAATGACGTCCCTCCGTCAGAGCGTGGTGTCGGTATGGTCTTCCAGTCCTACGCCCTTTATCCCCACCTTAACCTATTTGATAACATGTCTTTCGGCATGAAACTGGCCAAAGCTGACAAAGGCGAAATCAAACGCCGTGTTGATCATGCTGCTGACATTCTTCAGCTGGGTCACTTACTGGAACGCAAGCCGAAAGCCCTGTCTGGCGGCCAACGTCAACGTGTGGCAATTGGCCGTACGTTGGTTTCGCAACCAAACGTTTTTCTGCTTGATGAGCCACTGTCTAACCTCGATGCGGCACTGCGTGTGCAAATGCGCATCGAAATTGCCAAGCTGCACAAGCAACTCGGCTGCACCATGATTTACGTGACACACGATCAAGTCGAAGCGATGACCATGGCACAGAAGATCGTCGTGCTCGATGGCGGCTATGTTTCGCAAGTAGGTAAACCGCTTGAGCTGTACCACTACCCACAAAACCGCTTTGTCGCAGGCTTTATAGGTTCACCAAAAATGAACTTCATGAGCGTGTTTATTGAAGAAGTGGAAGATGAGCGCGTGATGGTGCAATTGGCTGACGGCAACAGCTTCTGGATCCCAGTGGATGGCACAACAGTCACCAAAGGCGCGCGTATGTCGTTGGGGATCCGCCCTGAACACCTTGTACCTTGTGCCGAAGGCGATGCGTGCATTGAAGGGACCATTCAAGTGGTTGAAAAGCTGGGTTACGAAACCCAAGCCTACATCAATCTGGATCACATGGATGCGGACTTCATCTACCGCCGTCCTGATACCTTGGATATCGAATCTGGCGACAAATTCAAAGTGGGCATTCCGGCACATCGTTGTCACTTGTTCCACAGCAACGGGCAAGCGTGTCGTCGCTTGTACCAAGAACCTGGCGTATAAGCCTCACCTTTTCCCCCTTACATTAAAGCGCTGTCTATTCAGCGCTTTTTTTGTATCGCTTCTTTATTTATCGCGTTTTTTGTATGGAGCCTGCCCCCCTATGTGTGATCCTCGTGGTAAACAGATTGATCTTCGCCGTGAACCGTTTGATCCCCGTATAAAACAGTATGACCCGCGCCGCATGGTGGTGCTCCCTGACTTTGTCATCCCGCAACTCAATACAACCCGTACCGTGCGTATTTATCTGCCCGTGGACTATTTCACCGCCCAGCCCCTCCAAGAACACGCCCCCCAACGGCACTACCCTGTGCTCTATATGCATGACGGACAAAATGTCTTTGAACCTCAACTGTGCATTTCAGGCATGAGCTGGCAAGCAGGGGAATATCTCGATGCCTTACAACATAGCAGCGACTTTACCGGAGCGATTATTGTGGCGGTGGATTGCAGCCCCGAGCGTGAACAATTTGGCCGGCGGGATGAATACTCGCCGTGGCCCTATGAACCACAAGCCACTCTTGCCCATTGGCCAGAAGCCGCCGTACCACAAGGCGGCGACGGCAACGCTTATTGCCGTTTTATAATCGAGACGCTCAAGCCGTACATTGACCAGCATTACCGCACCCTGCCACAGCGTGAGCACACCACCATCGCAGGCAGCTCCATGGGCGGTTTGATCAGCCTGTATGCCTTGTTAACCTACCCTGAAACTTTTGCCAGCGCGGGCGTATTTTCGCCGGCCTTTTGGTTTGCCGAAACCGCCATGAAAACCTTGATTGCCGCGACATCGCGAGAGTACCTCACACAATGGCCACTGACGGTGTACATGGACATTGGTACTGAAGAAAGCAGCGGTCATGCGGGTTTCCCTGCCCTGTATCATGATTTAGCGGTTGATATCGCCAAGCAACTGCATACCTTTGGCCCCGAAGTTCAGTGCCGGTTTAATGTTGACCCCGGCGGGATCCACAGCGAAAGTGCATGGGCACGGCGCTTTCCGGCCTTCATCGAGCACTGCGTCTTACGCAGAGCTTAACCGGGAAGAATGGAAGACTCGGGCATCTCTTTCTACACTCAAGCAGAGGGTGTTGACGAGCGACAGGCTTCATCAGTGCGCGCGACAACCGACTTGTCTTGTCACACATTTCGGCTAAATTCCGCGAAATGGAGGATCAGCCATGAGCAGTCATGACAGAATTGAGGATATCGAACAACGCATTTACCTCGCTTACCAAGAAGGGGACTACCAAGAAGCGAAATCACTTGAAATAAAGCTGAATCGACTCAGAGGGAAATTCAATATGCTTGATGAGCGAGAGCCCTATTCCTTAGAAGGGCGCATATTTTGGGATGATGAACAGTAGATACCAATACCCTGACACCGGGCACCGTGGCGTTATCAGCAATCGATATCCACATGTTTTATCCTCCCCTGTCACTCTAACAACGAGCATATACCTGAAAACAAATACCCATAAAAAAAGCGCTGATCACTCAGCGCTTTTTACTTTTCCTCGCCGCATGACACGACGAGGATAAACACTCATTAGTCCGCCCATTAATCCGCGGCGTTAACGAATCCTGCCTGCTCAACATCCTGCTGCAACACGTGCATGCCATTCAGCATTGGGAACGATTTGTCGACGGCCGGGGTCGCAAAGTGCAGATCGCCAATGTCCAGTGCAAAACTCGGTTGAACACAAGTCATCGACACGGCTTCACCATTGACCTGACAAGTCGCGGTTTCAGGATCAAACGTCACCATCACCGGTGTCGTGCTCGCAGCAATAGAGACACGGTGCTTGGCTTTCAATGTATCCATGAAGATGCACTCGATGCTAACCGATGTCTCCGTCGCGACCGACAAGGCAAACTGCTGTTGGCCATCAACACATTGCACATCCACCAGCAACGCATTGTTATCACTGAAACGCAACGTCGCTTGTGCCTGCTGCCAGCAGCTTGGTAAACACGGTGCCAACGTCACTTTATTATCGAGTAGGTTCGGCTTAAAGCCCATGTAGTCTTGGTAACCGTTACGGGTAAATTCAGACACCGACCACGCCTGTGCGTACGTCCCGGACGTCGTGACTTGACCGCTTTCATTTAAGAAGGCATCCAAGTTTTCACTCATGGTGCCACGGTGACCGATGTGCAAAATTTGATCCGCCAAGTTTTGCGTTAACTGGTAAGCAAAATCGGCATAACCGTATTCAATCAAGCTTGAAACGGCAAAACCGGCATTCCAGCCCCAAATGGTGCCGTTATGGTACGCCGCATCCTTATGGTATTCCTCACGGTTTGCGTGATAAGGGTGGAAAATCGGATCATGCTGAGACAGGGACGTGATCCCCCATGGGAACAGCAACTCACTGATGGCATTTTTCACCACCTTCGCACCCACGTTTTTATCCAGCAGCGAATTATCAAACGGTACCGTCAGCGTCATCAACTGGTTAGTACGCACTTGCAGATCACGGCGATTGTCTGCATGCAGGCGGTCTGCCAACAACTGGCTGTCTGTATCCCAGAACATCAGCTGGAAACTGGCTTTCACCTTGTCAGCCATGGTTTGGTAACGGGCTGCATTGGCGTCATCCCCCGTCAGTTTGGCCAGCTCCACCGCCACCAACAAACTGGTGTACCACAGTGCCTGAATATCGTTAGCACGATCACCACGGGCAGACCACGGTAAACGCCCTTCCAGCTTGGCATCCATCCAGGTGTCAGGATCACGGTGTGTCATCAAGCCATAGGCATCCAAGTAGTGCTTTTCGATCCCATCAATGTAGGTCTGCACCACCGGATAAATCGACTTGGCGTAGTCTGCATCACCGCTGTAACGTAAGTAATCCCACACTTCACGTACCATCCACGGCGTACCGTCGGTGGTGTTGTAAATCATATTGGTCTTGCTAGTCACGCGGTTCGGGATACGGCCGTAGTTGATATCTGCCGGGTCCTGCATCTGCATTTGAGCGAAGTTATCAATGATCGTCTTCGCATCATTGAAATCACCGTTCACTAACGTGATACCCGGTACGGCGATGAAAGAGTCACGGCCCCAGCAATCTTTAAACCACGGCAGGCCCGCCCAAATACCTTTGCCATATTCGCTTGAAACAAACACTTTGCCTGCGGCTTTGGCCCACATCAGCGCACGGTTATAGTCCATGTCTGATGTCCACAGGTACGAGTGTGTCAGCATGTCATACACATTCTGCTGGTGTTCCGTCACACCGTCACCTGCCAGCATACGGTTGGCTTGTGCAATGGCCGCGTCTGCGGTTTCCGCAAAGGCCAGATACACCGTCATGCCCGTGGTTGGTTGCTTCGATCGGATCACCGGCTTCACGTGATGGCCGCTGAAGAACGCCTGCTCTTTCAGGGCGGGCGTCTGAGCAAACGTAGTTTCTTCAAAATCAAACGCTGTATCGGCCACCAACGCGATGAAAGACGGGGTACCAGCTTGGCGCAATGCCGGCGCCAATGCGTACACCACACCATTGTCAAATGCCGTCACCTCAGACGCACTGATCGCCAAATTCAATTGTGGCGCCACCGCTAACAAAGCAGGCTGATCGGCACGTACCGTGATGGCCGCATTACGCTCGCCATTGTGCAAGCCTGAAAATAGCATCAAGGTATCTTCGACCTTATTGCCGCCTTGGGCGTACGTGTGCGTGACACCGTACGGGAACAACTGAGCCTGTGTCGCTTGGGGTTTGGCATTCACAACGCCATCAACAAACGTCGCAAATGTGCCAAGGTACCAACCTTGCTTATGACGGTATTTCCCCGCAGCAACAAATGCATGGGTACTGCCTTCGTAGTAACCGTCTACGTTGTCACCAAACACAAAGGGCGCACTGCTCTCAAGCGTGATGGCCACGTGCTCAAACAATGTGTTCGGCGCTAATACAGCTCCACCTTTACCGACCAATTCGTGCTTGTTCGCCGTCACATCAAACGAGAATGATCCCAGTGCGCGAGAAGCCGCTTCTTCCACATTATCGCCGCCTTTGTCGATCGTCATGCGTAACGCATTATCGGTGACAGCTAACTGGACCGTATACAAACCGGTTTCAGGGGCATGAAACACCAAATCATTGCCGATCCCTTTTGCCGGAACTACGACTTGCGCCTGACCTAAGAAACAATCCACCGCTTTATATTGATCAGCTGCAAAACACAAATCTTCAGTGCCTTGCTGATCGGTGATTTTAAAACTGTGTGCATCCGCAGACAAACACACCACGGCCTGATACACGCCGTTACCAACGTAAGCCATCGGGGTATCGTCACCCCAACCATTGAATGTGCCTTTTACATATAACTGCGCAGAAAATGGCGCTACGTCCATATGACTCATACCCTATCCTTCCCAAAACGTCGTGACTGACTTTGCACGTACAAAAATGCGCAATCTCCGGGCGAAGATTGCGCAATCACTTTGTCTAAAAAATTACTTACGGATCTGCGTGACCGCGGTATCCAGTGCTTCTTTCACGGTTTGACGACCTAACAGGGCGTTTTCAATCGCCGCCCCTTCAGCAAACCAGTACGGCGTCATTTCCGGAATATTCGGCATGATCTCGCCGTTTTCTGCGTTTTGCATTGAAGCCGCAATACGGCTGTCTTTTGACAACTCTTGCTGGTAAGACTTCAGTGTCACCGCACCCAATGGCTTATCAGCGTTCACTTTTGCCAGACCTTCATCGGTGATCAGGTAGTTTTCCAAAAACTCCACCACCAAATCCTGGTTCGGACTCGCCGCGTTAATACCTGCACTCAATACACCCACAAACGGGTTGGATTTACCGCCGTTAAGGGTTGGGAAAACAGCAACGCCGTAGTTGATCTTGGATTTTTCAAGGTTACCCCATGACCAAGGACCGTTAATGGTCATTGCCACGTTACCTTTGTTGAACTCGGCTTCAGAAACCGCGTAATCCATGTCTGGGTTCACGACGCCTTTTTGGGCCAAATCCACCAAGAATGACAAACCAGCAACACCTGCTGCGTTATTCAGGCCAATTTGTGTGCCGTCAAAACCAGTGTCTGTTTTCTTGAATGCATAACCGCCGTTCGCAGAAATCATCGGCCATGTGAAGTAAGCATTTTTTACATCCCACATGATGGCTTTCTTGCCTTTCGCTGCCATGGCTTTTTCAATCGCGTACAGCTCTTCCCACGCTTTCGGTGGCTCAGGCAACAAGTCTTTGTTGTAAATCAGAGACGGAGATTCAAGCGCAATCGGGTAACCCACTAATTTGCCTTCGTACGTGACCGCATCCCAGCTGAAATCGACCAGTTTGTTTTTAAATTCTTCAGATGGTTTGATTTCTTTTAGTAGGCCGGCTTTCGCGTAACCCCCAAAGCGGTCATGCGCCCAGAAAATCACATCCGGACCACCGCCCGTTGCCGCGACTTGCTGGAACTTGGCTTCCAATGAATCCGGGTATTGAACCGTTACCGCCACACCCGTATCGGCTTCAAATTGACGGCCCACTTCCGCCAGACCTTCGTAGCCTTTATCACCATTAATCCAAATCAGAATTTCGCCTTCCTGCATGGCCGATGCTGCCATTGGAAAAGCCATCGCTGCGGTTAGGGTACACAGAGCAAAAGTTTTCGTTATACGCTTCATTCCATTCATCCATTGTGCTTGGTTTATATGCCCTCAAGGTACCTCCTACCCCCCAGAATGAGCATCCTCCTTGCGCCTACGCCCCCCTGTGTTTTCCATCATTTTGTGAATGCGGGCACAATTCGTTTCTCACGCCCGTCACTTTCATCAGATACACGGCGTCGACTCACTTTGACGCACCCTGCTCATCTTGCTTTAGCCCCAAGCGATTGGCCAGCGGCTCTATCGCCCAGCCTTGCAGCACCACAGAGATCAACACAATGAAAAAGACAATGTGCATAATAGTCTGCGCCTGTGGCACCCCCGCAGAGGCAGGGATCAAGGCAAAAACAATCGGCGTGGCGCCTTTTAATCCAATGGCAGCAATAAAAGTCTGCTTTTGCCACGACGCACGCCGAAAAGGCACATAACACAGAAACACCGCCAGCGGCCGTGCAATGAGCATGAGCAAACACGCAGGAACAACCGCCAACAGTACATCACCCAGCATTGCCAGCGGAAAGAACTGCAGCCCCAAAATAATGAACATTAAGGCTTGAGCTAACCACGACACACTATTGAAGAAGTGTTTACTGATTTCTCTTCCGCGTCTCACCCCGTTACCAATCACCACCCCAGAGACATAGGCGGCCAATAAAATATTCCCCCCCAGTAACTCACTGCCGTACGTTGCCATGAAAAAACACGCCAATATGAAGACGGGGATCAGGCCGTATTCTTCCAAACGATTATGATTGAGTAACCACACACACAGCTGGCCGATAAACCAGCCCAATCCCATCCCCACCACAATCTGCTGGGCCAAAGTCAACAGTAACGTACTGTAAGAGGCTGGCTGACCGCTTGATAACAGCATATCCGTCAGCATGATCACTAACACCAAAGCCACCGGGTCGTTCGTGGCAGATTCAAACTCCAACACGGTATCCGTATTGTCTTTGAGCTTGAGTTTTTTCGATTCCAAAATTGAGAATACCGCCGCTGCATCGGTCGAGGCCACGACAGCGGCAAATAACAGGCACAGCAGCAGATCAAGGTTGAACAAGAATGCAAGGCTGCCACCTAAAATGCCGGTCGTCAGTAGTACACCAAATGTCGATAACAGACCGCCTTCTTTATAAGCAATGGCGATGTTTTGTTTTGACGTATTTAGCCCGCCAACAAAAACGATGATATTGAGTGCCATGGCACCAATGAATGATGTCACCGCAAGATTGTCGTAAACAAAACTCCACTCTCCATTGCCAAATGCCAGTCCAATCCCCATAAAAATCAGCAACGAAGGAATGCCCAATGTTTTCGAAGGTTGATGAAGTAAGATACCGATCGCCACCAGCAACGCCATCCCTAACAACATGTATTCAATATTGATGCTTTCGACCATACAGCCCCCTTATTGGCTCTGTTTTTCATCAGTGCAGGGTGATCTCATACCAACCTTGTAAAACTGATACTTTATAAAATTTTATAATGACTAAACATTCGGTTAATACAGTCTAACAAAATAGAAATCTCGTCCCTGAATGGCCAGTAAACACAGGGAAGATCTTATAAAATCATGCATTTCTTGAGCCTTGGCTGATCTCAGCTACGCTTAAAAACAGAGGCTTAATACGGATTTGTATGATGGCATCTCAAAGCCTCTACGCACAACGGCAGATAACGACACTCTCGATGTTCAAGCATGGCAGGTATCTGTCGCCAAACCATCGCAACAGGAGTACAACGATGAAATTAAAAGCACTATTGATCGCGTCTAGTTTTTTCTTGGCCAACATGGCGTTTGCGACTAATCATTGCACCTGGTACATCCAAGACCGAGGATGGTGCACCCCTTACTTCCCAGCCAGCAGCAGCCAACCCGCCCCTCAGAAAAAAACCATCGACTGTGAACAAGTCAAACAATGCCAAGCCAAGTAATGGCCGATTATCAATGTGATACGTTAGGCATACCACACCCTGATAATAATGGCAGTCAACAGCATACATAATGGATAGATACAGAAAAGCCTTGAACAGGGTTCAAGGCTTTTTATTAACGGTAGCTCATTGTCTATTATTTTGCAGGCGCAAAATCAACCGCCGCTTTACGGTGTGCGGTGTAAATGGCTTCACCATCACTTTCTGCATCAAAAATCACATTCACGTCAGGAGAAAATAAAATTACATCGCCGACTTCGGCAACATATTTATTGCCTTCCATATCACGCACCACAATTTTACCTTTCGTCACTACCTTATATTCAGCTGCATCATAAAAATATTCAAATCCGACACCAGGTGCCATCGTAAAATGGCCGATCGTCAATTCTGCACAGTTATTGGTAACGGCCACTTCAGCCATGTCACTTTTCAGCCCTTCAACGTTAAGCAATTTGCTTAAGTCATTAAGCTTCAGTGAACCCGATTTAATTAGCGTGATACCCGGTTTATGGGTTAATGTCGTCATTTTTACTGCCTTATAATTCAATGAAGACGGTGACAGCCAATACTGAAACCTTCTCTCCATTTTTATGTTGCTATTTAAATTAAAAAATACGTGCGCGCGTTTATAATGCGATTAACGGCCGCTGCGATGAAAGATGGTATTTGATTCCATATCAGACGCTTCCACTCTTACTGAACGACTGGCATTCAATGACAAAGGAATAAATACGCGACCATGTTCATCTGTTGTGAACGATGCATCGTTAAGTTGAGGAACATTCGTCACCTTAACCGTTAATCCTGATACAGGGTGAGATTGCTCAGTTGCCTGAACATAAATACCGCTATTAGAATCAGTAAGTTTAAGCACGGCTGCAGAGGCTGACATAGAAGTGATAAGTAACGTTGAAAGTGCTATGACTTTAAACATGTTTGGTACCTACAATGATCGATAATTCATTTTGTGAACTCAGAAAGATCGCCATTGACGACCTTTCTGTTTCGTTCCGACAAGTTATTAGCTATCGTTTTATTACATACGCGCGTTGAAGATTGCGATGATCTCTTCCAGGCTAGCTTTACGTGGGTTCGTTAAAGAACAAGCATCATTGAGTGCATTTTGCGCCATAAATGCCAATTTATCTTCCGTTACACCCAGATCAGCTAAACGCTGTTTTGTGCCCACTTTTTCAGAAAGTGAATCAAGCGCTTCAAGGGCGGCATTAACGGCTTGCTCTTGTGTCATCGCTGATACGTCAACCCCCATTGCTTTCGCAATATCAACAAAACGCGCAGGTACTTGCTGTGCGTTAAAGCGAGAGACTTCTGCCAACAGGATGGCATTACACAATCCGTGAGAAAGGTCATACACACCACCTAACTGGTGTGCCATTGAATGTACATAACCCAGCGATGCATTCGAGAAGGCCATACCGGCCAGATACTCGCCATACTGCATCGCATCACGGGCTGCACGGTTTTCACCATCATTAACCGCCGTCTCAAGATTTGCAGCAATCAATTCAATCGCTTTGATTGCTGATGCATCGGTAATTGGCGTCGCTGCGGTTGAAACATAAGCCTCTACAGCGTGTGTCAACGCATCCATACCTGTTGTTGCCGTAAGGAACGCCGGCATAGCCACCATTAACTCTGAGTCATTAACGGCAATGATTGGCGTAAAGTGTTTATCTACCACTGGATACTTTGTTTCATCTTCCTGATTGGTGATGATGGCAAACACTGTCATTTCAGATGCCGTACCTGCGGTCGTATTAACCGTAACAAGTGGCAATTGTGGCTTTTTCGAAAGGTGAACACCTTTTGAATAATCACGAATATGGCCACCATTCGCTGCCACTAAGGCAATACCTTTCGCGGTATCGTGAGAGGAACCACCACCGAATGAAATAACAAAGTCACAGTGACTGCTTGCAAGGAGTTCAAGGCCATCCTCAATATTTTTTTCAGTCGGATTAGGCTGCACACCATCATAAATAACGAAGTCAAGGTGATGGGCCTTCAATTCAGCGGTTAGTTTGCTGACCAAGCCTACATCAACTAATACACTATCGGTCACAATAAGTGCTTTTTTCAATTCTTTTGATGCCAATTCCGCACCTAGAGATTGAATAGCATTTGGACCCATAAGGGTAACTGGTGGCATGTAAAATACATTGCTCATAATAAAGCTCCGTTAATTTAGCGTATTGGCTACTCACCGCATCAGCCATGAGTATTAAATGGGTAAAACAAGATTAGATATTTATTTCTGTCTAATCTGTATTGCTATGTCATATATAACGTGTTGTTCGTTGTGACTAGCGTATTTCGTTTCGATGGAGCCATCATAACCATTACCAATTAATGATCAATACCAGAAATAATTAAAACACTATTACTATACAGAAACAATAAAAGCAACCCATTAAATATCAACACGTTAAGTGAAAAACAAACAAGAAAAACCCATAAAAACGCACTACAATCTCGGTAATAGACTTTTTAAGCGACTGATTTGTGTGTTTTTCAACCACAATTATTATTACCTCTCAGTAAAGGTCTTTTTTGAATTAACACGATTATCAACCAAGATGAAATAAATTATTATATTCGTCATTGGCAGCAACAACTGTTAATCCCATACTCTTTTATCAAACGACTAAATACCCTTGCTTTATATAACAGGGGATGTGAACAACATGAAAAAACAACTTACAAAGCTACTGACCTTTATGAAAGGAACAAAAATGAACGTTATTAAATTACACCCATCTATTGACCAAGGTTTTACAGCCACTCAAGAAGGGTTCAACGGTGGTGTATTAAACTGCAAATGTAAAACGAATAAGGTGAGTGTTAAACTAACGGGCCAGACGGCACATAATCACGCTTGCGGTTGTTCTAAGTGCTGGAAGCCAGAAGGCGCTGTATTTTCTCAAGTCGCTGTTATTTCACGTGATAATCTTGAAGTCATTGCGAATGAAGACAAGTTAGCCATTATTGATGAAGCGGCTGCCATTCAGCGCCATGCATGTAAAGCATGTGGTACGCATATGTATGGCCGTATTGAAAATGGTGCGCACCCATTCTTTGGCCTCGATTTTGTTCATACTGAATTATCGGATGACAAAGGTTGGTCGGCGCCACAATTTGCGGCTTTCGTGTCATCAGTCATTGAAACAGGCACCGATCCTAAAGATATGGATGCCATCCGCGCACGTTTTGAAGCGCTAGGTCTACCTACGTACGACTGCCTATCTCCAGCGCTAATGGATGCCATCGCGACGCACATCGCGGCGCAAAATAAAGCATAAATTGCCACCCCATCATTTGGCTATGCTTGATAGCCAAATGGTTTCGGCATGAAGGTGATTGAGGTCGCTAAGTCATTTTTGCCCTCATCGCTCTACCGCTTCACGACTCATATAGGGTAATGACTGTATTCGGTCATTTTTGTTTTGGTCGAAATATCAAATTTTCGTGATCCCCTATACTGATCCTCATGAAGCACTACAGATAAAGAGAAAACTTAACTACGCTTATAGCGATTCCGCGCTTACCTTACTCATTATGCTTACTTTTCTACCGATAAGTGATCAATAAGGAAAAACCAATGGCACTTGATATCAAACCTGGTCAAACATCAATCAAATCAAAAGCAATGGTCGCCTGGGCTGCTGGCGAACCCCTTAAAATGGAAGAAGTCGACGTACAACTGCCTAAAGCCGGTGAGGTGCTGGTCCGCATCATTGCGACAGGCGTTTGTCATACCGATGCCTTCACATTATCAGGGGATGATCCAGAAGGTATCTTCCCTTCCATCTTAGGTCATGAAGGTGGCGGTATTGTTGAAATGATTGGCGAAGGCGTGACAAGCCTTGAAGTAGGCGACCACGTCATTCCGCTCTACACCGCAGAATGCGGTAAATGTAAATATTGTCTGTCAGGCAAAACGAACCTTTGCCAAGCCGTGCGAGAAACACAAGGTAAAGGCTTGATGCCTGATGGAACGAGCCGTTTTTCAATTAATGGCGAAACCATTTTCCATTACATGGGCTGCTCAACGTTCTCTGAATACACGGTGTTGCCTGAAATTTCATTAGCCAAAGTCGCTAAAGAAGCGCCACTTGAAGAAGTCTGCCTACTCGGCTGTGGGGTGACCACGGGCATGGGTGCTGTGCTTAACACAGCGAAAGTACAAGCTGGCGATACGGTGGCGGTATTCGGCTTGGGGGGTATTGGGTTATCAGCCATCATCGGCGCACGTATGTCTGGTGCAAAAACCATCATTGGTGTCGATATCAATGAAAGTAAATTCGAGTTAGCGAAACAGTTGGGAGCAACTGACTGTATTAATCCGATGAAATTCGACAAACCCATCCAAGAAGTGATTGTTGACATGACGGATGGCGGTGTGGATTATTCCTTCGAGTGTATCGGTAACGTTAACGTGATGCGTCAAGCACTTGAGTGCTGCCACAAAGGTTGGGGGGAGTCGGTGATCATTGGTGTAGCAGGTGCCGGCCAAGAGATCTCAACGCGTCCATTCCAGTTGGTAACAGGCCGTGTATGGCGTGGCAGCGCATTTGGTGGCGTAAAAGGTCGTTCTGAACTGCCTGAAATCGTCAACCGTTACATGGCGGGTGAATTTGGCCTGCAAGAGTTCATCACTCACACCATGGGCCTGCAAGACGTCAACGAAGCCTTTGACTTAATGCACAAAGGTGAGTCTATCCGTACCGTGCTTCATATGGATAAATAAGCCGTCGCGTTTACCCATCGCATAACTTGATTTCGCACGGGTCACTGACACAAAAAGCCGCTATAAAAGCGGCTTTCCATTTTATCAGATAACAGCGTGCTCCACGCTTACCCATTTAATCCCGCTGCAAAATCAATGATGCAAGTGGCGCGAGCGTCAACGGTAATGTCCCTACCCCGTTTGCCACTGTTAACACGGCTTTCACCTCACCATACAATTGTTCAGTCAACGCATACTCACCATCGCTAAGCTGCCATGCATCAATCACATTCGCTGGCAAATGAAGGTGCAATTCCCCTTTTTCATCCCCTGCAACGGGTGCATCTGCAAAGTTCGCCACCACTAACAAGTGCTGATCGGCATCATAACGGGTGAAGGCAAACAGCTTGTCGCCATAGTACGGGGTGTGTTCACGGTTATAACGGTGGATCTCTTGGTATTCTCCCATCAAGGCTGTGCTGGACAGGGTAAATGACAATAAACGCTGATAGAAATCACGCAGCGCTTTTTCATCCTCTGTCAGTTGTCCGCCATCAAACGCACCGTTATTCATCCAACGTTGATGATGCGGCACACCGGCATAATCGAAAATGGTGGTGCGAGACGGTTGACCAAAGCCCGCCATGTCCGCCCCCGGCTCACCGACTTCCTGACCAAAATAGACCATTGTTGGAGACGTACTGAGCGTGGCAGACACTAACATCGCAGGTTTGCCTTTTTCCGCGCTCCCCGCAAATTCCGGACTGGCGACCCGCTGCTCGTCATGGTTATCCAAGAAATGCAGCATATGATGTTCAATGTCCATCAACTGCGCTTGCACATCCACCAGCGCATCCGTTGAACCGTGCCCTTGCATGACTGCTTTTAGCGTGTCGTACAAATCCACCTTGTCATACAGGTAATCCATCTTACCGAGTTGAATATAGTCGCGGTACAGATCCGGCTGGTACACTTCCGCCATCAAAAACGCATCGGGGTTGGCCTGCTTGATGCCCGCATTCATGAAACTCCAAAACTCGACCGGCACCATTTCCGCCATGTCATAACGGAAGCCGTCGACGCCCATCGCAATCCAATACAGCGCAATGTCACGGAACTTCAGCCAGGAGTCCGGCACGCTTTTTCCCTGCCAAAACGCAAAATGCTCAGCATGCCCCAATAAACGGTAGTCTTCCGGCAAGCAATCAAAATCTTTCGTGCCATCTGGACGTACCCCGTAATTCACTTTTACGGTTTCATACCAGTCATCAAACGTCGGCTTCGCCAAACGTGAACCATTGCCCGTCCATTTGGCCGGATATTCATGATACGGTGTCGCCAAATCGGCATGTGCGTCGCCACCTAGGGGCTGATAACCGTTTTCAGCGTCAGGTAATTGAAATGCCTGGTCCGGAATATAGTAGAAGTTATTATCACGGTGATATTCCACCGCTGTGTTATCACGCGCACCAAAATCTTCCACGCCCTCAGGATTCGTTAGCCCTTGATAACGGCGGGCAATATGATTGGGCACGATATCAATGATCACCTTTAGGCCATGTTGGTGACTGCGGGAAATCAACGCCTGAAACTCTTCCAATCGACGGGCAGGATCATCCGCCAAGTCAGGGTTCACGTTGTAGTAATCTTTCACCGCATACGGCGAACCTGCTCGGCCTTTCACCACGGCAGGGTGATCGTTTTCAATCCCAAAAGCGGTGTAATCCCCCACCAAGGCATGATGTGGTACACCGGTATACCAAATATGAGTCACACCCAAGTCTTTGATCGCCGCCAGCGCGGTATCAGTGAAATCATTGAATTTCCCTACACCGTTTTCTGCGGCTGTGCCCCACGGACGCTGCATGGTGTGTGTATTACCAAACAAGCGCGTGAACACTTGATAAACGACGGCTTTGCCAGCGGCTTCCTTTGCGAGAGGCTCCGATGCCTTGGTTACTGCTACTTCTGTCATGATGGGTCTTCTCTATCCCTGTTAAAAAGGCAGACACGGGTCTGCCTTTCCTTTCTATTATGATGTTGTTGTCTTTTATTGCTGCTTGATAAAGGGGAGCGGCCTAATTACGCGCTCCCTTATCAACGTTTAATCAATTGTAAAAACGTCGCTTCAGCACTTGGCGATCCCGCACGCTTGGCTTCTTCCATCAAGGTCAGCGCTTTTTTCATGTCGTTGTTCTCGACGGCTGCTTTAATCTGTTGATTATAAAACGCCTCGCTTTCTGGCAGCATGTTCACGCTCGGCACAGCAGGTGTATTCCCTGTGATAACAACCGGTGTTGCCGTCACTTTTGCGGGTGCATGATCTGCAACAGGGGTTGCCGCGACAGGTACGACGGCAGGTGCTATTGCAGGTACTGCGGGGGCGGTCACACGGAATGAGCGCATCGCTAATGGCTTAAGATCCAATTCCAACGAACCAAACGTCGCATGTTCAATCGTCGGATCAGTCACCATGGGGCGGGCTAACCCCAATTCTTCGGCTCTAATGCGCTCCGGATGAGGGATTTGGATCTCGCCAACGCGGTAATCTTCGGGTGAATAAATCACCATATAAGGTGTGGTTTCTCGATCCATCACAACACGATCTTGATAGCTGGCCAAATGGAACATATCTGACAGCTTTACATCGAAGTCATCCAAAGCGATGGTCTCAACCACCTCAAAGTGCGCATTCAACAGCAGGACTTTCGGCGCAAACACGCCCACACTACGCATCCAGCTTTTTATGTCGACCTGCATGCGCTCAACATTCTCCGGCAGGGCAAAAGCGGCGAAGTAGCTCTTGCCATCCGCAAATTCGCCTATTTGAGAGTGGGCATCAATGGTGACGTCAATGCTTGTTCCATCCATCGGGATCCAAGCAAAATTACTGAATGCAGTACAGCATGCCGGTTGTGTGATCGTGACATCTTTTACCGTTTCTGCTGTCGGTGACGCCGCGCAGCCAAGCAACGTTGCGGCCAATATGGCAGCCAATGTGGTTTTCATTATCTTCATGTTATTCTCCCTACCCTTCTCGAATGATGTTCCCCGACAAAATGTGTGTGCGGGGATGACGGGGGTAATTGGTATATGTCTATAGACGCATCCAGAGTATCGCCCACAGATATATACCGCTTATCCTGCCCAACCTCTAACGGAAAAAGGCAGCCCGAAGGCTGCCTTGAATGAAATGTGATTTAGAACCAGATTTCTGCGTGAACACCGAATACCGTCTCGTTGTCACCGTCTTTAATACCTAGGTGACCCGCACTTGCTGCATCATCAGCAATGATGTGGCTGACGTAAGGCTTGATCTGTGGACGACCAAAGTAGTCAGCATTCACCGTAAATACCGCTGCCACTTCACCGTTTAGGATTTGGCTTTCTACTGCATCGCCAGTACGGCCCCAGTAACCTTCTTTACCGTTCTCGTAGCCGTATGATGCGGTGAATTCCCAACGGAAGTTGTCGTTCACTTTGTACGTAGGACGCACTGCAATCAAACCACGCTGCAAATCTTCTGCACCGAACAGGGTATCAAGTGCTTGGAACCACGTCAGTTCAGAACCCATCTGCCAGTTTGAGCCTAGGTTTGCCACACCGTATGTGGTGAAGAACACTGACTCATCAGAATCAGGGGCTGAGTTCCAGCTACCGAAGTTCAGACCACGGTTAGAAGCCAGACCTTTACCGTAAGTTAGACCTGTTTGAGACCAACCATCGAAGCCATAGTAAGAGGTGTTGTATGTCATACCGACACCCACGCCGCTGTCTGCTGCGTCACCGTCTTTGTTCGCTTGATGCATCACTTTTACATCAAAATCAAATGAACCGCCCAGTGCTTTTACACCGTAGTAGTAGAAGTCCAACGAACTAAGTGTAGTGCGGTCGCCATCTGCAATGCCGCCTTGTGCAGGTGGTACGCCGTCAAGACTACCCGCTTCTGGGTCTGCAGAAACGATTGCAATACCACCGCGTTGGCCATCATCAAATTTGGTTTCAAAACCAAGGCCTTGGCCTGATGATTGTTTCCAGAATTCACCCGACATGCCACTTGCAGAACGGTTTAGGAAGCGACGACCAGACCAGATTTCAGTGTCTTCAGGCAGGTAAGGTAAGTTGCCCAATGCCACGTACGCTTCTTTAATTTCAAACTGCGCGCTGTTATTCCACTTCTGGCTGCCTGGTGAACTGTAGTAGTACGAATCACCGTTACCGTATTCAGCACGAATAATGAAATCACTGTAAACACCGTTCGCAAACTCTGTGTGTTTTTTCAGTACAAATTCAACCTGCGAACTACTTTTTCCGTAAGTACCCGCGGTCTTGTAATCTGGTTTACCAAATTCACCATCGAAAGATTGGCCATCCAGCATACGGTAGTTCATGGAACCGTAACCGTGGATTTCCCACCCATCAGTCAACACATCAGTGGCAGATTCAGCAGCTACGTTGTATGAAGTTAGCGCGGTAAGAAGTGCCGCTGCTACAGGTACTAACTTGTGTTTCATAGGAATGTCCCTTTAATTTTATTGTTATCTCGACGGCCATCTCGCTGTCTTTTCGGGACTTATATTCAGGGCAGGTACAGCTTCCGTCATCCTCCTGATATGGGGCGTAGACAGGAGGATGACGGGGGCGTAGAAAAAAAGGAGTAGGAAGGTTTCGTGATACGCCTCACGAACGTTAGGCGTACGCCTGTAATAAAACTACGAAACGTCACGAAAAAATAAGAGTTGTATCAACAAATCACATGCATGTTGACAGAAAACATAACTGAATTTTTTTTCATTTATTTTTGAAATAAATGATTACTTGACTGGGCAAAATTTCGCGATTAAATAGCAGAAAATGATGTCTAATTTAGCTAAGAGATAAACAGGATGTTCGCCACTTTAGCGCAGCCGTTTCCATTGGGAGCGACATTATGTGATCAGGGTTGCAATTTTTCCCTCCATAATCCAGATAATAAAAAAATTCATCTTGTCTTGTTTAACGACAATAATACACAATGCCTTATTCCGCTGGATAGGCAATATGGTGATATCCATTACACGTTCGTGGAAGGAATTCGTGCAGGGCAAGCCTATGGCTACCAGCTTGACGATAAAGATAAAGACGGTCAAAGGCTGTTGCTTGACCCGTATGCGCAGGCGTTAGATGCCGTCCCGCATTATGTGGAACCCTTCACCGCAGAGCAGAGCTGGCAGTTTGCAAAATCTGTCGTGGTTAACCATGACTTTGATTGGCAAGGCACTCGCCTGCCGCAAATTCCCCGTGAAGCGACCCTGCTACTTGAAACCCACGTCAAAGGCTTTACTCAGCTGCACCCAAATATCGACCCCGCCTTACGTGGCACCTATTTGGGCCTATGTCAGCCTGAAATGATAGCCTTCTTCAAAGAGCATAGTATTTCAACACTTCAGTTGCTGCCCGTTACATCGTGCATGTCAGAGCCACACCTGCTGAAAATGGATAAGGTCAATTACTGGGGTTACAACAGCTTATGCTTCATGGCGCCCGAGCCGCGTTATGCGCAGCACGATGCGGTGACTGAAATGA
The DNA here is from genome assembly GCF_059941365.1 of Photobacterium sp. 270122K. Lineage (NCBI taxonomy): Bacteria > Pseudomonadati > Pseudomonadota > Gammaproteobacteria > Vibrionales > Vibrionaceae > Photobacterium > Photobacterium sp. 270122K. Next base: position 320,832 of record NZ_JBPOEN010000001.1, read on the forward strand.
AAACCATGGTGCGCGAACTGCATCGTCATGGCATTGAAGTGATCATGGATATCGTGTTTAACCATACGGCAGAAGGCGGTGAAGGGGGGCCAGTCTTCCACTTAAAGCGCCTCGACAAACACTATTATCTACAAGATGAGAATAAGCATTACTGCAATTATACTGGGTGTGGTAATACCGTTGATCTTAACTATCAGCCTAGCCTGAATATCGTGCTCGACACCCTGCGCCATTGGGTGATCAACTATAAGATTGATGGCTTCCGTTTTGATTTGGCGTCCACTTTAGGCCGTCAAGGGGCTCGCTTTAATCACCACAGTGCCTTTTTTAAGGCCATTGCTCAGGATCCGGTATTAAAACAAATTAAATTGATTGCTGAGCCGTGGGATGTTGGGCCAGATGGGTATCAATTGGGGCATTTCCCGCGCGGTTGGAATGAATGTAATGATAAATACCGCGACACAATAAAAAGTTATTGGTTGGGCCAAGAGAATAATATGAAAGAATTCGCCACCCGTTTTATGGGTTCGCGCGATTTATTCAGTGCTGGTCAATGGCCCGATAAATTATCCGTTAACTTTATTGCTTACCATGACGGATTCACCTTGCAAGATTTGGTGAGTTATAACCAAAAGCACAATCATGCCAATGGGGAAAATAACCGTGACGGGCATGGCGATAACCGCTCAAATAACCACGGCATTGAAGGTGATACCGACAACTACGCCGTCTTATGTCGCCGAGAGCGCCAAAAACGCAACCTGATGGCCACATTGCTATTCAGTTTTGGGATGCCACACCTGCTGGCGGTCGATTTGCTGTCACACAGCCAAGGCGGCAACAATAATGCCTACTGTCAGGATAATGCCATCAGCTGGGCCGACTGGACGGGTAGTAAAGACAAAGACGAGTTCCGTCACTGGCTTGCCACGCTAATCGCCGCCAGACAACAGATCATGGTGCCCTTCACGCGTGCCTTTAGTGGTCCACATCGCGGTCATCACCGTATTAGCTGGAAGCGTTCTGATGGTCATGTGATGAATGGCGAAGATTGGCAAAAGATTGAGTCTTTTGCGCTATTCCTTGGCATTGAGAAAACCGGCGCTGAGCTGATGTTTTTGATCAATCCATCCGCCATTCCGACACGCTATCGCTTACCGACTGGCGAACGCTGGCAGATTGTGTGCGATACCTCCGAAGGCACTCACACGACTCGACAGGTACAGACCACCTATATGCAAAGCGCCCTCTCGATGACGATTTTGTATCGGAAATAAACGTTTCGAGTTTCGGAAAATATAACGCCTTACGGTCTGCACAATACAGAAACCGTAAGGCGTTTTTTTCACTTCACTGTTAGCGCTCGTTATTTGATGCCATTGAGCGATTGAAATACAAGGTCACGACTTAATAATCGGCATCGGATGTTTACGCACGTTCATACCTGTGAATATAGATCTGAGTAATGCGAAGTTCATTAGCAGCACCACCAGCAACGCTGGAAAACCACCCAGATTCGACATCATCTTGATACCATCAATCCCCGAAAATGCCGTCATCACCCACGCAATGGTCGCTATTATCACCCCCCATAGTACTTTCAGTCGTCTTTTCGTCACCGCACGGTGATGTTGCACCAAGTGCGCGTGTTGATCCAATGTCTTTTTCTCCATGGCCTCTTTTTTCATGCACAGTGTGGCAATGGCTTCCGTGTTTGAGTCCGCCGCCGTGACATAAGCAAGAAATGCCACGGTCACAAACACCATGATCAACAGTGACGCCAAGGGTAATTGTTCCAGTAAACCGTAAATCACGGCACCGGGTCCATGGCTGTTCAATAGTTGGTAGAAAGCGCCGTTATGCTCAACATCGAGGGTCAGGATCGTGCCAGAAAAAATCGACATCCAAAGCATGGAAAACAACGCAGGAATACACCAATTGACAATGATGAAATCTCTCACCGTATAACCACGCGCAATCTTACCTAAAAACAAAGCGATAATCGGCGCCCAAGCTAACCAGTTTGCCCAATAGAATACCGTCCAGCTCATGGGCCAATGATCGGTATCATCAAACCCTATCCCTAAACTGCGCGAAACAAAGGTCGCCACATAATCACCCATGGCATCAACCGAGCGTTCAATAATGGACAGCGTAGGGCCAAACACCAATGCCATCACGGCGATGGTGACAAAAAAAACGGCGTTGATGGTCGACAGACGGGCGATCCCTTTTTGTAATCCCGAGACCGATGACGCAACAAAACTCACCATGATAAAAGCAATCACGGTACCAAGCAGCAGGACATTATCCTCAAGACCGGTGATCTTACTGACACCACTACTCAGTACTAATGCCCCCGTTCCCAATGATGAAGCCATCCCCGCGACCAGGGCAAACATCGCAAGCGCATCAATCCCCCCGCCGACCCGCTTAGACAAACGCGCCCCCAGCACAGGCGCAATCGCACTCGCCAACGAAAACGCGCCCCCTTTACGGTAATACGCCAAGGCAAAGGCCAAGGCTGGTACCGCGTAAATCGCAAAGGGCGTGACTGACCAGTGTAAATACATGGTGGAAAGTGCAAACTCTGCCGCCGGTTCTGATATTGGTTCAAACCCCATTGATACGGGCGGCTGATACAAATGGTACAACGGCTCTGCAGTCCCCCAAAACAGCATGCCCGCTGCCGTGGTGGTACAAATCGTGATAGCCCCCCAACGCCACTTGGTTAACATGGGTTCGGCATGGCTTCCCCCTATACGCTGACGACCAATAGGTGAAAACAAAGCGAGCAATAACGTGGCGACCATCAAAAGTCCGCCGCAAGAAAACAGCCAAGAGAAATGATTTAAGATCCAATGATTAATCGCTGTTGTTGTGGCAAGAAAGCCCGATAGATCAATAAAACTCGCCATCACGGCAATAATCAATAAGATCATGGGCGGCAAGAAAACCCGCCAGCGAAGTACACTCTCCATCTTTGACTCCTTGAGTTATACGTTTTTTATAATGAACAACAACGAATACTGTTTGTGTTTGCTTACTCCACGGTGATGTGTACCTTGCTTGGCGTGATCGCCTGCGATAACTTGGTCGCCAAAGATAGAAAGGTGTCGACGTCCATGCATGCCGCCTTGTCTGCACGTCTAAAAATGGGCGCATTGAGATCATTATTGACGGCCAATACCTGCTTCACTTGTGCAATACCGGCCAAAAACTGCACCGAGCCAGAAACGCCTAAGGTGATCGCGATGTCTGCCTCCACCGCCACCCCAGATAAACCAATTTGATATTCCCGATCACACCACCCCAATTCAACCAGTGCACGAGTACAACCAAACGCAGCGTCCATTTGTCCCGCAAATGCTTTCACGCGTGCCACATCTGCGGGGCCATTCACACCCCGCCCCGCCACGACCACTACCTTAGCTGTCGCTAAAGAACGGCTTTGCCCCACATCATGACGATGTATGACATGCCACGCACTGCGGGCTGGGGGCAATAACCGTTCAATTCTGGGCCTGTGCATCGTCGTTTCCGCCTGAAACGGCGCAATCATTCTTAGCCTGACCGTAACCATTTGTGGACGCGAATTTGGCGTGATGATCCGTGCCATGATCTCACCACCAAAAGCGGGGCGGATCTGAATCAGGTCGCCATTACGGCGCATGCGTAATTCGGTACAATCTGCCGTCAATCCCGTCTTTAGCTGCGTGGCAACCCAAGGTGCTATAGATTTACCTTCTGGCGTCGCGGCAAACAGCACCGCGTTATAGTGACCCTTCTCAATCACTTTTTTTACCGCGAGCCCGGCACATTGTGGATCGCCGGCGAGATAACACGTATCTTCAAACAAGATGACATTGGCAAGAGGCAATCCCGCAAAGGTACGGGGATCAATCCAATCGCTCATGGCCACCACGGTCAGCGCTTCTTGCCGGGTCTCACTCAGCATTGTTGCCCACTGCACGAGTTCGAGACTGTTACGGCTCAGTTGCCCTTCCTCAATATCGGCCACCACCAAAATACCCAGGTATTCTTGCTTGGCAGCGTCATCCATGGTTTGGGCGTGATAGACAATGGCATCATGTTGGCAAGCTGGGATGCACTTGCGGCAGTAGCGGCAATTGGCGGTTAATGCCATGATGCCGTTATCCAATGCCAATGCAGAAAACGGACAAGACGGCACGCAATCTTCACACCCATCACACCGGTCAGGATCAATCGTTATACGTTGCATGCCACCTCCCGCAGAATACGTACAAGCTGCTCAGTAACGGCCTCATCACTCCCCGTCAGCATTTGGCAAGATGCGGCACGTTGGCGAGGTACGTACACCCGCTCCACTTCTGTGGCAGAACCTGCCAATCCGTAACAATTGGGGTCGTTATCGGCCAGATCGTCCAGCCCTATGCATTGCCACGTTTTCTGTCTCGCAGCCAATTTATGCTTGAGCGACGGCACACGGCACGGGAACGCCGCCAGATTCACCATCAATAACACAGGCATCGGCACCGACACCGTTTGTTCACACAACGCCGTGCGCTGGCACAATTGCAAATAGGTAACCGAAGCGCCGAGCAGCCGATCCACGCTGTGCACATGATGTATCCCCAGTTGTGCGGCTAATGACGGACCAACTTGTCCGGTATCCCCATCCGTCGATTGCTTACCGCATATCACCACGTCATAAGCTGTTCGCTGCATGGCTTGCGCCAGCGTATAAGACGTTGCCAGCACATCCGCCCCGGCAAAATGCGGGCTGGAAATCAAAAAACCGCGATCCACACCGAGAGAAAACGCGTGCGACAGCACGGCCCCCGCGTGAGATGGTCCCATGGTAAAGACATCTATTTCGACCTCTCTGTCGAGGTCTGCTTGTCCACTTTTCGCCATCATCGCTTTAAGCTGTAAAGCGGCTTCGAGAGCTGCTGAATCAAACGGGTTCAACGTTGCATTGATACCCGTTCGTTGAAGCGATTTTCCTTGTTTGGCGCTATCACCAACCTGTGATGCAGCTGCCACGGGCACTTGCTTTACACACACCGCAATCTTCATTTTTCAAACTCTCGCACTGACGGCTTAATCCGTGGAATCGTGTGCGAGTAGAAGTGATGATTGTGGGGATTAAACACACCATCAGGGTCAAACACCGCTTTTAACTGACGCTTCGCCTCGTGATAACGCACTGGCAATTGGGGTAATATCGCCGCCGCTTTTAACTTACCGATACCGTGTTCAACGCAAAGTGCACTCGGCACGGTCTCAACCATCGCCAGTATCGTCGTTAATATCGCGTTAGCATTCACGGTTTGTGATGCCGTATGAGGCAAAAGGTTAAGGTGCAGGTGATTGTCTAATGCATGGCCAAACAAGGTATAAGGCACGCCGTTCCCGTCCTCTCCCGCGTCTTCGTCCACCAGCAACGCTTTATAACGCTGTAAGGTCGATAAAAAAGAGCCTTCAATTTTAAGATCCGTGGCCATCTTCACAGTGTGGCGATGCGCGGAAGCATCACACTGTCGCAATAACATGTTGGTCACTTCTGGCGCAAGCAAACGTAACTGGCGCAGACGGTGGTATTCACCATCATCCATCGCTGCCCACATGGCGCCGTCGTCTACCCCCTGCTCCATCAATGCCATCAGCAAGGTTTCACACCATGCTTCTACAACGTCTGCGTCATGATGATGTAACTCTACATACAGCGCAGCGTGGCAATCTGGAAACGGGGGCAACGTTTGTAACGCCGTCATGTGCGGGCGTTGTGCGGCCATTGCGCTTAACATGGAACGATCAAGATATTCAATCGCCACCACAGGGTGGGCGGCACCGCCTTCAACCACCTCCGCTTTCATGTTGTCCGCAAACGAAGCTGCAGCCGATTCTGTATCAAAAAACGCCACCACCGCCCAACGGCACGTTGGTGCGGGCAATAACGCCAGCGTGATCCCAGTGATCACCCCCAGCATCCCTTCGCCGCCCACCAGCACATCCACCAAATCGGCATTTGCGAATAAGCCTAATGCACAAGGGTCAAAGGACAGCGTCGCGCCCATTGGGGTTGGGCAGGTATGCTCATGAAACACATACTCGCCACGACGAACCGACCAAACTTGGCCGTTTGCATCCACCCACTCTAACCCCGCGACATGTTGCCCTGCTCGTCCATAGCGATGACCGCAAATCCCCCCTGCATTATTGCTGACGATACCGCCTATCGACGCTTGTGCTTCTGACGGATCCGGCGGCCAGAACCATTTTGTCTCCTTAGCAGCACGCAACGCCGCTGCATCGCTCACCACATTATGATCAGCGAGGTACGCAAAACCGCTTTCCAGTTCGGTAGTTAATGCCGCTCGTGACAATCCGGGCGCAACCGTTAACAGTAAGGTTGTCTGTTGTGTTTCAGTCTCCTCGACATATGCGAGTTCTCGAATCTGATTGAGTTGTTCTAGCACCATCACATGCCCGCCCATGGGCACACCTGCACCGGTAATACCGGTTCGGTTTCCCTGACAAATCAATGGGATCTGTGCCTGACAACACACTTTCACGATATCTGCCACGTGCGCTGTTGATGTTGGAAACGACAAACTGTCCGCCCATCCGCTCAAACGCGATTCATCCGACATATACGCATGATATTTGTCCTCAAACGGCACGACACCTTCAATCGCAGCCAATGCAGGGGGGACGGATACGGGTGAAAGTAACGGGGAATCTATGAAATCAGGCATCGGTAAACTCCTTTTCCGATTGCGGTGTCGCAACGTCAATTGGGCTCTCCGTCAGTGCATCCAGCAACGGAGGCAACAACAGATGTAAATCGCCAACCAAGGCCACATCGGCTTGTGACAGCATGGCAGCCGCAGGATCTTTATTGATCGCGATGATCGTACGGCTTTTTTCGATCCCAGCTTGAAATGCCGACGCGCCCGATGCCCCTGCCACAATACACAGATCCGGCGCAATCATATGGTTTGACACCCCCACTAACGCCGCCATGGGTAGCCATGCATTTAACACCACCGGACGGGTTGCCCCCACAGCAAAACCTGCCGCTTCTGCCTGTACCGCTAAAGCTTCACACTGTGCTTTACTGCCTACGCCTTGCCCTAAAATCAGCACCTTTCGCAGAGACTGCAGCGGTGACGTTGCAGCTAATCGCCGTTGTTGACGTAATGGATAATGAGGATGATCGTTTTTCGAAAGTAAGGTGTCTGTTGCAACGCGTAACCACGTCACCATCGAGCGTGCAGAGGCACTCGCTGCCGTTGATGCGGAGCCTGTCACTCGGGCGCTCACCAATAACGGCAACGCGGTGGCTTTCAGTGTCAGGGATAAATTTTCCGCATAAGTTGATCGCGTGACGCCCCATCCGCCTGCATGACGCTGGATCTGTTGTACATTCACCGCATGTGCAAACTGATAACGCGCGCCCAAACGAGTGACCCATTGCGCCGAATGCACACCAAGCGCAAACACAACCAATGTCGACTGTGATAGTGCTGTCGCCGCCGCATGATACGTGGCATCAGTCATCACTTGCTTTGGCTGATCTGCACAATTAGCCGCGCCGAATGCCAACGTAAACAACGACTGTACGGCAAGGGCTGATGCCTCGCCATTCTCCAGCTCAATCACGACACACGGTGTGTATTGGGGTTCTGCCATAAAAGGCTTGAGCCACTGCATCCAATGCGTTAACTGGCCGCAGGCAAGCGGGGTGCTCTGTTGTGTGATCACCGTAATGGTCATGCGTGATCCTCTCTTGTAGACAGCGCCTGAACAGCCAGTTCAACCCACGCTTCAACCTTTTCGCTGTCACTGCTGGTAGCCGAGGGCATCTCTACCCATACGGTTTGACGCTGGGTCTGTTTTATCGTCAGTGCAGTCTCTATCAAACAAGGCGATGAGAGTGAGATCGCGATACTTTGCGCTATCAACGGTTGTTTCTTGGCTTCGAGTTTCTGTTTTAAACTAGGTATGCGCAGATACTGCGCCCCAGCCACATTGCCCACCAGTAACACCACGGGCGGTTGTACCTCGTAGTGTGATTCCATTTCTCCCTCTACCGTGGTGACATGCAGCATTGGGGAACCGCAACGCATTTCATCCAGATGGAAATCCACCACCTGTTCTAAGCAGGGATACCCCAAATACTCCGCAAGCAAATACCCGGTTTCACCGCTACCCCCCACAGCACTTTGTTGACCTAGCACAATCACATCCATCTGCTGTTGCTGTACATACTGCGCAAGCCCTAACGCTACATCATGCGCATCCGTAAACCTTGCGTCATGAGAGGCGGCTAAGTCTGGATGTGACTTTAAGATATCGGCTGGCATTACCGTTAAGCGGGTGACGGGTGAAAAGCCCAGTGCCATCACCTGGCGCAGTAGTGTATCCGGCGTGCTATTGCCCACCGTGACTGCTTGCAAGCTGATATCAGCAGCTGCCTCCTTTCTACAAAAAGCAGAGACAGAAGAAACAGAGGGACAAGAGGAAGAAGGAAAAGAAGAAATGGAATCGACCGTTTTTGTACTTATCTTGTGTTCCCCACAACGGAGTGCCAATTCAAGCGCTGACTCATCATAAGGATTAAATTGCTGACGTAACCATCCAAACGGCAACGGATGATCCCCAACGGCAGACACCTCCTGCCCCAATGGGACAGAAGGTGACTGAACAGCCAGTAATGGCGAAGCCGGAACGAATTGCTGTTGATTCTTAGACCAACCCGCCACCGCACTCTGCCATTCCTGTTGCGGTAGCTGACTGACATCCGCTACCGCTTTGAAACAGACGAGGATCTTCATTACTTCGCCGTTTCAGTTTTTACGGGATAGTTTGGTACCGGATAAATCGTCCCGAAGTTCATAATACCGTTCGGGTCAAATTGCTTCTTCAAGCCTTCAAGGATGTAGTAGGCCCCGGTGCCGTGCTCTTCTTGCGTCCACTGCGTCCGGTATTTACCTAGACCGTGGTGGTGGCCGACAGAGCCGCCCGCTTTTAAGGTTTCTTCAATGATGATGGAGTGAATCGCATGGTGATACGTCATACGCTCCGCTTCTGGCCCGCAGGCTTTCACACTGTAGTCATACACAAAGTAGACGTTTGTGCCCGTTAGATAACTGTGTGAAGAGTGGCCACCCAGCATGGTGATGTCTTCAAGGTGAGGGTATTCATCGCGAATACGGGTTAATGCATTCACATAGATATCGTAAATGCAGCTCCAATTGCCGGACACTTCCGTGGTGAAGCCCATGTGGTGGTTCGCCAGAATATGCTTGCGCTCTTCTTCCAGCTTTTCCGGGCCCCAGTTAAGTTGGTTGAACCACGCTTCAACAATTTTGCCATCCACTGGCGTACACTCATTCGCATACGGCACGAGCAGCTCATCAATCCCCGCCACGGTTGCATCCGCTAACAGCTTGTTCCCTTCCGCCATGAAAATCAGCACGCACTGATCAGGAGCAAATTGATCAAACCCATGCTGTGAACCGTCTTCTGCGTCATAAAGACGCGCAATAGACGGATGATAGCCATTCACCATCACTTCACGCAGAATCTCAAACCCGGTCTTCATACTGTCCAAGCGATAGGCGCGGAACTGGTTATATTCCGGCGTGTATTTAAACAGCTTCACAGAGATTTCAGTAATGAAACACAGTGCCCCTTCATTACCGGTAATGATATGGCGAATATCTGGCCCACACGCACGACGCGGCACGTTCTTAATTTTCGCTTTATGCCCATTCGGGAACACGGCTTCTAAACCGACCACCATGTCTTCAATGCCACCGTATAACGTCGAGAACTGACCGATACTGCGTGTCGCAACTAAGCCGCCCATATGCGCGATCGGTTTAGATTGCGGTGAATGCCCCGTGGTTAAGCCCAGCTTACGTACTTCATCTTCCAACACTTGCAATGGCACACCGCATTCGGTGGTAGCAATCATGTCGGTTTCGCTGATGGCAATAATGCGGTTCATTTCAGAACCATCAATCACAATCGAGTTTTCAACGATAGTTTCCAAGCCGCCTTCTGTCGCACTGCCTCCAGTACGTGGCACACAGTTAATTTTGTGCTCATTACAAAATGCCAACAGCTGAGACACCTGATCACTGTTTTGCACTTTCACAACAGCAGCAGGTAGCGGTAATTCATAGATCCCCATGATCGTTTCGTATTTACGGTAACGGTCATGGCTATTTTCTTTTAATACGGATTCATCGGTAATGACTTTTTCTGGACCCACAATATTTGAAACTTGATCGACAATTTGTTCACGAGTAAGAGACATAATCATTCCACCTATTGAATTAAATTGGATATATTTTTAAACAAAGTAAAATCAAGAAAAAAGCATTAACGCATTAAATAACCACCATCCACAGCCAGAATATGCCCATTCACATAATTAGATGCATGACTGGAAAGGAATACCATTGCGCCCATTAAGTCTTGTGTTTCACCCCAACGGTTAGACGGGATATGATTTAATACACGCTGATTAGATTCAGGATTTGCGCGGGTTTGCTTGGTAATATCCGTGGCGTAATAACCAGGGGCAATCCCGTTGACTTGAATATTAAATTGCGCCAACTCATCACAATATGCCTTCGTCAGGCCAGCAATACCGTGTTTGGTTGCGGTGTAAGCCGGTGACCACTGCCCACCTAGATAAGAGAACATGGAGCAGATATTGATAATTTTACCGGCGCGTTGCGGGATCATCACCTTAGCGGCTTCATGGCTGATTTCAAAGGCGGCGGTTAAGTTCAGCGCGACCATTGGATCCCACTTGCTACGGTCAAACTTGGTCACGTCCGGTTCATTAATACACATGCCAGCGTTGTTCACGAGAATATCAACGGTGCCAAACGTTTCCTGACAAGCCGCCACCACTTTGGCTGGCTCACCCATTACAGTTAAATCCACTTGCATAAAGGCGGTTTTTACGCCCTCTTTTTCTAATAATGCCTGTGTTTTACCTTCATCATCAATATAACTGGCAATGAAAATATTCGCACCGGCTTTCGCGAGTGCCAATGCAAACGCTTGCCCCAAACCACTATTACCACCCGTGACAATCGCCGTTTTACCTTGCAAAGAGAAAAAGTCTAATGAGAAGTCTTCGATGTTCATTGTTACAGCTCCATGTTTGAGGCATAAAAAAAGAGAAAAGTCATACTTCCCATTTAAGGGAAGTTACTTTTCTCTTCATCTCTTCAAGTAACTGGCTATTTTTATACCATCTTCATGAATTAAAATGATGTGATAAAAATCACAACCTGTTATTCATTTTAAAATAAAACCCATAAGTGAATAATGGTCACATTTCATTGGCTATTTATTTCTTATTAATGGCTTGCACTCTCACATTCTCCATAAAGTACGATTACCGTTTTATTATCAGTATCATTTCTTGACTGCATTCACAGTTTTTCTCAAAACGATCACTTATAAAAATAACCAGTTACTCAACGTGCATAGAGAAAAGTAACTCTCCTTTAAATAGGGAGGGCGACTTTTCTCTTTTTTATTGCCAAAAATTAACTTCACCGTTTCCAGCGTGGTCATTTGGTAAGGAGTTCCAATGCGCAGCAAATATTTAATGAGTGTTGATGTCGGTACCCAAAGTGCAAAAGTCATTATTTTCGATTACGACGGTAATATTCTTTGCCAAGGCAGCGAGCCGCTACAAAAAATTCATGTGCCCGCCCCCCTACTGGCCATTCATCCCGATGATGATTTATGGGATTCGCTGTGCTTGGCCTTTGAACGTGTGATGGATAATTACTTGGCTCAGGGCCATCAACCGGATCAAATCCAAGCCATGGGCTTATGTGTGATCCGCTGCTGCCGAACCGTTGTGAAAGACAACGGGGAATTGGCCTATCCGGTCATCGGTTGGATGGATAAACGCTTAAATACCCCTTATCACTATCAACCCGAATTCAAAGGCACTCGCTATGTCAGCACCAGCTCGGGTTATATCACGCATCGCTTAACCGGTCAGTTTACCGACACCTGTGCCAACTATATTGGCTGGTGGCCCATGGATGACCAAACCCTTGACTGGAGCATCGATCCACAAAAATGGAAAGACTGTAACCTGACCCGCGACATGGTCATGGATGTGGTCAAACCCGGTGAAGTGCTCGGCACACTGCGCCCAGAACTGGCGGAACGTTTCCGTTTACCGGCACAACTGCCCGTTGTGGCAACGGCACACGATAAAGCGGTGGAAGCCCTTGGCGCAGGCTCACTCAATGATGGCACAGTACTGATTTCACTGGGTACGTATATTGCCGCCCTCACGCAAGGGAAAGACTACGTCAAAGATTCCCAACACTTCTGGCCATTTCAGGCATCGATCCCCCATCGCTACATCTATGAATGCTGGGGGGTACGTTTGGGCATGTGGACCGTCAGTTGGTTCCGCGATCAATTCGGCGAAGCGGCGTTAGCAGAAGCGCAAGATAAAAACATTCAAATTGAAGAGTTGTTAGCGCAAGAGGCCAGCACTGTCGCCCCTGGTAGCGAAGGCTTAATGACCTTGCATGACTGGGCAGCGCCGCCACACGCTGAATTTCGTAAAGGTGCGATGATTGGCTTTGATAGCCGTCACACCCGTGCCCACATGTACCGTTCGTTACTTGAAGGCATTGCTTTCACCTTGAAAAACCATGTCGACCGCATGAATGCGGAACTCAACATCCCCACCCAAGATTTGGTTGTCTCGGGCGGCGGTGCCAACAGTGATCTTTTCATGCAGATCCTATCTGATGTGTTTGGCGTGCCTGCCCGCCGCAATGTGATGCGTGGTTCGGCGGCGGTCGGCTGTGCCATTAACGCCGGTATGGCTGTCGGTGCCTTTAATAACTACGAAGACGCCATCGAAAAAATGGTCAATGTGGATCAAGTCTTCACTCCGAACCTTGATCATCACACGTTCTATAACGCCCTCAATAGTGGCGTCTATCAACACATCCAACAGCACCTTGATCCGTTGCTTCAAAAGCTCAGTCCTTTAGTAGATTGAACGATCAGCTTGATTAGAGCTGGTGAATGAAAAAAAAAAATGGATTAAATCAGGTGAATTCGGCCACATTGACGCATCACCTGTTTTACCCCGCGATTTCAACTTTTCTATGACGTGTGGCTGGTATGCCTCTGTGCAGAGGCATTCCGACTAAAAGGACATAACCATGGAACAAACCAACAAGCCGTCCGCAGACGCAACTGCCACTGATACGGCATCGCAAAACGATAATATACACAGTTCACCAGCGGGCATGAGTAAACAAGCACGCTACATCCAACTGTTACTGCTAGTTATTGCTGGTGGCGCGATTTATCCCATGCTGTACATGCGCCAGATCTATCAGACAACCATGCTGGATGCGTTTCAAATCACCAACGGCCAGTTAGGGGAACTATACTCCATGATGGGGTTACTGTTCTTCTTATCTTACGGCCCCAGTGGTTGGCTGGCTGATAAAATGAAACCCATGCTGCTCATTGTGGTGTCTTTATTTGCCACCGGCTTATTGGGCCTCTGGTACAGTACCCTGCCGAGTTTTAGCGCCTTATTGATCATTTTTGGCGGCTGGGGGATCTCAACCGGCCTGACGTTCTGGGGCGCGGTCATGAAACGCATTAAAGTGCTGTCAGGGGATAATGAATCAGGCCGCTTTTACGGTATTTATGATGGTGGGCGGGGCTTGATTGAAGCCTTACTGGCCAGTATCGCGTTGTATATCTTCTCTGTCGTAGCAGGCGGCAGTGATGAGAATGTCGTCGGGGCGTTAGTTTATGTCATCTACATGTACTCTTGGCTTTGTATTGCGCTTGGGGTCATTTCGCTCATCACCTTTATTTTTGAAAAGAAAGAACCGATCTCAGAGGTCGATACTCAGAAAGTCAAAAGTGACAATTTATTGGGGGATATTATCGCTATCCTCAAGCTGCCTGAAGTCTGGTTGATTGCCCTGATCATTTCTGCCGGTTACCACCTGTTCTGGTCAACCTACAGTTTCTCGGCTTATTTACAGGAAGGTAACTGGGGCTTTACTGCCGTCATGGCCGGTACCATCACCACCATCAAACTGTGGCTGCGCCCTATCGGGGGGATCGGCGGCGGTTTCCTTGGCGACCGTTACTCCAATGTGCGCGTGCTGAACTACGCGCTAGTGGGCAGTGCGTTAGGCTTACTAGGGTTAATTTACGTGCCGATGTTTGGGTTTGGTGGCGGTGTAACTGTCGGCTTATGTATCTTCTTTATTTTATTCGTTGGACTGCTCACGTACGCCATCCGTGGTTTGTACTGGGCAATCATTGAACACCTTGACGTGCCGGAGAAAAAACTGGGGCTGGCTATTGGGATCATCTCGGTGCTCGGCTACTGTCCGGATATTTTCATCCCGCTGATCAACGGTTACATCATGGATGCGGCCGATAACCACCAGCAAGGCTATCAGCTGTACTTTGGCTACACCATTGCGATGACCGTCGTGGGGATTGCCGCCTGTTATGCCTTGCAAGCCCGCGCCAATCAACGTCAATCACAAAACGATATACCTGCCGTTGAAGCAACTCACTGATTTGTTAAGCCAATCTCGTTCGCTCCATGCAAAGGATGCCATAATGGCATCCTTTGTTTATTAATCAATCAAATAACCGTTAAAAAGCGTCCCTAAGAGAACATCCAAAACAAAAAGAAACACTTCCCTACACAAACACAATAAGAAAGAGAGACAACAACGTGCCCATTACTGATATTTTCAGCAACAGCCCTATCATTGCCTCCGTCAAAGATCCCGCCAGCCTCGATGCTGCCATTGCCAGTGACTGCAAAGTCGTCTTTATCCTCTATGGCTCCATTTGTAACATTGGTCGCATCGTGCAACGGATTAAAGCAGCGGGCAAACACGCCTTTATTCACATTGATTTATTGGAAGGTGCCTCAAACCAAGAAGTGGTGGTCGAATTCTTGAAGATCGTCACCCATGCGGACGGCATTATCAGCACCAAATCCCATATGATCAAAGCCGCCAAAGCGCACGGTTTCTACACCATTTTACGCTTATTCCTGATTGATTCGATTTCGTATTTTAATGCACAAAAACAGATGACAAACTGCCAGCCAGACAGTATTGAAGTGATGCCAGGGGTCATGCCGGTCGTGATTCAGTGGATCCGTGCTCGTAGTCCCATTCCTATTATTGCAGGCGGACTAATTTGTGACGAAGAAACAGCCAATATCGCACTGGATGCGGGCGTGAATGCCATTTCCACCACCAATCGGGATGTATGGGCCATGGCTACACCCTATACCGCATCCCACAGTGCAGGCTACAGTGCCAAACCCGGCGGTTCATCGACACCCACGGTATACATCAAAGGTAGAACACCGCAACAAGCTTGATGCCTGCACAAGACATCGTCCCAAACGGGTAAAAAGATAAACGAGACAGGTAACAACACGCGACGGACGAATCAAAAAAGGCGGGCAGGCAAAGACCGTCAGAATGGACTGTCTTTGCCTAATTCATTACAGATACCGGCAATGGCTAATGCCATGGTGGATTTGATCACCTGCTCCTGACGTGCCAATTGCATCTGATAAAACGTCATATCGGTATCATCATCCGGCGGCATCACATCCAACTGCACCATGCCCATATTTTTCACGGCATGCAGCTCTTTGATGACATCTAAAATCGCCGCATCCGTAAAGCGGTATTCATTGCCATCGCGGTTAAGAAAATCACGCAGTTTCATCATGGCATCAATGTCGTGATACACCGCATCCGCCACCACGCCTAAACCTAATAGCAGTTTCAGTCGTACCGTGATTTCCCCGAGAGGCCCTGACTGGGACAACAAGGGTTCCACCACCGATTTCACCACAAAATCATCTTTACGGAAGATGCGCTGCAATAAGCCTTCCACGGACTCATCAAATACGTCAATGGCAGCAATAAAGAACCCTCGCACCGTCTGCGCATCGTTCAAACGCTCTAAAATGTCTGTTTCTTGATCACTATTCGCCATACACTGCTTTCGTTAAACGTTTCATCCACTTTACCCTCGGGCATATCCGACAACCCACTGAGGATAAACACATTATTCTAACGGGTTCAGAGCCATGAAGACATGGCTATCTCTTACTTTCTCACCGTTTGCGGGGTTATTGTTCAGTCTCTGGTTCTGTTTTCAGCAATAATGCCGCGACAATAAACGAGACTGCCGTTGAAGCCACAATGGCTAAGCTCACGCCCAATACATCCGCTTTTGGCGTTAACAACAAAATAGCGACAATAGATCCCGGTGATGCCGGTGCCACAATGCCTGCCTGTATAATCACTAAGGTAAAGATCCCCGTCATTGCCCCGGCTATCGCAGCCAGAATCAAACGCGGCTTCATCAGTACATACGGGAAGTAGATCTCATGGATCCCTCCGAAGAAATGAATAATCGATGCGCCACCGGCAGTTTGTCGTGCCGTACCCTGACCAAAGACCATGTACGCCAACAAAATCCCCAGGCCCGGTCCCGGATTTGCTTCAATCAAGAAGAACAGGGATTCACCGACTTCACGCACTTGCTGAATACCCAAAGGGGTCAGAATACCGTGGTTAATGGCATTATTGAGGAACAAGATCTTCGCCGGCTCAATAAAGACCGACACCAGTGGCAGCAACCCGGCCTCTATCGTGACTTTGACGCCCGCCGTTAACGCGGCCGAGGCAATATCCACCGCCGGACCAATGAAATAGAAACCAACAATGCCGCACACCATGCCGACGATGCCGGCTGAGAAATTGTTCACCAACATTTCAAAGCCGCTTTTTACTTTACCGGTCAGCGCCTGATCAAAACGGGTGATCAACCAACCCGCTAACGGGCCCATCATCATGGCGCCGATGAACATCGGGACTTCGCTGCCCGTGATCACGCCCATGGTGGCAATCGCCCCCACCACCGCGCCGCGTTCACCGCCAGTAAGCTTACCGCCACTGTAGCCAATGAGCAGCGGCAGCAAATAGATAATCATGGGTTCAACCAATGTGGCTAACTCGCGGTTCGGCCACCACCCGGTCGGGATGAACAATGCCGTTAACAAGCCCCACGCGATAAAGGCGCCAATGTTGGGCAGCACCATATTGGTCAAAAAGCGGCCAAGGTTATGAATTCTAATTTTCGTGGCAGCAGAGAACATAATTACCTCATGATTTCCATATGATTTCGCAAACACGCACAGGGACCGAAGCCCCTGTGCGTGATAATGTGCTCATCCGTTGTTCATCTGGCCCTGCAGGCAGGATGCCATAAGAACTTATAACGTATGATAGAGCGCTTCAATCTGTTGCGCGACATCACTGTCGGCAGCCAGACCGGTGTATTTTTCCAGTGTGGCACGTAAGCCAATGTCATTCAGTGACGTTTGTAACTCAACGGCTTGTGGATCCGTGTCGTTAGTGTATTTAAATGCAGCGGCGATCCCTTTCAGTAGCAGCTGGTTGTCGGTACCGTATTCAATAGTACCTAGCAACGGCTTCACTAAACGGTCATTGGCCCCCAGTTTACGGATCGGCTGGCGGCCGACACGGTCAATTTCATCACGCAGATACGGGTTCGCAAAGCGGCTCAGAATTTTCTCGATGTACGCGTTGTGCATGTCGCGGTCAAAGCCGTAACGACGAATCAACACTTCACCACTTTCTTGCATCGCGGTTTTCACCTGTACACGAATATCTGCATCTTCAATCGCATCACGCACGGTTTCATGGCCTTTCAACGCGCCAAGGTACGCTGTCAGGATGTGACCTGTATTAAGCGTAAACAGTTTACGTTCCACAAACGCCATCAGGTTGTCGGTGGTTTCCATGCCCGCGATAACCGGGATATTCCCTTTGAACTGCTGCTTATCAACAATCCACTCGCTGAAACTTTCCACGGTCACTTCCAGTGGATCATCGTTGGCCGCATCAGACGGTGGCACAATGCGGTCAACCGCTGAATCCACAAAACCGACTAACTCATCCGCCTGAGCGTGATAAATCGCATTCAGGTGTTTATACACCTCATTTTTCAGGTGAGTGGTACCACGCACCATGTTTTCACAGGCAATGATATTCAGAGGCTGATTGTTACCCGCCTCAAAGCGGTGCGTCAGACCTTTGGCGATGGTTTTCGCAATGATATCCAACACGTTAGGGCCAACTGCAGTGGTCACCATATCGGTATGGATCATCTGCTCAATCACCGCGTCGCTGGCGGAATTGACGGCAGTAATGTGCGTCACGGTATCGACCACACACTCACTGCCAACCACTTTAACTTTGTAAGATTGGTCATGGCTAAGTTGGTCAACCAACGGCGCATCGACATCAGCAAAAGTGACTGCCACGTTAGCATCTGCCAACACTTTACCAATGAAACCACGACCGATGTTACCTGCACCAAAATGAACTGCTTTCATGATTATTCTCTCTATAACTTTACGAATTTGGGGTGGGGCCAGTGGGGGAACACACTGGCCCCGTTACACACAATGAACCTGTTTGTAGCGACTGATTTGTTGCAACGACTTGGCCTTTCACTTTTCCACTTTCAGACCCCACCCGTAGGAGTTAGGTGGGTTGGAGCAACACCGGATTACATGTTGTCTTCAAGCAGTCAGCACCTCGGCCTTCCATCACGCGGCGGCGTCACCTGCCAGAATCTGCAGGACTTCATCCGCACTGTTCGTGCTGGTCAGTCGTTCAATCGCATCAGGGTCATCAAGCGCATTCGTAATAGTGGTAATCACTTGAATATGCTCATCGTTTTTAGCGGCAATACCAATCACCAGCTTGGCAACATCGTCATCATCATCGGTAAACTGCACCCCGCCTGGGTATTGGCAAATCACAATACCGGTTTTAATCACGCGGTCTTTTGCTTCTACCGTGCCGTGCGGGACGGCGATAGATTCACCCAAGTAAGTCGGTACCAGTTTTTCACGCTCAAACATGGCATCCACATACTCAGTTTCGGCATAACCCAGCTTCACCAGTTGCTCGCCGGCATAGCGGATCGCCTCTTCTTTGCTGGTGGCCTTCAAGCCAAGGTGAATATTCTTTGATTCAATCTGGAACACTTGTGGCTGTGTTGCTTGTTGTGCATCTGATGACGGCGCATACGTATCATCGTTCGCAGCAATCGGTGATACTTTTACTGTTTTCACCATCTCGCTGTCGTTGGCCGCTTCCGGCGAACTCGCGGCCACAATGCGGGTCACTAAATCGTTGTACACCTGGCTATCAAGGAAGTTAGTCAGAGAAATATGTTTTGCGTGGGCAGCATGCTTACGAGCACGCTCGGTTAAATCTTTATGCGTGATCACGATATCGACCTCTTGCGGTAAGCTATTGATGGCACAGTTGGTAACGCTGATTGACAGTCCGGCTTCCTGCACTTTCTTGCGCAGTAGGCTGGCACCCATGGCACTGGAGCCCATGCCGGCATCACACGCCACAATGATGTTACGGACGTTTGCCCAATCCACACCGCCTTCTGCCAATACCGCGGATGGTGCACCTTTACTGCTACTTTTCATGCCTTTCATTTTTTGTGTCGCAGTGGCAATGTCATCGCCTTCTTCATCGGTCTCTTTCTGGGTTTTCATCAAGAGTGCAGCCACCCCGAATGACACGGCCGTTGATGCCAGCACCGACAGAATCACACCCACAAAAGAGGCTTTCGGTGTCATCAGTAGAATGGCAAAGATAGAACCCGGTGAAGCAGGAGACACGATACCGGCATTAAACAATGTCAGAACAAAGATACCTGTCATACCGCCAGCAATGGCTGCCAGAATCAGACGAGGGTTCATCAAAATGTATGGGAAGTAGATTTCATGGATACCGCCGAAGAAATGGATAATCGACGCACCACCCGCTGTTTGTTTTGCCGTACCGCGACCAAACACCATGTAAGCCAACAAGATACCCAGACCCGGACCCGGGTTTGCTTCAATCAGGAAGAAGATGGATTGACCCAGCTCGTTCGCTTGCTGAATACCCAGTGGCGAGAAGATACCGTGGTTAATGGCATTGTTCAGGAACAGGATTTTTGCTGGTTCAACAAAGATAGACGTCAGTGGCAGTAAACCTGCAGTCACCAGCATGTTAACGCCACCCGCCAAGGCAGTAGACAGCACTTTGACGAAAGGACCGATCATGTAGAAGGCTAAAATGGCACACAGCATCCCGACGATACCGGCCGAGAAGTTATTCACTAACATCTCAAAGCCACTTTTCACCTTGCCATCAACCCAACGGTCAAAGCGTTTGATTGCCCAGCCGCCCAGCGGACCGACCATCATCGCACCCATGAACATCGGAATGTCAGTACCGACAATCACACCGATGGTCGTGATAGCACCGACCACGGCACCGCGATCGCCACCGACCAATTTACCGCCGGTATAACCAATCAAGAGGGGCAACAAATACGTGATCATGGGGCCGACAATTTTGGCCAATTCCTCGTTGGGAAACCAACCTGTCGGTATAAAAAGTGCGGTAATGAAGCCCCACGCAATGAATGCGCCGATATTGGGCATCACCATGTTAGATAGGAAGCGGCCAAAATTTTGTATCTTGACCTTGGCATCTGGTGATATCATTCGAATTCCCCGTCTGAAGTGAAAAGTGATTAAGTCATTAAATGTGTTAGATACGGTTCGCCAAAACCGTTTCAATTGCTTAGTACCCAATTAATCTAACACAGATTTTCTCGACGTCACTGATGACGGGTTTTCTGTGACCTCCCCCTCTGTTTTATTCTCAACAAGTATTTTTTGCGTGACTTTCCTAGCATCTTTTCAATGAAACTTTATTACATATTGAATATTTCTTATTTGTCAATAAATTTACAAGTGACAAAAATCACAAAACACCACTAAGCGTGACTGAT
The DNA here is from genome assembly GCF_059941365.1 of Photobacterium sp. 270122K. NCBI lineage: Bacteria > Pseudomonadati > Pseudomonadota > Gammaproteobacteria > Vibrionales > Vibrionaceae > Photobacterium > Photobacterium sp. 270122K. The sequence goes on from NZ_JBPOEN010000001.1 coordinate 341,817, forward strand.
ATTTAATGCGATATAGATCACGCAAATTAATTTTTCCGATAAGCACCCCCTTACTTTAAGTGACAAGCATCACACCAAGCTCTCCTGTTTCATTCACCGCTGCCCGTCATTCTCTTTGCATTCTTCGATCAGTCACATTTTGTAACTTGATTACAGAAATACCAGCAAAGGATAAGCGACGATTTAAAATCATTGCGGCATGTCCAGTGCTATACAATGTAAAAAGCCCCTATCCCACCGAATCAACGGCAAAGATAGAGGCTTCACTATATGCGCTCGTGTAATGGCAATGACACCTTATGCAGGCAATACAACCGCAAATGATTCGTATGGCTGTAGAGTCACCGTCTGCGCCAATGTGCTTGGTGCGGTGTAGTTACTGATCAGGCATTCAACCTGCTCTGCTTGCAGAGATTCTGGCAAATCAACCGTTACGCTTTCACGGGTAAAGTTGCTCAGTACCAGCACGCGTACATCATTATTAGCACGCACATAACCGAATACAGCAGGGTGATCTTCAAACACAGGTTCAAAGCTGCCATATACAATCACAGGCATCGCTTTACGCAGCGCAATCAAGTGCTGGTAGTGGTAGAAAATCGAGTTAGGATCATCTAACGCTTGCGCCACGTTAATGTGGGTGTAGTTCGGGTTCACATTGATCCACGGCTGCGCTTCAGAGAAACCGCCGTTAGCCGAATCATCCCACTGCATTGGCGTACGTGCATTATCACGGCTGTTGACATGAATAGCCGCCAACTGATCTTCCGGTGACACGCCGTTTTCCGTGCGCACTTTGTAGAAGTTTAGGGTTTCGATATCGCGGTAATCGTCAATGCTTGGGAACGCCACATTGGTCATACCAATTTCTTCCCCTTGATACACGTACGGGGTGCCTTTCATCATATGCAAGGTCGTCGCCAGCATTTTGGCTGATTGCACACGGTATTCCCCTTCACAACCGTACTTAGACACAATGCGTGGCAAATCGTGGTTATTCCAGAACAGGGAGTTCCAGCCTTCGTCTGCTAACTCTACCTGCCATTTGGTCAATACACGTTTCAGTGCCGGCAAATCAAGTGGGATTGGCGACCATTTGTCACCGTGCTGCCAGGTCAAGCTGATATGCTCAAACTGGAACACCATCGAAAACTCATCACGGGCTGGGTTGCTGTACAGCTTGGCAATTTCTGGGGTCGCATCCCACGTTTCGCCGACAGTCAACACGTCTTTGTCACCAAACGTGGCGCGGTTCATTTCCTGGATCAAGCCATGTAAACGCGGACCGTTACCGGTGATTTTCTTGTCGATTTCTTTACCGATCAAATCAATCACATCCAGACGGAAACCACCGACACCTTTGTCGATCCACCAGTTCATCATCTTGTGCACTTCTTCCTGCACTTTCGGGTTTTCCCAGTTCAGATCAGGCTGACGTTTAGAGAAAATGTGAAGGAAGTATTCACCGGTTTGCTCGTCAAATTCCCACGCGGTGCCGCCAAACACGGAGCCCATTTCATCTGGTACGCCGCCGTCTTCGTTTGGCTTGCGCCAGATGTAATAATCACGGTATGGGTTGTCTTTTGACTTGCGCGCTTCTTTAAACCAAGGGTGCTCGTCTGAGGTGTGGTTGACCACCAAATCCATGATAATACGAATATCACGCTGCTTGGCTTGTGCCAGTAATTCGTCCATGTCCGCCATGGTGCCAAACATTGGCGCAATGTCCTGATAATCAGAAATATCGTACCCGTTATCATCCATCGGTGACTGATACACCGGCGATAGCCAAAGGACGTTAACGCCTAAGGTTTGCAGGTAATCTAACTTACTGATAACACCGCGTAGATCCCCCATACCATCGTTATTGGAATCGCAGTAACTGCGCGGATAGATTTGGTATACAACGGCATCGTGCCACCATTTCGGCGTGATGTTCATGGTTACGTCCTTAACTGTAAGAATGCGTAGAGCGCGACGTGAATGCGCTGAAAGTTGCCTTTATAGTAATGCGTCCTTCACGCGCGTAAAAATACACAAAGCCGACAGTGATATAGGTTTTTGCTATATCACAAAAGAAATAGGCGACTTTGCTCACAAGACTGGCGCAGAACACTTTGTGATGTATTTCAATAAATGTGAGACTGATAAAACAATTTTTCACGACGTAACCGCTTTTATCAGCCTGTGACATTATGGACAAACTTTACCGCCACTTTCTGACCACCGCCCAGCTCGGTAACATCAGCCAAGCCGCCGAACTGCTGGGGCTAAGTCAACCCAGTTTGACAAACAACATCAAGAAGCTTGAACAGCAATTGGATGTGCCGTTATTTATCCGCCGCTCGAAAGGCGTCGAACTGACGGAGTTTGGGCAATTAGTGAAAAACCAAGCACTGGAGATGCAACGGCGGCACGATAGCATGGTGCACCAATTGGCGGATATGAAGGCACGTAAAACCGAAAAAATCAAAATGGGCACAGGGGATGCGTGGTGGGAAGTGTTTGTCAAAGCCAGCCTGCACCATTATAGCCAACAGTACCCCGGCATTTCTTTTCAGATTGAATTTGGCAATCACCTGAAGCTGATGGATATGCTGATCCACGGCCATATCGACTTATTCATCGGTCATGAAATTGAAGGATTGTCGCGCCGCTGTCAGGTGCTATTTACGCCACTGTTGCAAGATGAAGAAGCGCTGTTCGTCCACCGCTCACACCCGCTGTTATTGCAAGGTTTCACGCCAGAGGCGGCGTCGATGTATCCGCTGCTGCTGGTCACGCCGGATCATGATATCCACCAGCATTTAATTGAAAATCCGCAGCCCAAGTTATTAGAGAAAGAGCGTAAACAAATTGCCGAGCGCATGGTGTATGAGATCCAATCGCTGACGGCCAGCCTCGATATGCTGGCCGTCACCAAAGCGATCATGCCGTACTCCAGCTCTATGGCGGACTACTTTGCCCAGTTTGATATTGTTGCCTTGCCTAACCCCGCCGCCCCACAAAAAGGCAATGTGGGGCTTTATCACCTCACCGATCCTCTGCCCGCGCATGTCATGGCATTTAAGCAGACATTGGTTGGGTATAAAGACGGGAATTAAAGATAGCATCTACAAAAATGGCAGCACCGAAGCACTGCCATTCTCTCTCGATAAAAAACGCTAATAAGCGTGAAGCGTGTTATCTCGCCATCACCGCAATCGACGGCGGGCAGATGTTCTCTTTACGGAACTCCTGCATCACACGCAAGGTGATGTCCGTCTCAAACAGTTTTTCAAACTTGATATCCACCACGTAGGCTTTACAGGTCAACTGAATCGCCAAATAGTTATCAGTGATCGTCTGTTTCACCAATACCACCACCGGTTTAGGTAGGTGGATATAACGGCTGGATGACGCCGCTTCCTGAATAATGTCGCGTGCCTTGGTGATATCTTGGTCCATACCGATATAAAACGGGATCACTACCTGCATATCCAGACCACCGTAGTTACCGCTCACCGTCACGTCATTCAAGAACTTGTTGTTCGGGATCGTGATAATGTCATCGTTCAGTGTTTGCATACGCACAGAACGTAAACCAATGGTGATGATATCCCCGTAATGGCCTTCAAACGTCACACGGTCACCGACTTGGAACGGGCGATCAATCATCACGGTTAAGCCCGCAATGAACGAGGCGGTCAAGTCTTTCAGGGCGAAACCCACCGACACCGCAATCGTACCGCCGATCAATGCCAACACACGGTCATCAACACGGAAACTCAACATGAACACGGTCATCGCCGTGGTCATGTAGATGAAAAATTGGAAGAACGATTGCAGCTTTTGCATCAACATTCGGCGTTGAGCAAACTGGCTGCTGACCCCGTCAACCAACGACTGAATAAAGCGCAAGAACAACCATGATCCCGTCATGATGATCAGCGATAACGCAACCCCACTCCAACGGATCAAGCTGGCAAATTGATGCAGATTATCAATCTGCAATTCTTCGGCAAAGGCAACCGGGCTGACGCTCAGTGCTACGAATAAAGCTAATAATCGAAACATCTTATTTCACCAATAAATGCTGACGGTGCAACACATTCGTAATATGACGGAACCAGTGATCGGAAATTCGGGCTTTATCATCACTCCACTCGATATAACCGCGGCTCTGGAAATAACGCAGGGTGCTGATCACCTCTGCAATGCTCAAACGACTGCAATCACACACATCGTCTGGCGAGGCCACTTCCAACTGCACAATAGAACGCAATACGGCGAGCATCGGCTTAGGCATCATTTCCAAATCTTCCGTCTGTGGCGCACGGAACAAACGCACCAAAACGTGATCGGTGTCTTTGTCGCGATGCAGTGACAAGCGGAAGAAACGCAGTGCCACCGTTGGGTTACCGTCTGAGTAATCCCAAAGAATGCGATAAAAGCCGTTCTTCGCACGCTCTTCATCGGTCAAATTATCTTCATCCCATTGCCTTGGCAGCACTAACCCCTCGAATGACACGGAATGGGTATCGGTATCGGCAATACGTGATGCTAACAACTGGCCAATTTGCTTTTCTGACCAGCGCGGCATGAAGGTGACTAAGTCAAACAACAAACGCTCACCACGAGCGCGGTCAATGAAGCGCCAGCTCGATTTTTCAATCGACAGCACCACACGGTGACTCTTACGTGCTTGACGCAATAAGTTGGTGAGTTTCATTAAATCCACCAGACCGTTAACCTTAGGCTTCACCAAACGTTGCGCATTATCAAAGGCAATCAAATAGCACGTATCGGTATTACGCAGGTAATGCAGAATATCTTGCTCGGTCGCGTCTTCCGCCAACCCCAACAGTTGAGCAAACTCCGGCAACAGCGCGGAATAGCCGTCATACGGACAGTTGATATACAACGGCGTCACGTGCTTGGATTTGGCCAAAATACGCTTCATCAATGTGGTTGAACCCACACCGCGCTCACCGGACAGAACACACACAGCCGGACTGTCTGTCAGCAAGTAGCGTGACAGCGCGATCATTTCTTCTTTGGCGTAATCGTCGATCAGTGCAGAGTCTTCCGAACCCGGCAGGATGTACTCAAACGCGGCGTCTCCTCTCACACGCACTAAGTTCGCCTGCTCACGAGACACTTCGGTTTGCTTGGCCACTTCAATGCGGAACAAGTACGCCAAGGCATGGCTAAACGCCGCATGCTTGGACAAGGTGGAGATCACCGCATGTTGCACCGTACGGCCAAACAGCCATGCCGCACCGCATGCTGTCGCCACAATGGACATACCAAAAGTATTTTGATTGCGGATCGCCCATTGCACGGAGATCGGATAGCCATCCAACATTGCAATACGCGCAAACACCGTACTGTTCCATTGTTTAAGGCTCCATACCGTCAGCATGGCAAAGAAGAACACCATCAGCGTAGAGATCCACGCATAAATGGTGCCCTGCCCTAATGTGCGCGAGGAAATTTGTAAAATCACCCCCACCACAATAATGCCCCACACATAACGACGAATGGTCGATAAGCGTAGTGCAATGATCTCACGGCGATTATGCTTACTGTTACGGTAAGCAAATTCCAAAATAAAGCTCACCGCAATCGAACCGCCCAATACCCACCATGTGAAGATCTCAAGGAAAATCAAATGCTGCAAACTCGGCAAGGTCGAAATAATGCGTAACGTAGCCGTGATCAATAACAAATACGCAATCGCTTTATGTGCTCGACTGCAATACCAAATCGTACGTACCAATAAGCTCGGCTCAGCGGCATGTTTGATCTTGGATATTTTAAAATCATGGATCAGGCGTTCGCTGTTTCGCATCCACCAATTAAAGATGAACATGACGCACAGCACTTTGAAGATCACGCTGATCACCGGTACCGGTGAAATGGCCAAATCGCGTAGCAAGTTTTTAAAACTGCGGATTTGGTAATTCACGTAATACTGAATATTCAGTTTTGTGATACCCAATTCAGCATAAAACTGAGTCACACCACTTGGCCCAAAACCCGTTAATTGATCGCGGGTTTTAGTGTCCGTTAATTGCAATAAACGTTGTTTACTGACATTTAACGACGCCAATGTGCGGTGGATTTTGTCCACTTCTAGCCAATTGACTTGGCTGGGCGTTTCACCGTATGCCTCTAACGCTGCCGACATCACCGCCACTTGGGCTTTTTGCTCCGACAACGTTGTAGACAGCAGTTGCTTTACTTTCGAGTACTCTCGCTGGGTAAAGAAATGCGTTTCAGGTAACGCGGTGATCTGCTGAGAAATATCGCTGACTTTTTCACTGATTTGAATAGGCTTATCGGTATTAATACCCCAACTCGCATACGTTAATTGACTGAAAATCAGTGAGAAAATCACAAAAAATTGATAAATGATTTTATTCATAGGTATCTATTTAATCTACGTCTTATGCGTCACTTTATCGCTTTTTCAAATAAATATCAGCATTAGGGATAGATCTTTTTATACCGTGTGCAAAAAGAAATCAAACAGAAAGAAATTCGAACAAATTCATTTAAGGCAACTAAAAACATTAAATTAAAAAAGTTGAAATGACATTATTTAAATTAAATCAGACACAACCACAAACAACACGACATAATATTGCATTATTTTTCATGCTGTTATTATTTCATTTCATTAAAAGAGGGATATATATTACTTTCGCGTATATTTATATCCCACATTATACGTAAGAATCTTCCTACAAATAAGTCATATTATTGACAATACACATTACTTCGTTCTGTTTTGTGATATTGGTTCAATTTTTAATTTTGACGGCCATAAATATTAAGAATAAATTTATTACGCAATAAAAAGGTAGTAAATGATTTGTTAATACCTAAGTGTACTCATTAAACCGTTGGTTGATTATGTTGTGATTTTTCCGATACATAACACGCCGTGGATGTAGGTGTTCACGAAGAATGAGACCACTTAGGTATTACAATTCTGTCACGTATGAGAGATAGCTCGATGATCAAATTCAGCGTATTACAAGCGGCGATTTTGCTTGGATTAGCAGGAACAGCTGCGCCATCAATGGCGAACGAAATGGTAAACCCTGAAGGGGGTGTCGTTGTGGGTTACTGGCACAACTGGTGTGACGGTGCCGGCTACAAAGGCGGTAACGCACCCTGTGTGACCCTGAAAGAAGTGAACCCAATGTATAACGTGGTGAACGTGTCTTTCATGAAGGTATTCAACACCGCTGAAGGCCGTATCCCTACGTTCCGCCTTGATCCGATGATCGGCTTATCAGAACAAGCCTTCATCAATGAGATCGCAGAACTAAACCAGCAAGGCCGTGCCGTCTTGATTGCGCTGGGGGGAGCGGATGCCCACGTCGAGCTAAGAACCGGTGATGAACAGGCGTTTGCAGACGAAATCATTCGTGTGACCGATCACTACGGCTTCGATGGTCTGGATATCGACCTTGAGCAATCTGCGGTCACCGCCGCTGACAACCAGACCGTGATCCCTGCCGCCCTTCGCATTGTTAAAGATCACTACAAAGCGCAAGGCAAAAACTTCCTGATCACCATGGCGCCAGAGTTCCCTTATCTGAAGCAAGGCGACAAATACGTACCTTATCTGAACAATTTAGAAGGCTATTACGACTGGATTAACCCACAGTTCTATAACCAAGGTGGTGACGGTATTTGGGTTGACGAAGAGAACGCGTGGATCACCCAAAACAGCGATGCAATGAAAGAAAAGTTCATCTACTACATTGCGGATTCACTATCAAACGGTACCCGTGGTTTCCATAAGATCCCACACGACAAATTGGTGTTTGGTATTCCAACCAGTAACGATGCAGCCGCATCGGGCTTTGTGAAAAATCCTCAGGATCTGTACAACGCCTTTAACCGCCTGAACAGCCAAGGCCAACCACTGCGTGGCGTCATGACTTGGTCTGTAAACTGGGACATGGGGACGAATGCCGCAGGTCAAGCATACAACGAGCAGTTCATTAAAGACTACGGCCCATTTGTACACGGCCAAACGCCACCGCCACCGTCTGAAGGCAAGCCAACATTTACAGGCCTGTCGGATGTACGTGTCCGTCACGGCAGTGCCTTTGACAACATGGCTGGTGTCACGGCAAAAGATAAAGAAGACGGTGATTTAACGTTCAGCATTGTGGTTGACGGTGCGGTGAATGTAAACCAAATCGGTCAATACGTGTTGGTTTACAGTGTAACAGACAGCGATGCGAACCTTACCAAGGCAAGCCGTAACGTTGAGGTGTACAGCCTGAAACCGGTATTTGAAGGCGTGCAAGATACCACGATTAAAGTGGGTGAAAGCTTCGACCCAATGGCGGACGTGAAAGCGATCGATGCGGAAGACGGTGATCTGACGGAAACCGTTATTCAAAACGGCAACGTAAACACAGCGGTTGCTGGCGTTTACACCCTGACGTACTCAGTGACAGACAGCGCGAACCAAACGGTGAAAGCCACCCGTAAAGTGACCGTGTCTGACGGCAGTGTATGTGCAAACGCGTGGGATAAAGCGACCGTTTATAACAGCGGTGACAGCGTGAATCACGCAGGTCAATCATGGCGTGCAGAATGGTGGACGCGTGGTGATGAGCCAGGCACAACCGGTGAGTGGGGCGTATGGCGCTCAACAGGTAACAGCGATTGTGGCGGCGGTGAAATCCCACAAGACGACACCCTTGCGATGTCTGGCATCAACGGCCAATACACGGCAGATCAAGGCGCATTGTCTTTGACGGTTACCCTTGAAACCAGCAGCATGATGAATGTTGCGGTAACAGTAACCCATGCAGCCGGTCACCCTGTCACTGGCGGTGAAAAAACCGTTGCTATTGATGGCAAGCAAACCCTCACACTGAACCTTAGCGGTGTGGATGCCGGCCAGTACCGCATCACGGCAATCAGCGATACTCTGAACCAAGTGGCAACGTTCAGCGTAAAAGACGGCGGGACAGTTACCCCACCGCCAGGCGGTGAACACCCAGACTACGTACCGGGTACCGCATACAGCGAAGGCGACATTGTGACGGGTACCGATGGCAACCTATACCAGTGTAAGCCATGGCCATATTCTGGCTGGTGTGCAAACGCGTCTTACGCACCGGGTACCAGCCACTTCTGGTCTGATGCTTGGGACAAGCTATAAGTGTCACGCCTCATCTGATGCATAAATGCTAACGCCTCAACCTTCGGGTTGAGGCGTTTTTTTATCCTGCTAAAACAAGCCCGCTATAGACGCTCTTTCTATTATTCGCGGAACTTAGCGAGCCAGCCAGCCGCCGTCTACTGCAATGGTGTAACCATTAATGTATAGGGAAGCATCAGATGCTAAGAAAACACACGGGCCAGCAAGATCTTCAGGGTTACCCCAACGTTCTGCAGGAATACGCTCAAGGATCGCGGCATTACGCTCCTCATCGGCACGTAATTGCGCCGTATTGTTTGTCGCCATATATCCAGGCGCAATCGCATTCACATTAATGTTGTGCTTTGCCCATTCATTCGCCATCAAACGCGTCACGCCCATCACACCGCTTTTTGATGCCGTATAAGACGGTACGCGGATCCCACCTTGGTAAGACAACATAGATGCAATATTGATGATCTTACCGCCATTACCCTGTGAGATAAACTGCTTAGCCACCGCCTGAGCCATAAAGAACACCGATTTAATATTGATGTTCATGACATCATCCCAATCTTGTTCCGTAAAATCGAGTGCATCATTACGGCGGATAATACCGGCGTTATTCACCAGAATATCCACTTTGCCGAAACGTGAAACCGCTTGGTCTACAATGCCATTAATATCATCGGTCTTCATCAGGTTAGCGCGAATATCTAAAAATTGACGCCCTGTTGCAGCCATTTTTTCAATGGTTTCCGTTGGCTCAACAATGTTCACACCCACAATATCACAGCCCGCTTGTGCTAAGCCTAGTGCCATGCCTTGGCCTAAACCTGTATCACACCCAGTTACGATAGCCACTTTGCCTTTCAGATCAAATGAATTAAGAATCATGGTATTTCCTCAATGTCAGGTTTAAGCGTTACCGCATAGACCAATGAATATAGTTTGTCCGTTAATGGTGAGAACGCAGCCTCACCGCCTCAAAGCCATTGGCCAACAGTACTGCCATATGTCTTTCTGTTATTTCGCCGCCAAGGCATCATCCATGCATTGAGGCTTTGTCTGTTCGTATTGATTACGCGCAGATACTCATTAATTCCGTAATATAATGGGTGTGTTCCCGAGGAATAATCGCGCCTTTATGTTGTATTACCCGTGATGCAAGCTTATTTCCCCAGTGACAGCACTCTGCCGTTTTCATGCCCATTGACCATGCCGCCAGAAAACCCGCGTTGAATGAATCGCCCGCTGCCGTTGTATCAACAACATGATCCACGTTGTTCGTGCGAGCCATCCCACTGTCGCCCTTTTCCGACCACATCGCCCCTTCGCTACCCAGTTTGACCACAACTTGCGTAACCCCCATGGCATGCAAACGCTTAGCGATAATACTGGCTGGTGACCCCTGCATGCCGAGTAAGGCATCCTCATCGTCTGCGGTCACTAAGGCGATATCACTCAGTTGATATAATTTACCCAGCCATTCACACGCGTCTGTCGCACTCGACCACAAACGCGGGCGGTAATTCGAATCAACCGCAATCTTTACACCACGTGCTTTCAATTGTTCCAAGGTGCGTAATAACAAGCGCTTATCGTGATCCGAAAAAATAGCCAGTGAAATGCCGGAAAGGTAAACAAGATCAAAGTCCTGTAATGACGCCACAATATGAGGGAAATGTGCGTGCTGACACAGCATTGTTGCGGCTGAATCATTGCGCCAATAATGGAAACTCCGATTGCCTTGCGGATCCAGTTCAATGGCATACATTCCCGGCAGTTTATCGGCGATTTGAACCGTCAAAGAGGTATCAATGCCTTCCTCTTGCCAAGCAGCCAGCATATGCTGACTATAGGTATCCAGCCCCAACCCCGTTACATAACTGGGTGACAATCCGGGTACTAAACGGGATAAATACAAGGCTGTATTTAAGGTATCACCACCAAACCGCTGCTCTTGAGTCGAAAAAGCTTCACCGCTGAGTTCAATCATGCACTCACCGATTATCGCTATTTTCTTTTGTTTAACATGCAAAGATGAAACCATCACTTCACTGCCCATTTTTGATGCTCGATGAGAAATAAAGAAAAATGGCTACACCGCATTAATATAGGGGGAACATACGGTGTAGCCAAAGCACAAGAATATTGCGTGCTGATACTTCCAAACGTGTTTACAATTTACCTGCGCTGCCACACACCGTGATCTTATCCATCACCACTTTCTTCATCGCGGCTTTACCAGGAACGATATAGTGACGCGGGTCATTGGCCTTCGGATTTTCAATAAAATACTGTTTCACGGCATCAGAGAACGCAATTTTCAATTCTGTTGCAACGTTCACTTTGGTGATACCCAATTCAATACAACGACGCACATCAGCATCTGGCACACCTGAAGCACCGTGCAACACCAACGGCACATCCGTTTTACGGCGAATCATGCCTAAGCGGTCAAAATCAAGACGCGGTTCTTCTTTATACATGCCGTGTGCCGTACCGATGGCGATAGCAAGTGAGTCAATACCCGTTTGTGTCACAAACTCCAACGCGGCATCCGGATCGGTATAGAGGGCGTCTTTTGCATCAACGATTAAATCATCTTCTTGTCCACCAAGACGGCCCAGCTCTGCTTCTACGGAACAATCCCAACGGTGGCAGAACGACACCACTTGCTTCACTAATTCGATATTTTTTTCGAACGTAAGGTGTGAACCATCAATCATTGCGGATTTAATGCCCGCCTCGATTTTGTATTGAATATCACTGAATGATTCATGGTGATCCAAATGCAGCGCAATCGGCATTTTGTAGCGACGTGCCGCTTCCTGACAGATGCCGACCAAATACTCTGTCCCAGCATAAGAATAGGTGCCGGGCGTACCTGCAAGGATCACCGGTGATTGCATTTCTGCTGCGGTTTCGACGATCACTTGAACCGTTTCCAGATTATGGATATTAAACGCAGGAACGGCATACCCACCTAATTGCGCGTTGTGAAGCATTTCATTAGAAGAAACCAAAAACATATATAACCCCAATACCTTCGTTAGCTTTCGCTTAATCATATTCGAAAACAAAAGAAAAATAAAAGATCTTGATCACATAATCACTTTCGCAACGAAAGCATTTAAAACTAAAAGAAATGCGACATTTTCGAGCTATAACACGTTATCCCTTTACGAAGCAGGTTGTTTTTCGGTCTTTCAGCCCGCCCTGTCAGTATTTCCTGCAGTTTTTTCGCTAAGGGCTGCCCTTCAAGACGTCGAGAGAGCGGGGATTGCACTTGGGTATAATCCGATTTGAAAATCACCACGACCTCTTTCGTTTTGAAAGTACCAATAACCGTGGCATCAATGGCATCGATATCAAACGTGAAGTCCTGTTTTTCTATTTCAAGCAACGCTTCTTCCGCCGCCCAAAGATTAAGACGATCACCACAGAACAGCGCAATGTTCAGTGCGCGTAATGACCAAAAACTACTCGCAGGACCACTGTAGTTATCCACCAACCGGGGATCATCATCAAACACCCCTTGCGTCGGCGCACCGTTCTGTAATGCGCCATGTTGAATGAAATATTCAAGGCTGGTTTTGAAGGCTCTTTTCGCTTGCCCAAGTGACAATGCCTCCTCCTTGCCCTGCTGCTGATCCACATCCAACGTTGCAAGCAACGGCGCAGAAGCCGCTAAGCGATAGCACACACTGCGTCCAAAAAAAGGCAGGCCTTCCGGTGTGAAGAAATAATGAAAGCGCTCAGAAAACGCGTGCAAACTGGTCTGAATAAAATCAGTATCAAACTCAGGATCAATTTGAACAAACCAGTACAACGAATAGAAAAACCCCCACGCGTTATAGTAATCATAGTTACCTTTCGCGCCGTCCCTGAACCACCCATCCCCAACATAAAACGCTTTCGTTCTGGCATAACGGGCATGTTCAACATGATCCTCACCCGTAAGCGCCTTTACCACCAACTGCACCGTAAGCGGAAATAAATGCCAATTATTATCAACCGTTTGACAGTGATTGACCTGTTTGAACCAATCGATGATTTGACGTTGCTGTGCTGGGCGATATGCCTCCCACACCACATCGCGACTTAACCACAGCGCCAACGCTAAATCCGCACTTTCACACGTACGTTGATCATAATCATGCAGCTGGCCCCAGTACCCCGCATGGCTCGGATCGGTGCCCGCCAGAAAGGCTTTCTTTAACCAGTCAGCAATCTCCATTGGCTTACCACTCAAGCCTGTCAGCACCGTATTTTGTCCATTTTGCTGCGCGAGCCAAGCCGCTAACGTCGGTAAAATCCGGCTACAGCCTTCCATGGCATCGGTTCTTGCCGTCTGTTGGCTGGGTCTGCCCGGATAATAGGCATGGGTATAATCCCACACTGCATAGTGTTCAAACGCCTCCGCGACATAGCGCACTAAATCATCACACTGTGTTTTCAAATCAACCTGCGGATTGAAAGATTGAACAATGGCCGCATCATGGCAAGAGTAAGCCGGTTTACGGTAACGAAGGCGAATCAGATTCTCCGTCATTAATTTCAAATACATCTTGGCGTCTGGGTGCTCATAAGCAATCGTGGGGCGCACTGTCGCCGAAATTTCTTTTTGCATATCGTTTATCCATAAAAAAGTGACTGACATCATGCCGATGTCAGGACGGTTCGCATTTCGCACGCCGTAACAGAGTCCCCGAAAAATCAATGAAACACGCTAATAGCTTCGCCACAAACACCTCACAGTGAAAGCAACCAAAAACATCTTCATCATTTCATCACGTTCCGCACACGTCGGCGTGGCCATTTCTTCGATTTGAAAGCAAATGAACGTGAATTTTGCATAATAAACACACACTGCCACCTCGGAGATCATGAATTTGATAGACAGGTCAACAAATTAATGCGCAGATTATTTGCCATTGTGCATTTTGTGATCCAAAACACAGCCATCACACCTTCGATCACTTACGATTCGAAGCGATACGGAAGTATATTCGTTTTTGTTTACTTTTACATATTATGTTTTCACTTACTGTAGGGATTGAGAGTATGTCTATTACTCGTCGTGGATTGCTTAAGGGCATCGCTGCTTCCAGTGCGTTAGCAGGTGCCAGCTTTACCGTTAATGCCGCTGTACAAACAAAAGATGATTCATTACACACAAGCAAACAGAAGAAACCGAACTTACTGATCATTTTCCCAGATGAATTTCGGGCGCAATCGCTTGGGTTCATGAAGCAAGACAACAGCGTGACGCCCCATCTGGATAGGTTCGCTAAACAGAGCGTTGTGCTTAAACAAGCCGTTTCTAATTTCCCTTTGTGTACCCCGTTCAGGGGGATGCTGATGACCGGCCAATACCCTTACCGTAATGGTATTCAGGGCAACAGCCACACAGGGATGCCTGGATCATTTGGGGGTAAAGATTTTGGGATTGAACTGAAGAAAAATACGGTGACGTGGTCTGATATCCTCAAAGAGCAAGGCTACAGCATGGGTTACATTGGTAAATGGCACTTGGATGCACCAGAGGCGCCTTTTGTACCGAGTTACAATAACCCAGCGGAAGGCCGCTATTGGAATGACTGGACAGCGCCGGATCGCCGACACGGCTTTGATTTTTGGTATGCATATGGCACGTATGATCTGCATATGAAGCCGATTTATTGGACCAATGATACGCCCCGAGACCACCCCTTGCAGATCAATCAGTGGAGTCCGGAGCATGAAGCCGATATTGCCATCAATTACCTGCGTAATGCCAACGGCCAATACCGCGACGACAATAAACCGTTCACCCTTGTTATCTCGATGAATCCACCGCATTCACCGTATGATCAAGTGCCACAGAAATACCTCGACCGCTTCGAAGGACAAACCTCGAAATCACTCAATGACCGCCCAAATGTGCAGTGGGACAAGCAGTATCTCGAAGGTTATGGCCCCGACTATTTCAAAGAATACATGGCAATGGTTAACGGTGTTGATGAGCAGTTCGGCCGCATTGTTGATGAACTAGAGCGCTTAAACTTAGCCAATGATACGCTGGTTGTGTTCTTTTCAGACCATGGTTGCTGTATGGGCTCCAACGGTCAACCAACCAAAAATGTGCATTATGAAGAATCCATGCGTATTCCCATGATCTTCAGATGGCCGGGTAAACTCGCGCCGCAGCACAATGATATTCTGTTCTCAGCCCCCGATATTTACCCAACGTTATTCGGCCTAATGGGCATGCAAGATTTAATCCCTGATACCGTCGAAGGCACAAACTTTGCGCGAACGCTACAAGGACAACGTGGCGATAAACAACCGACCTCTCAGTTTTATACCTTTATGCCGTATGGGGGCCAGTCATACGGACGGCGTGGTGTCAGAACCGATCACTACACCCTTGTTATTGATAGAAAAATAGGCAAACCGTTAACGTTCACACTGCATGATAATGTGGCTGACCCTTATCAGATGGTCAATATTGCGGATAACAATAAGCCATTAATTGAAAAACTCGTGATTGAAGAACTCATGCCATGGCTTGAGCACACAGGTGACCCTTGGCGTCCGACAGAAGTGCCGGCAAACAGCGCAAAAGCTTACACCTAACTTTTTTAGTTAATTCAATAAAACACCTTCCTTTTATATTGCATTGCATTTCACAGGAAGAAAATATAACACCACACATATTAGGAATATAATAATGAACACTTTAACCAAAGTGGTTATTGCCTCTTCGCTATTAGTCGTTGGAGGCCAAGCGCTGGCTAATAATTACAAGACAACCGTTGAATATCGTCATCAATATGTCGATGGTGCTGATAAACACAGTGATCGTTTTAAAGCTTTTTTGGATACAGGTAAAAATTTAGGCTTTGAATTGGATGCACGTTACAACAACGATAAAAAAGATCAACTGTTTGATTCAATGACCATGAATGGCTCAGAGTTTTCAGCATTTTACTATAAAAAGCTGAATCCTAATACCGTTGGTCTGGTCGGTATGTCTTTAGACTTTACCGATGCTGGCTTGGTTTATGTTCCTTACGCGCGTTTGAACTACAAGTTTGATAATAACATCCGCGTTCAAGCACGTTACAAATGGAAACTGTGGGACTACGGACAACAAGGGACGGATGGCTCAAGCTACCACTCTAAAATCCAGCAGGTGGATGCATGGCTAGGCTATAACTTCCAAAATTGGGACTTCCAATACCAATTTGATATTTGGAAAGAAATGGAAAGCAATGCACAACCACAATTTGATAATGATGACATGAACTACCAACATAACTTCCGCCTAATGTACACCTACAAGACAGAAGAAGGGACAATGTGGCGTCCATTTATTGAGTTAGGTAATGTAAGTCAAAACCGTTTCACTGATGATCGACAAACACGTTACCGTATGGGTATTAAATATACGTGGTAATAACAATAATACGTTAGCTGGCTAGCTATTAATATCAAGAGCCTTAGTGATACTAAGGCTCTTTTTTATGCGTAATGATTTGTTTACTCACTGCCTCTCTATTCTTCGCTGTCTCTATCTTTCTCCCCTGCTCCACCAGCATATATTCCATTCACACCGAAAATGCTAAATATGCAAACAGAAACACCGCTTTATTTTGCTTTATTTCTCTTTCTCTTTCTTTTGCTGGCTATTATCCCCCATTGTTACTCATGCACTGTGCGTTAAATCTCACAGATAAAAACCGATCTTGTGACTGATAAATAAAAAAGCCAAAAGCAAAGTGCTTTTGGCTTTTATGCAGCAAGCTAAATCATATTTAAACTGGCTTGTGTTTACTTTATTGCTTTTATCTCAACGAATGCGCGCAATCAGTTCTTCACTAAATTAGGCGAGCTTTTTGCTGACTCAGTCAACACATGGTAACGGTCTTGACCCCATGCAACCGGTTTTGGCTTATCTTTGATCCAGTTGTAGAACGCATTTTTCATTTCAGCGACTTTCTCTGGGTGTTTCTGCGCAAGATCCTGAGATTCTGATGGGTCAAGCTTGTCATTAAACAGCTTCACTTTATTTGAGCCATCATCATAGAAATACAGCGCCCAATCTTGATCTCGAATCGCCCAAGAACCTTTCGACAGTTTTTCTAAGTTCGGATTTTTCGGGATTTCATTACTTTCATACGTAATCCATTTCCAGTAGCCGTACCAGAACGGGTCATTTTCTTCGCTATAGTGCTTCGCACCCGGTCCCGCCCAGTAAATGTAATCATGCGGCGATTGTGCTTCCTTACCCGCTAACACAGGTAGAATATCTTGCCCATCAATGACCATCTCAGCGGGGATCTCAATACCTGCGGCCGTCAGTGCTGTCGGTAGAATGTCCAGCGCTGAAATCAATGTGTGATTATTACCACCAGCAGGGATCTGCTTCGGCCAAGATGCCACAAACGGTACACGTACCCCGCCGTTGTACATCTGCCCTTTATAGCCACGATCCATACCGTTCATTGGCATCGGTGATTCATGCACAGCACCATTATCTGACAAGAAGAAAATCATTGTGTTTTCTAACTCGCCCTTTTCTTTCAGCAAATCCATGATTTGGCCCAAGCCTTCATCCGCCGCATTGATTGCCGCGAAATATTTATTGGCTTCCACGTTACCGGTGTTAAAGCGGTCCATGTATTGCGCGGGGGATGCATCTTCCAATGGAATATGCGGAACACTGTAAGCTAAGTTAATAAAGAAGGGTTTATCACCACTCTCTTCAATAAACTTCAATGTCTGGTTAGTCAGGTTATGCGTTAGATAGCCTGGCGAAGGAATATTCTTACCGTTTTCATAAATAGCAGGCGAATTCCACAACGCCGCGCCTGACGCATAGAAGCTGTAGGAATAATCAAAGCCACGCTCTTCCGGGCCAAACCCTTTACCCGCAACAGGAACTTGAATGTCATGATAATCACGCGTACGGGCATTTTCCGCTATGCGGTTTTTACTGACAATCTGAGCATTGTGCCATTTACCAATATTTGCCGTACGATACCCATTTTCTTGGAACAACGCAGGCAACAGTTTTATATCCAGCGGGATCCCTTTCAATGCATCATCGTTACTGTACGTGCCAAAACTGGTTGGGTAACGTCCGGTAAAAATGCCTGCGCGTGATGGGCCACACACTGGGTGTGCGACAAACGCATTGGTCATTTTTACACCATTCTTTGCCAATTCAGCCACGTTCGGCATGGCACGTTGAGCCGCATCAATCATTTTATCCAAATCGCCTTGATAACGAACAGGCACTGGACGCTTCGCCAATACTTCTTTATCCAGACTGTCTAGGGCAAAATCAAGCTGACCCGTACCTAAGTCATCCATGATCACTAACAATACATTCGGTTGATCGATTTGTTTGGCGGCATACGCACTCATAGGGGCTGCAACACAAGCTGCAGCCACTAAACTGGCAACCACTGTCTTATTAGCTAATGACAGGTTCATTATTCGCTCCTTACTTCCGTTATGTATAAATAATGTCGATTTATTAAAATGGGGGTTACGAAAAAACATGTTGATGTCGCATTTGATGGATCATGGGAAGGGCATCCGCGGCCGTTCCTCCCTGACCGATCGCTTGACACATGACGTGCATCGCCGGTGCGGTGTGACGGAAAATACGGCGATATGAACCACATAAATAATTCTGCTTATGTTTTTGCCCTTCTTGCGGCACGATACGATGCTTCGGACAGCCGCCGTAACACAAACCGTGTACTTCACAAGACTGACACTCATCCGTTAATTGGGTTGACTTGGCCACGCCAAATCGTTGCTGTTGCTTACTGGTTGCCAGTTTGACCAATGGCGCTTGGGCAATATTGCCCAAGCGATTGGCGGGATAGACGTAGTGATCGCACGAATACACATCACCATTGGCCTCAATCACCATCGCCTGCCCGCAATTTTTTGATTGCACACAGACCGATGCCGGATAACCCAGCCATGTCGCCAGAATGCTATCGAACATACGCACGAACACCGTACCGACATCTTCTTTTAACCATTCGTCAAAAACGCTGGTCATGAACTCGCCGTACCCCTGTGCAGGCACAGAAAAATGCGTCACAGCGGCGGTTTTATTCGGCGAATAACGCTCAATAGACTGTTGTGCGGCACCCTGCACTTCGACGATAGGAATAAACTGCATGTGCTTAGCGCCCAATGATTTCAAAAACTGGTAGGTTTCTTTTCCCTTGTTCCAGTTTTGATCGTTAATCACCGTCAGCACATTAAAGTCCACTTGGTATTCCAAGAGCAGATCAATGGCGCGCTTTACTCGCTCAAAGGTGGGTTTGCCATTGACTGAAATGCGATATTTATCGTGTACCTCTGGTGTACCATCAACTGACACCCCAATTAAAAACTGATTATCAGCAAAGAATTTGGCCCATTGACGATTAATCGCAACGGCATTCGTTTGAAAGCTGTTCGTTATCGTTTTACCTGCTGCATATTGCCGCTGGTATTTCACGACGTCCTGATAAAAAGCCAATCCGGCTAGCGTGGGCTCTCCCCCCTGCCATGAAAAATCCACCGCATCGCCATCTTGTGACGCGATGTAATCTCGAATGTAGCGTTTTAAAACAGATCCCGACATGGCATCAGGTTGAGGCGCTGCCTTGGGTTGCATTTTCTGCCCACAAGACAACGATTTGCTTTCACTAAGCATCGCCTCCTTTTCTAAGTAAAAACAGTACTCACATTTCAAGTTACAGCGATAGCTCGTCGGCTTTGCCATCATGTGGAATCGAGCTGTAGGGGTATTCGCCAGCGCCATGGACTTTCCTTTGTTTTTTATTATCAGCTAAAAGTCATAATACGAAAACAAACGAAAACTTAAAGAGATAGATATCACAACAATAAAATCAACTGAAAGATATCAATAAAGAGGCATTGTGATACTTATACAGAAAATAAAACGGAAACACATAAGCGTGAGAAATCTTCTAAACATTGCGATATTGATCAATTTATCGCCACATAACTTTCGATAGCCTTCGATTACTACAAACACACAAAATAAAGGCTAACAATGAAACCCAACACAACATTAACCTCCATCGCTATCGCACTCTCAATTGTACTTTCAGGCTGCAACAGCGAAAGCAATCAAAACAATGACTCGCTCAATGGCAAAGGCGCTCAACTCGAGCCGGGCGGCTATATGTACTTTTTTGAGAAGGGCGTACCAGAAGCCATTACCACCACCTCTGAACATGCGCTTACCACCACCACACAGCATTTCAAGGACGGTGCACACGCACTGAAATGGCAGTACACCCCTCATAGCCTGTTAACGTTCCACCAAAATATTGGCTATGACCCAGACACCGAAAATGACATCACACCACAAACCTTTATGGCGTGGATCTACAACGACACACCGTCATCTGAAACGCTAACGTTTGAATTTGGTGATGACGACACCACACACGTGCACTTTGAATATGGTTTGAATTTCTCAGGATGGCGCGGCATTGCCGTTCCTTTCCGAGATATGACGGGCACCGCGGTAAAAGGCATGGATAGATTACGGGTGATTGCCCCTGATTTAGTCGGTACGGTGTATTTTGATCAAGCGATGCTCGCCATTCCTGTCGATAATCGTTGGCCAACCCCCGATCATCAGCAGCCATTCATCAACCCTGATGTGGAGGATATGGCCAGCAAGAACTGGACAGCCTTATTGATGTACGATAAGTGGCTGAAAGCTAAACACCCTCAGTTCGATTTCAGCGCCGAGTTTGATGATACAACGGGTGACAGTGCCATTTTGTACACACAGTTTGATCAGCACCTTGGCGTAAATACAAAGGCGTCGGTCAGCCAAGAAAAAATCGATGCTAACCTCGAAAAATATACCGCCTTTGCCATGAAGAAGAATCCGGATGGCAGCTGGCAAGGCAAACAACTCGACCACCCTGCCCACCAGAAATTTTTAAAAACCGGCATTGTCAGTGATAGCACGCTAAACACACTCACGACTTTCTCCAATATTCGAGACTTGGGCAAAGCCATGCTCGAAACTGCCAAGTTTTTACGCTCAGAGTCGCTAACGGACGCGCAAAGAAGTGCGTTAGAAGCCATGTTCATTGATGCCTACCAGTATGCATTAGATCAAGGCTGGCAAGGCGGCTCTGGCATGCAAATTATCAGTCATGTCGGCTACCAAACCCGTGAATTGTTTGATGCATTATTCATTGCACGAAAACTGTTGGCACAGCATGACCTGCTCGAATCGGCACAACAAGCAATGACGTGGTTTAACGGCACAGGCCGTATGTTCGAGTCTGACAAGGAAATTACCGCCTCCAACGTGGATATTTTAAATACCCAGTTACAGTGGATGATCAAAAGCTTCCTGTTACTACCAAACCCAACCGATCGCCATGAAATGCTGGCACAGTTACAATCTTGGCTCAGCAAAACATTACTGGCCTCTGACGGGTTAGGCGGCGGATTTAAAAAAGATGGCAGTATTTTCCACCACTCACAACACTACCCCGCGTACGGCAAAGATGCGTTTGGGGGCTTAGCTGGTGCGGTATATGGGTTAAGTCACAGTCCGTACAGCCTGACAGAAGACGCACATTCCCGCATTAAAGATGCGCTACTGAAAATGCGTGTTTACACCAAAGACATGAACACACCTGTGGTGCTCAGTGGCCGTCACCCTGATGGCAAACAAAAGATCACTTCCGTACCCTTTAAGTGGCTGGCATTAGCGGGCTCGCCAGATGGCGCACAGGTCGTGGATAAAGAACTCGCGGCAGCCTACGCCAATTTGATCAATAAACCCGCTTACGAAAATATCCCCGCAGAAGCTGATCCAACAGGCACATGGGTCATGAACTATGCCTCGATGGCGGTTGTGCGTGGAGAAAGCGCTGAAGACGTGAAATCCTCCTGGCTGGCTACCGCTCGCGGCTTTAGTCGCTACTTGGTGGGTAATGAAACCTATGAAGCCAATAATTTGTATGGCCGTTATTTACAGTATGGCCAGTTCGAAATTACCCCTTCGAATATCAAGGATCGCGCCTTCAGCCATGATGGATGGGATTGGAACCGCTTCCCCGGCACCACCACCATCCATTTACCGAACGACAAACTAAAAGCGACCTTACATCAGTTACCGGGGGCCGGTATTGAAGAAATGTTGCTTTCAACTGAAACCTACTCTGGCGCGAACCATTTACCTGCCGAAAACAGCGCCATGTTTGCCATGAAGCTACAAGGGCACAAGAAATATGAGCAACAAAGCTTAACGGCCAACAAGTCCTATTTCATGTTTGATAACACGGTGATCGCCCTTGGTTCAAACATCAACAATGATGACACCGAGCACGACACTGAAACCACGCTATTCCAACATCATGGCGCCTTACCGGAAGGAACGTTTAAATCCGTCGAGGTCAATGGCACCGCTATCAACCAGCCGGGGAATATCCAAACATTGGATGGTGATGTAACCTTCAAAGATCCGGCAGGAAACCGGTATTTCATACACACCACAGCAGAAGAGCCTGTTCATTTCAGCTATTCACAGCAAACGTCAAATGATGAAGACGATGGTGCCATCACCACGGGGTACTTTGCTACTGCCGTGCTTGATCACGGTAAAGCCCCTGAGAATAGCGGTTATGAATACGCGATCCTTATCGAACCGAAAGACACACACATCACCAAGCCTGACTATACCGTCATTCAACGTGATGCTTCAGTCCATGCGGTAAATATGGGGAATATTGAAGCGTATGCTTTCTTTGCGCCAACCGAGATGGCTCACCCTCAGCAGGTTCTCTCGGCGCAAACCCCCTCACAAATTATGCTACATCACGATACGCCGAATACACAGCTGACACTGAGTGTCGTCAATCCAGATTTCGCGTTTTATGATGGTATAGATGCCGATCAAGTGGATGCCAATGGCGAGCAAGTCGAAGTCAGTATTTATGACCGTGAGTGGCGTTATAACCTTTCTCAACCGGTCAAGACGTCCTTTGTGGTGAAAGGTGAATGGCAACTCGAAAACGCCCACAACAAGATTACCACGACGATTGTTGAGGGGAATACACACATTACCACGACGACAATCGATGCCACCCCTCTCCGCTTTACGCTAATCAAGCCATAACCTTACGATTCAGCCTTGCCACACTAACCAGCCACTCGTGCAACACGAGTGGCTTTTTTGTACGTATTCTGTCGCCTTCTCGATTAGGAGATGATTACAACACGACGTGAATTGCCGCTTAAATGATCCATCATTTCCAACCGTTAGTTTACATCCACCAGACGTAAAAAAGCCTGCGGTTATCGCTCTTAACACAAGAGAATAACAACAGGCTAAGGTAACGCGTTCGCAGCCCTTATTGGGTAAACGTACAGGTACCAAATGTTTCAGGGTTATGGAAATTCGGCTTGGCGGTCTGTGGATCCACCCACGTCATCCACCCCATGTCGATTTTACCGTCTTTTTGAGGGGTGAATTCCGCTCGCATTAATGCACACAATACGGTGGTTTTATTTTTATCTTGCCATAACCCCAGTTTATCCAGTGTCGCTAGCGGCAATGCCCCTTCAACCACATAGCCGGTCTCCGTCATGCTCGCCTTGGCAACTAACCCCGGCCATTGCCACGTACTGTCTAATGATGTCCGTTTTTTCGCCACGGTGTCATACGCGGCTTTACCACTGAACACGCGCGCTTTAGGGTCAATTTCCATGGTGTAATACTGCGACAACGTCGCGTCTTTAGCCAAGAAAATCTCAACGCGATCGGAGTCCAGAATGGCCCGTTCAGGATCAGTGCCTATCGCCAACTGTTTATCTTCAACGCGGTAACGGAAATACATCGCGGTATTATCCCACAACGCTTTAAACTCCGTCGCTGGGGCCATTTGAGTGCGCCATGGAAAAGAAAACTGCGTAAGTGTATCTGCGGTTTGCCACACGGTATCTTTACCCTTGCCATCGATAACCGGCGCCTGTTGCGTAAATTGGATGTGGTAATTTGCGGGGGTTTCTGCGGCCACCTGCGTTGACATCATGCCACTCAGCACTAATGCTGACATACCAAGGATCGTTTTCATTGAGGATTTCCTTTATCTCGTGATAAAAAAAGCTGACTTTATAAAAAATAAAATCAGCTTTGATTGACTACATCTTGTCCATTCGTTATTTCGCTAAATGCATCACTTCTGTTGCCGCCAGCAAAAAGGCACCCGCACCATAATCGATATTATGTTCAAATTTCACATCACGGGGATTAAAGGCCGGAAGCTGTACCCAGCCCATCATGCCATTCTCATGCACACAGGTTTCGACCGCTGTCCATGCTTTTTCGATAACGGGCAGATAGGTTTCACGGTCAAGCTGACCATTGTTCACGCCCCACGCTAAGCCATAGCAGAATAGCGCTGTCGCACTGCTTTCAGGCGCGGGGAAGTTGTCAGGATCCAATAAACTGGTACGCCAGAAGCCGTCGTCTTGTTGGTATGTGATCACTTCTGCGGCCAAAGCTATGAACAAATCCAGGTACGGCTGGCGCGCGTCAAAATCGTCCGGCAAACGGGCCAAAATACGCGGGCACGCCGCCAGCATCCAACCGATACCGCGAGACCAGAACACGTTTTCACCGTTGGCTTCTTTAAACGCAGCACCACCATCGCCAAATTCATTACGGTACTTCTGACCCAGTTCCGTTGGCATATAACGGTAATCACGGAAATACAAGCCGGTTTCAGGATCGTACAAATGATCAACCGCATCCCAGAACGCCGTGTGCATATAGTCGACATACTTACGTTCACCCGTTACTTTTGATAACGCCGCAAACGCAGGGGGAGCCATGAAGAGTGAATCCACCCACCACCAGTCTCTATGCCCGGGTTGTGGCTCATCAACCATAATATCAAACGCTTTTATCGTGGGTTCCAATGCTTCTGGGATATTCACCAACGGGTAAACATCTAAATATGCTTGTGTACACACATGGTCATCGGCAAAGCGCGGAAAAGCACCGGTTCGATAGCCCGTGTGCAAGGTATAATCCATCACGCCCTCAAGGTATTCCTGATCATCCGTCGCCAGCCATGCCGCCGACACACAGGACCAAAATACGCCGCGTTCCCAATCCGTATCTTTAATAAAGCGTGTCGCCCCACTGCGGCGGATCACACTGCGCGTCTGATTCGCCGCCTGATAACGGTATACGCGCTTCATCAAGGTTAAAACGTCTTGTTTTATTGTCGTCATCATCATGTATATCCTTTGGCACCATCATGCCAGCGTTAAAATAAGGGCTTATTTCAAATCAGACATGGCGACATGATCCATATCGTGGAAGGTTTGATTCTCCCCGACCATGCTCCAAATAAAGGTATAAGCGGCCGTTCCCACGCCAGAGTGAATCGACCAGCTTGGGCTGATCACGGCTTGCTCATTACGCATCACGATGTGACGGGTTTCTTGCGGTTGACCCATATAATGAAAAACGATGTTGTCAGCTTTCATATTAAAATACAGATACACTTCCATGCGGCGCTCATGGGTATGGCAGGGCATGGTATTCCACAAGCTGCCAGGCGCAAGCTCAGTCAGGCCCATCAATAGCTGACAGGTTGGCAATACCGACGGGTGAAGGTATTTATTGATGGTGCGAACATTACAGTTCTCTTGCGAACCCAAGGTTTCTGGCGAGGCATCTTCTTGGGTAATTTTACGCGTTGGGTAGGTCATGTGCGCCGGGGCGCTATTCACGTAAAAACGGGCAGGTTGTGTCTCTGACACACTTTCAAAACGAACGTCTTGTGCCCCTTTCCCTACATACAAGGCTTCTCGGGTGCCGATTTCAAACGTCTCACCATCAACGATAATCAACCCCGGTTCACCAATGTTGATCACGCCTAATTCACGACGATCAAGGAAGAAATCCACACCCAGAGCTTTACCCCCTTCCAGCATTAATGCGTCTGTTGTTGGTACAACACCACCGACAATAATGCGGTCAATATGGCTGTATGTCAGGTTAATTTCACCGGCTTGGAATAAGCCTTCAATAAGAAATTGCTCACGCAAACCTGCGGTATCCAGTTGTTTCGCGTGATCGCTATGAATCGGTTGACGAATGTTCATGTTATCCCTTTTTATTCTGTTGTGTTATCCGGCACGATGTTGGTGCTTATTGGCGGTATGCCCACTGCCCTTTGATCAAAGTGCCCGTCACCGCTAAGGTGTGATCCATGATGGTCAAGCTGGCTTCCATTCCCGGCGCAATAGCCCCGAGTCGCCGTTCAAGTCCTAAGTATTTTGCTGGCACCCATGATGCCATTTGCACCGCATCCCAAACGGGTACCTTGACCAGATTAACCATATTTCGTACGGCCTGATCTAAACTACAGGTACTGCCTGCCAGCGAGCCACAAGGGCTGCGCGCTTCACCATGGGTCACGGTGATCGTCTGAGCACCTAAAATGTACTCACCGTCACTCAACCCTCCGGCGCGCATGCAATCGGTGATCAATGCAATACCTTGGTAGCCTTTCATTCGATAAGCCAATTGCATCATCACAGGGTTCACATGCACGCCGTCGGCTATCAGTTCAGCGACCATGTCATGGTAAAGCACCGCGCCGCAGCACCCCGGTTCACGGTGATGCAGACCCCGCATCCCATTAAAAAGATGCACGCCACAATCGGCACCCCGTTCGAACGCTTCCGTCACTTGTTCAAAAGTGGCGTCGGTATGCGCCACCGACGTTTTAATTTGGTTTTCAGTCAACCATTCAATGGCCGCCATTGCCCCTTCGGCTTCTGGTGCCAAGGCTGCGCGCAGCAAACTCGAACCCGCTACCGCTTTCATTTGTTCTAATTCCGCTAACTCTGGGGCTTTAAGCAATGCCGGCGGATGAGAGCCACGATAGCGTTCAGTGAAATACGGGCCCTCAAGGAAACTGCCGAGCAATTCAGCACCTTGCGATTGCGGGTGTTGCGTAAACTGGTTAACACTTTCAAGTGCGTGAATAATGTCATCCCAATGCGCCGTCACCGTTGTGCCGACCCACGCAACCACGCCTGTCGCCGGTAATGCATCCGAAATGGTCTGCAGGGCCTCTGAAGTGCCATCCATGACATCGCACCCATTACGACCATGAATGTGCATGTCAACAAATCCCGGCATAATGGACTGCCCATCAAGGTGGATCACTTCACACCCCGCTGGAATATGTGGTGTCACATCAATAATCATGCCGTTTTCAATGATGACCGCCGTGTCGGTGACGATCCCTTCCGGTGAAAAAACCTGTTCAGCAAGCAATGCATAGCGCATGGTTATAGCCCGTCTTCACATTCAAGTTCTAATTCTGGCTCGGGTGCCATTACGGCTTGTAGTTCTTTACGCATGTCTTGCAAGCAAGAACTGCCGATATCTAACAGGGTTTCCACCAACACAGGCAGCGTACTGTCCTCGCGCTCAAACGCCGCATTAGCAATCATGGGAAGGCTGACGCCCGCCAACAACTCCACATTATCGGTATCCATTAAAATGGACATTGCGCGATTGCACGGAGAACCACCCGGAATGTCCGTTAGAAACAAGACGCCCTCACCGCTATCAACCTGCTTCGCAGCCTCACGCAGTGCCTCTTCTAATTCCGCCGTTGACATCGACTCCACAAAGTCAACAAACTGCATTTGTGCTTGCTCACCAGCAATGGCTTTTACTGCCGACGCCATACCTGATGCGAAATGAATGTGACCAGAAACAACAATACCAATCATGAGAAAAATCCTTGATAAAAAGGGGGGAGTCTCCTCCCCCCCTTGAAACGAAATGTGACGATTAAAGAATGCCGAGGAAGTGACCCACTACACCTGCAGCCAGTGTCGAGAAGATAAGCACCGGCGGTTTCGCCCAGAAGCCGGTCCCTTTCACCATTTTGAACATAAAGAACACTAAGCAAAGTGGCAGTATGTTAGGCATGATCTTATCGAACAGGGCACTTTGGAGTTCAACCACCTTGCCCCCCAGTTCGACCGAGGCCGTGGTCTGTATCTTGATAAAGCTGGCCGACAGCGCACCGATAACGAAGATACCCATGATATTGGCCGCTTTTGCCAACTTCTCTGTTGCATCACTCATGTTAACCATCGCAGCGGTACCCGCTTTGTAGCCCATGAACATCAAACCGAAGTACACCAAGAAGTGAACCGTTTGGTACAAGAAGAAGAAAACAAATGGACCTGCAATCGAGCCTTCCATCGCGATGGAGGCACCCAACGCCAGTGTTAATGGCATCAATGTCATGTGGTCAATCGCATCACCGATGCCACCCGTTGGCCCCATACCCGCAACCTTCATTACGTTTACCGTAGACGGCTTTTCTTTGTTCTCTTCCATTGCAATGGCAGTACCCAGCAAGAAAGTGAACAATTTCGGGCTCGCATTAAAGAACTGAAGGTGGTTCTTTAACGATTTAGCAAAGTCGTTTTTGTTGTTACCGTGGATCTTCTTCAGTGCCGGAATAATCGAGTAAGCAAAACCACCCGCCTGCATACGTTCGAAGTTAAAGTTACCTTCCATGAACAGGCCGCGTAGCGAACAAATCCAGAGATCTTTCTTCGTAATAACTTTACGTGGCGTGGTGTCTTCATACGCATCGATACCATCTACCAGATTTTCCGTAACCTTACCGTTTTTGTCGGCCAGTGAGCCTGCAGTGATATCAGATGCCATCTTCAAATTCCTCGACTTGATTATTGTTAGATCCGTTATTGTTACCGCTGAAGAAGTAGTACAGCGCGGCGATTGATGCACCAATGACAGCGACCGCCATGATTGGGAGTTTCAAGTACGTTGTCATGACGAAGCCGATGAAGAACACACCCGCCACTTCTTTAGACCACATAATTTTCAGTAGCATGGCGAAACCGATAGCTGGCACCATCTTCGCACCAATACCAAGGCCTGTTAGCAGCACTTTCGGTGCGTTTTCATCAATCCAGCTCGCCGCATGCTCACCAAAGTAAACCGTGACAAAGGCCACCAATGAATACATCAGCGCGCGGAGTGAGATTGTGGTAATCAGTAACCGGTCAATGCCATCCGAGTTAGCTTGCTCAGCAAAGCGGTCCGCTTTACCCATGGTGAACGATGTTAAGGCGAAGAAACCAATGACCAACATCTGCATCAGTACTGCGATAGGCATACCTACGCCCATGGCGACTTCTGCTGACTGCCCCGTCATTACCGCAAACGAAACAGCAGCAATCGTACCTAGCGTTACATCTGGCGGCTGAGCCCCCGCATTCGGCACCAAGCCTAGCCAGGCAAGTTCTAACGTAGCACCTGCAATCAAACCAATTTGCATATCACCCATAATGAAGCCCACAACAGGGCCTGTTATTAGTGGACGGTGGATGTTCAACGCAACATCGTACTTATCGATGCCACAGAAGAACGCCCATACTGCGACGAGCGCGGCTTCAAAAAACATGATTTATTCCTTATTTAAATCTCTGTTTACAGTCGATTTGGGCGCCATTAGGCTGGCTGTTTCGCAAGCTCAAGCACATTGATCGGTGATTGGTCTGGCGTATTTTGGATCGTACAGGTCACACCACGGGCAACCATACGTTCAAAAGCATCAATGTCGGTTTCATTCACAGACACGGTTTTCGCGATTTGGCGCTTGCCTTCGTGGAAGTGCATATTGCCAACATTACAATGTGTAATGGGCACACCGCCTTCAACCAGGCGAGCAACGTCTGTTGGGTTATTACAAAGGATGAATACTTTCTGTTTTGGTGACGCTTTGTGGATTACATCAATCGTCTTCTGAATGCTAAAAAAACGCACGGCATATTCACCACCGGCAGACGCTTTCATTCCCGCTTGCATAAATGCCGCGCTTGGACCATCTGCTGCATCATCATTAGCAACAAGAATTAAATTAGCTTCCGTGTGTTTACCCCAAGTAATACGAATTTGACCATGCAGTAGACGTTCGTCAATACGCGTCCAGACAATGTTAGGTGACGTCATTGGTAATTCATCCTTCTTTATAATGTTATTAAACTAATTCGTGAATTGTTACACCCTGTACAACGCGGTTCACTTCACCCGTTGGACATGGATTATCAGGTGTATTACTCAACAGCAGTGAGTAATGAAAAGCATAAATTTGAGCAACAATTAAATAGGGGAAGAGCAGCTCAACATCACTAGCTTCATCCATGCCATCAATAATAATGCATTCGCCATTTTCAACTACATCATCTTGCTTTGACGTAACAGCAACAACTTGGCTTGCGATATTATCTCGACGAAGTTCGTTCAATAGATCCACATCATATTTCCGTGTATATGGATCATTTGAAATAAATACAACAACTAATGTTTCGTTATCGACGATAGATTTCGGACCATGTCTGAAACCCAGTGGTGAATCAAATGTAGCTACCACTTTACCCGCCGTTAATTCCAAAAGCTTCAGTGAAGATTCTTGGGCCAACCCTTGCAAGCAACCACTGCCCAAGTAAACAACACGTTTTGCTTTCTTAGAGGCTATTATACTGACTGGGTGATTAATTTCTTTGATCAAAGCCTCAGAACACTTACAAAGTCTTTCAATCTCTTTCGAATAATTGTTTTCTTGTGCCAATACAGTAAAAGTCGCAAGCATCATCGAAGAAAAGCTAGATGTCATCGCAAATGACTTATCATTGGTTTCTTCTGGCATCAAAATCGCTAATGCTTTTTCATCATGACCGCTACGACGGTATAGCTCCCCGCCAGCGTTACACGTAATAATCAAGTGGTAACAGTGAGTTAGGACTTGATTAGCCAGATCAACGGCAGCGACACTTTCAGGGCTGTTGCCTGAGCGAGCAAAAGAAACAAGTAATGTAGGTACATCTTCTGCAAAGTACTGGCACGGATTTGAGACAATATCCGTTGAAGCAATCGCTTCGACGCGGCGTGACAGCACTTTCGTTAGTGCGGGCGCAAGGGCTTTCCCTGCAAATGCCGATGTCCCCGCCCCTGTCATCACAATGCGTAAGTCTTTCTGAGCCAAGAGAGGCGCTAAAAAGTTATGGCTGGTCTGTCGACATTCATCAATAATTGAATACGTTTTTTCCCAGCACTTAGGTTGTTGTTGAATTTCTTTTGCGGTCCAAAAAGCCTTAAGGCTTTCTAGATCTTTGATATCAAGATCTAAATATTTCATGTTTCTCTCTTTATAATTAAAGTTTACAAGCTGAAGAATAAATGCGAAGGACTTGCTGCACTTTATCAATAACAAAATCTTTGGGGGTATTATTAATGTCACCATTTCTTAATGCATGGAATTGCTCAGGCAAATAGCGACTAATTAATGGCAGTGGCATGCCTTCTTTCGATAAATTATTAAACAGTTTATGTTGTGCGGCTTGAATAGTTTCATTCGGCCAGTAGTAACGGATGCGGTCACTGAAGCTGTAACAACGTGCAAAACGTTGCTGTGTTTCATTACCATGATAATACTTTTGCCAGAAATCAGGTTCTGCACACATTGTACTTTCAATATGATCTTTCAAATGAGAGCA
This sequence comes from Photobacterium sp. 270122K, assembly GCF_059941365.1. NCBI lineage: Bacteria > Pseudomonadati > Pseudomonadota > Gammaproteobacteria > Vibrionales > Vibrionaceae > Photobacterium > Photobacterium sp. 270122K. Next base: position 373,615 of record NZ_JBPOEN010000001.1, read on the forward strand.
ATGTGCCTTTGGGATCATCTCTTCTTCAATTTCACACAAATTGAAAAGCGCTTCACGCATCGCAAATGTTAATGCTGGCCCCACTTTTAAAATAGAGAAATGGTCGCGCACTAACGCTTTATACGCACTATCGGGCTGATAATCGGTTGAGTGGGCTTCAAATACCATATGCGGGTAGTGCTCAACCACTCGACTTAATGCTTGGGCTTTTTCAGAACAGTAATCAATAACGCCTGTGTGATCGAACTCTACGCCAGGTTGTACGACCAACCCGATCACGCGATCCCAGCAATTGGCTACACCGGCTTTTTCAAATGCATCTCGGTGACATTGAATGGTTTTTTCTGCCGCTTCTGGCGACGTCACCTCAACACCGTCTAATTGTTCTGCAGCACCGCCCGGAACAGGCACTTCCGTTCCAATGACATAGACCACATCACTGTGACCGTAAGTGGCAATCGCGGTTTGCTCTGCGACACGCGCTAAACGTGCGGCACGTTCAGCAACAATTTCATCAGATAAGGGTACCGGATCACCCGCACAAGACATGCTGCAATCTAAATGTATTTTTTTGAAGCCCGCAGCCACATAAGCTGCGATCAATGCATCCGAATTCACCATTGCTTCTTCCGCAGGCAAGCTTTGCCAGCGATTAGGGCCTAAATGGTCACCCCCCAAAATTAAACGGTCGGTAGGAAATGCCAACTGCTCAGCAAGCGTCAGTACAAAATTACGAAAATCAATCGGTGTCATGCCGGTGTAACCACCGAATTGATCGACTTGATTAGAGGTTGCCTCAATCAGCAACGGAGAATGATCTTGTTTAGCTTGAAGTATCGCTGCTTCGATCACAAAAGGGTGAGCAGAACAAACAGAATAAATACCATTGTTGCCACCAGCTTTGTGGCGTTTTACGATCTCAAGAAGGGTGCTCATGTACTAACTCCACAATCAACATCTGATAGGTTGCTATGGAGTTAGTAAGCGGTGGGGCAGGATTAATCGGTCTTTTCGACAATAACGACTTTGACTTTCATATCACGCAAACCTTGGAGGTACTCTTCTGAAATACCAGAATCTGTTACCAAGGTGTCAATACGACCAAATTCTCGGATCATATGACAACTGCGTTTGCCAAATTTGCTTGAGTCAGCAATAGCAACAATATGTTCAGCAATATCGCACATTAAGCGGTTTAGACTGGCTTCCTGCTCGTTGTGCGTTGTAATTCCTGATCGAAGGTCAAATCCATCCACACCTAAGAAGACTTTATCAAAACGGTAGTTTTTTAAGCCACTCTCAGCTTGTGAACCCGAAAAAGACAGCGCATTCTTCCGAAGTACACCACCTGTCATCAGCACCTCAACACCCGGTTTTGATGACAACTCCATAGCCACATCCAGACCATTGGTCATTACTACTACATCTTCGACAGAAGCCAAATTGGCTGCAATTTCGCGTGTAGTAGTACCCGAATCCAGAATGACTGTGTCACCATCTTCAATCAACGCAGCAGCAGCTTGTCCAAGTAAGGATTTCAGGCCTGCATTTTGCCGACGTTTTTCATGAACGGTTAGTTCAGCAATAACCCCTGTATTTGGAATCGCGGCACCGTGCGAGCGCACAACATACCCATTTTTTTCCAGAAAACTCAGGTCACTGCGGATAGTGACACTGGAGACACTAAATCTAGCCGCTAGGTCCTCTACACGTGCTTTACCGTCTTGGTTAACCACGCTGACGATTTCCATTCGCCTTTCGACAGCACTTTTCATTATTTAGTCTCCTGCTGAAATCGCACTTTCGTTTGATTTCGAGTTAAGCTTACAAGTAAAAACAAAAGGAACAAGGTGAAGAAGTCAAACTTGAGATCTCTTTCACATACTTTCGATATGCACCACTTCATTTGCGCCTGCTTTCGCTTGTTGTTTTGAAAGTGAAAGAGACGTAAAGGACGAAACGCACAGTAGATCGCGTTAACGTAAGGCTAGTCGCAACCTAATCGCAAATCACTATGCAAGCAGTTTTACTTTGAAAGTGAAAGCCTTTCCACATCGTGAAATTGCTCCCTATTAAGCAGTAAACCTTCGCTTTCATACTTTCGATGATTTGCGGTAGTGATATAAAAACATGAAATCGTAAGAAAATAAAGTTCAGAAGCTTTCTATTGTAATTTACATCGCAAACGGACTAAAAAATGCCCCCAAGTGGCATATCAATGTGTCATTATTATCAGATGGCAGCGTGGTTTTAATTGCACCCAAGTGCACAGGAATGGCTATACGACATCGGTTTCAGGGCGGAATGAGGCGCACATGATGCCTAAGGCAATAGCCCCATTTACGCCACCCGCTAAACAAAAAATGTCGAGCTCGGTCAGGTAAATAATGTGATTACGGATTTATTACCCCTCCTCGCTTTTCAGCACACCTCGGCGAATTTGATCCAACTCGATCGATTCAAACAAGGCCTTAAAATTCCCTTCACCGAACCCTTCATTGCCTTTGCGTTGAATGATTTCAAAGAACACTGGCCCTATGACCGTTTGAGTGAATATCTGCAAAAGAATGCCGCTCTCATCGCCATCAATCAGTACTTTTAACGCATGCAGTTTCGCCACATCTTCGTGATGTTCAGGCACGCGTCGATTAATGCCTTCGTAATAGGTATCTGGCGTATCCATAAAGATCAGCCCATTCTTTTGTAACTGTGTGACAGTCTCGAATATGTTTTCTGTGCTCAACGCAATGTGCTGGATCCCCTCCCCGTTATACTGTTCGAGGTATTCCGCTATCTGTGATTTATCATCATGAGATTCATTGATCGGGATGCGAATTTTCCCGCACGGCGCCGTCATGGCACGTGATAACAAACCGGTCATTTTGCCTTTAATGTCAAAATGACGGATCTCTCTAAAATTGGCGAGTCGTTCATAAAACTGAGCCCAGCGATCCATATGCCCCCGTTCCACATTGTGCGTAAGGTGATCGATCACAAGTAGGCCCGCATCGTGTTGTGCTAAGCGCGCTGCCGCATCCGGATAATAGGTGAAATCAACGTCATAAATATCGTGGTCACCATAACGGTCGACCAAATAAATCAGTGACCCGCCAATACCGTAAATCGCCGGAATGTTCAATTCCATCGGGCCAGCTTGGGCATCACACGCCTCAGCCCCTTGTTCGATGGCATGATCCAACGCGGCACGGGCATCTTGCACACGAAATGCCATGGCATTCACACTGGCCCCGTGTTCACTGGCAAACCCCGACGCCTGCGACTGCACTTCCCCATTCACAATAAAGTTAATATCACCCTGCCTGTATAGCCAGACTGCTTTATGGTGATGCTTGGCAATTTCCGCGAAACCCATTTGCCCAAACAGCACTTTTAACCCGTTTATCCCAGACTCGGTCGGGGCCGTAAATTCGACAAACTCAAAGCCATCGGTGCCTAATGGATTGTCGTGTGGATCTCTCAACTGGTGTTTATTGAACTGCGTATTCGCTTGCTTCTCCATCATGATCACACCCTCTGGTTGCCGTTCTATTTATAGACTTAGCAGTAAGACCTGAAGGATGAGAAGTTTGCACCACCAATGCCGTTTTCAACCTGTCAATGTGGACTGTAAAGTGCACGTGCCATGCCGCAATATTGGCAGCACTATTTGGAGGAATCGCCATCCCCCCACTAAAATGACAAGAGTAGCTAAAAAAGAAGGCATACAATGTCAGTCACCAAACGCGATCAACTTACGTTGCCGAAACGCAAATCACCAAACGTGATCCTTACGGCTGATATTGATATTACCCTTGCCACTTATCACTACCTGACAAACGAATTTCATCACGCCCGCCGCCATGAAGCGGGGATGATTCGTGATGACGACGAAGAATTTCTCCATCAATACCGCGTTGCCTTACGCCGTTGTCGTGCCCTTATTGGTCTACTGGGACCTTTGTTTGAAAAGCGGCAGAAAGTCATGCTGAAGCTGGCATTACGCACGCTCATGCAGCACACCAATACTTTGCGCGATCTCGATGTGTTCTTAATGAAAATGGAAGACTATTTCTTTTTGCTGGAGCACCCGCACCACAATGGCCTCACCCGTTTCTTTGATGATCTGCAGTACCAGCGACGCAAGCGCTTTAAAACACTCAAACGTTGGCTGAAATCCAATGAATATCAGCAACATTGCACGTTGATCAGTGGGTTACTTGATGAATTATCATTGACTGAAAAGAAGAAAAACGCCGCTCAACCTTCGACACTCGACGTTGCCAGTTCGGTATTGTCGTATCACTCACAGCGGGTCAATACACATTGTGATGAGGTATCGCCTTCTTCACCCGATACCCAATTACATCAACTGCGTATCGACTGTAAAAAGTTTCGCTATGTACTGGAGTATTTCGCCCCGCTGTACCCCAATGCCAAAAGCAAACACCTGTTGGCGGCCCTCAAGCAATTACAAACGTCATTGGGGGATCTGAATGATCTCACGGTACAGCAAGCTTTTTTAAATAACTATCTGAATACCACACAATGCATGGACATGAAGAAAACCGCCCTTGAAACGTTAATCGCCCAAACACACGATCGGTATGCGCAGTGCCACGCCGACGCATTAGAACAAATTACGGTATTTCGCGATCCCCAGCATATCGCACGTTATGCGATGTGGATGAAGAAGGCCTAAGCCTCCCCTCCATCAGCCTTGCAACGCACGCACAATGTCTTTTTCTAACGCTTCTGGTGTGGTTGTCGGGGCATAGCGCTTAATTGGTTGACCATCACGACCAATCAAAAATTTGGTGAAGTTCCATTTGATCTTCTTCCCCACTAAACCGGGTAAGGCTTGCGTCAGGTATTGGAAGACGGGGTGGCTGTTCTCGCCGTTCACATCTACCTTTTCGAACATCGGGAAACTTACCCCGTAATTGATTTCACACGTCTGGGCAACCTGTTCATTACTGTCTGGTTCTTGCCCGCCGAACTGATTACACGGGAACCCTAAAATAACCAAGCCCTGTGATTCATAGTTCGCGAACAGCGCTTGCAACCCATGATATTGCGGGGTAAAACCACACTCGCTGGCCGTATTCACAACGAGTACCACCTTCCCTTCAAACTCCCCCATCTGCGTCGCCACGCCGTTTATGCGATTGGCAGATAAGTCATAAAATACTGTCATCGTTTTTCCTTCTACAGGGTTGAATGCCGCCAACGAAATCCCATTCTGTCTCGCTGAAACGCGCATCTTAAGCTCACTTGGGTATATACTCTCTAAAGTTTCCTTTAGATCAAACTAATAACATGAAATCACTCGAAAAACTATTGCTCGAATTTGGCTTGGATGCCACACCGCTTAGCGACAAGGAACGTCAGTATGCCAACGACTTTCTGGCTAATCGCGTCCCCGCGTTTAACGCGATTAGCCAACAACGCGCGGATAAACCCCAGACGGATCTCGCGCTGGGTGTATTAACCCAATCATTCCAAACCACCTTTGAGGCGTATCAAGCCACGCAAAGCACTCTCACTGACATGCAACAACTCTTTCAACGCGAAGTCGGTGAAGAGCATGCCAGTAAATTCCACACCCTTGACGCCCTTGAGCTGAAAGTGATCGCGACATTGTGGTTATTGTGTCAGGGCTACTGCGGTATTGATTACAGCTACGCCAACGACCAAGCCACGTTGATCAGCCAAACCCTTTATGCGGATGAGGCTGACCCTCATAGCACACAAGGCACACAAGGCACACAAGGGGCGCAGGAAACACTGCGCCAAGCGCTGATGCACACCTACTACATCGGTGTCGACCATGCCAAGCAGGCTCAACCCCATCAAAGCTTGGTGACGACGATAACCGCCACACTCAAAAAATGGCTGGGTAAGTGACTCAGTCTCCGCCCTCTCCCCAAAAAATTCCGCCTTTCTGCGCTTGAACACCGAACCATGTGTCTTTTTATGTAAACGGGGCGATTTTTGATGATTTTTTATTCAATCTAAGTGACTGCGCCCACTGCAATTTAACAAAAGCAGATACAACTTTTACAAAATCGATCGTTGCACGTTTTTTGCCCGATCAGTACTATTCTCGGACTTCAAATATGTTGTTCCTTAATCATTTATTGCTACGCCTGTCATGGACTTGATAGGCGTTTTTTTTATTAAATGATGGGATGGAACTGCTGCGCTAAATACCTTGCTAATCTTGCCTGCAATACCGCTTTCTCTTCCTGCGATAAAAAACTGGCGTCAATCGCTCTTTCTGTAAACTTGGCCATATCGACTTTTGATACAGTAAAGGTCTCGGCAACGGCTAAAAAAGTCGCATTCATGTAACCGCCAAAATAAGCCGGATCATCGGAATTGATCGTGACACACAGCCCTTCTGCCACCAGCCGCATGACGTTGTGATCGGCAAGCACATCAAAGACCCCTAAATGCACATTCGACAAAGGGCACACCGTTAGCGGAATTTGCCGTTGACGTAGCGTTTCCACGACAGCGGGATCGTCAGTACAACGCACCCCATGATCAATGCGCGAAACCTGTAAATGCGTCAAAGCGCCTTGAATATTTTCTGCTGGGCCTTCTTCGCCTGCATGCGCAACGGTCAGCCAACCGGCCTCTCGCGCCATATTAAACACATTCGCAAACTTTTCAGGGGGATGGCCTAATTCTGATGAGTCCAGTCCGACAGCAATAATACGATCTTTGTACGGCAAGGCTTGACGCAAGGTTCCCATGGCGGCCTCTTCACTGAGATGCCGCAAAAAACACAAAATCAGCCCGCTGGAAATACCGAGCTGCGCCCGACCGTCTTGTAAAGCGCGATCAATGCCGTTGATGACGGTGTCAAAAGACACGCCATTCTGCTGATGGGTTTGAGGATCAAAGAAGATCTCAGTGTGCACGACATGATCATCGTGACAACGCATTAAATACGCCCAGGTGAGATCATAAAAATCCTGCTCGGTACGCAGCACTTTCGTCCCCCAGTAATACAGGTCGAGGAAGGATTGTAAGTCATCAAACTGGTACGCTTCGCGCAAGGCATCTGCCGTCTCAAATGGCAAGGTGACACCGTTTTTCTGCGCAAGCGCAAACAACATGTCGGGTTCGAGTGTGCCTTCAATATGAAGGTGCAGTTCAACTTTCGGTAATCCGCTGATAAACCCTTTCATAACACGCAGCTCTCATTGGTTTTATCTGTCAGGCCAACCTTGTGTCAGGCTGGCACGTGACAGTGACTAGTGAGAGTAGTGTAGTCAAATTCATGCTCTTTCGTGGTGACGCACCGTGGGATTACCAGCGACGCCCCCATTGTCCACGCATCATCACGCCACCAAAAATGGTGAGTACCAACCCGATGGTCGCAATGTATTGGTATTTGGTTTTCACTTCCGCTACCGCATAATCCGGACTGAACGTGTGCAAATAATCACCGCCTCCCTGAGCGATGAAGCTGCCCATGTCCGCCAACACCAATGATTGGCCTAACATACCACCAAATGAAATGCCTCCCCACAGTAGCGACACGCTACCCAAAAGAAGAGAAATAAAGCCCCATGTTCGTTTCGTATCCATCGCTTTGCCCCTTAGTCCTTATCAGGCCACTGCTCACGAAGCCAACGTCATTTTTCGACTCTTTTTGGTCGATATTGTTATCTTTAAGACTATTTATTACGCCCTTCTTTTTCCCAAAACAAGGCGAAATGACAAAATTATGAACAGGGGCGAGTGGATGTATATAAATACCCACCAGGCATCTGATATTGCAGTGATTTTTTGAAGTGGCGCGAAAAACAACAGGGAATGAGAAAGCGAATAAACCTCATGATCCGCCACGATTGGCGGTTAAATCATGAAGTTTATCATTAGAGAAAACCTTACTATTTCTGTGTTAAATCGGTATCCACCCAGTATTTTGAACCAGAAATGTTGGCATCGAGCAGTAATCCTTTTTCACCAATCTGATAAATCGCCATACCGCCGTTATATTTCGCTGTCAGCTCGGCGCTCTCGCCGCCTGCGATAGCACTCACTTCAGACGTTGCTTCCCAGCCATCGGTAATGAAGCGCTCGAACGTCGCCTTGTCTTCAAACAAAATGATTTGCTGATAGAATTTTCCGCCTAAGCCTGCGGCTAAACCCGCCCCAAACATTTTCATGTAGGTATGCTGGCCACTTTGACGCGCCACGGCCACCCCAGCCCCTTGGTTGGTATGTAACATGAGCGAAAATTTACGTGAATCAAACACCGCATACCCATAGGCATGATCAAACAACAATTTGGCGGAGGGTTCTTCATTGAATAAACGCACCAAGGCCGTATCCGCCATGGTATCTAATGCTAAACGTGCTTCTTCTGGCGTGTCCGGATTGAGCATGTCTGTCAGTTTGGCATCAGCTGCATCGAGCCATTCCTGACTTTGGGCTATCGACTCTTCTGTCCACTCACCAGCTTTGTTATAAGTATCGGCGCCCCACTCTGACACGATATCCCAGGTGTCTTTGGAAAAGTCAGAGACCCCTTCCCACGCCTGTTTGGAGCTTTCACTTAAGGTATCACCCAGCTCTGATGCGGATTCTTTGAACTTATCCCAGCTCGCGTGAGCCGGTGTTACCATTAACGCTATAACAATAGCGAGTATTTTTCGTTTCATGACGAGACTCCTTTTCATCACAATCAACGGCCTTCATGATGCAGCCCATGCTCACCGCCAATGACCACTGACAAAAAAGGCCGAATCTTGCGATTCGACCTTAATTATAATACGGCTTTACTTTTGCTTCGGACGGAAAGGTTTGATCACCGCTTCGTCACATTCTAAGAATGGCCCTTCCATCAAATCGATGCAGTAAGGGATCGCAGGGAATACCGCGTCCAAACATTCACGGATGGATTTCGGTTTACCCGGCAAGTTCACGATCAAGCTATCACCACGCAGACCCGCCGTCTGGCGAGACAAAATAGCCGTTGGCACAAACTTCAATGACTCAGCACGCATCAGCTCACCAAAACCCGGCATCATGCGATCACAAACCGCTTCCGTCGCTTCAGGCGTCACATCACGCTTGGCAGGGCCTGTGCCCCCTGTGGTCACGATCAAGCTGCAGTTTTCCTCATCGGCCATCTTGATCAGCATAGCTTCAATCACATCCTGCTCATCCGGAATAACGTGATAGACCGGCTCCCACTCAGAGGTCAGGTAATCATTCAATGTATCAATGATGGCTTGCCCTGAAAGGTCTTCGTACACGCCCGCACTTGCGCGATCACTGACGGTAACGATACCGATTTTTGCTTTTGTCATGCGTTATTCCTTAGGCTGTGCCTTGTTATAGTGCTGTATTATTTCACTCTGCGACTGTCTATTCTGCCAAGTGCGTAACATAACGCCCCATGACCGTCTCGTTGTCACATTGATAGACCCAGTGTAAAAAATAAATTCAAGGGTTTGTACCCTTTTATCTTTATTCCCTCAGCGAGTCACCTTATCTGATTCAAATTAACGCGAACGGGCTATAAGCCACCCAGCAAGGTGTATTTGGTTTCCAGATAATCATCCAAGCCTTGGCGAGCGCCTTCGCGGCCTAGTCCCGACTCTTTCACCCCACCAAAGGGGGCCACCTCGGTGGAAATCAACCCTTCGTTAATGCCCACGATGCCGTATTCCAATCCATCGCTGAAACGAAATGCACGGTGTAAGGCGCGCGTATAAGCATATGCTGCCAAACCGGCGTCAGTATTGTTCGCTCTGGCGATCACCTCGTCGTCGTCAGAAAAGCGGAACAACGCCGCCACCGGGCCAAAGGTTTCTTCGGTCGCAATGCGCATATCATCCGTCATCGCCACCAGCACCTGCGGCGGGAACAACAAAGAGCCCGCCGGTTGTGGTTCGCCGTAGGCCAACTGTGCGCCTTTGGCCAGCGCATCATCAATGTGGCTTTGTACTTTGGCAACAGCCGCCGTATTGATCAAGGGGCCAATCTGAACGCCGTCTTCAAAGCCATCGCCTACTTTCAACATGCTCACGCGTGCGACCAATTTTTCAGTAAAGGCCTCATATACGGCATCGTGCACATAAATGCGGTTTGCGCACACGCAGGTCTGCCCAGCGTTACGGAACTTGGCCACCATCACACCATCCACTGCCGCGTCGAGATCAGCGTCATCACACACAATGAAAGGTGCGTTGCCGCCCAATTCTAACGACAGTTTTTTCACTGACGCGGCCGATTGCGCCATCAGCAATTTGCCGATGGCCGTTGAGCCGGTAAACGAGATTTTTTTCACCGTTTTACTGCCCGTCAGTGCTTCACCAATGGCTTGGGCATCACCGGTCACGACATTCAACAACCCCGCAGGCAGTCCGGCTTCTTCAGCCAGTACCGCAAGGGCAAAAGCCGTTAGTGGCGTATCCGGTGCCGGTTTCAACACCACACCACAACCGGCCGCAAAAGCCGGGGCACATTTGCGGGTGATCATCGCTGCCGGGAAATTCCACGGCGTGATCGCCCCCACCACACCAATCGGTTCACGGCTGACAATGATCCGCGCCCCCTCTTTATGGCTCGGCACCACCTCACCGTAAGCGCGTTTGGCTTCTTCGGCGAACCATTCCACAAAACTGGCCGCGTAGGTGATTTCTCCCTTGGCTTCTGCGAACGGTTTGCCTTGCTCGCTGGTCAACACCGTTGCGAGATCATCGGTATGTTCCACGATCAAGTCATACCAACGGCGTAAAATAACCGCGCGGGCTTTGGCTGTTGTCAGTTTCCACCGTTGCTGTGCATGTTGCGCGGCTTCTATCGCCGCCAAGGTCATCTCACGCCCAACACGCGGCACATGGGCAATAACACGCCCCGTCGAGGGATTGATAACAGGATCGGTAGCGCCATCAGGGGCGGTAACCCATTGGCCAGCGACGTAACACGCCTGTTTAAATAACGCTGCATGCTTTAACTTCACGGTGTCTATCCTCTTTTTGTCATCGATCTCGTTTATGATCGGGTACGTTATGCTCGCTCTCGTGCAAGTCACGTTACGATGTCAGTCCAATATATTGAAAATAATGAAAATTATGCATCACGCAGTAACTTGAACAAAAAACCATCATTTCAATCCATTGCAGGGCTTTTATATCCAGTATTAGCATAAAGGGTACACCTTTTAGTTTGAACCGCAGTTGATCACGCTTGATGATCTGCGTCAGGCTTTTTTCATTCTAAACTCAATAGGTTTGATTCCCCCCGCCCAGTCAATTATGCTGTGCCCAAGTGACATGATAACTATCACGCAACACCCTCTTGCACCGACTGATTAGGTGCACCGACTGTAAAGGCGACCCATGACAAGCGCAAACACTTACCCCATCGGCACTCCAGGCCAACCGTGGGGCGAAGCGGAAAAAATCCAATGGCTGGCACAAACCACCATTAAGCGTTCTTACCAAACCGATGTGATCACCAAAATTGATGCCCTACGTACTCGCTTTGATGTATTCCAATATGGCGCGTTGAGCATTGATGCTGATAAATACCCGCTATTTGCGATTAAGAGCCTACAGTGGGATGAGCAAAAACCTACCGTGTTGATCACCGGCGGCGTACACGGCTATGAAACCAGCGGTGTACACGGCGCGCTACAGTTTGTTGATTGCCATGCAGAACGTTACATTGAAGATTTCAACGTGATTGTCGCGCCATGTGTCAGCCCATGGGGCTATGAAACGATTAACCGCTGGAACCCACAAGCGATTGATCCAAACCGTTCATTCTATCCAGACAGCCCAGCAGAAGAGTCAGCGATGCTGATGGCAATGATGGATGCGCTTGATACGCCGATTTTGGTGCACATTGATTTGCACGAAACCACGGATACCGATGAATTAGAGTTCCGTCCTGCGCTTTCTGCGCGTGATGGCAAAGAGTACGAGCCTGACACGGTGCCAGACGGTTTTTACACCGTGGGTGACAGCGAATACCCGAACCATGCGTTCCAAACGGCCGTCATTAATGCGGTACGTGAAGTGACACACATTGCCCCTGCCGATGCGAACGGCAATATCATTGGTTGCCCAATCACCCAAGAAGGTGTGATTAACTACCCATTGAAAGCATTGAGCCTGTGTAACAGCATGACCGATTGCGCGTACGGCACAACCACCGAAGTCTACCCAGACAGCGATAAGGTGACAGATGCTGAATGTAATGCAGCACAAGTGGCGGCGATTACAGGTGCATTGGACTACGTGATTCACGATCAGAAATAAGGCTCGCCCTATTTCGTGACCCTGTTTCACCGATCAAGCCGACTCACTCTGGGTCGGCTTTGTTTTATTTGCCCTTTTCCCTGTCTGCCAAATTCAGTCTCCAAGACGCACATATCAACATTCAACGATCTATATTTGACTTACAATACTCGCGTCTAAGATTCCAGCACCGATACTCGCACTAGGTTAGTCACGTCATTACTGTTAACATCTTGTTTTTGCATGTTAACGGAGTACACCATGCTGGCCAGTTTTATTGATGGTGATCTGATCTATCGCCAACACCGCTTTGACGTTCCCCTTGATTACCGCCGCCCAGAAGGCAGCACCATATCTGTCTTCGCCCGTGAGATCTGCGATCTGGCCAGCGACAACAGCGACCGCCCGTGGTTGGTGTATTTCCAAGGTGGCCCCGGCTTTCCGTCACCGCGTCCTGATAGCCGTTCCGGCTGGTTAAAACGCGCCTTGCAGCAGTACCGTGTCCTCTTGTTAGACCAACGCGGCACCGGCAACAGCACGGTGATCAGCCATCAGACACTGGCACCGATGACTCCGGAGGCACAAGCCGACTACCTTAGCCACTTCCGTGCCGATAACATTGTGCGCGATGCTGAGTTGATCCGTGACGCATTAGGCGTGACACAGTGGGCGATCCTCGGCCAGAGTTTCGGCGGCTTCTGCGCCCTGACGTACTTGTCGTTCTATCCACAAAGCCTCAGCCGTGCATTCCTGACCGGTGGTGTCCCATCACTGACTCGTCATGCCGATAATGTTTACACCGCCACGTATCAGCGTGTGCAGGACAAAAACGACGCCTTCTTTGCCCAATTCCCGCAAGCACAAGCGCAATGCCAGAAAATTGCCGATCACTTGCTGGCCAATGATGTGCGCCTGCCTAACGGTCAACGTTTCACCGTTGAACAATTTCAGCTCATTGGTATCAACCTAGGCCGCAGCCACGCCAACTTGCCGATGTATTATTTGCTGGAAGACGCGTTTGTGACGGTTAATGGCCCAGACAATGCCCCGCAAGAGACGTTGAGCTACGCGTTCCTCAACGCCATGCTGGCCGAGCAAAGCCACCAAACCAACCCGATTTATGCGATTTTGCATGAATCTATCTACTGTCAGGACGCGACGCATAACCAGAGCTCAAACTGGTCAGCCCATCGCGTACGTGATCAGTTCCCGCAATTTCACTATCAAACTGGCCGCGACTTCTTCTTTACCGGCGAGATGGTCTATCCGTGGATGTTTGAACAGTTTGCCTGTTTAACACCACTCAACGCCGCCGCGCAATTGCTTGCAGAGAAAACCGATTGGCCAGCCTTGTATGATGTCGATGCATTGGCCAATAATACCGTTCCGGTCACCTGTGCGGTGTATGCCGAAGACATGTACGTCGAACTGGCCTATTCGCTGGAAACCTTAAAAGGGATCCCGAACAGCAAAGCGTGGATCACCAATGAGTATGAACACAATGGCCTGCGCGAAGCCGGTGAACGCATTTTGGATAAACTGATCAACATGGGCGATGCCATTGCCCATCTACCAGCCAAATAGCCCTTAGTACGCACATTGACACAGTGACGATCACCGCCAGTGATCGTCACGCTGGTGCAAAAACCTGATACCCCACCGAAAAGCCGCCCTTTACAGCCCAACGGTATACACTTATAGCCATGTCTTACCTTGTGACATGGAGACAAGATCGCGATGCGAACCTGTACGCTAGGCCTTCGTGGCTTCCTCGCTTCTCTCTCAACGCTTTACGCACAGAGCCATACGCGCCCAACGACATGGCGGCGCATCCCCTTAGGGGCAATGTCTGCTGCTGCCTTGTTTGCTGCCTTTAGCCTTACCGTCCCCATCACAGCCCACGCGGAGAACGACCAATACGCCGCCATAATTGATACGCGCGACAGCATCGACGGGCGTATGGTGCTGGGACGCACAGAGCGGGTCTTTTTTCCCGACATTGATGGCCTGAAAGGCGTAGGAATGCCCGCTAAAATTGATACCGGTGCCGACTCCACCTCTCTGCATGCCGAAAAGATCTACCTGACCAGTACCGATCCCCGCTTTAAAGACCTCACCGGTGACGCACTGATCAACGCCATTGCCGAGACCTATGATGCGCTCAATACCACACAGTTGCGTGACCGAAAAAACAAAAACGACATCATCGTCCATTTTGAACTGATCCACCCGTACACAGGGAAACACTACACGCTGCAACGGCCACTGTTGCGGTTAGCTATGATCAAAAGCCGCGATGATGGCCACCTCGCCCGCCCTGTGATCGAGCTCGATCTCACCATTGGTGATAGTACTGCCACCACCGAAGTTAACCTGGCCAACCGTGACGGCTTTTCGTATCCCTTGTTGGTCGGCAAAACCTTTTTAAAAGGCAATGCTTGGGTGGATGCGGGTTTCGATTATTTGCGCGAACAACCCAACGCCACGCTCATTGGCCGCAAAGAACAAGCCAAGATAGGCAAGATCCCACTGGCAGTGAGCATGTCGTTTGATAACAAATACAGCATTTTGCACGCAAAGAAGATCAAGATTGACCATGAAAATCGCACGGTGTCGTTTTCACTAGAAGGGGAAAATAACAAGCGAAAAACACTCACCTTACCGCTGTATAAAATGCTCAGCTTTACCAACAGCAAGCGCCCCATGGTGTATGTGAATATCCTGTTTGGTGAGGACACATACCCCATTTTGGTTTACCTGCGTGACCGCTCTAAACACAGCAGTCAACTCCGCCTCGGCACCGAAGCCCTGAATCAGTATTTCGTCGTCAGTTTAAGCAAAACCGACCTCAGCGATGAACCTCGTCAACGCCTCAGCACATTGGCTGACGATGACGACGCACTGATGATCAGCGCGCTTGAATCGCTGGCCGTTGATGATGTCACCATTAAAGCGACCCCCTCTACCACGATCAAAACGCCCCTGTTAAAAGTCGAACGGATTGATGAAAAACAGGCGGACTACACCCGTATGGTGCATTACGTGATGACTGATGTATCGGGCAAGATCCACAGTATCGACAAACCCGTTAAACGCAAAATCCGCATTGGCGAGCAAGTCCGGCCTATCGTGAGTGTGGACATTGCCCTGCCGACCGACACCCTCACTAAAGACATTGCGCTGGGCAAATTAGCAAAAAAAGCACACGGCGAGACCGAACTGATGATCAGCCCCGAACTGGTGCCGGGCGAGCTGTATGTCAATACTCGCTCGACGCACTTACTGGAAAAACACAAACCCGCCCGCGCCGGTTACATTGAAACCGTCCATGTGGAAGGCATGCACTTCCCCGCCAAACTGGATACCGGTGCCGATATCAGTTCAATGGATGCCACCGACATCAAAAACTTTCGTAAAAACGGCAAGTCCATGGTCACGTTCACGTACCGTAACCATCAAGGCGCAAAGAAAACCCTTACCCGCGAAGTGGTGCGGATCATGAAGATAAAAGCACGGGACGGCGAACACGGCAGTTCTCGGCCGGTGGTGAACATGACCGTCACGCTGGGTGATATGACGCATACTGTGGCCGTTAATCTGCGTGATCGCAGCCGGTTTACATACAGCATGATTCTCGGGAAGAATTTCCTGCGCCATAACATGGTGGTGAGCAGCGAGCGTCAATTTCTGCTGACCAAAAAGCCGAAATGAAAAAGGAGCGCATGATGCGCTCCTTGTGCTTGGGATAAAGAGATAACAGAAAAATAGCGAGATCGGACTTAGAACAAACGATCAATCAAATAGCTGTAGGTTTGTGCATACAACTCAGCACGGCTGTTATTGTTTGACGCCCCGGCATGCCCTCCTTCGAGGTTCTCGTAGTACAACACGTCATGGCCTTGCGCTTGCATCAGGGCGACCATTTTACGTGCATGCGCAGGGTGAACACGGTCATCGCGCGTCGACGTGGTAAAGAACACTTTCGGGTAGCTCTCTTCCGCCCTTACGTTATGGTACGGCGAATAGGTTTTGAGGTACGCCCAATCATTTTCATCATCCGGGTTGCCGTATTCGGCCATCCAACTGGCACCCGCCAATAGTTTGTTAAAGCGCTTCATGTCGAGCAACGGCACCTGACACACCACCGCGTTGTACAGATCCGGTCGACGGGTCATGGCGGCACCCACAAGCAGACCACCGTTACTGCCCCCTTGAATGCCAAGGTGCTTGGATGATGTGACTTTACGGGCAATCAGATCTTCCGCAATGGCTTCAAAATCTTCATAGGCTTTATGGCGGTTATGCTGTAATGCCGCTTGGTGCCACTCAGGACCGTATTCGCCGCCACCGCGGATATTCGATAAAACAAACACCCCGCCACGCTCTAACCAGTTTTTTCCGATCAAACTGCTATGGAACGGCGCCATGCTAAGTTGAAAGCCCCCGTAACCATACAAAATGGTTGGGTTACTGCCATCCAGTTTGATGCCTTTTTTGCTGATCAAAAAGTACGGTACGCGCGTACCGTCTTTTGAGGTCACAAAGTGTTGATTCACGACCATATCAGCGGCATCAAACCGCGCAGGGCTGGCTTTCAATGGTGTGATCTTGCCATCGGCGGCCGTCACTTGGTAGAACGACGGGGGCGTGAGGAAGCTGGAATACTCCACAAAGAAATCATCGTTCGCTTGCGAGGCGTTAAACACCTGAATGTTGCCATTTTTCTCCAACGGAATATCACGCGATACCCACTTATTCTTAAGTGACTGAGCGCCCTTGGCTAATGGGTCATCTTGCGCCAACTGGTACACAGTGACGTGGTTGGTCACATCTTCCAACCAATTCACCACAACGTGATTGGCGGTAAACTCAAGCGCATTCACCGTGGCATTCGCGGCCGGTTTCACAAACAATTGATAATCAGGCGTCTTGGTCAACAACGAGGCAACCGACGCATAAACAATACTGCCCGTTGTCAGTGTCTGATCCTGGAAGGAGAGATCGTCCCGCAACATAAAGAACACATTGCCACGGAATACCCCGGCAATCACCACACTGTCTGGCAACGTTAATGGCTTTGGCGTCCCGTTATCGAAAAGAAAATGGTTAAACGTGAAGAAGGTTTTCCCTTCACTGATGATATTCAAGGTCGTGTCGCCATCGAGGTAGGTTTGCGAGTGGGTCAAGAAGGAATCCGGATCCCCCTCAAACACGACACTGGCTTCTTTTAATGGCGTACCACGTTTCCAAAGTTTGATCACACGCGGATAGCCAGAGCTCGTCAAGCTGCCCTCACCAAAATCGGTGCCCACCAGCAAGTGATCGTCATCCACCCATGACACGCCCGTTTTGGCTTCTGGTAACACAAAGCCGTCTTTCACAAACTGCTTGGTGTTCATATCAAACTCACGCAGCTCTATCGCATCGGCACCGCCGCGAGACAAGGCAATCATGCATCGCTTGAAGCCCGGCTCTAAACAGGTGGTGCCTTTGAACACCCAATCTGCGTTATCGGCTTTGGCAAGGGCATCAAAATCAATCACGGTTTCCCATTTCGGGTTCGGTTTGCGGTATTCGGCTTCCGTGGTGCGGCGATAAATACCCTTTACATGGGTACTGTCTTGCCAAAAATTATAAAAATACTGGCCACGGCGGGTCGGATGCGCGAGGCGATCTTCCGCGTTCATGATGGCTAAACTGTCTTGGTAAAGCTGATCAAAGGTCGCGACTTTTTTCAGGTAGGCGCTGGAGGTGGCATTTTGCGCTTTGACCCAATCAATAGCTTTGTCACCATGCACCTCTTCCAGCCAAAGAAACGGGTCAACCGATTCTTCTGCCTGTAAGGCACCTGATGACGCGGCCAGTAACACAGCAGAGATTGCAGCAGTCGAATTATTTATCATTCCCTTTATCCTCTATCCCATTTCACTACGATCTTATTTTCACTTTCATCCTATTACACTGTTACTGCTTTGTGAATGATTGGTAAAGCAAACACTTACTAAAAACAAGGCAGCATGCATTCAACGCTTTTTCCATATCGCGACCATACCGCTTAAGGATATCAGCACCCACGATAGCGCTAAAAACGAAACGCCCACCGAATGGCTTCGGTGGGCGTTTTTCGATGCATACCATGATCCTGCGCAGAGGCAGGCGGTGATTATGCTTTCGCTGGTACTTCAGGTTTCACTGGCGCAGGAATGTCTGCAGACAAGCTGTTCACTTGCTTTTCCAGTTCTTTCGCCGTTTTCTGGCTCATGAACTCTTTGTATAATGCCGCTTTGTCGCTTGGGTCAATCGGACCGCTAGCATCCGCCAATACTTGGAAAGCCTTCTCGCTTTCGATCTTTGGCATCGTCACCAACGAACACACTTGATCAACACCCGCAATGTTTACCACAGCAATTTGCTCAACTTGGCTCTTCTGCAGCGTTACGCTCGCGATCTGCTTAGCGATTTGCTCAAACGATGTGCCTGTTGATGTTTGACCTGCCGCGGAGTCCATTTTCTGGTAGGTTTTTTCCAGCACACTCGCTTTCAAATTCATGTTTTGTGCCAGCGTATTACGCGTTAGCGACACTGCATGGTTACGGTCGACGGAAAAATTGCCTGTTGCTGTCACACAGTTAGACGCCGCGTAGCCGTTTGCCGACGCCGGGCTCATGACCCATGTTGGTAGTGCTGGCGCTGTGTTTGTTGTTGGCGCTACAGGGGCTGATTCTTGAGATGCACAGCCGGTCATTAGCACAGCAAGCATAGCTGCTGATAACAGTGATTTTTTCATTTGAGTGTCCTTATTAAATCATGGAATACGTTTCATGCTGCTGGTAGCTTTGCATTCGCTTGTTCACTTTCTTCAGGTAATTGCGCGTTTCTTCGTACGGCAAATTCGCCAAAAGGTGGTAATACACTTGCTCTGAGCTCATCGCATTAATTTTCTTGATCGCCGCGCGTACGCTGCGCTCGCCAAAGGCTTTCGCAATGTTGCCCGAACCGGTGTTATAAGCGGCAATCACCGCATACGTCGCACTGTCTTCATCTTTGATGCCACGCAAATAGCGGCTATCCAAAATCTTCAAATACGCCGTACCCGTTTCGATGTTGATTTTCGGGTTATACAACTCCGACGCTTTCATCGGCTTGTCTTTACCACGAAACAGCTTGTTGACATCATGCCCCGCTGTGGTCGGCACGATTTGCATCAAACCGTAGGCTGGCACGTGAGATTTCGCTTTCGGGTTGAAATGCGATTCGGTGTGCATAATCGCCAAGACCAACGGCGCTGGCAGTTCATGCTTCTCGCTTTCTGCATAAATGAACGGCAGGTAGTGCTTAGCACGATCAGACATGGCTGATTTCGGAATGCTGGATTTGTACTCCACCACTTGCGCCGAAGAACGCTGGAACTTCACCTGTGTCTGCGCAAAATTACTTTCCATTTGCTTCAGACGTTTGGCTTCATTTTCCTTCATGATCTGCTTTTGCTTAGCAATCAGCACATCTTTCTGGGCTTGCGTCAGCACCGGCTTTTCGTCTTGCTCAACATAGATATCAAGCTGACTCATCTGGCGGTCGGTTTGCGCTTTGATCTCTTGCTTCACCTTTGCCAGCTCGTTCTGATCCGGCGTCAACGCCTTCACTTCCACCTGCTGAGCAGTCACCTTTTTCGGCGTATCGATCCCCATGTCGTTCAACAGCTGGCTGTTTTTCGCGATCACTTGATCAATTTTTTCCAACTCAACCGCTGGCTGTACTGCCGATTTTGCCGCCGCGTGTTCGTCGGCTGGCGTGTCTGGCAACTTGTAGCTGATCGTGATTTCACCTTTTTCCAGATCAATCACGGTCCGTGAGGCTTGTTGCGGGTCATACACCACAATCACGCCTTGCGAGTCGGTGCTGGTGTCACCCCAGGTATTCAACGCGCTTTGCTTTTGCTTGTCCCATCTTTCGAGGTTCGCCATCTGCCATTGATTAAACTCTTCAATGTGTTGGGCATACCACTGTGTGAACTCGTCGGTGTGGTCCGCTGACATTTCCGTGACAGCTTGATCGAGTTCAGCAAAAGGATCGTTCGCCTGTACATTGCCCATCAACAACACGTTGATGGCAATGGCCAATACGCCGTGTCTACATTTCATTGTGTGGAATTTCCTTATTGCAAGCGTTAGAAATACGCGTCGAGGTCGCCAACAGAAGCTTCTTCCTGCGCGGCCAGTTCATCTTCCACTTGGACTGTAAATTGTTGGCATGCAGCACTCTGACATTGCTGGGCAATGGTCAAACTCGCGGCCAAGTCTTGCCCGTATTGCCATTGTGCAAGGCGCAAAATGATGTCATCCGTCTGGATCGCATTCACATCCACATATTGCTGGAAATATGCGGTCGCTTTCGCATTATCTTGCTGACTAAGCAGAAGAGTGACGAGGCCCGCGGCATCCATCGCGACCGACGGTTGCTTCATCAAATACGGCAATATCGGCTTAATGGCGCTGTACTGTTGGGTCGCATAATACGCCACAGCGTAGCTCAAGGCGGTCGAGTCTAAGTTTATCGCGGTACCGGTATCGGTTAATGTGGCGGAACAAGATGCTATGGTACTGCCCACATCGCGGTAACGGATATCCGACAAATCATAACGAAGGTTAGTCATCGGCCACGTTGAAAAGCGCTCGCTGATCAAACCTTTGGCAATCAACGCGTCTTCGTAGTCCGCACGTAACGGCAAGCCCAGCCCTTTGCGACACAAGGCTTTCATCTGATTGCCCGATAATGGGGATTGACGGCTGACCGTCACCGTAAAGTTGGACGATCCCCCCTTTACATCATACGTCGTACCGGCAAATTCCCAGCGCATCGACGGTGACGCCGTGCTCGCTGACGCTTGATCGGCCATGGCTGGCAGGCTCATTAAGCCTGCCAGCCACCATGCTCTGTACTTACAGATCGCTAACATTGCTAACTTGGCCTGATGGGCCTTGTGCATTGTTACCACCTTCGGTCAAACCACCGGTTGTGCCCACTTTGTGTGCTGAACCGGTGTTTTTGCCTTCACGTACACGCTGCTTGTTTTCTGCGGCGGCTTGCTTCGCTGCCGATTCCAGTGATGGCGCATACACGGCCACCGCTAGCATCCAATCACCGTCGCTGCTCTTGAAGGTTTTAACAGAAACGCCCGGTGGCACTTTGCCTGCCGCAAATGACTTGTAAGAGTCTGCTGACTTCATGTTGTTCATGAACGTGTGCTTATCTTCAGCCAGTGCCGTCGCATCTGCTGGGTTAATGCTGTCTGCTGGGTAGCTGAACTGCTCGTTCTTCTCTAGCTGGTTTTCAGTGAAACCGCCTTCCCAGTACACTTCTTCACCCTGCATCACAGCAATCAGGCCGTTACGGGCTTTTGCTTGCGCTTGCGATTTCGACATAGCCAACAGTTTGCGCTGCACGCTCTTGTTCTTGTTATCGCGGATGATAGACGAACCGAAGCCCAGTACGAAGGATTCACCCGTCTCAGGGTTAGTGATCACTTTCGCACCAACAGGGGGCATTACGCCAGCCTGTAGATCACCGATGATCTGTTTGAAGATGGCATTCGGCTCTGTCGTTTGCGTCAATGCACCCACTTTGCGTTTGGTTTGCTCACGCGTTTTCGGCGTTGAAATCAAGCTAACACGCACCAACTTTTCAGCCGGATCATCGTATACGTCAAACGTCACGTAACCGGCCAATGCGCCTTTTACGGACTCGGCACAGTTGTCGCTCATCATGCTGGTCGTGTTTGCAACGCTGTCGGTCGCGGTATCAATCACGTCCATCGTTTCATTTACAGCGGTCGCACACAGATTCTGCATGCCTTCCATGTTTTCAACCAATTGCTTCTTAGCGATTTGGAACGCTTTCATGTAAGCCGCACGCTTTGATAGCAAGGTCGCGTTACGGTTTTCGTACGTCTCGTAGCTGCCAGAACCGGTAGACAGAATGCCAACGCCAGAACTCACGGCGATCATTTTCACGCCGTCGCCTTCATCTTCAATCAGGCTCTGGTGTGCGACTAATACCGCGGCTTTTGGATCGTCAGCAACAATCACATCACCCACTTCTTTTACATCAGACGTGTCAACCGATTGTGTTTCTTCTGTCGCAGACGTTGCGGGTACCAAGTCGTTCAGATCGAAATCAACACTGGCATGAGCGGTATTGAACGTGGTCGCTAAAAGCAGCGACAGCAAAGTTTGTTTAAACATGGATATTCCTAAATTTCTTTTACAGCACACTGATCTGATATTCATTCATCACACTGAGCTTTGAACGGTATTTTGGCTGGTGAACACGTAGCGTCGGCTCGATATACTGAGCCAGATCACTGGCGTTACTGAGTGAACGCAGCTGCACCACCACTTTGTTCGATTTTTTCGCTATTTTGATGTCTGACACACCGTTAATCGCGCTTAACAAGGTAAACAATTGCCCTTGTTGACCCGCCGCACTTGGCGAGAAAATTACTTCGCGTACAGGGCCACCGCGCATCGCCATATTTTCGGCAGCAGACTGAAGCTGTGCACGGATCGCTTGCTGATTATCCTCGAGAGCAAAATGCACTTCCGCTAATTGATCCAGCATGCCTGGCTTGTTCGGCAAGGTCATGAAGGTCGGATCATTGCGCCACGTCGCGTATTGATTACCCACGCGATCACGCATCACCGCGGTGATTTCTAGCTGCAATCCTGATGGCGTCACTTTCGCTTTTTCCATCACATCCAAAATGATGCTCGACTGTGCCGAATGCGGGGAAAGATCAAACCCCATGTTGGCCAATGTCTCAGAAAATACGCTTTTCACGACCGGTAACCGCGCATTGATATGCACAGACGGTTGGCCCAAGCTCTTGAGGAGCTGTGCGACTTTGTCTTGCATCTTCTGACGCTCAACATTGACGTCCAGCGTCACGGCTAAACCACCACCAGCCAATACTTGACTGGAAATTTCATTCCAGCTGGTGATCATGCCTTGGGATTGCATTGACAACGATTGGCGTGTGACTTCTTCAATATTGAAGTCATCGTTATTGGTGCTCGCCGACATACTTGAGTACATTTGCTGCAAGTAGCCCGACTTCACCATCACGCCAAGGGCTTGACTGATGGCGCGACGAAACGCATCTTGCTCGGCCGCTTGACGGGCCGTCAGTCCCGATTTTTTGTCGTATAGGCCTTCACCGGTTACCACAACAGACAGGGTCGGTTCATCGTCCCACGCGATACCGTCGTCATCGCCTGACATGGCATCGTCCGCCGGTGGCATCAGTCGTACCGTCACACAGGTATCATCACCCTGAATCTCTGGTCGGCCGAAATCCGCGCGAACGTTGCCTTGTGCAATGCCTGAAATCAGCACATCACGCGTGGCTTGATCAAATTGCTCATCAAGCAACATGGACTCATCGGTTGTGAACGAAAAGGAGGTTTCGCCCTGTAAAAAGAGCCGAAGGCTGTTTAATCCTTCGGCTTTGGCGGCTTCAATGGCCATGGCACCGCGTCCGTATGCACACCCTTGTTCGACAAGAGCCAGCGACGAAGGCTGGCTCATATCTAGCTCTAAAGCGGATGCAGACAGGCAAACGAACAAGGTACTCAGCGCAACGCCGTGAGTTAACCCTTTTCTACCCATGTGCTACGGTCCTTCATGAACTCTGCAGGTACGCCAACGCTAACCGCGAATAAACGACGGTTGCGGTCAGGACGGTAAATGCCTTCTTCGGCTTGCTTTTGTACTTGGTCAGCCAGGTTGCTATCTTTCCAGCGTACAATTTTGCCTTGTGCACTCTGCATGCTCGGATTTACCGTTGCCACGCCGATTGGCTCAACAAACCCAGCGCTGTATTCAAACACCACCATGGTTTCATTTGGCAATACGCCGGCATTCTGGCCACGGTCAAGGGAGATACGATCGCCTTTAATACCGATAACTTGTGCCGTTGATGGCATTTCAGTCAGCAAACGCGACAGCATGATGTCAAAACCGCGAGACGACATTTCGTTCAGTACGGCGCCGACATCTTTACCACTGGTGTAGTTAAAGCCGCGGTAGTATTCACCGTTGGCAATCACGGTGGTGAAGCTGTTTTTCTCACGCACGTCGAAGTTCGACACGCGGATTTTACCCACATTCGGGTAGCTCAGCTTTTCACGGGTATACGGGTTGATCACACCCACAGTCATTTCCATTGATGTCTGGAACAACGATTGGGTCGAACCAAACAACATGTCACCGGTTTTCAATACGTCCACTTTCATGGCGTAATCGGTAGACAGCGGTGTGCTCTTGGCTTTTTTCGTCGCCACTTTCACCGCGCCTTCATCCGCCAGAATTTCTTCCATCATGGCGTTTACAGAGTCAGTGTCGCGAGTCAGAATGCGAAAACGGTTCACACCGGCAAACTGGTTTTCCAGTGTGTTTTCCAACGCTTTCGATTTGTACTGGTTGATGCTGGTGTGCATCGCGTTAAATACGCCTGCAGACTGCCCTTTTAGCGTGGCGCTCAAATCCGTATTCACATCACCGAAGTAGATGCGGATCGTTTTTTTCGCCAATGGACAGCGTGGATCTTCACGCTCTACATCATAAGTACAGAAATCAAGCCCTTGCGTATTGAAATACGCAGGCACTTCGATGTCTTCATTGTTAAATGCATCTGCTGATTTGCCGATAATCAGCGAAGAGTTACCTGCATTACTTTCTGCTGAGTAAGTCTGGCTACCTTTGCTGGTCTGACAACCAGCAAGGGCCAAACTCACTGCCACTACACCGGCAATGTGAGTCAGTTTCATTACGCTTTCACTTTCTCAGCTAGCACTTTGTCTAGGTTCTCTAGCTGCTCGATGGTGTTCTTATCCATAGAGATCAGATCGTTCGCATCGTAAGCAAGTACAGAACGTGCTTTTAGCTCGTTGTATGCTTCTACTACAGGTACCACTTCTTCCTTCTCGCCTTCTTTTTTCGTTTCATTTGACAATGATGCGAAAATAGAACCTAGGCCACCTTTCATGGTGTCTTGCGCAAGTGCTGTGCCGTTTTGGGTTGCGATGTAAGTGATCTTCGCAGCTTGAATCGCTAGATCAGCCGCCAATTGTACGTTCTTATCAAAAATCGCATCAGACGCATTCTTGTAAGCTTCTACTTGTGGACGGATTTTCTTTTTAGCCGGTTTGCCAGCATCAAACTCGTTCATCGCAACCAACAACTCTTCGTCAGATTTGTCTGCGTTAACCGCAAGGAAACCGGCTACGTCTGCATGCTTAGAAGCCAGTGTACGGTACTCACCAAATACAGAACACTGACGCTTTTGAATCGATACCATTGCTTGTGACGCAGTATCAACAGCAACAGAAACTGGTGTGTATTTCTCGCCAAGTTCAGCACAGGTTTTTGCTAGGTTTTGGCTTACTTCAGCGCGGTCTACAGTCGCTGATGTCATACCTTCCATTGCTGAACAGCCCGCTAGTGCAGAAACCACAAGAGCCGCCATTACTGTCTTCTTAAGCATTTTTTTGTCCTTTTAATCTAACAATGAGTAAATAGAGTGCATTTTTACTGTTTTAATTATTTGCTGACGCGCCTCTTCAAGTGCGCTGTCAGAGCTTGTCAACGATTTTCCTATCGCTGACAGCTGCTTTTGTGCCACAACCACGCTGGGGTTGTTGGCCTCAAAAATCTGTAATAACACCGTTTGCTTTGCCACAAACTGGTTGGCTTGTTTGCCTTTCTTGGTCAGGGTTTTGATATAAACCGTGATATCCCCTTGCGCTGACGCAACACGGGAGGCCGTTAACGCCGCTTTCATCTCTGACGCAAAGCTGTCAGCCGCCCCGCGAAAAGCAATGCTTACACCACTTTCGTAACGAGCGACACGGCGAGTTAAACGGGATTGTTTATCTTGGAATAAGGCGATGTCATTCGCATCCAATGACGATAAAATGATTAAGGCTTGCTCACTCTTCAGCAGGTCCGCTTGTATTTTTTCCAAGCGTTTAATATCACGCCACTGTTTACCAACCACGGTTAAATAATCTGAAATAATATCGTGGTATTCAGCGACATCTTGTTTGAGTGAAGCAATCCATTTTGTTTTATCGATCTGGAATTGATACAGGCAAGGTGACGCATCACAATTAACGCTGACCGTCTCCATGTATTGCACTTCAATAGGCAATGACGTAATAGTCGAACGCATTTCATAGTGTGACGAGACGTTGCCATCGACTTTTGATTGGCGTGTTTCCTCAGAAACATCCACTTTGCTGTAGATACGTAAGGCCAGTTGCTGCTTGGCATCCATTTCAGCTTGGTGCTGAGTGTCACCATAACCTTGAAGGGTAAGATACGGTTCGGCAACGACAACACCAGATATACCCAAAAGGCATAAACCAGTGAAAAACCGAGTAAATATTTTTTTATCCACTATAAACAACCGTACATCCCTGAAAACTATTCGCGAAATGTACCCAAGAAATTTTCACGCATCAATACACCAAAAACACAATGTGCGTCGAAAAAGCATGCATAAAAATGCACTCAAAGAAAATTAAAAACGTGATCTCGCTCCAAGTTACCAGTCAAAGTTAGTGACACTAAAGCCTGTTTTACTGGGCTTTCACCCTCACCGTCGTGATACCATCACGCATCGTCAATAGATTGACACACCAAGGATATTCACAATCTCGAATAAATTGCTTTTTTATATTCATTTTGCGTATTTATGTTTTTGTGATCTAAACCAAAAAATATATTTTTAACGTTATTTAACCGTTCAAAATTCAATCTAAACACTGCCGATTATTTATATTTCCACTTTTTCAATCTTCCTTTCATTTCTCATACTCAGCCTTTTTTGATGCCGATTGAGTATATTGCACCACCGCCAATTGCATCGCAGTGATGCATTTTTCTTTTATGACGTTGAATTTTTTCTATTCGAAACCGCATTTATTGTGGCAAGCAATTCCCCCTTCCACCTTGTTGAGCCCATACCCAGCGACTATATTTTTGATCTAACGTGCCTCGTAAGCACTATAAGAAGATGCGCTAATGCATGTTTCGTTGTCGTGAGGGCTGGGCATGATTCACCCGCTTAGTCCACCGTGACCACACTCAAAAGGAGTGATGTCGTGAGTAAACTTACCGCCAAAATGCGGCTCGTGAAGGTATGGGCTATGTTGCCATTGGCTTTGGTCGCCATCAGTTTTTCCGTGCTTGCTGATGAACAGTTCGATGTCGGTAAAGAAAAAGCCAAAGTTTGCATGACCTGCCACGGCGAAAATGGCATATCCAGCATTGAGTCCTACCCCAATCTACGGGGACAAAAAATGACCTACATGATATCCGCCTTGAGAAGTTATCAATCCCGTGAACGCTCTGGTGGCCTTGCGGTATTAATGCACCAACAAGCGGATGCTCTGTCCGAAAAAGATATGACTGATATCTCATACTATTACTCAATCCTCAGTAACGATTCAGAATAAAGGAGCGTCCCAATGTCCGATGCCCCCTACAGCATCAAGGTGGTGAAGTATTTTGTCGTAGCCTCCCTCATTTGGGCGTTTGTGGGGATGACGATTGGGGTCGTTCTGGCCGCACAGCTCTACTGGCCCGTACTAAACTTCGATTCAGAGTATTTCCAATTTGGCCGACTGCGCCCGCTGCATACCTCCGGTGTAATATTTGGCTTTGTGGTCAACATTTTGATGGGGACTTCGCTCTACATTGCGCAACGCAGTTGTCAATGTCCACTGTATAACCGCAGCTTGGCATGGATGGTCTTTTGGGGCTGGCAGCTCATCTTACTGCTGGCGGTCATCTCGCTGCCCTTGGGATACACTACGTCAAAAGAGTACGCTGAACTTGAATGGCCCATCGACATTTTAATCGTTGTGGTATGGGTGCTCTACGCTGTCCTCTTCTTCGGTACCTTGGCACAACGCACCGTTAAACATATCTTTGTCGCCAACTGGTTTTATGCCGCATTTATCATCGTGATTGCGATGATTTTTGTGGTGAACAACCTCGAATTACCCGCGTATTTCATGAAGTCCTATTCTGTTTATGCCGGCGCACAAGATGCCATTGTTCAATGGTGGTGGGGACATAACGCGGTCGGGTTCTTACTGACTGCAGGGGTCATTGGGATGAATTACTATTTCATCCCGAAAGCGGCAGAACGGCCAATTTACTCCTACCGCTTATCCATTATCCATTTCTGGGGCTTAGTGGGTTTTTACACCTGGGCAGGCACCCACCATTTGATTTATTCCTCTGTGCCGGTATGGGTTCAAAACATCGGTATTGTGATGTCGCTGATACTCTGGCTGCCCTCTTGGGCGGGCGCGTTCAACAGCGCGATGACGCTGCTGCAAAACAAAGCCAAGTTGAAAAATGATTACATCCTGCTGTTCTTCTTCTCCGCCATTATTTACTACTGCTTGGCAACGTTTGAGGGGCCGCTGCTGGCTATTCGCTGGTTTAATATGATTGCCCACAATACAGAATGGGTGATCGGCCATGTCCACTCAGGCGCCTTGGGTTGGGTTGGCATGTCAGGCATTGCGGTATTTTATTACTTCATCCCCCGCCTCTGGAATAAAGAGCAGCTGTGGTCGAAACGACTCATCAAATGGCATTTCTGGCTCGCCCATGCCGGTATTTTGTTATACGCCGTTGCCCTTTGGGTCGCCGGGATTGGTGAAGGGTATATGTGGCTTGCGCAAAGTGAAAACGGGCAATTAGTGTATAGCTTTGTTGAGGCCATGAACTTCAAAGCCCCTTGGCTGTTTTTACGCTTTTTAGGGGGTGTGCTATTTGTTCTCGGTTTGGTGCTGATGGCATTCAATCTGTACAAAACATTGCGTGCCCCGGTGATCCTCGAGGCAAAGGAGGCTTGATATGAGTGCTGATTTTACCAAATCTGTGGTGATTCTGATCCTTGTCATCTTTGTGGTCGCCTCTTTCTCGCTGCTGGCATGGGTGGTACCCAACATCCTGTATGACGGCGATTTGAAAGCAAAAAGCCGCGCCAAGCCATTAACGCCGATTGAACTGGCGGGGCGAGACATCTACATCAGTGAAGGCTGCCATGTGTGCCATACCCAAATGGTTCGCCCGCTTGATCCTGAAGTGAAGCGCAACGGCCGCCCGAATGAAGAAGCGGATGACATCTATGAGTTTCCGAATTTGTGGGGGTCGAAACGTACTGGGCCGGATTTGACCAACATTGGACGCAAATATTCCGATCAGTGGCATGCCATTCATTTAATCAACCCGCGCCAAGTGGTGCCGACCTCGATCATGCCCGCCTACCCGTGGTTGTTTGAACAAGCTTTAACCGGTGACCGGATCACCGCCAAAATGCTCACCCTGCGTACCCTTGGCGTGCCCTATACCGACCAAGAGATCGACAACGCACGCTTGCAGGTCAGGGGGAAATCCAAAGGGGAGGCCTTAATACGTTACCTGCAAAGTCTGGGTGTTGACACGTCAGACACGGCCCTAACCACAACACACCTATCGCACACGGAGTCATCACGTGTTGCTCTACCGGTTTCGGCTCCAGCAGCAATTCCCGCTTCAAAACCTGCGGCACTACCACAGGAGGCTAACTAATGGCGACGTTCTGGAACCTTTGGGCCATCATTTGTACTGTGGTGTTTTTCGCCCTAATGGTTGGGGTGGTTGTGCAATACTGGCGCCGCAATCACGAAGCCAATCAAACAACTGTAATCGATACGTTTGATGGCATTGATGAAAACGATGCTCCACCACCGAAACTGTTGTTTGTGGCATACGCGGTGGCGTTCACGCTGTCTCTGGGTTACCTCATTCTTTATCCCGGATTAGGGAACTGGCCCGGCTTGATCACTTGGCAACAGAGCGATGATAAACTCAGTTCGCCGACCACCACCCTCAACGAGCAATTTGAAAGCATTCAAGATACCTCCTTGTCGTCTTTGGCGACTCAACCAGAAATTGTCGCAACCGGCCGAATATTATTTCAAACCCACTGCGCAGCTTGTCACCGCGACAATGCACAAGGGGCAAAACGTTTTCCTAACTTGATCGATAACGTCTGGCTGTATGGTGGATCCGACGAGGCCATTATTCATTCTATTGAAAAAGGCCGTAACGGTGCGATGCCCGGCTGGGTCGATGTACTCAATCCCGATCAAATTGCCAAAATGTCTTATTACATTGTCTCGCTCAACGACCGGCACACCAATGTGCCACCGGTGAAAGTCGAATTAGGTAATGCACTCTTCATGCAATATTGTTCGGCATGCCACGGCAACGGCACCATTGCCAATCAATCACTGGGTATCCCCACCCTTGCGGATGACATTTGGCTGCATGGTGGCAGCATTGAAGATATCCAACACACCATTCGTAATGGGATCAACAATGTGATGCCGGCGTTTGGTGATCAGTTGAGTCACAATGAAATTTTGGCGATGGGGGCATTCATCACTAAAGCCCGGCTTGATGAAGACAAAAAACTGGCGCAGTTTGATACCGCCTCTCTCGAGCGCGGCGAATACCTTGCGCGTGCCGGTGACTGTATTGCCTGCCACAGCGCCGAAGGTGGCGAACCGTTCGCTGGGGGACTCCCTTTTGTGACTCCCTTTGGCACCCTGTATTCCACCAATATTACGCCCCATGTCACCGAAGGGATCGGCAGCTACACGTTTGAGGATTTCAAAGCCGCCTTAGTGGACGGGAAAGGCCAGCACGGCTATTTGTACCCCGCGATGCCCTACACGTCGTATCAGTATGTAACCGAACAAGACATGCAGGATTTGTGGGATTACATGCAATCCATTACGGCGGTCTCGCGCCAGAACAATCACAATAAAATGATGTTCCCGAGTAATATTCGTTTAGGGTTATTAGGCTGGAATATCGTGTTTATGAACACCGCACCGTTAGATTTAACGCTGCCGTCAGCCCTAGATGACAAAGTAGACAACGTCGAGAAATGGCAACAAGGGAAATACCTGGTTGCGGGGTTGGGTCACTGCTCTGAATGTCACACCCCCCGCAATATTGCCCAAGCGCTCGACGAGAAACGTCTGTTCCAAGGCAACATCATTGATGGGTGGAATGCACCAAGCATTACCGCCACTGAATTGTTTGTTGACGGCTGGGATATCACGTCACTGACGGATTTCTTGCATACCGGTCATTCAGATAAAGGCTCAGCGTTTGCTGGTATGGCAGATGTGATTGAAAACAGCCTGAGTTATATGACACGGGATGACATTGAAGCCATGTCTTATTACCTGCTGTCCGGTGACACCAACAATTTATTCTCGGAAGGCAGCCAACGCTTGCAACCGACCGGTTTTACGGACACCGCGTATCAAAGTGACATTTACACCACTTATAACCAAACCTGTGGCGCGTGTCATGGTGAAGATGGTAAAGGGCGCGACCCGATTGCCCCTACCCTACTTAATAACGGGATCATCATGCACCAAGACCCGTTCAATACCATTGCAGTTACCATTCGCGGCTTACAACCGACCTATTTAGACAAAGATCGGAACTTTATGCCGATGGCGAGTTTTGAGGATATTTTGTCTGATCAGAAATTGGCAGAATTGATCACCTTTGTCCGCAATTACTTAGGAGCCAGAGAGAAGCCCGTAACGACTGAGGATGTCAAAGCCGTGCGCGAACGGTTGGAAAAAGCGGGTTACACCGAGGGCCTGCATACCACACCGTACATGTATGAACAGCGCGACGGGACTATTAATATGGATTGAGTTGCGAGTTGCGAGTTGCGAGTTGCGAGTTGCGAGTTGCGAGTTGCGAGTTGCGAGTTGCGAGTAAAGAATAGAGCTAAAAGAAAGGGAAAGGGAATAATAAAAAAACAGCCCATCTGATAGGACAGACGGGCTGTTTTCTTGTATACCGTTGTTACGACAACGGCGAACGATTAGTCGTCTAGCAGATCATCCAAGTC
The DNA here is from genome assembly GCF_059941365.1 of Photobacterium sp. 270122K. Classification (NCBI taxonomy): domain Bacteria; kingdom Pseudomonadati; phylum Pseudomonadota; class Gammaproteobacteria; order Vibrionales; family Vibrionaceae; genus Photobacterium; species Photobacterium sp. 270122K. The sequence continues at coordinate 405,889 of NZ_JBPOEN010000001.1, forward strand.
AACATCACCGAAAATATCGTCCCAATCTGGGCCGTCTTCTTCGTCAATATCTAGCTCAAGCGCATCTTCGGTGGATGCGTGCGTGATAGGCAATACGCTGTAATCTTTTGACAAAATCTTATCGACAAAGATCCATTCACAGTCGATCTCTTCTTGGGTGAAGGTCACGGCCATGAAGCCACGATCAACGATGTTCGCCCACTTCAGATCCGTCACCAATTCAGGGAACAATTTCTGAATTTCGCGCATCAACTTAGGCGGCAATGGCAGGTAATGCTCGATACCTGGGGAGCCGACAGATGACGCGGCGAATTCGACACCACAGTTGTTGCCTTGCTTGTTCACCAATTCGCCGGCCCACGCATTGTGTGTATCACCGGCAAAGCTCACGAAAGACTTACCGTATTTATTCATTTGACCGTAAACCCAATCACGATCACGCGGGTAACCGTCCCACGCATCCAGATTGTACGGTGACTTCAGAATGCTTGGATGGCGCGCCGCATCCATGATGATGTTGCCATCAAACGGGGTACGGGTACGGTGCGCTTCTTTCGCGCCCATGAATGCCAATAACAGGTTGAACGGTACATCCATTTTGGTCATCAATACCTGCTGACCCAAGGCGGTCCAGCGGGTTGAATGGTTACGCAGTTCACTTGCGATCCACTGTTTTTGCTTCTCACCCAGCAGTTCATGACCGTCTGCGTACAAGTCTTTCTGTAGCTGATCATAAGCGGCTTGTGGATCCGCTTTGCTATAGTTACCGTAATCTAACTGCTCAGTACGGCCCGTTACACGTGTATCCAGCATTAATAGGTGCACCAGATCGCCGTATACAAAACTACGGTAGATCTCGCCTTCTGCCACCATGTTGTCACGGATTGGCAACCATTCATGGAACGCCTGAATCGCCGCTTCACGACGTGCAACAAAATCACCTTCTTGTGGCTGATGGTTGAATGCGCCATCTTTCCACGTGTTATCCGCAATTTCATGGTCATCCCAAATGTGGATGAACGGCATGCTTGCGTGCAGGGCTTGCAGATCGTCGTCAGAACGGTACTGGGCGTAACGTTTACGGTAGTCTGTCAGCGTAATACATTCGTGAGCGGGTGATGGAACACGGTCAAGTTCAATAGCATGATCACTGGCGTATTCACCCATGCCGTATTCGTAAATGTAGTCACCGATGTGAAGCAAGGCATCAAACTGCTTACGTTTGTGCTGGCGTACAATTTCGCGGTACACGTTAAAGTAACCGGCTGGGTGGTTAGCACACGTGGCAATAGCAAAGCTAACTTTTTCGACATGCTTAACAGGCAGTGTTTTCGTCACACCTGTCACAGACTGGATAAAGTCTACCGAGAAACGGTAATAATATTTCTTGTTAGGAAGCAGGTTAGCGGCATCGACTTTGACAATGAAGTCACTTGCCTGTCGTGCCAGCGCATCACCAGATTGATAATTTTTGCTGAAACGTTTGTCGGTCGCCATTTCCCAATGCACGATGACTTCATCGATTTTCAAAAACGCATCAGGCACAAAACGTGTCCATAGGATCACACGATCAGACAGTGGGTCACCACTGGCAACACCGTGGGTAAAGCCACCATAAACGCGTGGGGTAGCCATGGTTTCAGACTGTTCAATAGCAGAAGGCGTTTGAGTGTGAGCAAATGCACTCGTTACGATACCAGCACTAGAACCTACAGTGAGGCAGCGAATAAAATCACGTCTTTTCATTTTTAATTATTAGTGTGTGTCAATGATGGGCGGAGTATTGGTAAATATCGTAACTGAATCAATAACAAATACACACGCACTTACAAGATACCCTCTCTCACACAGCACTTTTGATTTCTGTTTATATTTAAACGGTTGCTTTAAACCAACCATGAATAAATATAAGCAAGATCTTCTATTTTACTCACATCACTATTCTCTGTTCGTTTCTTATTTATATAAGCGAAGAAGACAAGAGAGAAAGAAAACCACACCAACCATTTAAAATCAACAGCTTAACACAAATCGAGCTATTCACATTTACACATGCCATTTTCATTTTAACTGCTTCTAATCGCGTAGCAGCACAATAACCACAGCACAAAACACACAACATGAACAATTATTGCACTACACTCTCGGATCCATCGAATTGTCTTCATATGAAGATAGTTACAAACTATAAAGGCGTAAATAAATAAAACGATTTCATGCTTGTTTTATTCTAACTGATTTTGTGATCTTCATTCCATAATTTTTTCATTCAAAAACACACATCCATTCATTGTTTTTTTACAGGAAGATTACAGCCATAAAAAAAACGGAAATACTGATGTATTCCCGCTTTTTTCTTTTAGGGTGTGTCCCCCCGCGTCAGAGGGGGGGTCACGTTACAACTTAAATTGCGCCGTGATTACGCGTAGTTCTCCCGCCAAACTCGACAACTCTTCACAAGCGCGTGTCGTCTGCTCAGCACCTTCTGTCACTTCATTGGCCGCCTGCGTGATATGCCCCATGTTGTTGCCTAACTCTTCCGATACCGCCGTTTGCTGTTCAGTGGCACTGGCAATTTGGGTGCTCATATCAAAAATCGTGGTCATCACACGGTTCATATCCCCGATGAGTTCACCGGTACGATTGACCGCATCCACCCCCTCACCCATTTTCTCTACACTGCTCGACATGGTCTTTTCTGCCGCTGTCGCTTGCTCTTGTAGTCGGGCAATGATCGACCCAATCTCTCCCGTCGATTGCTGTGTACGTGTTGCCAACGAACGCACTTCATCGGCCACCACCGCAAAACCACGACCTTGTTCACCAGCACGCGCTGCTTCAATCGCTGCGTTCAATGCCAATAAGTTCGTTTGGTCTGCAATGCTGTTAATCACATCCACAATCGAACCAATGCGCTGGCTTTCTTCCACCAGCTTATGCACGGTATCTGTTGTCACATACATTTCTTCTTCAACGGAACGGATCGCGTTAACCGAAACATGAATCGCATCACGTCCTTCTTTTGCGCTTTCTGCTGCACCATTCGTCTCGTGCGCTGAGTTCTCCGCATTTGACGCGATATCAGCAGAGGTAGCGCGCATTTCATCCATTGCAACCGTCAATGAATTCAGTTGATCCTGCTGACTACGCATACTCACCGACGATTGCACCGAGATAGCACTGACTTCTTCAGAGGCACTGCTCAACTGCGTGCTGGACTCCACTATCTGCTCGACAATCGCATGGATATTCATGCGCATATTATCGATTAAGCGAGACAGTTCACCCATTTCATTATTACCGTCATCAACAGGCTTCGGACTCAAATCTTTGTCACTGATCGCCTGTGCCGCTCGGATCGGCAGTTGTAACTGCGCATGCAGGTTATGCACAACTAACATAGACAATAACACCGCCAAAGCCGACGCGGATAACAAGGCACCAATGGTTAGATTATTGGTAGTACTATTGCTTGCAAGCAACTCATCCGCAAATTCAAAGCCAGCGGCGCCTAATTGATTTTGCAGTACATCTAACTCACGATTAAATGATTGGCCCAATTCCAATGACGTCGTGTGAGCCTGTCGGTACGCGGGCAGATCACGATCTAACATCATCAATGCTTCTTGATAACGTATTGCGGCCTTCAGCACACGGCCTGTGGCGGCATCCTGCCGATTTGTCTCCAGAATGCTGATGGCAGAATGAATACGTTTTATCGCATTGGCTAAGTAGGTCTCACGCATACCTGCCACGAAACCATTATAATTTAGACGAACAGAGGCGATTTGGTTCATGGCTTTCGTTGCTTGGCTAACCCATTCTTGTGAATAACTAGCACTGGTAATATGTAAGGAATAAGAGTCAAATTCTTTCCCTGACCCAGTAATACCGTGCTTCACGGCATCATCTAAAGTATAGAAATAATCAAACATCACCTCCGCCTGACGGGCGTAGTCCGTAACTAATCGCTTGATCGCTTTTTCTTCTGTCGTGGTAGGCACATAGCTTTCTGACATGCTCACCAACGCATTGAATTGATTTTTTGTACGGTCAATCAGCTCAATATTACGCGGGTTTGACCACGTTGTTGCCAACCCAACACGCGCTTGCCAAATGTTGAGACCAAATGTGGTTGCGGCTTGCAAATTCGTCACACGCTGATCCCGTTCTTGACGGTACGTTTGCTCTGTGTTGCTGTGGTTGGCATACAACCATAATGAAAGGCATAAAATCACCGCGCCCGTCATTAAACTGGGCAACAAGACCGACGTGCGAAAACCAAAATCTTTTAATCTGACAGCAAACATATCCTTTTTCACCTATAGAAATAGACATATTAATAGAGACGACTATCCAACGTCGCAAAAGATACAAGCGCTAAAATGCACCTGCATTAAGAGAATGAGAGATAATATAAATAGAACAGCGTTATTATTGTGACATCGACCGCAATTAACAAGCAAACATTGGTTGCATATTGCAAAAAAAGGCTTTAAAAACGACAAGTTATCATGACTACCATACGTAAAAATCAACCACTATTCCTTTTGCGGATACTTTATATATTGATAAAGTGCACCCTGTGTTATGGGATGTCTTAATCAATGCAAAACAAGAAAGCAAATAGAAAACAAAAAAATACATACAAACAAAAAAAGCTTGAAGCGAATAACGCCTCAAGCTTTTTTATGCGGCTTATTTCATTAATACTGTAATTGGTAATTCAAGGTGAAGGTACGCCCTCGGCCTTTATAGTCAAACATCTGCTCAGGGCCATAATAGGCATACCACCCTTTCGCGCGCTGTCCCCACACTGTGGTGTAGCTTTCATCCAGCAGATTTTGGATACCAAAGCCGAGGCTTCCGACCGGCAGATCAACGGTCCCGACCACATCAAACACGCTGTAGCCGTCTATTTTCCCGTCGTTATCGTCCGTGAGATCAAACAAAGTCTGATTTTGCAGCTTCAAAGCATAGTTATCTTGCTGCCACGTTACCCATGCGCCCGCTTTCGATGCACTGGCATAATTGATAGAAAGCTTGTTCCAATCGCCATCCGCATCTTGCTCTTCCGAGCGCACCCAATGGCCGTTTAACCCTACCTGCCAATTGTCCGTTACCCAGTAGGCCACTTCCGCTTCTGCCCCATAAATGCGTTTTTTGGCCTCTTTGATATTTACATTCAGGGTTTTTCTATCAAATTTTACGATTTTATCGGATTGCGAATAATACAGTGCCGCTTGCAGGATTAACGCATCACCCGCCTGACGATACCCCAATTCATAACTGTTGGTTTTCACCCCAGACAGCTTGGAATCATTCACATTCACGCTGTCGGTCAAGGTATAATGGCCGTTCGCATCCGGCGAGCTGTATTTCCCGACCCCGTAATATTTCGCCGGATCAGACAAATCGAACCCTTGTGCGAAGTTCGCCCAAACTTGTTTGTTTGGGCTGAGTAGATAAATCGTACCGAGGTTAAACAAGCCGATGTTATAGCGGGTTTCGCCACCTTGTACTGCGTCCGCAGAGGTGCCTTGGCCAAAGGCGATCTCACGCTGTATTTTGGCATCCACAAAATCATCGACCTGGTTATTCATATACTGATAGCGATAGCCGCCTTCAACGGTCCAATCCTCCGTGATCGCAAAATCCGCCTGAATAAAACCGGCGACCGAGGCCACTTCCGTGCCGGGGTAACGGCCAATGGTCGCTGCCGTTCTATTCACTAACCCACCGGTGTCATAGCTGGTTAGGCGATCAAACAAGGCCTGATCACTGTCGAGTTTATCGAGGTAGCTGTCTACGCCATACGTTAACGTAAAACGATCCATCGACTTGATCATCGCCGCGCGAAAGCTCAGTACATCGGTTGTCTGTTCAGAGGCCGCCAAGTATTGACCATAGATGAAGGGAATGAACGACAGCGCTTCACGACGATACGCAGCTTGCACTAATAAATCATGCGAAAAAAAGTCAGCATCGTGATAACTGGCGTTCAACATCACCCGCTCAGTCGCACCTTGGCGGTCTGATTCGTAGCCATCACGTATTTCAATCACATCCGTATCGGCGGGGTTGCCGGTAATATTGTTGGGCGCACCCACCAAATCCTGCCCGAAATAGATCCCATATGGGCTGTCTTGCTTGCTGTGATAATACTGCGCGAGCAGATTAATAGTTTGTGTCTCTGAGGGGGTGATCACCAGCGTCCCCATCGCATCCACCACTTCGTTAAACTGCAGCGAGCCTTGCGTGATATCCGGGACAATCAGATCGCCATTGCCATCGTAATACCCTTTCGTTTTACCGTATACAATCGACGCGCGACCTTTTACCTGATCGTTACCGCCACTGACAGATTGCGCCAATTTATAATCCACATCCTCACTGCTGTTAAATCCGGTGGTGGTACTGGCATAGCTTTCAAAAGCAATATCGGCACTGTCTGCGGTTTTGGTGATAATGTTAATCACGCCCCCAGTCGCCCCGGCACCATAAATGGCTGTCGCACCGGATAGCACCTCAATGCGTGCGATATTGAAAGGATCTATGGAATCTAATTGACGACTGATCGTGCGCGACGCATTCAGCGACACCCCATCAATCATCACCAGCATGGCTCTGCCACGTAAGTTCTGACCATAGTTGGTTCGCCCCTGACTGCCCACATCCAATGACGGCACAGCGGCCGATAAAATATCCGCGAGGTTTTTGCCCCCACGGTAATCTTGTGCGATTTGTTCGGCATCGATGTACCATACCGTACCCGGAATATCACTGATCTGCTTCGGTACACGGCTGGCCACGACCACCATTTTCTCTTGCTGGTACACAGGCTCTTCCGCCATAACAGGCAACGCGGTGAGGCTGCCCCCACTGACACCGAGCATGGCGATCATCAACGGGCTGACTGCAAACGTCCTTGATTGCTTTAACATCTTTTCTCAACTTCTTTTCAAAATAAACGAACAAGGGCACGCACTGTGCTTACCCTAAAAAACAGTCGCGAATGCTAATAACTATCATTTCTATTTACAAATTTAAGCACGGATATTTCCACAAAAAAGCCAGCTCTGGGAGCTGGCTCAATGATTATCCTCGTCACTTTCACGATTTTCTTAATAAGTAGATAAAATACCCCCCACCGACGAGGGACGCCAATAAGCCAGCCGGAAATTGCCATGGAAACCAAAGGTTTCTGCCAAGCCAGTCTGCCAGTACCATGACGATGCCCCCCAATAAACAGGCGATAACGAGCTGATCACGCGCCCGATACTGCCCTAAGGCTTTAGCCATGTGCGGAGCCAGCAAGCCAATGAAACTCAATGGTCCCACCACAAGGGTGGCCAAAGCCGTCAACATGGCGGCGATAAACATCAACAGCAGCCTGACCCGGTAGCCGTCGACCCCCAATGCGTTAGCAACGACCTCGCCCAGCCCCATCAAATCCAGCCACCGATGGCAGAGGATTAATCCGCCGCCCAGCACAATCACCCCCACCAGCAACACAAGCGCGTCATTGCCCGACGCCAGATAGGTTGACCCCGATAACCACGCCATCAAGGCGTGAACATTCTCTTGCCCAGATGACATGGCAATGCGGATCAGTGCATCCATCGCGGCACTTAACCCAATGCCCGTCAGCAGGATTTGCGCGGGCGCAAAACGGTGTCGTCTGCCGCTCAGCCATAACATGATCATGACCGAAAATGCGCCCAAGGTGCCCAGCAATAATTGTCCACCCCGCCCTGTCGTCATTCCCAGCATGGCCCCGCATACAACCGCCACCGCCGCCCCAGCACTGATCCCCAACACTTCCGGACTGGCCATGCCATTGCCCGTCACCCGCTGAATCACCGTGCCAGCAAGGGCAAGGGCGACGCCTGCCATCAAGGCCACCGCAATGCGGGGAAAACGCAGCGCCAGCACATTGGGCGACACACTGATCTGCCAACCGTACTGACTGTTGCCGACCATGAGGCTAAGCCACAACACCCCAGCCAACACAACCAGCAAGCCAACACCCACAGCAATCACGCTGCGCGGGTGATACTGTTTCATGCCTTCGGGTTCTGCCTTCAAACTGGCAGCCAACGACTGACGGTGTAATAACCACAACAGACACGGCGCGCCCAACAGCGCAGTCATGGCACCGGTCGGCAGCAACTCACCACCGACACCGGAAAACGGCTGAATACACAGATCTGCCACCAGCAATAAGGCCGCGCCAATCAGCGCACTGGTGAGCAACCGCATCAGCAAGGTGCGGGCGCCCACTAACCGCGCCAACGCAGGGGCGACCAAGCCAACAAAACCGATGATACCGACCTGACTCACGACGGCTGCGGTCATGAACACCGCCGCGACAATGCCCATCCCCCGTAACCATGCCACCCGTCCCCCTATGGAGGTCGCCACCGCGTCACCCAATTGCAATAGCGCCAGCGGTCGGCTGAGCAAGACCAATAACACACTGGGTACCACCAGTAGCGGTAACAACTGCGTGACCCCTTGCCAGTCATTCTGCTCTAACGCGCCCGCCCCCCATATAAACAGGCTGGTTAACTGCTGTTCATTCATGAGCATCAACATCATATTCAGCGAGCCAAAAAACAAACTGACCACCATACCCGCCAACACCATTTGCAACGGGGCACATCCCCGCGAAGCGGTTAACAAGAACACCAATCCCGTCGCCGCCAAGCCCCCGATAAACGCCAACCAATGCGCATCTATCGCCAGCGAAGCAGGCAGATAGAGCAACCCCATTGCTAACCCCAATTCGGCCCCCGCCGCCACGCCTAACGTGGTGGGCGAAGCCAGCGGGTTTCTGAGCACGTATTGCATCACACACCCCGCCAGCGCTAACCCCGCCCCGCATAACAGGGCCATCGCGATACGCGGCAGATAGTTGAAATGCACAATCACTTGCCGGTAATCGCTCAAGTCAGGCGCGAACACCGCGTGTTGCCACGCAACAAGGGGCATCTCAAACGGCAATCGCTGAACGATTAACAAGCCAATTAACAGGACAATTAACAAGACAATTAGCCCTGTCACGAGCATTATCCCAGTGATCGCGTACACGCTCCTATACCGACCTACCGCTATCCGCGGTGTGACTCTCTGGCCACTCACCTTATCGACGTTCATGATTAGCCTGCCCCGCGGTTAACGTGCCTGTTATTGACGAGTCTTTTATTGAAGTGCCTGGAATCAAGGTGCTTGTTATCAGCGTATCTACCATCTGCGTGGCTAAGCGTTCAGCAGAATGCAACCCGCCAAACGTCCAAATGGGGGGTAGTGAAAAAGCCCGTTGCTCACGATGAAACGCCATCGCTTGCCATAATGGCGTCGAGAAAAATGCCGCCTGTTGCGCCGCATCCATCGGCCCTAAATACACCATATTGGCCTGCTGGTGGGTGGCGATTTTATCCAGCCCTACGGCCGAAAAGCCCCAAAGGTTGGTCGACGCCTGCCAACTATTGGTCAGCCCCATGTGTGCCAGCGTATCGCCCGCCATCGAGCCCGCGCCCTGTACCCGCAAATGTTTCTCCCCAATAAAGCGCACCACCAATAACGGCCGTTCGGCTAACCCCGTGTCTGTTAATCGGCGTCCCTGTTCCTGCAAGTGCGTGCGGGTTGTGTTGATCACCTGCTTGGCGAGTGCCGTTTTTTGCACAATCTCACCCAGTTGTTGGGTGATCCGTTCTGCCGTTTGATAGGGCTGTTTTGTCGGTCCATACAGGCTCAACACCATCGTGGGGGCAATGGCCTCAAAATGGGCAAAGGCGGGAGCCAATGACTGATTCATGATGATCAGATCCGGCTGTATGTGCGCCAACAATTCCAGATTCGGTTCACGGCGCGAACCCAGATCGATCACGCTCTGCGGTAAAGGCGGCGACCCAACCCAATGTTGATACCCATTGGCATCCGCAACGGCATAAGGGGTGATCCCGAGGGTCAATAAGGTTTCCGTTAACGCCCAATCTAACGCAACAATTTTTTCCGGCACCGCAGAAAGCGACACCGTCCCCATCTCGTGTGAATAGCTTTTCATTGCTTGGGATTGCTTAAGGCTTTGGCTTTGGCAAAACAGAGGGCTGGCACTGATCATCAGTAATAGCACCGTGCCCCACATACGCATCCTGTGCATGGGTGACTCCTTGTCTTTTCTCTCGTTCAATTAGCGCACATAGCTGATCGGCAAGCCGGTATCGGGATGCGAAAACAACCCCAACGGCACACCGTATATTTCGGCCAACTGCGGGGCATTCATCAGCTCGGCGGGACTCCCCTCTGCCAGCACACGGCCAGAATGCATCGCCACTAAGTGATCACTGAAACGGGCCGCCATATTGATATCATGCAGCACCATCACCACCGTGAGCCCTAGTTGCTGATTTAAGCGTCTTATCAGCGATAAGAGCTCATATTGGTGCGCCACATCCAGCGCCGAGGTGGGTTCATCCAACAAAATACACTGGCTGCGCTGGGCCAATAGCATCGCAACCCAGGCACGTTGACGCTCACCACCGGACAAGGTACTGACAAAGCGTTCAGACAACGCCTCCAACCCCACCCGCTCAATGGCCTCATCAACATAGTGGGCATCGTCCGTGTTGTAGCGTCCCATCACCCCTTTCCACGGGTAGCGACCAAAGAACACCAGCTCCCGCACGGTCACACCGTCCGTCACGGGGGGATGCTGTGGCAGGTAAGCGACCTGTAATGCAAAATCTCGCGCGGCATACGTGGCGATATCCCGCCCTTGGCAAGAAACACTGCCCGAGGTCGGCGCGTGTTGACGACTGAGCAATTTCATCACGGTCGACTTACCACTGCCATTGTGACCCAGTAACGTCGTCACTTTGCCTTGTTCAATCTGTAAGGAGGTGGGCTGGAGAATACGGTGTTCGCCAATCTGAAACGTGGCGTGTTCAACTTTAAACATGGTTGGCTTTGCTGCTCCCTCATTGATGTCGCGAGGACTCCTTCCTCACGAGCGAATGAAAATGATAATAATTCGCGAACGAATTGTAATGGAAGGCGCAGCGGATGTCATGGGGGTGGAGACTCACTTCTGCCCCAATACTTCTTTGAGTATTTCAAACTTGCAATAGAAATTCTAATGCTTGACAAACACATCTTAAAGCCAGATAGTTAAGGTAAAGTAACTACTTTTTTCGGCGTAGGGCAGTAAATGAGTAATTTAACGCAAGTAATTGATAGGTTCTATCATGATATGGCTATCAATGATTTAAGAATAATGAATAGCTCCCTAGAAGAATCTAAACTGAGTTACCATAGCATTTTATATTTAGACATCATCATGGCTTATCCTGGAAAGTACACAGCATCTGAAATTGCAGATCTGTTGATGGTTGCTCGTCCTGCTGTAACACAAAAAATAAATGCGTTGGAAAAACTCAATTTAATAAAGAAAGTTCAGTGTAATCGCGACAAACGAAAACATTACTTGTATCCAGACTTAGAAACATTCCCCGAAAAATCACAGTACAATCAAAACGATGATTTTGTTGAGAACAAGCTTAACGAAGTTTATTCACAAAGTGAGTTGGATAAATTTTGCGAAATATTAGGTGTTGTCGGGGAATTGTATAAAGATAAATAATTTAAGGTTGATTTTTTATGGACATTAAACAACATAACAGTGTTGCTTGGGATAAAGATGATGGATTTGAAGAATGGAAAAAGCCAGTATCATCTGATGCCATAAGAGATGCACGAAACGGCATCGCAGATGTTCTTTTAACCAACGCTAAACCTGTTCCTTCAGATTGGTATATGCCAATTAAAGACAAAAAGGTGTTATGTCTCGCTTCTGGTGGCGGTCAACAGGCTCCTGTTTTCGCGGCAATGGGTGCAAACGTAACAGTAACAGATCTGAGTTTAGGCCAATTAAACAAAGACAAGTTTGTTATGGAAAGAGATAACCTCACAATGGAGATAATTCAAAGAGACATGTGTGATTTATCAATATTTGAGGATGATTCATTCGATATGATTTTCCACCCTATATCAAACTGTTTTATTGAGAACCCGAACCTCGTATGGTCAGAGTGCTATCGAGTGCTCAAAAAAGGAGGGTTATTATTATCAGGGTTTGTGAATCCATTGCTCTATCTCTTTGACTTAAAATGCATGGAGAAAGGTGAACTTAAAATCACAAATACGATCCCCTATTCAGATATTGATCAGCTTCCCGAGGAACAACTTCAAGAAAGGATTAATAATAACGACACAATTGAGTATGGTCATACTCTTGAAACCCAAATTGGTGGGCAAACTTCTGTAGGATTTGCAATCGTTGATCTTTATGAAGATATCAGCCATGACGAAGTTTTAGATAGACACATTAAAACTAGTATGGCTACCAAGGCAATAAAATTAGTTTAATACATTGAGATATACCGGCGTGAGTCACCAGCTATAATGCACGACTCTTATAAATTCAACCAAATTCATAACGGCCGTGAACATCCTGACGTACAACAAGATAAAAAGTTATTTGCAATTGTGTAGAAGACGACAAAAATTTGCCTCTCAATTAGAGGCTCTGCCATCTTTTTTATAATTAATCATGAGCTAAATTAGCAAGAGCGCAACTCAGAAATGTTTAATAGCAAGTTTGAATAAAGCTCATCAATACCACAAGGCCGTCACAGAACGGCCTTGTCGCAAGGCGACTCCATACACGTTACGAAAAACTTGAAAACACCATGACTTTTTTCAATGTCGGTTGGTAAAAAAGGATCGCGTCACCGCCACCATCGACATAAGTACCGTATTTAAAACACCCGAGATATAAAAAGTCTAAGCCTAATTTTTCACTATGATACACAATTTCTCTGGATGTGAATTCGTTGTACTTTTTTTCATACGCTTCTTCATCGAATTCATCCTCGTCTTCATCATCATCGAGATCGAAAACCACATCAAAATATTGTCTCAGTGCTTCGTTATCTTCATCTCTAAACATTTCATCCCAGTTACAACCGAGAGCAGGTTGCCCGCCTAATTCAAATAAAGACTGACTCTTATTCCCTTCTATTAATTGTGACGTTACGGCTTCGTGCTGTTGATAGAAATCACGCACTTGATCAAAATATTCACGATAGGAATCGAAATCTCCACCGATGTCACTGATGTCTTCCTCATCGACTTCCCAACCGAGCTCAGTCAATGAATAAGACATATATGGTGTACTACCCACAAATATACTTTCAGAGATAGGCAATGCAATCAATACACTCTCTTCACTGGAATCATCAAACACCGAGCATGATAATAAGCCAATAGGCAGTAATTGATTCTCGTTATAAGTTACATCATTTTTTGTTGGAAACGGGGTATATTCATCGGTTTTGGTCGTTATATTTTCATAAACAATTTTTATCGGTGTTGTTTTAATGTCAATCGCCATATTAGGTACTCAGTTAAATGAATTTGACATTGATTTTATCGAAAAATAAAAATCGTTATATTTCTATTTCCACAAAGATGATGAACAAGCGGTGTATTTTGGACAATAATAGAGGCGGTTCACACCTTTATTTGAAATATGAAAAGGTGTGATTAATCATTAACTATTCATGGCTTTTACGGGGATTCAACCAATCACTTTCACACGGCCAACCGCGCCGCTTTCTAAGCGCACTTTAATGCCGTGCGGGTGGTTCGGCGAGTTAGTAAGCAAGTCTTTCACGATACCCGCCGTCAGGGTGCCGCTGCGTTGGTGTTCTTTCAGTACGATTTTTACTGCCAATCCTGGGTGAATATTGGCGCGTTGTGTTCCACTCATATTACTGCCTTCTTGTTTGATTGCGAGTGACGTTACCCAGTCACGTTAACGGGCTGGGTAACGCCTAAACGCAGTGCTTAGTGCTTCAACCAGATATCTGATTTATTCTGCATCTGCTTCTTGCGCTTTTTCTTGCCGGTACCGGCCGGTTTTGCCATTGGCTTGCTAGCCGCTAGCATCTCTTCGGTCACAGTTTCATCCAGCTCAAAGCCTTTCACTTGCTCGCGTTCAAGACGGATTTTGTTCTTCTTCTCGATCACGGTGAAGTGATGGAAATCTTCATAATCAATCAGTGACAACGCAAGACCCACTTCACCGGCACGGCCGCTTCGGCCAATACGGTGGATGTAGTCTGACGGGCTACGCGGCAAATCAAAGTTGATTACCACTGGCAGCTTTTCGATGTCTAGGCCGCGGGCTGCGATGTCGGTAGCAATCAGCACGTCAATTTCACCGGATTTAAACGCGTCAAGAATACGGGTACGGTAGCCCTGCCCTTTATCACCGTGGAAGACTTCCGCTTCAATGCCGCGCTTATACAGTTTGTCAGCCAAGTGCTCACAGCTGTTTTTCGCGTTCACGAACACCAGCGCTTGTCGCCATTGATGCTCTTTAATCAAATGCGCCAATACCGCCGTTTTTTCGCCTTTATTCACGTTAAACACACGCTGTACCACCGTGCTGGCGTCGTCACTTTGTAGCTGTACTTCGATTGGATCATTCAGCAGCTCTTGCGTTAGTGCCTGCACTTCTTCCGGGAACGTCGCAGAGAACAATAGCGTTTGCTTTTGTTTCGGCAATTGCCCAAGCAGTTCAGACAGCTCTTCGGTAAAGCCAAGGCTTAGCATGCGGTCGGCTTCATCCAGCACCAAGGTTTTTACCTTGTCCAGCTTGATGGCATTGCTTGAGATAAGATCCAACAAACGACCAGGAGTGGCGACCAGAATATCGGCACCGCCACGTAGTGCCAGCATTTGTGTATTGGCAGACACACCACCAAACACACAAACGGTTTTAATCGCACCGTTAAAGTGCACGGCGTAAGACTTAACGCTGTCAGCCACCTGCTTCGCTAGCTCACGCGTTGGCACCAAAATCAACCCTGACACATAGTTGCCTTTGCTGCTGTTTGTGTTGGCGGTCTGCTTTTGCGTAAACAGTTCCTGCAACATCGGCAATGCAAAAGCCGCCGTTTTACCGGAACCGGTATTGGCACCAGCGATAACGTCGCGCCCCGCTAAAACACTTGGGATCACTTGCGCTTGAATCGGCGTAGGCTGTTGGTATTCTAGCTCTGTCAGGCGGGCTAACAAAGGCTGAATAAGGGCAAGTTCCGTAAAGGTGGTTGGCGTTGTGGCTGTAGTCATGGAGAAATAAAGGCTCTAGCTAAAATAATGGCGTGCATCTTAGCGTATTTAGCCCTTCGACACCTTATTTTATCGAAAACGATGATGATATAACCGAAGCGGTGAAGCGAGGAGTTAACGTAAAACAGGGAAATGATGCTTGGCACCGCGTATTACGGTACCAAGCATGCGCGTGCATCACACAGCCTAAAAAGCCTTAGCTTTCCCAGCGCTTGAAGATGATAGAGGTGTTAATGCCACCGAACGCGAAGTTGTTGCTCATCATGTAGCGGCAATCGATCTCACGGCCAGTACCTTGAATGTAATCCAAGTTACCACAACGGATATCAATAGCGTCTAGGTTCAGCGTGGGGTTAAACCACCCTGCATGCATCATTTCTAAGCCCAGCCATGCTTCAATCGCGCCACAGGCACCCAGTGTGTGGCCAAAGTAGCTTTTCAGGGAGCTGATCGGCGCGTTGTCACCAAAGATGTTCGCGGTGGCATTGGTTTCGGCAATGTCGCCTTTCTCTGTTGCGGTACCGTGCGCTGAAATGAAATCAATGACATCCGGTGTTAGATCCGCATTTTGCAGCGCCATTTCCATACACAGCTGCATGGTTTCCATGGTCGGTTGCGTCACATGGGTCGCATCGCAGTTGCTGGCAAAGCCAACGATTTCAGCGTAAATCGTCGCACCACGGGCTACGGCATGTTCATACTCTTCCAGTACCAACGTTGCGGCGCCTTCGCCAATCACCAAACCATCACGGTCGGTATCAAACGGGCGGGGGGTAGACTTCGGCGCCTCGTTTTTCAAACTGGTGGCAAAAAGGGTATCAAACACCGCCGATTCCGTTGGGCACAACTCTTCCGCGCCCCCCGCGACCATCACGGTTTGGTAACCGTGCTTGATGGCTTCGTAGGCATAACCGATGGCCTGACTGCCGGAAGTACATGCGCTGCTGGTCGGGATCACGCGGCCGCGTAAACCAAAAAACAAACCCACGTTCACGGCAGTAGTATGCGGCATCATTTGCACATAGGTCGTGGCGGTAATGGCTTTGGTATCTTTCTCATTGAGCATGACACCAAAAGCACCAATCGCCGGAGTACTGCCGGTTGATGAACCATAAGCAATGCCGGTTTGGCCGTTGGTTAACACGTCACAATCAATCAGGCCGCTTTGCTGTAAGGCTTGCTCACTGGCCAAGGTGGACAGTTTTGACACTCGCCCCATCCCGCGCACTTTTTTACGGGTGTAGTGAGACGGCAAGGTGAAACCATCAATCGGGGCGGCCAGCTTGGTATTCAGGCCGTTGTATTGCTCGTAACTTTCCATGTACACGGTGGCGTTTTCACACGCGCGTAATTTCGGTTCAATGGCCTGCCAATCGTTGCCGAATGCGGTGACACCGGACATGCCTGTTACTACGACACGACGATTCATACTAAACCTCCATTTACCGAAATCACCTGACGAGTGACATAAGCGGCGATATCTGACATCAAATAACTCACCAGACCCGCAACTTCTTCTGGCTCACCCATGCGGCGCAATGGCACTTGCGGCAACGCATGCTCTTTTACGTGTTCATCCACCATACCGGTATCAATCAACCCTGGCGCGACACAGTTCACCGTGATGTTGCGCTTGGCCAGTTCCAGTGCCAATGACTTGGTGGCACCAATCACCCCGGCTTTAGCGGCGCTGTAGTTGGTTTGACCACGGTTACCGGTAATGCCCGATACCGACGCCAAGGTGACAATGCGGCCGCCTTTGCGTAGACGCACCATCGGCATGACACACGGATGCAGCACGTTATAGAAACTGTCGAGATTGGTGTGGATCACCCCATCCCACTCGGCTTCTGTCATCGCGGGGAAGGCTGTATCACGGGTAATACCGGCATTGCTCACCACGCCGTAATAGGCACCGTGGGCTTCAATATCCTGTTCCAGTTGCTCACGACATTGTGCGCGATCACTGATATCAAACTGGAGTAAACGGCCTGTACCACCGGCGTGTTCAATCTCTGCCAGCGTTGCTTCGGCCCCCGCGCGATCACTCATGTAATGCACCGCGATGGTAAATCCATCTTTTGCTAGCGTAATCGCAATGGCGCGACCAATGCCTTTACTGGCGCCGGTCACTAAAACGTGTCGAGTCATGATGGATTCCTCTTTAACATGTGTTCTAATTTTTCTTCTGGCGGTACAAAAACATTCAGCTGGCTATTTGCCAGCACCTGCCCTTGCTGTTCAATGCGACAAGCAAACACCGCCATACCGTTGTTTTCTAGCACTTGCTCGGCATAAATATCGAGCGTGCTGTGTTCAGGGAACGCTGCACACGTGGTTTGGTAGCGTCGACTGCCCAATAAAAAGCCTATTGGTGACGCTTCCCCTTTTTTCCATGCGTGGTAGCCCGACCAGCAGGCCACTGACTGCGCCATAAATTCGATGCCCACGTAACCGGGGATCACGCGACGTTCCGCATCGAAGAATAAACACGCGTCGTTCACGGTAACCTGACAATGCACCGCAAGTTCGCTCACCTCGACCAAGGTGTCCACCAAGGCCATCGGCATATCATGGGGTAACAGTTCATGAATAGGAGGCGTATTAGTCATGGGTATATCCAAAAATCAGACTGATGTTATTACCACCGAAGGCAAATGAATTACTTAACATGGCAGGCTTTACAAGTGCGGTATCGGCCAGCACCAAGGCAATGGGTGCCAAGCTGTCGCTGATCTGTCCATCGTTAATCTGCATCGGCAGGGGTAAACGGTGACGCAATACATGCCAACAAATGGCCGCTTCTACCGCACTGGCGGCGCCTAGTGTATGTCCGGTCAGGGGTTTCGTCGAGCTTACTGGGGTTTGACTGCCAAACACGCGATGAATGGCTTTGGCTTCCATTTCATCATTCAGCGGCGTCGCCGTACCGTGCGCATTGATGTAACCAATGTCCTGCGCCGTTAAACCGGCGTCATCCAATGCCTTACGCATGGCCGCTTCTGCCCCGTTACCTTCCGGATGCGGCGCAGAAATATGGTGCGCATCAGAACTGTCGCCCGCGCCCAGCAACGCAATGGCCGGTATCGCGTCACTGTTTTCACTGTCACGGTCATTGGCATCCAAAGACAGCAACATAAACGCGGCGGCTTCACCGATATTAATGCCATCGCGGTTCACGCTGAACGGGTTACACAGACGACGAGAAATGGCTTCAAGGCCATTAAAGCCATTCAGAGTGAGTCGGCACAAGGAATCGGCTCCGCCCACGATCACCGCATCGACGATACCGGCTTTCAGTAATCGCTTAGCCGATAAAAATACGCGACCACTGGATGAACACGCGGTGGAAATGGTGTACACCGGCCCATCGAGGCGAAACAGATCTGCCACGAACTCGCCAAGGTTGGCCACTTCTTGTTGCTGATAATGAAAATCTGCCGGCAGTTCACCGTGCGCAATGTGTTCACTCAGCGCCGTTTCACCGTCGGCAATGCCCGAGGTACTGGTGCCCACAATCACCGCGATACGATCACGGCCGTATTTTTCAATGGCCTGCTCAATCACTGGGGTGATTGACTGCAATGCCGACAGCGCCAAGCGGTTATTGCGGGTGCCATAACGGATCGCCGCCAAATGCGTCGGTAATGCAGGCAATGTCGCTGTGACTCGACCCACCACGGTATCGGCACCGTTATTCAGCCAACCGGATACCGCTTGCATGTCTGGTGAAGCACCTTGCGCGAGTCGCTGATGAATAGTGGCAGGCTCTGCGCCTAACGCCGAATGAAAACCACAGCCGTGGATATACACGGGCGTCACCGCTTGCGTCATTGTTGTTGTCCTTGTCATGGTGCTCTCTCTTTTTTACGGCTGCGTTTGACGGTGGTTAAGGGTCTTAATCGTGATGTCATACCCCAAGGTACGATGGGTAAAGACAATGTCGCCATCCAGCGGCGACGCGGCGGCATAGTGAATATCCACCACGACGTTACCGTGATTATCCAGCAATTGTCGCTGATGCGGGTGTTCGATTAGCTGCCACCCTACCGCGGCTAACGGTGCTTGCCAGGCCTCTACCGGCCACAAGGTCAGCATCAAGTTCAGCAGCACTTGTTCGGGCTTAGGCAGAACATTGCCCAGCCCCGGCAACACATCGGTGGATAACGCGTGATCCTGATAGGTCAGGCTCAGTATGCGTGCGCCCCACGATGAAAAACCGGCTAGTACCAATTTGTCTGGCGTGACTTCCAATTGCACGGGCAATTGGTTTTGTTGATCACCCCAACGCGCCGTGATCAACTGGGTCGCCGTCAAGCTTTCCCCTAACGCAGCAGGCGTCGGTAAGGTCACGGTCACATCCGGCGCTAACGCCACTTGATTTAAGGCGGCGGCTGGCTGGTCCGTACTCACAGGTGCACTCGTCTCTTTATTCGCCGAGTTATTCACCGAGGCCCCCGCTGACGCCTCGTCGGTATGATTGCGGTTAACACACCCACTCAGGGTCATGAGCAACAAGACCGCACACGCGAGTCGTTTACGATGGCAAACAAACGTCATCTTGTTTCCTTTTCTCTGTAGCATGTTGTTCTGCTGTTTGAGGTAACGAAAGCGGTGCCAGTAACCACGCAGTCAAAATACCGGTTAACACGGTGATACCGAAGCTATGAATGGCCTGCGTTTCACTCAATGCTAACAAACCAAACGACAGTAACGTGGTTAATGCAGAAAGCGTGATCGCCAATAATGTGCTGTTGGCACGCGCTTGCTTTGCCACGCCTTGTTCGGCAAAAAACAGGGTGTAATCAATGCCGATCCCTAAAATCAGGAACAAGCCCAACAAATTAAACAGGTTCAGTGGCGTGCCGGTAAAACCGGTAATGCCCAGCCCGACAAAACAGGCGATCACGGGCGGGGCAATCACGCGCAGTGCGCGCACCCAACCGTAACGGCCAACAAGAATAAGGTAAATAACCCCCATTGCCGCCAGTAACAATTCACTGATCCGCACCCGGTATTCGGCAAAAATTGCCGACACTTCTTGGGGCTTGTCTAAATAGGTAACGCCCTGTTCAGACGCCGCATACGCTTGCAACGCGTTCGCATCATGAATGCCTTTTAACATCACGACCGAGGCGGGGTGACCTTCAATGTTGCCCAGCCACAAAAAACGCAATGGCGCGGAAGCCGGCGACGCTAAAAAGGCATCTGGCGTTAACGGAACAAAGGCGGCATCCAAGGTAATGGCCTGCTTGAGTTGCAGTTGCGCCGCAAGGCGCGCGCCTTCCTGCTGATACAATCGCTCGACCTCATCGTAGTTATCGGCCTGTGTCTGCGCAGACGGCAGATACGTGTGCAGGCTTTGATAACCGCTTAATGCCCCTTGCTGAACAAATTGCGTTAATTGGCGATCAACGACACCCAACTGTTCCAACAAGGCTTGCTCAGTCGCGGCTTGCACCAACAACATCTGCTGACCACCTTGCAGGCCAGTAATGGCTTTAATGGTTTCTTCTTGCTGTTTCAAGTCAGCCGGTAACACTTGTAACTGGCGAATGTCATCGTCATAACTGGCACGGAATAATCCCACCATCGCCACGACGATACACAGTAACGGCAAGCCCCAACGCACAGGCGGTTTTGCCCAAAGGGCAAGCCACGCGGTCATGGCACCCACCCACGGCAAGGCCACCACTTTGCCCGGGCGTGCAGCCAACACGGGATACCAACACATCACGGTGGCATACGCTGCGGCTAACCCAACGGCTGAAAACAGAGATAACTGCTGCAAACCGGGAAACGGCGCAATCATCATGCACAAGTAACCGATCAGGCTCATCAATAAACCCAGCGATACCGCGACCACAATGTGCTGCACCCCTTCGCGAACATGCCACTGTTTTCCGGCAGCAAGGCGATCAGTCAAAAAATGCAGGGCATAATCGATAGACACGCCGATCAAACTGGCGCCAAACACCAAACTGAACAAATGCACTTTGCCGAACACGAGCACCGTCGCCACAAACGCCGTTAACAACCCACAACCGATGGACAGCAATGCCAACCCCAATGGCAACGCGCTGCGGTACACCAGCAACAATAAGGCGATCACACCCAACAGCGAGCCAACACCAATGGTGCTGATCTCCCCTTTCGCGCTGTTGGTGCCATGCGCGGCATAGAAAATCACGCCAGTATGCAGCACGCTCACCCCGTATTCGTGGCGCAGCGTCTCTTCCACCTTGGCTAACGCGGGCAACTTGTCATGCATTGCCATGCTGTAAGCCGATTCAGCCAGATCCGCCGAGATCAACACATAGGTTTGGCCTTGGTACGGCGCGGTCAGGTAGCCCTGTTGCAAGGTGACAGCGGCATTGCCCGCTGTCAGGTGTGACATAAACTCACGGAATAGCAGGAAGGGATCCGCCGCCAACTCTTGCCCTGTCACGCCAGAAAACGGGTTGTACACCGCTTGGATCACTTTCTGTACCTGCGCGGCCGGATCCGTGTGTAAACGCACTTGCTGCTCGGGCGTTAAAAACTGCGCTCGATGTGGAAAATACAGTTTCCCCCACGCTTGCTGCTGAGACTGGCTGATCTTTCCGCTGATCTCACCCAACAAGCCCAAGGTCGATAACTGTTGGGTGAACGCATCTGCCGCTGTGAACAAACGGGCAGGATCGTCACTGCCCACCACGAACACCACTTTGTTGCTCATGCTGGACGCGACCTGATCAAACGCCGCCTGTGCCGCGGGATCTTGTCGGTTCTCTGGCAGCAACGCCAAGATGTTGGTATCAATCGGTAACGGCTGTCGACCCAGCAATTGCGTCGCCAACACACCCAATACCGTCAACATCACCAATAGCCAAGCAAGCGCGCGCTGTTTAACGCGTCGTTGCGCGCGGTCGGGATGGGATGGCGTTACGGGTTTAAAGTTGGAAAGCACGTTGTTCTTCTTTCGTTAGTGTCGTGGCTGTCTTACCTGACGTTGCGCTAACAGCACGCTGGTGACTAAATTGGATTTCAGTAACGTCACCGCGTTTCTCCGTCAACACAAGCTGATCAATGAATTGACCACCCGACAAGCGGATATGTTGGAACACCGCGTTCAGTGGTGCTGCCGTCGGTGTTAACGTCAATGCCCACTGCGCGCCCGCTGACTCACCCGATTCAGGCGATGCCGGCTGCGTCAGTGACACGGTGAATTGTTCTGTTAACTGCTGAGTATCGCCTTTAAACAACGACAAAAACAGGTGGCTGAAATAGAACACCATCGGGTTGTCTTTGGCGGCAATCACCTGCGCCGGACTGTCACCGAATTGCTGGCTCAGTTTGTCTTGGGTTAAGACCAGTGACACCGGAAACGGCACGGTTTGTTGCCACAACAAACCGTGGTCTTGTGCCAACAAAAAGTGCCCCGAAGATTCCAATGGCGCACTGAACATGGCCATATGGCGGGTTTGGGTGAAATCACCGCGTACCACGGTTTGGGCGGCAAGCTGCTGTTGCAAGTCTGCCAAGGTGAACGCCGAGTGTTGAGCCTGCGCGTTCACTTGCGCGGGTTTTTCGCCTTGTGTGTCAGCATGGGCAAACGCAGGGACGCTCACGCCACACAGCATCACGCAAAGGCCGACCCACACCCGCTGGCGCATAACAGACAATACGTTACGCATGAGCAAACCACGCCTCGATTTTATCCGTCAGCACCTTCGGTGAAGCAAAGCACATTTCACCACTGTCGATCCCCACCGCCACTTGCATTGTGTAGCCTCTGGTCATGCGCACACCGCTTTGCGCATCAAAAATCACATACTCCACTTTCAAGCGGTTTTCCCATTCCGTTAATGTCGCCACCACGCGAATTTCATGGTTAAACGGAATGGGTTTGATGTATTTCACGCGGGTATCAATGATCGGCCACACGTAGCCAGAGGCTTGCATCTCGCGGTAGTTGTAAGCCAATTTGTCCATCAATACACGGCGGGCTTCTTCAAAGAAGCGAAAGTAATTACCGTGATACACCACGCCCATCGGATCTGCATCTTGAAACGCGGTCATCATGATCACTTCTGCATGTAATACCGGCTGTTTGCTCATTATTACGCTTTCCTATTGGTCCATTAACGGCTTAATACAACGCCCAATGTTGCTGCTGAATGCGCATCATGAAATGGCGCAGATCGTGCTCTAATGGACGATCTTCTTCCACAAACTGGAACTCACTCAATACCGTTTCATGCATGGTTTTCAGTGCAAAACTCATCTGCTGATCGTCCAACTCGTTACGGCGCAGGCGAATTTCCAAGGCTTGTGTCGCCGCCAATAACGAGGCCGCCGTCACTTGCTCAGTCAACTGCAACACACGCAAACAGTCGCGCGATGCAATGGTGCCCATGCTGACTTTGTCTTGGTTATGGCATTCCGTAGAACGTGAGAACACACTGGCTGGCATGGTGTTTTTCAACGCTTCGGCTGTCCACGCCGAAATACCGATTTGCACGGCTTTAAAGCCATGGTTAATCGGCTTGCGCTCGCCTTCGGCACCGGTCAGGTTAAACGGCAAGCCGTTATTGAATTTGTAATCCATCAACTGGGCCATTTGACGATCCAGCAGATCGGCAATATTGGCCACGGCGGTTTTCAGGGTATCCATCGCCATGGCAATGTGGCCGCCGTAGAAATGGCCACCGTGCAACACGCGTTCGTTATCCCCGTCGATGATTGGGTTATCGTTCGCACTGTTCAGCTCGTTTTCAATCATCTGACGCAGCCACGGCAGGCTGTCTTGCAACACGCCAATGACGTGTGGCGCACAACGCAGTGAATAACGGTCTTGCAGACGATCACTGTTACGCGGCGGACGGGCGGCTTGCAAATCAGAACGCAACCACGCGGCAACGTTCTGTTGACCCGGATGTGGCTTCACCGCGAACAAGGCTTCGTCGAAATGGAAATCATTGCCTTGCATCGCGACTGATACCATCGCCGTGATACGCGTAGACAGCTGCGCCAAGTACTCGGCGCGTTTGTACGCTAAACAGGCTAAAGCAGTCATGACAGAGGTGCCGTTCATTAACGCTAAGCCTTCTTTTGGCTTGAGCGTGATCGGCGCAATATTCAGCTCGGCAAATACATCGCGAGTTTCGCGGATCTGGCCTTTATAAATCACGTCGCGCTCACCAATCAAGGCCGCCGCTAAGTACGAGAGCGGCGTCAAATCACCACTGGCACCGACAGAGCCTTCCTGCGGAATACGCGGGGCAATATCGTGATTGATCAAGGTGACGATCTGATTCAGCAATTCATGTGAAACACCCGATACCCCTTGTGACAACGAGCATAAACGGGTCGCTAACACGGCGCGTGCTTGTTCATGGCTTAAATTTTCACCTAAACCACAACCGTGGAAGCGGGTCAGGTGTAACGGCAGTTCGTCCACCAAATGCGGCGGGATAGCCACTGTGCACGAGTCACCGTAGCCGGTTGTCACGCCATAAATCACGCCTTCTTCTTTCAGCAAACGCTCAAGAAAAGCGACACCGCGGTCGATTTTTGCACGGTATTCCATGCTGTCGTTCATTGCCGCCGAGGCGCCATTCGCCACCGCAACAACGTCTTCAATGGTCAGGCGATCAACGCCAAAGGTTACGCTGTCTTTGTTCATCTTGGTCATGTCCGGGTGCTGATTATGATGCATTATCTTTTCCACTTAACTGCCAGAAAGGAAAGAAGTTATACCATTGTAGTGGTGCTGTTAACGTGTAAGCTTCTAACCGCGTAGCATATTGGCTGACAACAGCCTGAAGGGCCTGCTCTCGCTGCCCCCGAGGTAACTGAATCTGTTCGTTAAATAACTCGAAGTGCACATCGAAATGCGGCGTATCACCGCTGTCATTGCGTAAACCAAATAAGGTATAAACCGGGGCTTTTAACACGGCTGCCAGCATGAAGGGGCCTTGCGGGAACGGCGCAGGTTTGCCGAGAAAGTCCGCCCATATCACGCGCTGTTCATGCGTGACCGAGGTACGATCACCCACGATCACCACCCACTCCCCTTGATCGAGTTTTTGTCGCAACAAAATGGCGGTTTCGGGACCGACGTTGTTTACTTGGATCAAATTAAGGGCCGAATCTGGATTCACGGCCTGCATGACGGCATTAAAGCGTTCGGCATGCTCGGTAAACACCAAGGCGTTAATTTTCACATTGTCGTAGCCACGGCTCAGGGCACGGCACAATTCCAAATTGCCCAAATGAGAACCTAGGATCACGATCCCCTGCTTATTCGCGGTGATCTGATCAAAATGATCCTGCCCGTGCACGGTGATGTGATCAAGCGAGAAATCCCCCTGCCATGCCGCTAATTTGTCGAGCATCGTATGCCCAAACGACAGCATGTGCTGATAGCTATTGAGGTGTCCGTCACGCTCTTCGGGGATAGTCATGTCTTGCGCGGCAGCATAACGGCGCAAGGTCGCCAAGTAGTCTTCAGAGGCGGCGCGGGCGCGATGCCCCGTGCGGTGGTAATACGCCATGACCCCTTTCAGCAACACATTGAACACGCGGCGTCCCAGCAGGCGATAAACCAGTAATAAGGTTTTAATGCCCAAGACGGTGCCGCGTTCTGCATGGGAAGACCAATGACGGGATTTAGCCGATGCCGTTACTGTAGAAGCAGCCGCCGCGCGGCGTTTTAACAAGCGGGGAATACGCGGCAACATGCCAAAAAACAGACGGGTGTGCATGGCACTGATTTTGATGTTGTCCCACAGTGCATCAAAGTGGGAAATGCCGCCTTCCGGATACACGACCTTGGTATCGACAAAACGCACATCGCACCCATCCCAGTACATGCGCACCATGATTTCGGTGTCGAAATCCATACGCTGGCCGACACGGTTACGTTCGAGCACCTTGATGGTCGGGCCTATCGGATACGAACGAAAGCCGCACATACTGTCTTTAATCTGCATTGACAGGGTTTCAATCCATACCCATACATGCGTGGCATAACGCCCGTAGAGACGCGCTTTCGGTACCGACTCATCGTACACCGGTTGGCCGGAAACCAACGCGGTCAAATGCTGTTGTGACGTGGCAATGAGTATGGGTAGTGCGGAGACATCGTGCTGACCGTCGGCATCGATTTGAATGGCATGGCTAAAACATTGCGCAAACGCCTGATATAAACCGGCAATCACCGCCCCGCCCTTGCCCTGATTCTGTGGCAAGGTCACAACAGTCACGTGCGCACGTTGTGCCTGCTCGGCCAAGATCTGCTTGGTCGCCGCATCGCTGCCATCATCCACGATGATCACCGGATACGGGTAACGCGCTAAGGCATCCAGCACCGCGCTCACCGTCGCACCGTGGTTATAACAGGGGATCAAAAAACAGGGACGAAAGGTGCTCATTGCGCCTCACTCAATGTGATACGCCCAGAGGCATGCGTATGCTCTACCTCGCCCTCTTGGGAGGTATAACAAAAGCGCAAGCTGTGTTTTTCTGGCGACCATGTCAAGGTCAGCACCACGTGGCTGTTTGGCAAGATCGGCTGTTGGAATTTCAGCGCATCCATACCGGCAAACTCACCGGTTAATGACAGGCAGGTGCGACCGTAGTGCACCGCCCATTCAATTTGCGTCACACCCGGTAACAAGGGGTAGTCGGTAAAATGACCTTGGAAATCGGTAATGTCCGCCGTCACGTGCAACGTGAGGACAGCATGGTGTGCATTCACTTGTTGAGCCAGTATCGTTGGCTTTCGTTTCGTCTCGGTCATTTTTAATTCGTTCACTTTTCTCGTATTAAAAGAGCGTTTCCAAGTCTCTCACAAGCCGTTTTCCTTGGCTATTAAGCGGTATATCGTCCACCACCCGATAACGACGAGGAATACCGACCGGCTCTAGCCAGCGGCGTAATGCTTGGCGCAAAGCAAGCCAAAAAGCCCCTTTACCGAGCGTTTCCAACTCCGCTTCTCCATTAGCTGTTAACTTCAGTACCGCCCCCAGGCTAACGCGGCGAGGGTCTTCTAGCACCAAAACGGCCGCTTCTTTCACCCAAGGTAATGCGCACAATCGCGCTTCCACTTCGGTTAAGGAAATCCGTTTTTCTTCAATTTTGACAATGCGATCCACACGGCCAAGCAAAAGAAATTGACGGTGATCCAGTAGTTGGCATTGATCACTGGTTTGATACCACTGCGCAGCATCAACAAACGGTGAGCAGATCCGCAAGCAACCTTCCGCATTCAACACTACATCGATCACATCGAACACCTGCCACGGCGTTTGCGCGTCGTGTTGCTGGCGAAACGCGATACCGCCGGTTTCTGTACTGCCAAAGACCTCAATGGGCCACTGAGTAAACAACGTATGGCTGTACTGAGCCGCCTCATGACTTAATGGCCCACCCGAAGAAAACACGGCGCGGTATGGGTCAGCGGAAGAAGCCCCCGTTAAGCGTTTCAATAACGCAGGACTGGTCACCAAGGTGGTATCGCTATCAGCATGGGCGATCACTTGCTCGGGATACACGAGATCGTGGCGAGCAAAAGCCCGTCCGGCACACAGCGGCCACAAAATGCGGAACAACAAACCGTAAATGTGTTGATGAGACACGGTGCTGGCAATACGTGAGCCTGCGATTACCGTCCCCCATGTGCGTTCATGGTGCTGTACTTCTTCGGCCAGATCCGCCAGCGTTTTTTCAATCGCTTTAGGTACCCCGCTCGAGCCTGAGGTAAATAACGTCAGTCGGCAGTCAGCGAGCGCCAAGGTGGTGAACGCATACGTGTTGGCTGAGATGCTTGATTCGGCCAAGTATGCCGGCTCACTCTCTGCCGAAACACGCCACTGTGGATACGTTAACCCATCATAGTGCGCACGATCGTGCAAAATGGCATCGAAATGTTCGGCCAATGCAAGTAACGCATCCGGTTGATGGTTACCCGGTAAAATGAGGTGTTTACCTGCGTGAGTCGCAGCCATGAATGCCACCGCAAATTGGTAGCTGTCATCAAAACACAGTGCCCATTTCTGGGCAGGGTGCGATTGTAAGGCCACCGTCAGGCGTTGAACATCAGTGTGCCATGTTGCCCATGTGACGATTGTTTTCGCATGAGCCGCATGCTCTGACTGTCCATGACATGATTGAGCATGATAAGCCACGGGAAATGCATCCGGACGCGATGTCGCCATCAGCACATCTAAACTGAGAAATGGCGTGGCCATTGATTCAGGCAACGTCGATAAAGGGATCGCCACTGGAGAAATATTCATTTGTTCATCACGCTATTCTTATCGAGCTACGTTCATCACGCCCTGTTCATACGTTGGTTAACGTGTGGGGCATTACGTCAGCGGTTACTCAACCACGGATTCTGCCAACTGTTTCTTTATCACGTATTGACGCACCAGCCATTCACCGGCAAACAAACTGCCTGCCAGTAAGTAGCTAATCAACCCGTTGTAAAGTGTCCATACCGACAAGGAGATGAAACACGTTGCTAAGGCGATTGCTCCATTTAACACAAAAAAGCCACACCATACGCGTGTCACTTTGCGTGTGTAGCGCACGCCACTGTCAGGTAAATTCGGATCTTGCAAACGGGCAAAACGCTCAATCATGGTCTGCGATTGCCACAAGCTGGCACCAAACAGTCCAAGCATTAAACCGTTCACGATCACGGGATAATACATCAACCAGCCATGTTCACGGAACACACTGCCCAATACGGCCAATGTGATCCCAGCACCACCACTCAAATACGCAATGTATTTTAATTCACGTAAACGGGCTTGGTGGCCAGCTAACACACGGATCAAAAACAGAATCCCCAGTACGCCAGCCACCGGCCCCATGCCCCATTCGCTGATCCCGAAGTACACCGCGAAGGGGTACCCCAGTAACGCAATGGCTGATAGTGCGGTAAAAAATCGCATTACTGCAGTAGGGCTGCCACAGCATCGACCACGTCTTGCACGGTACGTACTGATTTAAATTCTTCTGGCTTGATTTTTTTGCCGGTCACATTTTGCAGATGCACCACCAAGTCCACCGCATCAATGCTGTCCAGATCCAAGTCTTGGTACAAGGTCGCCTCAGGGGTAATGTCGGCCGCATCCAATTCAAACAGTTCAACCAAGGCGTTTTGTACTTGCTCAAAAACGTCGTTGCGGTTCACATCAGTCATCAATTACGTCCTCAATTAAGCGCGGTTAGCAGCAATGAAATCAGCCAAGTTTGCAACTGATGCAAAGTATTGACGAGTATTCGTATCATCGGCATCAATGGCAATGTTGTACTGCTTTTTAATCGCCAAACCCAGTTCAAGGGCATCGATAGAATCTAAGCCTAAACCGTCACCAAACAACGGAGCTTGCGCCTCAATGTCTGCTGGGGTGATGTCTTCAAGATTCAATGCCTCGATGATGAGTACTTTTAGTTCGTTATGTAATGATTCCACGCTAACCTTCTTTATTACGTTATGTGTTACTTGTTCTGTTGTGGGAAAAGCGCCGTCGCCAAATGGCGGTTAAGCTGCCTTGCCGCTGTCGTGGGTGAATCTGAATGTGCAAGAAAATCCGTAATCGCAATTTTTTCTTTCACTTCCACCCGAAAAATGGGTTTACGATCAGGCACCTGATACCACTTTGCCTGCTTCGTTAAAAAATCGGGGCTCACGGTGATGTGTACCACGCGCAAGTCCGTTTGGGTGCGCACGGCAATCTGGGCCGCCCCTCGTTGCAATGAGGGTTGCTCGCCAGGCGTTGTGCGGGTGCCTTCTGGAAACACCAACAGGACGTTACCTTTTTCTAGTCGTTCACCACAGGCATCCAATAAACGCTCAGGATCCACATTGGGGACATATCCTGCCGCTTTAACAATGCCGCGCATAAAAGGATTATGCCAAATGGCCGCTTTCACCAAGCAATCACATTGCGGTAAGCATGAGCCAATCAGCACATAATCAATCAAACTCGGGTGGTTAGCGACAATCAGGCAACGGCGATCGTGTTGCAATAGCTCCACGCCCACAAATTCATATTCAATTGCGCCAAAGAAACGCATCGTACGGCAAAAAAACGCAAACGCGCGTTGAATGATCGCCTGTACACGTAACTCTCGGCGTTCGTGCCCTTTCATGGTGCCCGTCAACAACGGGAAGATCACAAACGTCAGGCACAGTGCACCTAAACCGAAAATGCTAAAGCACAACCCCGTCGCAAAGACGCGCCAGGCTTTATTGACGCGTTGACGTAGCGTGAGCGACGTTGGCTTCATCACGCTTTGATATTCCAATGCCAATGATGGCGATGTCCGTTGATTGACCAAGCTGGCGCTTGCTGCGCTAATTGCGCAATAACGGCCAACGTTTGTAATGGTTCAAGGGCAACCGCGGAGGCAGCAGAAGGGGCTCGTTGCCAACGCAAGGTACACTGTTCCC
This sequence comes from Photobacterium sp. 270122K, assembly GCF_059941365.1. Taxonomy (NCBI): domain Bacteria; kingdom Pseudomonadati; phylum Pseudomonadota; class Gammaproteobacteria; order Vibrionales; family Vibrionaceae; genus Photobacterium; species Photobacterium sp. 270122K. The sequence continues at coordinate 436,541 of NZ_JBPOEN010000001.1, forward strand.
CTTGGGTGATCACCATGCCAAGCGCAAAACCTTGGTGCGGCTGTGGTTCGTAGATGTCATAAGGGACGGGTAACGGTTCGTCAAAATCCACCACCAAGACACGGTGCGTTGGGTGCTCAGCTAAATACGCGGCAGCGTCAATCAGTGCGGCATGCAACGAGTGCTCACCCGCGGCAATCGAGGTGACAGGAATGGCAAGTTTGGTGGCAATCGTTAACAGACCGGCAGCGGTATTATGTACTGATTGCGAGAACGCGATGGGGGAAGCATCATCACCGCGCAGCACATCTTGCAATAATGTGACCGTACGGTGCAGTTCGCCATGACGGCTAGAGAAAACGATAAAATCAACCGAGTGAGATTGCACCAACGTCATGGCGGTTTGGATGGCTAACTTGCTAAGCAGGCTCATTCGACGGCGCATCATGGCAGGAATATCCCCCACCGCAACCGGTGCAGGATCGGTTGGCCATGCTTTACCGTTCGCTGCCCACGCAGCCCAATCACTTTGGTTCGCCATCCCAGGTGACAATGCGTGCCAATCTGCAATATCAAAACGTACTTTATTCATCGGGGCTATTTACCTGTTACCTGCTTGTAGCTGTGTGTTCGCGATCGGTTAGACCTATGCGGTTGCCCATCCTAGCAACCAACTAGGATAATATTTATTGACCCTTTTGGGTATAGCTAGGGAGGCGATCCTTAAGGATTTTATTCAAACGGTCATTTATTCAATCACTAAAACAAACCAACTGTATAAAACGCCATCAAATAATTCCCTTTTCAATCAACTTTGCTAAAGAAATATAGGGGTAGCGTTCACCCCCCCTTTTTTACCATATAAGCATACATGCATATTCTTTATTATCCTTGCTTTTAGGGATCGACCATTTGTCGCTAAGGCATAGGCTTTTATTTCATGGATTTAATGGTCTACCGCTCTGCTTTCGCTCGCACTCAAAACAATGCCAACGGATACGCACAAGGCATATTCCCACGCTACACCATACGTATTAAATAACATTCCTGCACATTACTCATATCCATATGGGTAAGCACAATGAATACGAACGATGACCGAGCGTCTTTCCAACGAACGGGGTTGTAAAATGACGTAACATTCCTTTATCACATTACGAATAAATGTTAATTAATATGTTGCTCATATCGATTACGTATATTTTATCTCTACACGCCTGTTCTTTCTGTGCATTTACCACACGGTCCAGTAATTTACGGCATTTTCATCACAAGCACTTGAAAGCCTAGGACCGTTTATTCAAAATACCCCCTCAGATCTAAACGCTTTGGATCATGAATGAATATTACCTTTTAAGTAGTTGGAACGCTTTGTGACTTCATATCAACAAGATCCATTCAATGCCTTGCAAGCCAAAACGGAAGCTCAAAAGTTAGCGTTTGCCCCTATCGTCTTTCATACCGCACGCACGCTGCGTGACCTCGGCATCCTGGCCACCCTTGATGGCGCAGGAAAAAATGGATTAGATGCCCCGACGATTGCCCGTCAAACAGGCGTGTCGGAATACGGCGTTAAAGTCTTGTTGGACATGGCATTAAGTGCGCACATTGTGACATGGAATAAACCCAATTATGTCCTGGCTAACTTGGGGTACTTCTTGGCGAACGATGGCATGACCCGCGCGAATCTCGATTTCACGGCCGACGTGTGTTACGCCGCCATGATGCATTTAACCGAAGCTATCCAAGAAGGGACGCCCGCCGGTTTGAAAGAATTGGGTGACTGGCCGACCATCTATGAAGGCTTGTCTCGCTTGCCTGAAAAAGCCAAAGAAAGTTGGTTTAATTTTGACCACTTCTACTCAGACCGCTCTTTCCCTGTGCTGCTGGAGCGTGTATTTGCGGCCAAACCTAAACGTTTGTTTGATATTGGTGGTAACACCGGTAAATGGGCGCTGCAATGCTGCAATTATGACCAAGATGTGAATGTCACCATCATTGATTTGCCACAGCAAATTGAAATGGCGTTAGCCAATGCAGAACAAGCTGGATTCGCTGAACGGATTCACGGTTATCCCGTCAATATGCTTGATAAATCACAAGCTCTGCCATCGGGTGCCGATATTTGGTGGATGAGCCAGTTTTTGGATTGTTTCTCGCCAATGGAGATTTTGAGCATTTTGCGTCGTGTACGCGCAGCCATGTCGGATGACGCGACTGTGTATATTCTTGAACTCTTCTGGGATGCCCAGCGCTATGATGCGGCGGCTTATAGCCTGAACGCAACATCGCTTTACTTCACCTGCTTGGCCAACGGCAACAGCCGTTTCTACCGCAGTGAAGACTTCTTAGAGTTGGTGGAAGAAGCAGGCTTTACCGTGGCTTCGCGTACCGATGACATTGGTTTAGGCCACACACTGCTTGAGCTAAAAGCGGGCTAATTCCTTCCTGAAATATCTACACGTGCCGCCGTCATCACTCCCTGTATGACGGCATTTTTATTATTTTTTATCGTCATGATGGCGGCAGAACAACGCCCCCCGAAAGCGCATGAATGGAAAAATCATTACATGGTGGATAATTAATTCATATTGAAAATCGTAAGCATTGTAAAATGCGACACGCTTCACATTTTAGGATTGATTACGTATAATGCGGACTCTTTTTATCCCTATTAACCATGTAGATCATTCATGCACGAAGAACATAACAACTTAATTGTAGGTGCTTTTTCATGGAATGTGGACACGAGGAATTTACAGCGTATCACTGATACCGCCTCCTCTGACCAAAAGCAATCAGTGATGCTAACACCCAAGCAATATCAATTATTACGTTGTTTGGTCGATGCCTTCCCTCAAACATTACAAAAAGAACACATTATTGAAAAAGTATGGGGGACAAAACATATTTCAGCTGAAAGCTTACCTCAACTGATCAATAGAACAAGGCAAGTGCTTGAAGATAATGAAAAACAAATTCTTGTTAATGTTCCAGGCGTCGGTTATTCCCTTCAATTTAAAGTTACGCCTGTTACGGATAAAAAAACAGATGACATAGAAAATTTAAAAAAAGTAGAAAAAGTAGAAAAAGTACAAATAAATCAGCCATTAAATAAGCGTAAAATCCTTATCGAACGCTTATCAATACTATTTATTGTCTTTCTAACTGCACTGTCCATATGGAATATGAAAGAATTTATCCTGGCTGTGCATTACAAGCAGGTTATGCAAGAGATTCAGCATGCGAAGCCCTACCCAGATAGACAACCTATTGACGAGACAAAAATTTCAATCACCATTGATAACCATAAGTGTATTTATGACAACGCTAAATTCTTACTTAAATGCCAATAAATTCACCATTATTATCGTTTTACTCATGCTAAATGGTGGGCTTTTCTTTGCCGCTCAACACACCCGTACTGCATTCTTTGGTCAAGTTGAAGCCCTTGAGTACACTTGGATGACTTATACTGTTCAGTATAAAAACCAATTAATCACTAAAAATACATTTGCCCGATTAAATAACTCAGCGGATACACATGCAAAAAGTATTAATTTTGACTATACCTTCACCCGTACGAGTGATAATGGATACGTAGCAGAAGGTGACAGCCAATGTGTACCTATTCGTCACAATCACGTATATTATCTTGACGATATCTGCAGTGTTGTATTTAGTGGGCCGTCAGAACGCACCTTAAGAAATACGTCTCTACGCTGTCAGCATTAATATTGCCATCCGCTCTTCACCTTGGAAATCAATAAGAATGGGATATGTATAAGGGTGGTCTATTTTACAAACCATCCTTGAATACTACGACCAGCCTCCACTAAAGATAACCAAATCGTCAGCTTGGGTGTTATCTAACTCCCTCGTTAGACGTATCTACTGATTGTTGACATCACTGTCGTTTCGCTAAATTCATGCCTAGCACCCCATTGGATTCGGGCGTGGATTGGGCTAACCAGTCAACGACCCGTTGCTGAACCTCAGGAAATACGCCGGTCATCGCCCTTGCATGACGGCAGCCTTCCAAACGCCAAAACGTTTTATCCCCTTCCAATTCTGCGTATAAATCCTCACCGGCGGTAATAGGCACCACCTCATCGTCCTCACAATGTAATACTAATGCGTTCGTTTTCGGGACATTCGCCATCGCTACATCCGCAGCATAGTCATCCCGCATGACCAGTGATGCTACCCATGCATACATGTTACCCAGTACATGCTGACGAAGCGTAAATGCAGCCGTTTCTATATAACTGGTGAACGACGAATCGATAATGATACCGGCTACCTCGACCGGGTGATCCGCCCATGCGCGTAAAAACACATTTCCCCCAGTTGATGTCGCGACCACAAACACTGGCAGCCCCATACTGTCTTGTAATGTCTCACTGTACGCGAGCATTGACATCGCATCATGATATAAGGCTTCATCTGTGGGTTGCCCTGATGAATGACCAAATCCAGAATAGTCAAACACCAAGACGTGATAACCGTGCTCAACCAACCAATTCACTTTTTCCTGCGTCGCTTCCATATGGCCACTGTTTCCGTGAAAGTGCACCACAATGCCTTTCGGTGTATCAACGGCACTCGGCAACCACAAATAGGCCAACGCATTGCCGGAAGAGGAAGGTAGCCAGCGGATATCATCATTCATGTGTGCGGCAGTTGATGGGTAATAAAACAGTTGATTCGCACACCCTTGTAACAACAACGCATGAAGTATCACCAGTGAAATAATGGCACTCTTCATCTTGCCTCTCCTGATTATCTGCCTATAGTCATTAACCCTATACGGCAGATAAACTAAAAAAGTGCATCAGATGTAAGAAATTTGCGTTATTGCTTGCGTGCTTTTTTTGCCAATTTACGTTTCTTTTTATCTTTGACTTTCTGCCCTGCGCTTTTCGGCTGCATGCGCCCTGCTGTGGCATACCCGGATTTTTTCATCAAGGCTTTCCCTTCCGCTGAGTGGATATAACTGCGCGCCCCTTTATGGCCGGCGTCTGCCGCCTCTGATAGCAGGTTATGAATCGTATCTGGCGTCGCGACTGACTTCGCTTTTTTAAACTCCGTGATTGCTTTTTGTGCCATCTGGAATTTCACATCTGCTTTGGCTTCCTCGCTGTCTCCCTGCGATAACACACGGGTATACACCTTACGCAGCACCTCGTAGTGGCCATCCCCCACACAAATCACGCTGAACAATAGCGGTTGATAAGGCAAGAAGACAGGCAAATCATCATAACTGGCCACCATTTTGTCAGCCATATCAGCTTGAGACAGGGATTTATTCCCCACCCCATGACCATCAACATACGCCTGAATAAAGGCCATGCCCGGTGCGCGCTTCGCCGTGCCTATGATCACTGCGCTGCGCAGGTGCTTATGTGCCTGTTGTTTGAGTGATAGCGGCTGAGGCGTCAGTTGATCAGATGACGGGATCGATGGTCCATCACTCAAGTCATCCAGCAAATCATCGCCACCCAGTGCTGTGTATGCTTGCAACTTTTGAAAGGCATCAAGCGTATAAGCCGCCAGCTGATCGCTCTCAAGACCTTTGCTAATCCATTGTGCATATTCGGGTGTGCCGTAGTGCTTTTCTTGTACCGCTAACAATGCTTCAGCATGGCCCTTTTCTGCCGCCTGTGTCAGCATTTCCCACCCACGCACAACTTGCTGTTGATGACACAAATATTGCCCGTAATCAAACGCGGCTTGTCCATCGCTGTCATGCTCTACTGCGCGCTTGAAACACTGCTTGGCAGTGCGGTCAGCATGAGGCATCAATTTTCCGCTGGCATAACTGTTAGCCAACAACAACCACGTTTGCGGGTGACCCTGTGCATGGGCTTTTTCCAGCCAATACGCCAGATCACGCTGACGGTCGGCATACACCGTTTTATTCCACCATTTATCCTCGCCGGTTTCTGTCAATGCAGACAACTGTTCATGACAATATTCCGCCAAGGCAAAGCTGGCCTCTTTCTGGCCATTCAACGCTTGCGTGACTAACTCCGCCAGTTCTGATTGCTGGGGCTCCACCCACTCCCCCATGTCACGCTCTGCGGTACCAAGCAGTTTGTGCGCCATGTATTTCGCCATATCGTGCAGCTCGCGAACAAGCGCTTGCATGCGCACACGAGAGGTTTTCTGCTGCGCCACGTAATGACCATTAACCTCACACAAATGCACAGAGCGATTCCCCGCATCACGCAAGCGGTGCATCGTATCTGTCACCCATACTTCAACATAACCACTCGCAGACAACATGTTAATTTTGTTGAACAAGTCACCTTTTACGGGTGGCTTGAGCTTAAAATGTGCCCCTAACTCATGACAGGCTAATTCAACAAATAGCCGCATTTTCGCCAAGCTGGATTGACTGTCGCTATACAGGTATTTCTCCGCCTGTATCGCTTGCTGATACAAATCCGGTAATGCTGGCTGTAAAAAGGCAAAGTTGCTCACCTCTGTCATTGCGTTGACTGGGTTATGCGTGTGAACAGTGGAACAGGTAAAAGTACGGGCAGCTGACATGACATCTCTCCATTAATTGAAAACCACATCATCATAATGAGTAGGTCATTGAGAGTGACGTTCATAAGCTTGCGATCGTTATCCCGCGACCGAACACGATCAGCGTTGTCAGGCATAAAAAAGCACAGACGCGAGCCTGTGCTATTTAGTGACCGTTAATAAGTCGATGTTGTCGGGTGTTGCGAGAGGCATCCGTATTTTATTTAGCGGTGTTTGAAGGGCCATCTCTGCCAAAAAACGCTTTTTCACCTCAGCAAGGTGCTGGTCATGCCGTGCTTTAATTTGTTCACGTAACGCCTTTTTATTATCGCTCATTCATTGCATCACTCAGAACTTGATCAGCTCTCCGCAGTCTTTACATTGATAAACAGCTTTAAACCACAAGCGTTGAAAGACATTACGTTTTAGTTTGACAACATGACGATGCTGACAAAATGGGTACATAACATATTCTCCAGATACAAGCCCCCCTATGCCGACAATAAGCATATCTATAGGGGGGTAATAAATAAGTAAATTAAGGACGATGAATGATGGTCAAGAAAAGAAGCAGCATAACCTGACGTAAAAGGTTATACGCCCGTCACACATAACTCAGGCGCAATCCAATACTGGTTACCGCCACTCACACGTTGAGAGTGGATCTGCACTTTTTCATAAATTTCTGCCGGCAACGCTTTTTTAAGTTTACCGTTCACCTGCGTGCGGATAGGCTGAATGAATTCCTTTTCCATTGGCTTTAGCGTGGACAATGATTGCTCTCGCCAAGCAATGTCATCTTCCAACCCAAACGTGCGGTACACGCGTACATCGCCCTTCATTTTACTGTACACCGACAAATAGGCCTTACTGGGCGCTGTACTTTCAATAAAATGGCGATCCACCAGCACTTTTTTCTCGGTCTCAAGGGCGATGTAGTGATACAGCGCCAACTCTTTGGCCGTGAGCTTAATATCAATACCCAGCACCGAGAGGGTCGACGCATTATGCGACAACTGTGCCGATGTCACTTGATCGGCCGCATTCATACGGGCCACGGTTTTGCTGAAGGTGGCCTCTTCAATTTGGCTGATCAGATCATCTTCAAACTTCTTACGCATACGCACAAAGGGGATCTCGGCAAGCGTTACGATCGCCTCTTTGGTATTAACCTGATCGGCCACTGTTTTACCGACAATCCAATTATCGTTTTTAGTCGGAAAATAGAAATCACAGACAAACTCGAAATCATCGTTCACAAACACGTGGCTGAGAGAATCCTGCTCACGCCCCAGCAATGACATGGCATAGCCCATGTAAAACGCCATCGTTTTACGCCCGCCTGCAATTGATGCATGAATCGCCGTCTGGTTATCAGCGGTGAGTTCGGCGACTTTGCGGGTGATGAAATTGGCCATGTAGGCTTGATCTTCTTCGCCTTTCGCATCAAACACCGGCCGACCTTCTTCATCTTCAATCAACCAAATATGGCTTTCATCGAACGCAACGGCAGGCATACCATATTCATCATACAGCGCTTGGAGGTGCCCTTGTGTAAACAGACCTTCCACCAAGATCGCTTTCGCACTCTCCGTTGTGATCACATACATCTCATCTGGGTATGTCTTACCCTGAGTAAACAACGCATACAAGGTTTCAGTGACCACTTGTGGGCTTGCACCCGTTGTACAGAGAAGAATGTTTTTCATTATGATATGTGCCTTAAAGTCAGTCATTCGCTGATCGTGTTGGTATGATACATGATGCATCATCATTTGCGAATATAATAATACTTGAAATCAGTAGATGTAAGATCGTAAGCTTGTGAAAATACCATGGCACACAAATCATGTGATGATGTATCACCATCACGACCATGCTATTAATAGTGAAAATATCTAAGAGAATTGGAGCATATTTGCTGGATAAAAAACCACTTACAAGTGTATGAAATAAATATAAATTCAAATGTAATCAAATATAATTCCATAACAAACAACAACTTATACATCACCTCATTTATCCACCGCACTAAATAATGTAGAAACTCGCCACTTTGAGTGTTTGTCTTTCTGAACAAAATGATTAGTTTATTTCAAAAAATCATTAGATTTACTAATGATAAATGCCTTTATTGTAATCAGTAAGATTTTGAGTATACTTCGCGGTCATTTTAAAATATCTCACCATGCCACCGCATTTCTATGCTTAATTAAGGTTTACGTAAACATTGAATTCACAATTACACAGCAAAAAAAACATTCAGTTGGGTGATTATTACTGGCATGTCGAGTCGCGCACGATGGCACATAAAAATGAAGGTATGAGTGATAAAAATATAACCTTGACTCATAAACAGCACTTGTTACTCACTTGCTTGGTTAATGCGCATCCAACGATATTGAATCATAAAGAAATCATTCAATCCGTGTGGTTGTCTAAACCAACATCCAGTGAAAGCTTGCCGCAGTTGATCAGCAGAACGCGTAATGCGCTTCAAGACAAAGACAAGTCAATTTTAGAGAATGTGCCAGGCCAAGGTTACAAACTGAATTTTACGGCTATTGAAACATCTTCACTTATCAATGATGTAGATGTAGATGCTACGCCCCCGACAATAGACTGCAATATCAGCAAAAAAAGCATGTATATAAATCGCTTTTTTCTGATTTCAATCGGCTTGTTATCGTTTTCAGCGCTTTATTTTATCGGGCATTTTGCTGAAATCATCTACTACAAACAAGATTTTCGCTCGTTAATACAAATAAAACCTTATCCGCATATCATCAAAGATACGGGTGATAAAACCATAAAATTAACGATTGACGGTAATATTTGTACCTATGATTCAGATAATCAACGTTTAAACTGCGAAAAAATGTAATTTCTACAACAAGCCGTTAATTTTGATATAGGTTTTAATGTTAAAAATGCGTCGTAACCAATTGTTTACTTTTTTGTTAAATCACAAGTACAGCATCATTACTCTTCTTCTGGTGATTAACATTTCATGTGCGATCTTAGCCCATAATCAGCAACAATATTTTCATGGCACTATCGGTTTCGAAAAATACACTTGGATTGTTCACGGTGAGCAATTCAAAAATGAACATAAACTCACGTATACCTATATAAACAAAGATGACAACACCATAAAATTCAGTGATACCCATCCCTATACCGCAGACCGAATAGGAAAAAATTCGATCCTGGTAAAAAATGAGAATCAGTCCATTAAACTGCATTTATTGACGGCCTATTCTATTGATAATAAATGCAGTTTGGTATTTAGAAACAGCGAGAAAATGACCATGACAAATGTGCATCTGTCCTGTTTCGTTCCCAAGTAAAGCGTTAAATTTTATTATGCTCGTCAGTTTTTGCCCTCCCCCCCGTGCTTGCTCCTCACTGGTCGTACAGCAACATCACGGTAAAGACTATTGAGATGCAAGCCATAATCGGCATGCTATCGAAGTCTCCATCTGGCGAAACCGGCAAAAATCATTACAATACGCCGACTTTCCACTCCGAGATGATCCCTCTTGAAACTCAGTAAAAGGCTTACACACATCGAGCAACTGGTGCCCTCTGACTACACCCATATTTGGGACTGTTGCTGTGATCATGGCTTCTTGGGCACCGCACTGTTATCTCGACAGGCTGCGCCTTATATTCATTTTGTCGATATTGTCCCTGCACTCATGCAAGCCATTGAAGCCAAGCTGCAACGGTTTCATGCGGATTCGCTTTCTACGTGGAAAACACATTGTCTTGATGTAGCGAGATTACCGTTAAGTGCATACCCAGGTAAGCACTTGGTTATTATTGCGGGTGTAGGAGGGGACTTGATTACGCAATTTATCGAGGGCATTCACCGTCAATATCCTGATCTGGATATCGATTTTCTGCTCTGTCCAGTGCACCATCAATTCACGTTACGGCAGACATTGAGCCAGCTTGACTTCAGTTTGAAATACGAACTGTTGGTCGAAGAAAACAACCGTTTTTATGAGATCATTTATGTGTCATCCACACCCAATGAAAAGATGAAAGTGAGTTCAGTCGGTGATCAAATTTGGCGCGCAGCAACCGATGAACAAACAAAAACCGTCGAGAAGTACCTTGAAAAAACCCTGAATCACTATAAGCGTGTTCTGCAAGGTAACAAACATCATGCCGCTCAAGCTGTTGAAGCGTATCAGGCTGTTATTCTCTAGCTCAATCGTCGTTGATATTGCCAATGCATCATGGGGAATCCGACTCCCGTGAGCAAGTTCAAACTTCTGCGAAGACATCATGGCACATCATGCTCCCACTCCTCGGCATGACCCATAATTAATATACCCCTGACGGATAGATTAATTTTAAGAGGGACTGCCATGAACCATTCTTTATGCCGCTTGCTGGGCGTTCCCCTCGCCCTTTTTCTATTACACTCTGCAACCGTCACCGCAAAGTCGATGACGGATTACGCCCCGTCACCTTCCCTTTCATGGCATAAAGTGGCTGACGACATGGCGCAGGTCGCCTTTGTGGATGATCCAAGTGGTAGAGTAATCGTTGGTCGTAACCCGCTGAACACCACTGTCTCTAGCCCATTGATGTATTTTTCCACTCAGGCTGATAATTGCTTTTCAATGCAGCCAAAGGGGCAGTACCGCCTTGTAACCGCCAAAATCAACGACAATACCGTTAAGTTGATCAATCTGTGTCAGGATAATCAAACGGCGTTGCTAGTGCCGGCGAATGAAAATGATCGGCTCGTGATGTTGTGGAACGCCGTGCTACGCGACGAAACTCGCGTGAATCTGCATATTGAGGGGACTGATATCTTGCTGGCGGCAGGGAAATACACCAATAAGGGGTTTCGTCCTCTCTATGAACGCATTTTTGATCATGCATTAGACGACGATCCACTGCAGCCTTGGGTATACAATCCTAAAGCCAATAATGCCATCGCACCGGTCTATACCTATTTCTTTGGCTCTTCAGTCGGCATTGCCAATAATGGAAAAGGCGGGAAAATCTTCAACATGGTACTGCAAGTCGGCGATGCATGTACTGCACGAAGTGAAGCACCCACTCGCTATCGGGGATTTCGATTAGATGATACCGATTTCAACATGAACTTTATCTGTATCTATGCAGGGCATGCCATGTTGCTGCCACGCAATGATGACGAGAACATGCGACTGATCAACCATTTACGCTTCCATAAACAAAGTGTTATTTATGGAGGTGGCACACTAGGGAAAATTGGCACCTTTTCCAATGCGGGGTTCACAGATGCCATTGAAAAAGTAAGTACACACTGATCGCCTCTTCCCCAGCACGACGACGTTAGCCGCAACGCAGTAAAAACGTCAATACAAAGACAGCAAAAAGCCAGCATCATCGTGCTGGCTTTGTTATTTCATAGCAAGTGGCTTATGACTATTCGGGGTATTCGCCTTGCTTGCCTTTTGGCGTGGCACTGGCTTGCCAATGTTCATTCGGGTCATAGTTTTCATCACAAATATCTAATGAAAAACCCATGTCCACCACTTCTTTCAAGGTGAGGTTATCTGCCAGTTTTGCTACATCGCCCGATTTATTTCGCAATTCCATACTCGCCTACCTCGTTATCTTTACCGTTTCGCCTCTTAACTATAGGTGCGATAGCCACCGTTTTCATGGACAAAAAAAGGCCTGACACGCATGTCAGGCCTTTTTCACATTTAAAATAAAGTTAAGAAACTCACTTTATTAGATTTTTTCCCATGGGCCGTACTGAGCACCAGGCTGGTCGCCTTGTGTCCACCACTTAGCACGGTATTTCTCACCGTTGAACACAACTTCTTGGCCGCCAGTGTACACTTTGTCCGCTGACCAATCGTTATCACCTGGGTTTGGACCAGGATCAACGCCGCCGTCATCTTTCGCTTCCCACACTGCGCTGGTTCCAGGTTTTTCACCCTTGTTCCACCACTTCGCGGTGTATGTTACGCCTTCAAATACAACGGTATCACCACTCACGTACACTTTGTTTGGATCCCAAGTGTTGCCTGGTGTTGGTTCATCAACAGCCTTCACTGTTACAGCAATCGTTGCAGCATCGGTTGCTTTACCGTCAGTGACAGTCACAACAAGATCAACGACCTTGTCAGCTGTTACTTCAGGTGCGGTGAACGTAATGTCAGCACCCGCTGCTGTTGGTGTAACAACCGCACCTTCAGCTGCAAACGTCAGCGCGTCGCCGTCTTTGTCTGTTGCAGATACAGAGATAACCACTGTTTTACCGCTATCGACAGATGCAGTCGCTGGTGCAGTCAGTACTGGTGGGTTATTTTCACCCGGTAGTGGTGCTTCACCTTTTACTTTTACGACAACAGACTTAACCGCGGTCTTCTTACCGTCAGAAACCGTTACAGAAACCGTTTCAGTCAGGTCAACAGATGTGTTTGGCGCTTTGTAAGTTACGGTAGCGGTACCGTTACCGTTATCAACAACAGTTGCGTTAGTGACAGTGAAGCTTAGCGCATCGCCATCAGCATCGGTTGCTGAAACATCAAAGCTGATCACTTGGCCAGCATCTGCCATTTGTACGCCAGGTACGGTCAGTACAGGTGCTTTGTTGCCAGGAACTGGGGTATCTGCAGTGAACACTTTGTCGATTTCTTCAGCCAGTGGCGAGCTTAGGTTAGTACACTGCTTCAGCTTACTGCCGTAGTTCACGAATGAACCTTTACACTGGATGTCACCATGCACCTGCCATACGATGATACCACCTAGGTCGTTATCAACGATGTACTGGGCTTTCTTGTTCATCGCTTCTGGATCATCGTAGCTTAGGAAGTACTTGCCTTTCACCGCGTACGGTACTTCGGCGTTCGCATCCCACATGTGCTCCCAGCCAGTTTGCTTGATGATATAGTTGTAGTTTGGCTGACCATCAAACGCTTTCCAGTTATCGATATCTGCCGCAGACAGTGTTGGACCATCCACTGAGAAATTCAACATACGTTTGTCTGTTGGTGCGCCTAGGGATGCCGTGCTTTCTGTCGTTTGAACACCACGACCGTAGAATGCCGCACCGAAGTTGATCTTCTGGCTTGGGATGCCTTTAACATCCACCATCCAATTCTTCAGGGTATCAAGGTTCAAGCCCTCGAACTCTTCTTCTGGGTATGGATATAGTGGTGAGTTGTGGCCCGTAACATTCGACCAACCACCGTTCAGGTCGTAAGTCATCATGTTGAAGTAGTCCATTGACTTCACTAGACGATCCCAGTTAAAGCCTTCAAGTGCTGCTGGCACCGCTTTAAATGCTGCTGTCAGTAGACGATCTGGACCGATACGCTCACGGATGTCTTCCATCAACTGTTCAAAGTTCGCGAAGTCAGCTTCAGTACCGGTGAAGTTCATACCGCCCGCACCTGGGTATTCCCAATCGATGTCGATACCGTGGAAACCAAGCGCAAGCAGAGCGTCTACGTCTTTCAGGAAGCGCTCTTTCTTCACTGGGTCTGCAGCCATTTCTGGGAAGTGCTTAGACATACTCCAGCCACCGATAGACGCCATTACTTTCACGCCTTTCTCGTTAGCTAGGTCGATAAGACCCGGTGCGCCACCTTCTTTTTTCAGAGGGATAGGCATTTGACCTGTGATACCCGTTGGTTCGTGTTTCCAACCACGACCATCTTTAATGAAGCCTTGTGCTTGTACTTTCGCTAACGCATCAGCCTGCCAAGGTTCGTTTCCTGGGTACTCGTGGATGTACTCTAGCTCACCCCAAAGAATATGGAAGTCCCAGCTTGAGTAAACATCTGGGTGTAGAAGCGGACCTGGCTCCTGCACTGAACCCGGCTTGTAAATGCTCTTGTTACGTAAATCACCACTGTGCATTGAACCGTCTTTTGCCACCCCGAAGAATGAGAAGTTCAAGATTGAGTAGATGTCCATATCTACGTTCAAGTGTGTCGCTTCACCTTTTACGCTGAAGCCAGCATCTGTACCTTTCCACGCTTCCCACTGCGTCAAATAACCGATAACGGCCTTATCGTGAGTCGGTGCAGCAACGGCTGTCGCCGTTGTCCCTGCCATCAACAAAGCAGCCATTGCACATGCTACTTTGCTAAGACGTAGTCCCTTTTGCATAATGTTCTCCACATAATGATTATTTATTCACCGATGACAGGCAGTACATCCTGCGCTTCATTCGATGTCATTAAGTGTTAGCTAACTTTTTTCGGAACGCGAAACTGTTGTTATTGTTTTACATGTCATTTCAAATGAAAATGTAAAATGGCTGTAAAGTAAAAGATGAAACACACGCTCTGTTCAAATTTATTCTCCATGATCGACCATTTTTTTCTCTCGACCAAAACCGCGCTCATTCAAATATTCAACTTATCAATAACGACTTCGATCAACGAATGATAAGAAACTCATTAACTTCTCTTTCCTCGTACGGGGTGAAACCGCTACTATGGTGACAAAGTATTTCAGACGCTGAATTTCGTCATTTTTAACGGCAATATCAACAGCTAAGGTGAGATGATATTTCTCTATACAAGAGGAAAATACGCATAGACGGTGGGAAATATCACTAACAAGCGCGCCTTTTTTATGCGTAAGTTCTATTTTGAGTCAAATGTCACGCAATGTAACAAAAAGTAAATTTTGTCTTGTGACACTTCTGACATCTCCATTTTTTCATCACCACTGCGCGGAAAACAGTGGCTGATGGTGACGGCGAAAATACCGTTACACTTTCATCTCAAAGGGATTGAACAATGATAAAAAATGCCACGAATCAATCTCAAGGCATGCTGCTTTTTCAGCTTACCGCACGGCAGTCTTTTGCTATTGGCACACTCAAAGTCAAAGAGATCGTGCCTTACACAACACTCACTGCAATCCCCCATTCTCATCCAACCGTACTCGGTGCGGCAAATTTGCGCGGGGACACATTACCGATTATTGATATGGCTAAAGCGGTCGGTTACCCGCCATTGACAAATGACGAATTAAGCACCTGCTATATTATCATTACGGACTGCCAGCGCATGTTGGTTGGCTTTCTGGTGCGGGGAATTAATAAGATCACGGCGTGTAATTGGCATGATATTGAAGCGCCACCGAGTACCTTGGGCAACAATGTATTTGTTACTGGGGTGACGACCGTTGACGATAAGCTGATCCAGCTATTGGATGTGGAATTGTTGCTGTCTAAGGTGTTTCCTGAGCCGCCAAGCAGTTTGCATCCGGTATTAACGGATATGCAGCGTGAGAAGCTCCGCCCGTTAAAAATCATTTTGATCGATGATTCTTCCGTGGCTCGTCGACAACTGTCGCAAGCGCTCGACAGTATTTCAGTGCCGTACTTTGTGGCAACCAGCGGCCTGCAGGCACTGGACATGCTCAAACATGCGGCGGCAGGCGGTTCACCGTTTGATATTGTCGTCAGTGATATTGAAATGCCGGGGTTAGATGGCTATGAGTTGGCATTTGAAATTCAAAACACGCCTTCTCTCAATAGTGCTTACATTATTCTGCATACGTCATTATCCAGTGAGATCAGCGTGTCTCAAGCCCATCAGGTTGGCGCACATGAAGCCTTAACCAAGTTTGAAGCCAACGAACTCGTCCATGCGATGTTACGTGGGGCCGAGCGTAAACACACCGCACTCACCTTAACGGCCTAGGGTGTGTCCCTTAATTATTTGCACCATCGTTATAGGTCCAAAATTCGTGAAAGCAATCAAAATGGCGATGAACATAGTGGTTCTATCTTCAAGCCATTTTGGGCAGATGGCGCGGTATTTGCGCCATTCATGATGTATGCCTTGTCGCATTCTTGTCGCATGAGAGAAACAATGCCCCCACTTGCGTCAACTACACTCAGTACACGGCATCGTCTTGATACAAGGTACCTACCATGAAAACACTGTTCATTGTTGGCTTATTGAGTCTTTGTGGCGGCGCATGGGCATCGGGGGGAGGACTCGGTGGACTGCCAGCACCTACGGCACCGTTTATGACCGTGGCGGTTTGTTTAGATGCACACGGGAAACCCTTACCGCGCACACAACACCTCAAACAACAGCACCAATGCAAAGTAACGGGGAATACACAGATCGATAAGATTAACCGCAAATAATGCCTAACCGTGATCCCCTTTCCATAACGCATCACGACGCAGGCTTTTCTTTTGCATTTGACGCACGGCTGACAAAGTCATAATTGAGTCATGGCACAGTATGTACATCGGCACATTTTGCTATGTGTAACCTGTACTTAACTCAATCGCTGTAATCATGATGATCAAGAAAAGCCTCGCCGCACTCTCTCTGTTCGCCTTCTCGACGCTGGCTCAAGCCTCTCCAGAACTCTTAGCCCCTACGGAAGTGGATCACGGGCAATATGAACTGATCGAAACCTTTAAAATTCAAGGTGACATTAACGACAGCCTAAGACATCTCGTCACCACTAATATTAAAAATAAACACAGCGAATATTACGTTATCTCTGATATTTCTGAAGACACCAGCGAAAATACCCTGACTGTGGTGATCAGTTTATACAATCAACCGTTGGATTTTTTAAGCAGTAACCAGTCTCTTTCCTAAGTATCAGACATCCCATTGAGATCCGCAGGGCTCACGTTAATCGCGACCATGCGGATCGAATGATCTTAAATATGCCTTTCTACGTGATCGTTGTTTCGTGCTGCGTACAATGCAACACTAACATTTTTGCCAGCGTCTGCTTACTGACCGGTTTCGAGGCAAAGTCATCCATACCCGCTTGCAGGCATTTTTCTTTCTCTTCCTTCACAACATTCGCAGTGAGCGCAACAATAGGGATATGTTCCTCGTCAGCCTCAAGGGTGCGAATGATCTTTGTCGCTTCAAAACCGTCCAACACCGGCATTTGGCAATCCATAAATATCAAATCGTAGTGTTGCTGCTGAAAGGCATCTACCGCAACTTGGCCATTTTCCGCAATGTGAACCACCGCCCCCAATTTTTCGAGCATCATTTTTGACACTTTCTGATTAATCGCCGTGTCTTCCACCACCAGTATCAATAATTGATCCGTCGCGGCACACACCACTTCTTCCGCCGCAGCCTCCTTTTTCACAATCTCCTTCGTCACAGTCGGCAGCTCAGCCGATGTCGCGGAGGGCGCACTCAGCCTGTCACTCGATAGCTCACATGGCCGCTCACTCGGAAGCTCACTGCTCAGGGGGGCCGTGTCACGGTGTTGTGTGTCGGGATGCGGGCAAGCAGCAAGGCCAATCAATTGTGTCAGCGCCCAAATTAAGTGACTTTCTTTATAAGGACGAACAATAAAGTATTGAATGTTTGCCGAACGCGCACTGTGCTCATCCCCCGGATCAGGGGCTGCTGAAATCATCATCATCTTAGGACAGCGCGCTTTAAGGTTCTCCGTCAGTATGTCTGCCAGCTGAAATCCCCCCAATTGCGGCATCCATTTATCTAAAATAATGGCATCAAACGGTTGTTCAGCGATGTCAGCATCGGTAACCATCGCCAGTGCGTGAGCCGGATTGCCACACAGTGTGGTTACCACACCAAACCGTTCAAGCTGCACCGAGGTGATCCGCATGTTTAGCATGCTGTCATCAACCAGTAACACCCGCTTTCCTTGCAAGGCGTCAGGTTCGACAAGCCCATCGTGCTGCTCTTGATGGGCAAACTGTAATGAAAAAGAAAAACAGCTCCCCTGGCCCAATGCGCTTTCTAACTGTAACGTCCCCCCCATTAACTGCACCATTTCCCGACAAATCGCGAGCCCTAGACCGGTCCCGCCATATTGCCGAGTCGCGCTGCCATCGGCTTGCTGAAACTTTTCAAAGACCAACCCTTGTTGATCTGGAGAGATCCCGATCCCACTGTCACTGACAGCAAAACCTAATCGGCACTTTTCGGACAACGCTTCAAGGTGCTTGATAGTGACCTGCACATGGCCTTCCTCGGTAAACTTCACTGCATTACTGACCAAGTTCGTCAAAATTTGTCTGAGCTTAGTGGCATCCCCCAATAACAATGGGCTCACCATGGGATCCACCGAACACGATAGCACCACGCCTTTTTGTGCCGCTTTGACTAAAAATAGCGACTCAACGTCTTTACTTAATTCAAAAATGTTCACCGGCATGAAATCAAGCTCCATTCGACCCGCTTCAATTTTTGAAAAATCTAAAATGTCGTTAATGACATCCAGTAATGACAACGACGATGTATGCAGCATGGTGACATAATCTTTCTGTTCTGCTGGCAGTTTCATGTCCAGCATTAAACCCGACAAACCAATGATGCCATTCATGGGGGTACGAATTTCGTGGCTCATATTGGCCAAAAATTCACTCTTCTTCTGGTTAGCTTGCTCAGCATGCTGGCGAGATTGCTCCAGTTGACGATAATTTTCCCGTACATGTGCGATAGAGTGATTATAGCGTGACGCCAATACCGAAATTTCATCGTTAAACCATCGAGGGGCCAATTCAATAGATAAGGGAATTTGCTGATCATCAAACTCCGTGACGGTTTTGGCCATCGTGGTGAGCGGGTTAACAATCAGCCGGTAAGTCACAATTAATATCACAATGGCGATACAAAACACCAACAAGGCATACCCCACGAACAAAACGATACCTTTATTAATTAAGCTGTTGTAAACCAATGAAAGATCGTACTGCAGTGTCAACGTCGCCAAGTGGTAGGTTTTATTGCTCATCACCTGCTCGAGCGGCCACTGCTGCTCCAATACCTGTTCTGTCAGAGGGGTGCCTAACTGAATAATGATTTCTTGTTCGTTCGCTATTTGTAAATGATTAATGCCGGGCAAATGCATAATACCCTGCGCTTGTATCATCAATTGCGTTCTATCTTCCACCCACAGACTGGATGACAAGCCTGATAAATCACTTTCTTGAATTTGATGAAATAAAGCGTGAATGTCTGAACGCGTTTGTTGATAGTCCAAATATAAACTCAATCCAGCAGAAAGCACGGTGAATACTGAGCTTATTATCAATAATACAATCAAAAGTTGTTTCGATAGGCTCATGATCATTTTATTTTGTGATTGCTGTTCTCTTTTGGCCATCCGTGCCCCCACCCATGCATATTCACCACTAATCTAATCATAGACCTCGAAATTGAATGTGGAAAAAGGACCAACAATGTATAAATTCATCATATTTTGCCTCGGGTTACTCCTTCCTCTTTCGGCATACAGTGAACAACCTACAACGGTTAACTATTACGTTATTAAAAAACAAGCCGTCCCGTTTCAAATTGAGAAAGACGATAACCATAGCGGTATTGTTACCGACATTGTTCGAGCCGTCTTTGAAGACTCACCGTATACGTTGGCTTACCACGCCTATCCCTTTAATCGCATGATTTCAGTACTGGAAAGTGGGGGAGAGGCAAACTGGATCACATACGGAAGCCCAACATGGGGAAGCGTACAAGCCGCCAATTTGTCTTCTCAGCCTATTTACACAGTGAAGCACGCCCTGTTAAGTCGCAAGGGGAGCACGCTATCATTCAACACAATGCAAGACCTTCAAGACAAGGTCGTCGTGCTATTACATGGATTCAGTTATCCGGAATTGATGCCCTATATAGAAAATGGCACGATTGATGAACTGCGGGTGAAGGATTACGCCGCCGCTATCCGAGTGATTAATCGCTCACCGGATGATGCAACGTTCGTTGAAATGGCATCTCGCATTAAATACCATTTAAAAAACAGTCAATATCCGTCAACGGATTATAAAATGACATCGTTTAGCCAGGTCATTCCTGATTATTCTATTTATTTAGCGTTTGATCCGAACATGGACCCAAATATGCAAGCCTTCATTAATAAACGACTCGTCCATCTCCATGCATCTGGTGATATTTCGAGTATTATCAAAAAATATTACTGATCTTGACATTCTTCAGCAGAAAAGCGGTGATAACATTGCATTTTCACCGCAAATCAATACTCGCTAGCATCGGCGATATGGGACGCTGACTGTCGCTTCTTTTTTTGAATGATATCCAGTGCCATCTGTCACCCAAAAGAAATAATATTTACGTTGATAAAGATAATACAAGCCATCATTTTTAATGACTTTATAGTTTCGTCGAAAAACCTTTGAATCTATGTGTGTTCTCATCACTACGCCGTCTAGCTGTTATTTATTTTTTGCTTTAAAGCGTAAACTAACACTTGTGCGTATATAGTCAGATAAAATGCATATAGAAACGTTAAGCCCCCGAGACATAGTGCGTTTCCGTGTGTAACAAGTGCAAAGTGATAAGGCGTTATGGGAGGTAAACGGCATCACACGGGCGTGTAATGCCGTCAGTGTTTGACCTATGGCTGCGGCGTATTATGCGTCAGCGGCAGGTTTACGGTTACCCGTCATGAAGGCTTCAAGCACTTCTGGCGTTAACTCACCCGCTGCTTCCAGACGCTTTAACTCTTCAACAATACGCTTCTGATCGTCAAGAGAAGGCAGCGGTAACTCAGGCTCTTTTTGAATGTCATCAGGAATACTTAGATTGTCTAGCATGTTTCAACCTTTGGTTTAACTTGAATAAAATACTATTGGCCGCAGTATACATGATTTGTATCGCCAAGTGAGATCAACATACGGCTTGAATACCGATAAGACGTGCATCACACAGGTTTAACCGGGCAGTTGTGAATCAACAATGATTTCATACTCATGCCCCGTCTTATGAAACACATACAACAAGATTTCGCCAAATTTAGGATGCTTGAAATGGTAATGCCCATCAGGAAAGTGGCTGCTGCCATCGCCTTGAAAGTTGATCACAAAATGCTCTATCACTCGTCCGAGATCATCAAAGCCATGGCGGTCCAACGGGGTCACCGCATTGACAATAAAGTGCCCTTCTCGCCCTTGCTCATCAAACAAGCTAATCGTCTCACCAATCAGCTTCTGCGTGTTGTTCATCGATAATGGGTTCATGGCACCTCCGATTGGCTATATCGCCCCAGTAGACGCATTACGCATCTCTATAAGCGTAAACCGGATCAGGCTAAACACAATCACAAGCCTCAGAGGAAGAACAAGCTGCAGAAGAAAAACAAGGGGGGACGGTGAAGGGGTTACAGGTAACAGATTACAAGTAGCAAGTAAAAGATAACAAGTAACAAAAAGGGCACCCTCAGGCGCCCTTCACTTCAATCATCATGACGATGACAGGGAATTAATAGTTTTCTTCGTACTCCGGAAATTCATCACGCTGTCGCGCAACACGACGCTTTTTCTTCCTTGATTGCTGATCGAAATCTTGAAAATCATCTCCAAAATCGAACTTGTTTTTTGACTTAGACCCTTTCGCGAATTTTTGATCTAACTTAGCCATGACTGTTTCCTGACACTCTTCCAGAGTAAGTAACTAATTACTAATACGTTGTACACTTACAACAATACTGGATTTATCACACAGTATTGTTACCGATATAAACAGCAGCGTAGCGCGAGATAAAAACAGTAAACGAAACCTTCGCCACTGACTGCTCTCTTCTACACAGTGTGATATACATCAACCGTGTTAACACAGGCTTTCCCCTACCTTGGCAGGGGGAGCAATCTGAGAATAGGAGATCATCGTATTTTCTGTACAACGAGTAATTTTTATCCTTACCATCAACACTTTTTATGCAACAGTCAGCATTCTATCGCGTTAAATACTCTCGATAATTTGGGTAAATGGAACAGCCAACATGGCTTCCAACATTTCCACTTTTTCTGTGTCTTCACGCCACACTAAATACAGCGACTGTTCCATGACTGGCGCGCCTTCAACCGGGAAAAGTAACCCTTCTTGAACACTGCTTGCCACAACGGGTGACGGCAAGAAACCCACACCATTGTTATTGATTAAAAACTCAACGGCCATTTTGCTTGAGTGCGTATGCATGATCGGCGTTTTTTGCAATTCTGTGATCCGGCTATGCTCGAGTGAGAAGCGCGTACCCCAATCGAGATACACCAACGGACGTGCTTTCACTTGATCCATCGCACATTCCGGCACATTCGTGACGAGCTGCAATTGGTAATCACGCACTTTGGTGACGTGTAAATTTTCAATTTTCGGTGGATCGCTGGTAATCGCGACATCAATACTTTTGTCGAGCAATTGCTTGGCCAAGCTCTGACGCGGGACGGATTCAAGGCGCAACGCTAACCCTTCGACGCTCTGATAAATACGGCTGATCCAATCGGAAATGCCATCGAACTCCCAAAACAACGAGGAGGCCCCGATCGTCACCTGCTGGTTATGACTGTCACTTAATGCGACATCTTGCTTAGCCCGCCCCCAGGTTTGCAAAATCGCTTCAGCATAAGGCTGCAAGCGCTCTCCCGCGGCAGTAAGGTGCACATTGCCCCGCTGACGAGAGAACAAATCATTCCCTAACTGCGTTTCAAGTTGTCGGATACGAAAACTGACGGCTGACTGGGTTAAAAACAGATTGTCTGCGGCGCGACCAAAGTGGCGAGTCTTTGTTACTTCGAGGAATGTTCTGAGTAGTTCTGTATCCACTAGCGATCTCAATAACTAAGGAGAATATAAAACCATAATAATACATCTGAAGGAGGACTTACATTAATCAATCCATGATAAGTATTTTTTATCGTCACGACGAAAAAAATTTGTTTTACAAGAAACCGTCAGTGAAAGAATATCACCGCAAATCTCGTCCGGAAGCATTATTAAATGAGAAGTGTAGGCAAATTTTACGACGATAAAAATTTCCCACGTGGCTTCAACCGTTCTGGTGTATTCACCGTCAGTGAAGCTCAACTGTTAGAAAACTATGGCCGTACCATGCGCGCCCTAACAGACGGGTCATTGGCTCCTCTTACCGAGGTTGAAGCTGAGTTTCTTGCGGAAGTCAGTGGCGAAAAAGACATGCACTCCAGCCTTGCAAAATGCTGGAATAAGTACGTAAGTAAAACCACCAACAAAGTCCGTAGTTATACCCTTTGCCAGTCACAGCGCAAGCAAAATGGGAACTACGACGACGACGATAACGATAGCGATACCGATATCGATATCTAGTAATAGGGCGGGCCCTCCGCACTGTTCTAAAAAAATTAAGTTATCCGAATAAGCCATCCACGCGAGTGTGATGGCTTAATTCTTTTTCACCCCTGTCGAATATGACAGAAATTAGGCAACTGCTATGAAAATTTGTTTTGTTATGTACCCGTGGGACAAAGTTGAGCCAGAAAACGACTCAACACTACGCATGATTCACGAAGCTGCATCGCGTGGTCACACGGTAGCCATTACAACACCGAATAACCTGACAATGCGTCACAGCACTGCGCTGGCATTCTGCCAAGTGTTAAAGCAAGGTGAGATTTCTTCTAATATCCCTAGCTTCTACCGCAAAGCCGAATTCAACAGCGCTCAGCTACCGCTTGCTGGTTTTGATGTTATTTTCATGCGTGCCAACCCGCCGCTAGATACGATGGCGTTGAACTTCTTGGATTCTGTTCGTGATCAAACTTTCATCATGAACGACATCGACGGTCTACGTGTAGCAAACAACAAGCTATACACCACCTCGCTGCCTGATCCGAACAACGAGTTCATCCCTGTAACACACGTATCTAAGAACCGCGACTACCTACAGCGCGTTCTAGAGGAAAGCACTAACGATCGTATGATCTTGAAGCCATTGAACGGCTACGGCGGCAAGGGCGTAATCCTAGTCGAGAAAAGCGCAAAATCGAGCGTGAAGTCACTGCTTGACTTCTACATCGGTGATGATCAGAACTACGTTATCCTTCAAGACTACATTGAAGGCGCTGAAGAAGGCGACGTACGTATCATGATGCTAAACGGTGAGCCAATTGGTGCGATGCGCCGTGTACCTGCAGAAGGTGACGTGCGTTCAAACATCCACGCGGGTGGCCGTGAAGTGAAGCACGTACTGACCAAAGAAGAGATCCAACTGTGTAAGCACATTGGTCCTAAACTGGTTCGTGACGGTCTGTACTTTGTGGGTCTTGACGTGATCAAAGGCAAACTGGTTGAAGTAAACGTACTAAGCCCAGGCGGCATTACACGTATCAACCGTTTGAACCGCGTGAAGCTACAAGCTCAAGTTTTGGACTTCGTTGAAGGCGTTGTTAAAGCCAAAGAAATCGGCATTGCACGTAAGAACGAATTCCGTCAGGTAATTGCTGATGCTACAGCTTACTGAAAATGAAGTGCTGGAAAAAATCCAGCAACTCATTCCCTTTGAAGCGCAGCTAAATGACGGCAGCCTGACTATTCGCATCAGCGAATACCAGCCGTACATTGCAACAGCGATCCATCATGGTCACCGCCTCCGCGGCGACCTGATGCCAAACTGTTTGCTCAATGAAGATGAGCGTTACTTCGAAGAAGATCCGTTTACCGGTGATTTCATCTCCTCGCTGCCTATCGTGCTGCAAGGGGAAGACTCGCGCTATGAGTATGATCTCAACCGCGGGCCGGATAACTGCATCTACGAAGAAGCATGGGGCAAGCCAGTATGGTCAACCCCACTGACTGACGCTGAACGCGCCGTTTCACTGGAAAAGCACAACACCTATTACCGCATTCTTGCGTGTCTTGTCGACACACTGGAAAGCCACTTTGGTCTGTGCCTGTTATACGATCTGCATTCGTACAACTACCAGCGTATTGAGCGTGACGTGCCGGTCTTCAACTTGGGCACCAAGCAGGTCAATCGCCGTCGCTGGCGCAAAGAAATCGATAGTTTGATGGATAAACTCAACCAGATTGAGCTGCCAAATATCGATGTCACTGCGCGCGTGAACGATGTATTCCAAGGTATGGGGTACCAAGCGACCTTCATCAAGGAACGCTTCAACAATACCTTGATCATGCCGCTGGAAGTCAAAAAAGTCTTTATGGACGAAGCCCGTGGGGAAAGCTACCCACTGGTTATCGAGAAAATGAAGGCGGAAATGAAGAACGTCTTGACTGAACACGCCGCAGAAACCATTTTGCGCCGTACCAAAGTCAAGAAGTTAACCAGCAGCCACATCTTGGCGTCTAAGTTGCCACGTGAAGTGATCAAGCTTGACCGTCAACTGCATGCCATTGCACGCGGTGTGAATACGCTAAGCTACATCAACCCGCTGAACATCAAGCAGGAAAAACGCCGTTTCTTGCAGCGCCCGCACGATTATCAGCCGAACTTTACGTATCGTCAGCTTGATCTGGATCCGTACAAGTTCCGTGAGCAGCTTTACCGTTTGCCGGTTGAAGACATTCGCGATGCCGACATCCAAAAGATGTACCGCAAAGTGATTGATCAGCTTGCTGTACGTATCGATTTGCTGACCAGTATTGGTACCGATGAATTCTTGTATAACTCGCTGCGCTACTACGGCCAGCCGGATCAACAAGACATCGCCAATGCGAACTTCATTTTGCATGCGTGCGAATATGATGAGCCTGAAGCGGAAACCATTACCGCACAACAAGCGATTCAAGCGTTTAAAGACGCTGCGGACGATTACGGCATTAAGTGCAAAATCGCCGGCTCTAAACAACTGATCGCGCGTGCTATGGTGAGCGGCCGCAATATCAAGGTGAACATGGGGGCAAAATTCAATCCTAAAGATTTGAATGCCCTTATCCACCATGAGTTGGGTGTACACTTGGTGACCAGTGCCAATGCTGAAATGCAGCCACTAAAAGTACTGCAGCTTGGCTTGCCGGGTAACACCCACACCCAAGAAGGCTTGGCAATTCTTTGTGAGCACCTGTCTGGCAGTTTCCCACTGCACCGCCTGAAAACATTGGCGTTGCGTGTAATTGCGGTTGATATGATGGTACGTGGTGAGACTTTTAACGAGACTTACCATGTACTGAATCATGACTACAAGCTCAGCAAAGATGATGCATTCACGATTACAGCCCGTGCGTACCGTGGTGGTGGTTTCACGAAAGACTACCTCTACCTAAAAGGGCTGAAGGATGCGTTGCATGCCTATGCAAACGAAGATCTGACATCGCTGTTTGTCGGTAAAACCGGTTTTGAGTTCAAGCCATTATTGGATGAACTGATCACCCGTGAAATTCTGAACAAGCCTGCTTTCATGCCGAAAGCGCTTGAACTGAAAGACAACCACGATCCAATCATCGATTACATGTTGCGCTGCATCAAGTAACACGGTCTTGATTGCAAAAACGCCGGTGAGGTTCTCCTCTCCGGCGTTTTTTTATCCCCAAAGAAAACATCAGAGACCCCTGCGTGTAAACATCCCATGATTAGTGGCACCCTACATTGCGTGTTTCTTGGGAATCAGGCATGCTGCACACAGGCTCAGCAATGGAATCGCCACGCCATGGAATCCCTCTTTTTACAACAAGCCCTTGCGGCTTATACCAGCCCGTGCCGTACCCATTACCGCATATACGGCCAATCCATGACAAACTTGGATGCGGTCACGTTTTACCTCAAGCAAGCACTCGCCTTGGCGTCTTCGGTACAGCGCACAGAGATACTCATCACGCTGGCCAATATGGCCACGTTTAACGGTAAGTTATCGGCCGCCTTGCGTTTGTATGAACAAGCCAGTCACAGTGCCTCTGCATCGCAGCAGCAGGCTATTCTGTGTTACCAGGCGGTTTGGCATCACATCGCCGCAATGCCATCTTTGGGCACCGTGGAGGCTGACAGCCTCACCTCTGCTGAACGACAACCAAAAGCACAACAAAAAGCACAACAAAAAGCGCAACAAGCACATGCTCAGCAAAGCCGCATCGCACTGACAGCACTGCGCGCGCTATCCCCTCAACAGGCAGAGGCGGTGATAACGATGATGGACACGTTAGTCACGGTACTTCAGACAGTGATACCGGCAGGATCCGAAGAGGAGCAGGCACAAGCCGAAACTGACGACATGCACAGTAAGCATCGCGCATGGGTGATCTTAGGGCATAAACTGGAAGCCGATGGGGCGTTATCGGCAATATTGACAGAGCGGTTACAGGCCGCCTTACCGTTAGTGCAACGCTGGCCAAATAGCAGGATCATCGTGACTGGGGGCGTACAGCAAGCGGGCTACACCGAAGCCCAACGAATGACAGAGTGGCTGATTAACGCAGGGATTGATCGGGCGAGGATCATTGAAGATAACGCCGCAACAAATACGCTAGATAATACCCACAATAGCTTGGCCATTGCTCATCACTGCGGAATAAAGCGGCTGACATTAATCACGCATGCCAACCACCTGCACCGCGCGTGGATCTTATTTCTTACGATGCAGCAGCGAAGCAAGAATTCGCCATTGACGATCAATGCGATGGCCGTTGAGAAGCAACACATCGCCGCACCGACCGGTCAAACAGCATTGAATGGCGTGATTGATGCATTGCGGGGCATGGGCCTACCCGCCTTTCGGGTTGGCCCATACACACATCCATAACCCAGTGGCTGTCACCGGAATTCAAACAGGATCACTGTTGGTCTATCCAATGCGTCACCGCCGTAATCACCTTGCTCATTTCACGCAATAAATGCTGTTTAGCATGCTCAGCTTGCTGGCCACTGACCCCTTCGCAGTCCTTTGCGGCCTGTGCCAACACCGCAATATTCAGGGCATGGGCTGAGCCTTTAATGCGGTGTGCCAATGCCGAAAGATCACAATGTTCTGTCGACAACAACGCATGATCCGCCATCAGTGCGGCTTTCACTACCTGTGACATTTCAACTTGCTCTTCTTGCGCATAGTCACTCAACCAATCAAGTTGCGCACTTGCGCTTTCAGCGATTGTTGGCAAACAGTATTTACCCAATATGACCGACAGCGTATTAAGGGTATAGGGTTTATAGATTATGTCATCCATCCCGACCTGCTTCGCTTTTTCCGTGACTAAACGCGAGTCTTCTGCCGTACAGCCGATCACCGGCACATGCGCTAGTCGTTCATCAGTCTTGATTTTTACCGTCAGTTCATAACCATCCACGTTGGGCATATGGCAGTCAGTAATCACCACATCGATATGCGCATCGCATGTTTGTAACATTTGAATGGCTTCCAAGCCGTCATTCACAATCACCGTGGTTAAACCGAGTTTCGACAATTGCTTCTGAAACAGCAGCCGGTTGATTGGGTCATCATCAGCCACCAACACAGTACCGCTATACTGGGCCAATGTGGTACTAGCAGGGCGAAGTGGCATATACGCTGATAACTGCTTCAACAATACATCTGGATAAATATTGTGGTTTTCTGCCATCATCACGATGGTGTCTGTGTGTGGCGCAAACGTATCCAGAACGACCACACTCCACACGTCTAACCAGTTTGCAATACAGGGATCATCGGTATAAACCGGTTTTGCATCCCGATTATCATCACGGTAAAAGCCTGCAGGCAGCGTCACTGCCACTGTCGTCCCTTGTACAGCCTGACTGTCTACCTCTATAGTCCCACCCATCAGCACCACCAAACGCTGCACGATGGACATGCCTAATCCTGAGCCACCATAGCGACGAGTAATGGTGCGATCCCCTTGGGCAAACGGCTGAAATAAATTGGCCAATTGTTCTGAGGTCATGCCACAACCAGAGTCCTTCACCACCAGCTGTAAATTGGACTCTGTGATAACAATCGACACGGTAATATAACCATGATCGGTAAACTTAATCGCGTTATTCAATAGATTATTGATTATTTGAATCACGCGGTGCCAATCCAATTCAGCCATGCACCGTGCTGTAGGCTGCCAATCCACCACAAAATCCAGCTTTTTCAATTGCGCATGACTTTCAAACGTACGGAGCACTGGGCACAGCTCATCAAACGCATTGCTGCGGTACATATCCAGCTGTAACTGCTCGGCTTCAATTTTTGAAAAGTCGAGGATATCGTTGACCAGTAACTTAAGGCGCTCAGCAGACAGCTGAGCATTTTGCATCAGCTCTTGATTGTCTTTTTGCTTGAGTTTTGAGCTCAACAGTTCCATCAGCCCGATCATCGCCGCAAGCGGTGTTCGCAATTCATGGCTCGTCATCGCCAAAAACGCGTCACGGGCTTTCAGCGCATTAATCGCTTCCAGTTTCGATTCTTTTAGCTGTTTCTGCTGCAATTTTAACTCAGTGAAATCATCATAAACCGTGATGTTGTATTCTTCCTCATCCCGAGGGTTAATCACGGTTTCCCGTAAAATTCGGAAATAGCGATCTTCCACCGCACACCCATTTTTGGTCAGATGGAGTTCAGTTTGCTCGTTATTGGACATCGCGCCGCCTAACGAGTCGAGGAAGAAACACGGCTGCTGCATGTTGCCACACTGATTCATCTCACAGGTCTGCAAGCAGGTTTTA
Organism: Photobacterium sp. 270122K; assembly: GCF_059941365.1. Taxonomy (NCBI): domain Bacteria; kingdom Pseudomonadati; phylum Pseudomonadota; class Gammaproteobacteria; order Vibrionales; family Vibrionaceae; genus Photobacterium; species Photobacterium sp. 270122K. Next base: position 466,445 of record NZ_JBPOEN010000001.1, read on the forward strand.
AACGCCTTATTAGACAAAATCGGCCTACCGGTCGCGTCGGTGATCACCACCATACCCGGAATGTTATCCAGCAATTTCATCAGCCATTCGACTTGCTGATAAGAGCGCTTCTGCGTGGCTTGCGCCGAGGTTAACGAGAGCTTCAGGCGCTTAGCATGAATCAATCCCATGATCAGGATGATGGCAACGACACCCATTCCCCACAGCGCAATATGGGTCGCTGTATCTTTATCAAACCCATACTGCGCAATAATATGATGGTGATTCAATCGCGCTAAATTGATTTCATTTTCGGTCGTCACATCAATGGCGGCATTCAGCACACTGCGCAAAAGTTGTGAGTCATCTCGGAGAATGATCCCAAGATCAGTATCGATCAATAACGGGTTTTTCGGGATAACAACATCAAACCTATCAGCTTGATTAAAATAGCGTTGTATATCAACCACACTTTGCGGCACATACGCATGCGTCACGACACCCCGTGCGACATCGGCCAACAATGGCGTAATGTGCTTATAAACTTGATGCTTTTCTTTAAGCTGAAGTTTGGTATAACCACAGCTGAACCCATTGGAGCGATCCAGCACGGCCCAGACTTTCTTATCAATATTTTTCTTGGTTTTAATCAGTGCCCATTCCACGGCATAAAATGGACGGGAATGAATAAACATCCCCTCGTCGATATCATCGAAGAATTCACCTGGCAACAATTCCACCTCCCCTCGTGCCAGCATTGCATTCGGTGTCCGCCCCGTAGGAGGAACGTACTCAAACACCAATCCGGTTTTACGGGCCAAAATTGCCATGATATCATGCACATACCCCACGACCTCACCCGACTCAGGATGTCGGTATGACAACGGGTGTACTTCATCACTGATGGTGTAACGCAGCACCTCTCGCTGATATTGGTTCTTTATTGCCGTCAAAATCAAATCATTATGTAAAAGCTGCAAATCCGCTTTATATGGTGTTAACAGACCATCCTCTTGTGCGTGGGCAATATAGCGATCGATAATCGCCATTAACTGGGAATGGCGAGGGGACATAATCATGGATGCCATGCTTGAGTTAAGTGGATCAAGCATTTGAATATCGCCCATCCACTCCCCTGGCAGTAGCGTATTGTAATAATCGTACGCTAATGCAAAATTGACGATGGCCCCGTCTGCCAAACCTAATGCCAACCGATGGATCACTTTTTCAGCAGTATCAGCACGGAGCAGTGTTCGATACCCCCCTTGTGCGATGTAATCGCACGATACCGTGCCCCGCAAGCAAACCCAATCCATTTCACTGGCTGGTTTATTTTTCAATGCCGCGTGAGATAACCACTTCACATTGTAATTTTGAAAAACCGGCACAGAAAAGAGTAGGTGCTTTTGACGTTCTTCCGTTGAAACAAATCCCAGCGACAGATCAGCACCACCTTCTTCCACAGCTTGCATTACAGCCGCGTAATTATCATAAGACCTAAAACGCAAAGGCAATCCAATCGCATCACCCATTCCCTTTAAAAAGTGATAATAGACACCACCGCCCTCTTCAGAAGAAGACATATTCCAAAATGTTGGACGTCCATGTGCAGGCTTCGCAATCACTAACTCATTGTGAAGTGCCACAACGCGCTTCTCATCAGGGGTTAATTCAAACGGTGCGCCAACAACCGCGCTGCTAAACAAGAAAAAGTAAGCAATAATAAAAACGGGATTGATCATAGACAGGGCTAAAGGGGGAAAGAAAGCGCCGCATACTAATGCAGCCCCCAGAGGCTGTAAATCGCTATCAATATTTACTTACAAATAATCTGGTTAATTGGATTTTCCAGCCCAAAACCCGCATCAAAACGAGGATAAACCCCATAAAAAAACCTCCAGTAGGAGGTTTTTTGTTAGACGTTTGTATTTTATTACCCGCGCGTATCCGCCGCTTTAAATTTTAAAGCGGCCCACTTGGGTTTGTAACTGCTCACAACGCGTTGCCAGCATCATGAATGCCTGCTCCGTGTTATGGATTTGCTCCGCCATGGCTTGGCTCTTATCCGCAATACGTTGTACGTTTTGATTAATGTCTTCACTCACCTGATTTTGCTGCGTCGCTGCCGTGGCTATCTGCAAGTTCATCTCATTGATCACCGAAATCGACTGACTGATCGCATCCAATGACGCATTGGCACTGTTCGCCTGCCCCACGGTATTAATGCCGCTTTCTCGGCTGCTCGCCATTGCGGTTACGGCTTCTTTCGCGCCATGCTGTAAACGCTCGATCATGGCTTGAATTTCACCAGTACTGAGCTGCGTTTTACTGGCCAGAGAGCGAACTTCGTCGGCAACCACCGCAAAACCTCGGCCTTGTTCACCCGCACGCGCCGCTTCAATCGCTGCATTCAATGCCAGTAAGTTAGTTTGATCGGCAATGCCACGGATCACATCCAGTATCGAGGCAATATTGCCGACATCCCGTTCCAATTCACTGATCACTTGGCTGGAGGCATCAATGTCATCGGCTAACTGATGGATTGAACTCACCGCATTGCCAAGTACGTTCCGCGCGGTATCTGAATCATCACTCGCTCGCTGACTCGCTTGCGCAGCCTCATTGGCATGCTGGCTCACGTTGTCGCTGGTCGCACTCATTTCATTCACCGCCGTCGCCACTTGTGCGCTTTCTTCATGCTGCGAAACAGCATGCATCGCCACACCTTGTGTTTCTTGCTGGATCTGGTCGGTGGCGGTTTGTACAGCGGCCAAGGTCGATGCCACTTCGCCCATGGTTTGATGAATCGTCCCGACGAACGCATTAAACGCTTCGCCCAATTGCCCGACTTCATCACGGCTGGTAATGTCGACACGCTGCGTTAGGTCACCATCCCCTTGTGCGATATCGTTCATGCTGTCAGACAAGCGGCGCAACGGCGTGACAACGACACCGGAAATGAACCACGTGGCGGCAATCGACAGTAAAATCGCCACCACGACGCCAATTTCTAACGCGCGTGTCACCCATGCAATTTCTTTATCAATGGCCACTTGTAGATCGGCTTCATTCTGTTCAATACTGCTACGTACCTGCATGAACAAATCAATCAGGGCAACAAATTCGCGCTCTATCTCTTGTCGATGAGTTTGGTAATACGTATCGGCCCCATCGGGATCTGCGACGATGTGTGCATAATAGTCAACCCACCGGACATATTGCTGTTCTAATTGATTCACGGTCATTTGCAATGACCCCGTTAATAGCCCTCCATCAATCAAACGTTGCGCCGCCAATAAGCGCCCCAATGCTTTCGACTCATCATCGGCATACAGCGCTTGATAATGTGCAACCTGCTCAGGATCGTTATTCGCCAATACGATGCCCTTGCCCGCCGTCGTCACTTGGTACAGGTCACGGTACCCGTCATCCATATCCACCAGCACAGGCTCAATATAGTCATTAAGGGTGGCATTGGTGTTGACCTGATCATTGAAGACCACCATGACCAAGGCAAACAAGCTCGAAAAAATCGTCACGACGATCAAGACAGGGACAGCAAACTTACTGCGAAAACTGAGGTTATGAAACCACGACATATACTTCCTTATAAATCATAGAGCTAGTGGTTAATTGTTATGAATGCGTGGTGATTCTTCCCTATATAGCGTTTTCTATCAAAAACCGAATTAAAAAGGGTTACCGTACACCCATTGGCACAGTGTTTTTAATTACTTTTGATGCATAAGCGACACATATACAGCCTTTTATCCTTAAATTTATCTATCAATCTCCAGTATTTACCCCTTTACTCTGTGTTATAGATCCCAACATTATTATTTGGATAATGGCACCGGTTTTGAACCGTTTTCATTCGGGCATAGGTGATCGTGACAATTTTCGCTATCATCCTTTCTTACTGGCTTCTTAACGCGACGTGTCTATGTATCTACAGAACCTGCAACACTACTTTGGCTTTGATTCTCTGCGACCAGGGCAAGATGATGTGATCCAACATGTCATCAATGGTCACTCTAGCGCGGCTATTTTCCCGACCGGCTCGGGCAAATCTCTGTGCTACCAGTTACCGGCGCTGCAATTGCCGCATTTAACCTTGGTGATTTCGCCACTGCTGGCCTTGATGAAAGATCAGTTAGATTTTCTGCACAGTAAGGGAATTGCTGCCGCCTCTATCGATTCCAGCCAAACGTGGGAAGAAAGCCAGCAGGTGATGCAAGGGGTCAGAAGTGGGCAAATCAAAATCTTGATGATTTCCGTTGAACGCCTGAACAACGAACGATTTCGTCATTTTATCGGGCAAGTGCCGATTTCCCTGCTCGTGGTGGATGAAGCCCACTGTATTTCAGAATGGGGACACAACTTCCGTCCGGATTACCTTAAACTGCCTCAATACCGCGCGATGCTGAACATTCCGCAAGTGTTGCTGCTGACCGCCACCGCGACACCGGCGGTTATCGAAGACATGCGCAATAAATTTGCCATTGCGCCAGAACATGTCGTGATCACCGGATTTTATCGCCACAATTTGGATCTCGCCATTGTGCCCACGCCGCTGGCGGAGAAACAGCAAACACTGCTTCAGCAGTTAACCCAATCCGCATCACCGAAGCCCACGATTGTGTATGTCACACTACAGAAAACCGCAGAAGACTTGGCACAATGGCTCAGCCAGCAGGGTTATGCGGCACAAGCGTATCATGCGGGAATGGACAGCGAGCAACGTCAACGCATTCAGCGCGATTTCATGGCAGGTCAGCATCATTGCATTATCGCGACCATCGCCTTTGGTATGGGGATCGACAAATCAGACATTCGCCAGGTGATCCATTTTGATCTGCCAAAATCGATCGAAAATTACAGCCAGGAAATTGGACGTGCCGGCCGTGATGGTCAACCCGCTGACTGTATTTTGTTAGGCAATAAATCCGGCCTGAATGTACTGGAAAACTTTGTCTATGGCGACACACCAGATCAATCTGCGATTGAGCACCTACTCACGCAAATCTTACAACAGGCGCACGCCCAACAAGGAGAGCAAGGCACACCACAATGGGAGGTGATCCTGCTACGCTTGTCTAAAGACACGAATATTCGCATGCTGCCGCTAAAAACCCTGCTGGTGTATCTGGAAATGGCAAACATCATCGAGCCACAGTACACCTATTTTGCTGACTACCGCTTCAAGTTAGAGCAAGATCAGGCCTTTATTCTTGGGCACTTCCAAGGTGAACGTCGCGACTTCATTCAGCATGTTTTTAACTGCTCAGCCAAAGCCCGAACCTGGTATACGGTTGATTTTGATGCGTTATGGCAAGTGGCGCATGCCGAGCGTAAACGCGTGGTAGCCGCGCTCGACTATTTCGCAGAGAAAGGCTGGATCACGCTTGAAAGTAAGCAAATGACGGATGTTTACCGTATTAGCCGTACCGACTTTGATGCCAATGTAGAAGCACAACGCCTGTACCACCTTTTTGCGACAAAAGAACAGAGTGAAGTCCACCGTTTAAACGAGATGCTGGCCTTCTTTGAAAGTGAACAATGCCTCAGCCATCGTCTGGCGCACTATTTTGCCGATCACAATGCGCCCGCGCAATGTGGGCACTGTTCAGTCTGTCGTGGTCATGTCGCGGTATTGCCCCAAGATACAGCGCCGGCCGCCATTTCCGATAACATGCTAAAAGCATGGGTAGATCCGTTCATTAGCGCCTGCCCATCATCGCCTTCTGCAGCGGCGATCACCCGCTTCTTGTGTGGCATGAACAGTCCGCTGCATACGCAAATCAAAGCCCGTCAGCTTTCTGGGTTTGGAAAAATGGAACTGTACCCTTTCCAAGCCACCCTGACACAAATTACCCAACTTTACGCGATGTAAGCACGAGCGATATTCATCACAACGCGGGGGATTTCCCCGCGTTCAGCTTTTCCCTTTTATTCCCTATCTGCTTTCTTCCTTCCCTGCCTTCCCTCCTTCCTCGTCAGACTTTTTAGCAATAAAAACCACAAAACCGTGAAAGATCTCACATAAGCACAGGTCTACTATAGCGAGATTGATAAGACTATCAGTAACCACACTATTAAACACGAGGAAGCCATAATGAAAACGCTACTTCTTTCGGTGATAATATTGAGCTGCAGTACGGCATCGTATGCCTTTACCCGTGAAAATACTCAAGCCAGTCAGTACATTAATGCCGGTGTCAGTGATTCACGCGAAGCGGCGTACCGTCAAGGGCAGACGCTGGTTAACAACCTCAACAATGAATCCCCACGTAAACTCAAACGTACACTCGGGATCTATGAGTATGGCCTCAAAACCAACTCGCTCACCGTCGACAATTCGCATATTCAAGTGGATGAATTTTCCAACGCAAAAGGGGAAGTAAAATACCGTGCCATTGTGAATGTGAACTATAGCTACGACACCTTTGAATCGGACAATCGCTAAGAAAGAGCCGTTAAACACGGCAGGTTTGAAGCGGGATGAGGTGGCATGATGAAAAGTTGCGCATTTATATCGGCTTTGCGCACTTTTCTCGATTTGTCATATGAAATCTTTATTCAACCGTAGCGATCTTGGTCACAACGTTTTAGAATGGCGCTATATCCCCAAGTAACCTCAATCATCGTGTTGATATAACTTGGCATAAACATAATGAAGATAGAGTGAAGCCATGACTACTAACAACGAGCAAGAATTCCAACCCTGCGAAGCCTGTGGCGTATCAGCTGAAATGGGCTTTATCATCAAAGAAGGTGATGATGTTGCGGAAGTACAAGTATTTGCCAACAATAAAGCAGCCCTAGAAGGTGAACTGGCGAATTACTTGGCATTGGCGAAAGAAGTCAATGCAAACTTCAAGTATGACGTAACGCCGCTAACTGACGATAGCACAGAGCTGACTGCTCGCATCCAGTTTGAGTGCAGCGCTGAAAAACTTATCTATGAGCTAAAAACACGCTCACTGATTCGCTAATCGATTCAGCCTATTGCTTGGGGCACCATGCTCCATCATTGTGCCCGTCGCGAAGCCAATACATGCTCTGTATTGGCTTTTCTTTTTTCTGCACACTTTCCTGCACTCAGCCTTGGCTTTCGCTGCCGTCATTCTTCTGCCCTCTTCCTCTGACACTCTGACACTCTGACACTCTGACACTGCATTTTTTAACAAAATAAATTAATTCAGCGCATTTTTTATGCCCATTACGCATTTACAGGTGGTAATTTCATTCTTTTTGTATAAAAATAAAGCGTAAATATGAATCACTAAGCACATGATGCCTGATTGCATCATGCATGAATAAGGATGAGTTCGATGAAGAGTAACAAAGCAAGAGTGATTTCCAACTGGAAGCCGAGCAACGAACGTGAATCGGCGGCATTACGCGAGTTTTTGATGCAAGAAATGGGCGCGACGACACCCCATCATCAAGGGGGCACAGGCAAGTTGGCACCCGATTCAGGTCGACTCATTCGCTAACGATGGCAGGTTTGCCGCACTCTGTGCAGCCACACACTGCGGTCCTTAATGTCACCTAGCACCCTCGCGTTCCACCTTCTGATGTAAGCAGCCAATCTTGTTCCCCATGATTGGCTGTTTTGTTTCCCCTTTCTTTTCTGTAACGGTTTTATCTCCCACCAGCATTTTCTCGCGTCACGCAATATGCTTTAAGGCTTCCCGTCGACTTAACGGCGATAGTACCGCGTGATGCGCCTCAACAAACCCACGCACATACGTTGGATCCGTCTTCGCGTATTCACGTAATACCCAGCCTATCGCTTTCTGAATGAAAAATTCGGACTCATGCGCCAGCATCAAAATGGTCTCTTCTAACAGCGGTACATTGGTCTGCGATTTGTGCTTTAAATGCGCCAATAACGATGCGCGGCGTAACCACATATTGTCATCTTCACGCCATGCCACCAGCACAGAGGCCAGATCGGGATGGGCTAAAACAAGTGGGCCAATCAGGCTTGAGGCCAGCTTATCCACCGTGTCCCAATGGGATGCCGTGCTGAGCATTTCTTCATAGATCACAAAGGCTTCACGGGTTCGAAACGCTTTATAGTATTCCGCTACATCCATCGCTAAATACTGTTCTTCACGGTTTTCACCTGACCACAGCCAAAGCACTAAGCGTTGATATTCAATGAATGACGTGATCTTGGTATGCGCCCTCGCCTGACGAAAAATGGTTTTTCGCTGCGGCATTTTTACCCCATAAAACGGTTGATCCGTTTTCATGTAGGCTTGCATGGTTTTTGCGGTATCGGCATCTCCGGCTTCTGCCATGCGTTGCTGCATGAATATCACCATAGGAATAACAAGTGACATCAATAACTTCCTTTTACTTATATTTTTGAGCATTGGAGCACAGTTTTATAGGCAATGCTATCGAAGAAACCGCGCACCGTCACACAACGACAGTGTCGTAATGCAGTTGACGAATACCGCCACGCTTCCTACGTTTATTGTTAATAATAAAAAATCCTATTGGTTTACGTGAGTTAGTTTACGGCGAGTCGAGCATTGGCTTTCCCTTCTCACAAGCAAGGATAGCAAGGTATGGATCCAAGAAACGTAACCACCATTGATGACGCCAAGCGCATTGTTGATGCCCGCCAACTGAGCCACGTTAAAGTCGGACTGTTTGATAACGACGGTGTAATGCGCGGAAAATACATGTCCAAAGCCAAGTTCTTCTCGTCACTCGATAAGGGTTTTTCCTTTTGTGACGTGGTCTTAGGCTGGGATGTAAAAGATCAGCTCTATGACAACGCCCGCTATACCGGCTGGCACACAGGGTATCCTGATGCCCCAGTGCGCATTGTGCCATCCAGCTGCCGTGATGTGCTCGACGAAGAAGGCATGCTGTTGTTCATCGCAGAGTTTGCTGGCGAAGCAGAAACCGTGTGCCCTCGCGGGGTATTACGGCGGGTGATCGCTAAAGCGCATCAAATGGGATTCTTGCCCCACGCCGCTTTCGAGTATGAATTTTTCCTTTTCAATGAAACCCCGCACTCGGTGCGAGAGAAAGGTTTTCGCGATCTAGAAACCGTCACGCCTGACTGGTTCGGCTATTCCATGATCCGCAATTCCACCCATGCTGCATTATACCAACGCATACTCGCCATGACCGAATCCATGGATTTCCCACTTGAGGGGATTCATTCCGAAACCGGCCCGGGCGTCATCGAAGCAGCATTGACTGTGGATAGCGCCGCGCACGCCGCCGACAAAGCGGCCTTATTTAAAACCTACATGAAAGTGCTGGCACAAAAACACGATTTAATGGCGACCTTCATGGCCAAGTGGAGCAACGCCTACCCCGGCCAAAGTGGACACATTCACTTATCCCTGCAACACAACGACGGTTCCAGTGCGTTTTTCGACCCTGACGGCCCACACGGCATGAGTGCACAGCAGCGGCACTTTCTGGCAGGTCAGCAGCGATTAATGCCGGAGTTACTGGCCATGGTCGCGCCGTCAATCAACAGTTATCGCCGCATGATACCAGGGTATTGGGCCCCTACCGATGCCACATGGGGCATTGAAAATCGCACCACCGCTTTACGCGTGATCCCCGGCAGCGCCAGCAGTCAACGGGTTGAATACCGTATCGGCGCAGCAGATGCCAACCCCTACCTCGCGCTGGCTGCCGCATTAGGATCCGGGTTGATCGGTATCGAACAAGGCTGGGAGCCCCATGCCCCTGTCGAAGGCAATGCCTACAGCCAACCGCATGCCCAAGAGATCGCCTTGCCCCGCACCCTATGGGATGCCACACAGTGCTTCAAACACTCTGAAGCCGCACACCAACTTTTCGGCACGGCCTTTGTCGAGCATTTTGCCGCGTCCCGTGAATGGGAAGAGCAAGAGTGGCGCAAACACGTCTCCGATTGGGAATTGAGTCGCTATTTTGAAATCATCTAGGGGGTCACCATGCGCAGTTCCGCCGCCTTTCATCAAAGTGCCAGTAAAACGATTCAGAATACCGTCTCACCCGTTGATGGCCGCGTTGTCGCCTCCGTCACGTTAGCCGACTTTCGGGACATGGACCGCACCTTAGACATCGCCAACCAAGCGCAACGTACATGGAAACAAATACCATTAGCCGACCGAAAACGTTATTGTTTACATGCCATTGAATCCTTACTCAGCCATACCCCCAGTATTGCGAAAGAACTGTCTTGGATGATGGGGCGCCCCATCCGCCACGCCAGCAGTGAATTGCGTGGTGTCGAAGAGCGCGCACTGGCAATGATTGAGATGAGTGAACACGCCCTCGCTTCTTACCATTTACCGGACAAGCCCGGTTTTACCCGTTTCATTACACGCGAGGCACTGGGCACCGTCTTGGTGGTCGCCCCGTGGAACTACCCGTATCTCACCGCCATCAATTCCGTGATCCCCGCGCTATTGGCCGGCAATAGCGTGATCCTTAAACCGTCATCACAGACCCCATTAACCGCCCTGCGCTTACAACACGCCTTTAATGACGCCCGTTTGCCGGCGGGCGTCTTTCAGCATTTGTATCTGAACCATAAAAACACCGCTACCTTGATTGCCAGTGAACGTCTGAATCACGTTGTTTTTACCGGTTCTGAATCCGGCGGGGTCGCCGTTGAAAAAGCCGCCGCTGGGCATTTCCACACCTTGGGGCTCGAACTCGGCGGTAAAGATCCGGCGTATGTCTGCGCCGATGCCAACCTCGATCACGCCGTCAAAACGGTGGTGGATGGTGCCCTGTATAACGCGGGACAATCTTGTTGTGGGATCGAACGGGTGTACGTCGATGCCGCCATTCATGATCAATTCGTGGATAAGGTGACCGCGATGGTCAACCGCTATCGCCTGAATAACCCATTGGACGAATACACCACCCTCGGCCCCATGGTCAGCACCCCAGCCGCCGATAAAGTCCGCCAGCAACTGCGAGAAGCCATCGCGATGGGAGCGACGGCACACATTGTTGAGTCAAACTTCCCGTTAAGCCGCGATGGCACCCCGTATTTAGCCCCGCAGGTACTGACACAGGTAAACCACAAAATGCGCATCATGCGGGAAGAAACGTTTGGCCCAGTGATCCCCATCCACAAAGTGGACTATTGCGATGAAGCCATTGCTTTAATGAACGACAGCCCTTATGGCTTAACCGCCAGCGTGTTCACCCGTGACGCCGCATTAGCCATGAAAATTGGCAACCTCATGGACTGCGGCACCTTTTTCGTCAATCGGTGTGATTATCTTGACCCCGGTTTAGCGTGGGTCGGCACCAAACGCTCAGGTAAGGGCTATGCTTTGTCACATATGGGGTTTGAAACTTTAACCCGCCCCAAATCTTTCCATATTAAACACGCATAAGGGACGGTATGAGCACTATGCATTGGCACTTCCCCACGGAGATCACCGTGGGCGAGCACATTAGCCAGCAACTGCCGGATTACTGCCAACTGGCAGGTATCCAAGCCCCTTTTTTTGTTGTTGATCCTCAGCTCTTAACGACGCCTTCGGTGCAAGCCCTGCTTGCCCCCTTTCAGCCGCCGATACACAGCGTTTTCAGTCACTTTCGCGGAGAACCCACGGACAGCCATATCACGGACGCGGTAACGGCTTGCCGTGCCCATCACCATGATGGGCTGATCGCCATCGGGGGCGGTTCCGCCATCGATATAGCCAAAACCCTTGCGCTGATCGCTCCGCAACCTTGCGCGCTACCCACCGGTTTGTGGGACTTTGAAGACGGTGCTTACGATCCCGCGCACAGTCAACTGCTCCCCCTATTGCCGACCATTGCGTTACCGACTACCGCAGGGACTGGCTCAGAGGTGGGGCGCTCGGCGGTAATCACCGATAGCCGTAACCAACAAAAACGGATCATTTTTCATCCCGATATGTTGCCCCGCTACGTTTTATTGGATCCAACCCTAACGTGTACGTTACCGCCCCACCTGACCGCCGCAACCGGCATGGATGCACTCTCGCATAACCTTGAAGCCTATTGCAGCAGTGCGTACCACCCCATGGCAGAGGCCATCGCATTAGAAGGGATCCGGCTTATCCAGCACAACTTGCCTGTCGCCTATCATGATGGTGAAGATAGGCAAGCCAGAGCACAGATGTTAATTGCCGCCAGCATGGGCGCCACTGCCTTTCAAAAAGGCTTAGGGGCCATGCACGCCTTAGCCCACGCGTTGGGCGCGACGCATCATCTGCATCATGGTCTACTCAATGCGGTACTCATGCCGTATGTGCTGTGCGCCAACCACCGCTATTTACATGAAAAGATGCAGCGCCTTGCCCGTTATCTGGATTTGCCGGAGCAAGACTTCAACGGGGTGCTGGCTTGGGTTTTGGATTTGCGGGCACAACTGGGGATCCCGCATACACTGGCAGACATCTGGCTCAGTGAGTTAGACACGGCAGCATTAGGCGAGATGGCTCACCACGATCCCGCCGCGATGGGGAACCCTCGGCATTTCACGCCCGAGCAATACCGTGACATCCTTGAACATGCCCAACGGGGCACGCTCGATCTATAGTCGCGATCTGAAAAACAAGCAGGCAAAACAGGCTGGAACAATAAGCAGATAACCGAAAGAGGCAGTATGAAACTCGGTATATTATTGTGTGATGATGTGCGAGAGGCGTTACAAGCGCGCCATGGCAATTACCCTGACATGTTCACTCGCTTGTTTGAACACGTCGACACCCGTGTTTACTTACAATTTTATCGGGTGATTGACGGGCAGTATCCCCAATCACTTGATGAATGTGATGCCTATTTGATCAGCGGCAGCCGTTACAGCGTGTATGACACGTCACGTTGGATCATAACGTTCACTGCGTTTATCCAGCGTTTGTACCAACAACACATCCCACTGGTTGGCATCTGCTTTGGCCATCAAATGCTGGCTTGGGCACTCGGCGGCGAGGTTGTCCGCGCCGACAAAGGCTGGGGCATCGGCGTCCATCAAGCCACCTTCGATCCCCAAGCACTCACCCAACATAGTTGGCTGCCTGACACGCTAGACAAGTACGCCCTGATCGTCAGCCATCAGGATCAAATTGTCTCCCTGCCGCCACACAGTACGGTATTGGCGGGCAGTCCCTTTTGTCCCACGGCTATGATGTTAGTCGGCGAGCATGGCCTCGGCCTGCAAGGACATCCTGAATACACCCCGCACTACAGCCAAGACCTGATTACCCTGCGCCACGCCCTTTTTCCTGAGAAAACCGCCAACAATGCGCTCAATTCCTTATTGGCACATACGCATCATCTGGAAATAACGGAAATAATAGTCAGCTTTATTAAATCGCGATTGATGGTGACTAAGGGCACCCCATCATGTCATCCGTGATATAGAACCACCACTTGCTGCGTTTTTTAACCACGTTGTCGATACGAGATCGGTCTAATACCGTTGTGCATCCATCAGGGTGAGACAGTGTGACATCCTTGAGGTCGCCATCCAAAGTCTCTGGCAACCATTCATGGCGGTCAAAAAACCAACCTGCACTTTTCCCCGGCGCCAAATGGAATACCCGGTGGGGGCTGTCTTCTATGTCGTAACTAAACGTCCCCGTAAACGTGACGTCTTTATTGGTTTTATTCATGACCACGACCGAATGCGTCGTGACACAGCCTGTTAGCATAAACCCAGCAATCACAAGAAACAGCCGCTTCGTCATCGCGTGTGTTTTCTTTCTCAGAGCCATGTTGTCCCTTCCTTGGCCATTACCGTTACGGGCTATCCGATAGCGTCTATATACGTAATCTATTTACAGCGCATAACATCACTGTACACGAAGTAAAGCATGAAAAAATCACCCTCATGTCATCGCCCCCCATTACAGAAAAGCCTTTGAATCGAGTTCAAAAAAAGCGCGATATCTCTATCGCGCTTTTTCGACTTTATCTCTATCACTGGGTAATCGACTTACACTGTCACCGTCACTTTTTTCGCCAATGACATCGCAAGGTTATTGTCGTAATACGCCGCTTCATTGATGAAATGCGGATAGGCCTCATAATCGCCGTCCCAAGTGATCACCGATCCATCAAACAAGGTGAAAATAGGGTCACCATGACGTAACACTGTAAAGTCAGCGTCTTGCACATTGCGGTGCACCATACCGATACGCTCACCGTTTTCATCTTCCGGTAACTTCAAAGTTTCATGGTATTTGTACGCATCAAACGTGGCGGGTAATTCAGGGACATCATTACGGTTGTGTAAATCAACAAAATCAAGAATATGGCCGGTCATTGCATCCATCCAGTCCAAGACATCCTGACGAATGACCGACTGCGGCTGTGGCCCCACTTCCACGATGACACCTTGCTCGGCAATAGAGCATAAGAAATGGTGCTCCGTCACTGACACTTCATCTTCCAATACAATCACGGCTTCCGGCATCTTGGCTTTTACGTACGCGCCTAATTGGCGGTTAAAGCGGTCTTGCTGAAGCAAGATCAATGATGGCCCCATGTTACTGGTGGTGTTGTGCAGATCGATAATGAAATCGGTTTTCGCCTCGCCTTTTGGACCAAGCTGGGCATTAATGGCTTTCGCACGGCTTTGCTCATAATTCGCCAACTCAGGATTGGCGAGATCCGCCACACCGAACTGGCGGTTCATATCGCAATCTAAATAACGCTTGTTTGCATCAAAGGCTTGCGGGTTGGCGAAAACGGTTTGGGTGGTAAAACTGCCACGTGTAATATCAGCGGTTTGCTGCTGCCATTTACGCAACAGGTAAATACCGCTGAATTCATTGCCGTGGGTGCCGCCAACAATGGCGACCTTGTCTATGCTCTTCGTCCCTGTAGTCACAGTTTAGGCTCACTCTGTCTGAAAATGAAAAAGGTGATACCCAACGAATACCAGTTTCGCACCCATTTTTCCAGCAAAAGCTACAGCGGACGCGTTTGTGCCAACTTCAGGTAAGCATGCAACTCACCATTTTTGTATTCAATCGCCGAATGAATACTGCTGTCCTGATTGGCCACAACTGCGCAATAGTACGCGTTGTCGCCTTTTTCGATGTGTAATTCAAGCATGCCATCCACCAGCTGCCACTCACCCACGGTTTTTTCACGCTTAAACAAGGTGAACTCTTCCAACGTGCCATTGGGGTAAAGCACCAGCTCTGTGATGTAACCGGCACTGCAGCTTTTGATCCAGCGTTGACTGGCAATTTCATCATGATGAAAGTTACGCTTGGTGGCTAACCAAAGGTTCAGCGCCTGCTGCTCTTCCGCTTCCGGTTGTGGTAGGGCATCCAATGCCAGCAACCTGACACGGGCAGATTCACGATAAAACAATTGCAACAGTTGCTGCGTTTTTTTTGCCATTTTTCGCTCCAAACAATCAGACAACACAGGCGAACAAACCTGCTGATAAGTGACCTGAGCGACCTCAGGTTTGTGGGTACAATGTAGAGCCAGCCTGATGACAAATCTAGTGATTGTACGATGGAGTCACGATAATGTTACACCGGTCAAAAATTCACTTTTCCGCGCATCACTTTCGTCTGGCCACGCTGTGATTTTTGATCCATACGACGACGCTGAGATGAGCGGGTCGGTTTGGTGGCATGGCGGGTACGCTGCTGTACCATCGCGGCACGAATAAATTCGGCTAAACGATTCAAAGCATCTTCACGGTTTTGCTCTTGCGTGCGGAATTGCTGCGCCTTAATAATAATGACGCCTTCTTTGGTGATGCGGCTGTCAGACAATGCCAGCAGTCGCTCTTTATAATGCGGGGGTAACGTCGAGCGATGGATATCAAAACGCAGATGTATGGCACTCGAGACTTTATTTACGTTTTGTCCGCCCGCACCTTGTGCGCGGATAGCGGTTAACTCAATTTCCCAATCGGCCAGTTGAACAGTATTTGAAATGGTAAGCATGGTGTCTCAATATAAACAAGAATATATCAAGTATACCCGCAAGCCGTGCCTAATAGCGAGTCTGAGACCGCTCTCGGCATCGCGCAGGACGACCACACCGCTAACACGGTTCATGCCTTTCTATCAGTCAAAGGTACTCGCTGTTTATGGCGACGACAACGTTCAGAGCAGTATTTCACCTGCTCCCAGCATGCCTGCCATTTCTTGCGCCAACGAAATGGCCGCTGGCACACAACGCAGTTTTTTTGCGCAAGCTGTGATTTTTTCATAACGCCACACATCACCCGCAGTGACACCGCGAAATGCCTTGTCCGTGATTCGTGTCCGTTAATACGTTAGACAAACTGCATCGGTTCAGTGACGTCACAGGGGGCATAGCGAACAACGCTCACACACCCAATTTAAAGATCTGTGCCATCAGCAAGAGCCACAGCCCTACCCCAATCATCGCATAAGCACTAAAAATCAGGCATACCTTCAGTTTGTAGAGAAAGCACGATAACAACATACGACCCCCTATTGCCTATTAGCCGTCGCCAACATGGCTCCGTCCAGGCGCAACACCACCTTAACATTGCTGACTATAGGCTGAATAAGAGGCGGATCACTGTCTGATCAAATAGGAGAAGAGAGTCGAGAATATTTGAGAATAAGGCAGCAGTTTTACCGCATATTAACGTCGGAGCAGGGATGATTCTTAGACTTACCCAACGCTTTATGCGGGAGCGCCTTCCAACGCGTCAATGTCCCTTTCTGCCGAAACCGGTGGTATTTGCAGGTTATTTTCATCCCTGGATTTCACACGAAACTGCAGCGGGGTGACGCCATATTTTCGTTTAAATACATCACAGAAATACGCGGAACTGCCAAAGCCGGCACGATGGCTGACTTGCAAAACAGAATAGTTTGAAAACGTCAAGTAATTAAGCGCAACGCCCATTCGCACATCCAGCACTAACTGACTAAACGACATGCCTTCTTTAGCGAGGTGACGTCTTAACGTAGATGGCGTGGTAAACAGACGATTAGCGACTTCTGCCATCGTCCATTTGCACTGCGGATCCTGCATGATAATGCGGGCAATGGTGCGCTCTTTGGGTTCATCGTAGTCATAACGCAGCGTGTTATACAAGTCGACACCTTGCTCTGCGATGGCTTTCAGAATGAAATACAGGCTTTGATTTAAAAAAACCTGCTCCATTGTTTTTTCTTGCAAATGGGGTAGAAGTTGTTGAATCAACAAAAATTGTTGGCACACACTGGCTGGCGTATTCAGCGCATAAATACGTTCACACTGGGACTGCGTACCGTTTTTCGCGATATACTGGATGCCGCGCAACAGTTCAGCCAACACGCCTTCGTTAATCGTAATTTTCTGCACCTTCACCGAGGCATAAGTCGATGAGACATTACACGACACATAACTGCAGTTAGGCACAATGATCAGCATATCATCACTGAGATCGATATCCATCCCGTTAATACTGACGAGACCTTCACCATTTTCCACGTGCACAAGCACGCTTTCATCAATGTAAAATTCTTTTAAAATGATGTGTTTATCTGATATCAGTTGATCATACTTCATGGGGAATCACTCAGTGAGCAATGACGCGACTTATCTATTTGACAATGTCAGGAAGCGTATTCACCCCACACTCAAATAAACCGCCATTGCATACGAAACCCCTCAAGTATATGAATATCTGGCCATAAAAGCCCTTCAAAAATGCGCATTTATGGCATTATCCGCCTATATCTGAACGTCTTGAGCAAATATCTATATCGTGATTACTCATTTGCTGACTGTATACCAAAAAAAACACCTCGCCAAAGCGAGGTGTTTTCATTATGGGCTTGCTGAGTATCGTATTAGAACGCGTACTCGGCTTCTAAGCCCCAGTTACGACCCGGCTGCGTACGGCGATCAAGGCCACTTTTGTCCTTCGCAAAGCCCGCGACATCGTTGTAGTCCCAGTACTTCACATCAAAGGCATTGAACAAGCCGGCACGCACAGTTAAATCCTTCATCGGGCGATAGTATGCTGTCATATCCGTTACGGCATAGCCCGGTGCTTTCACGTTATCAACACCGTTTGCGTTGCTCCAGTCATCGCCAGATTTACCCGCTACCGCTTTCATCGACACTTTGCCGCCGTAGGTGTCATCCTCATTGGCATAGCCCACAGCCATGTAAGCGGTTAACGGTGCAACGGTATCAATCGCATCACCGGTATCTTTGTCTTTGCCTTTGGCGTACGCCAGACTCATATCAGAGTACATGCCGACGGGTGCGCCTGCGAGCGTTGCCAGATCCACCTGTGCAGACACTTCTGCCCCGTAGATTTCGGCACGGTTGACGTTCTGTGTTGTCCACACTTCTTTGCTGGATGGGTCGTTAGGATCTTCGCCTTCAATCATGCGATCTTCAATGAAGTTTTTGTAATCGTTGTAGAAAACCGACATCGCCACACGGCCGTAAGCATTGTTAATACGAAGACCGGCTTCATAAGACGTGCTTTCTTCTGCTTCCAGATCCGGGTTAGGGATAAACGTCACACCCTGATCGTAGAAGTAGTACAAGTCTTGCAGTGTCGGCGCTTTGAAGCCCTGGCTCACCTGTGCAAACGTACTGTAGGTCTCGTTCCAGTGGTACACGGCACCCAAGCGACCGGTCAGCGCATCATTCTTGCCTTCTTCGTAATCACTGTCACCCTTAGGCTTCGAGCGGAACGAATCGTAACGCAAACCCGCATTCAGCACTAACGCTTCATCCATCAAAAACATTTGATCCTGAACGAAAATACCCCATTTTTCCGATTCCGCATTCGGTACTTCCGGTGAGGCATCCGTCGCCACACCCGTATCACGATTGATGTTGCGGTAATCCAGTGTGAATTCATTGCTGACGTAATTCACGCCATACACCACTTCGTGGTAGCTGCTTTCCAGTTCAAAGGCTTTGTTGAACTGGACATCTGCCTGCCAAGACTCATCCTCACCATTACGCTGGCGGTTACGATTTTGCGAGCTGAAAACCGAGCCATTTTTCTTGATGGTCAGATTATCCAAGTTGTCGTGATTTGATTCGGTTTTCAGATAAGCGACACGCCAATCCAATTTATCGAACGCGGCGTTATTAGCCTGCCACTCATGCTCGAAACTGTAACGTTGGCGTTTATCCGCATCTTTCGCACGTGTATCAGAATATTCATACACCGTCGGCCCCATATTGATGGTGTCGCCTTCATCCGACAAACGCGTCACGTCTTGATCTCGGCTAAAGGATTCAACAGAAATGCCGACGCGGTGTGCATCGTTGATTTGATAAAAAGCTTTCGCAAGAATGTTATTGGAATCAAAATCTAACGGATCTGCCGCACCACGATCTTCGCCGGTAATATCCGGACCACCGTAGGTTTCCGTTTCATGCCCTTGGCGGTAGGTATACATCAACAAGGTTTCCAGATCGCCAGTGCGGTTTGCCACCGTTGCTGTGCTCTTGAAGCTGTCATCGACGCTGTAGTAACCCGTCTTGATACTCGCGTGGGTATCATCCCCTTCTTTTGCCAGCAAATCAGACGGATTCTTGGTACGCATGATCACCGCACCCGCCAATGCATCACTGCCGTACAAGCTAGAAATAGGCCCTTTGTTGATTTCAATACGCTGCAGGGTATCGGTTTCAAAGGTATTGTTATATTTACGCATTACGTCGGCACCTGGGTTATAAGTGCCCGGCATTTCAACGCCATCAACGATGGTTTTTACATAGTTTTCATCACGGCCACGAATATTGAATCCGCTCAGGCCAAAACGGCCATTGCCTGACATCGACACACCGGGTTCCGCTTCCACCGCTTGTTTCAGGTTCTGGGCCAAATCATTATCAATATCTTGACTAGTGACCACATCCACAGAAGCCGCTACGTCACGTACACTTTGTTCACTTCGGGTCGCAGAAACAACTACTTCATCAAAGGTATAAACATCTTGAGCCACTGCACTGCCTGAGCACAGTAAGCCAACCAACAACGCTAGTTTATTTTTTTTGATTGTCATCATGAATTCACTCTTGTGTTTAGGCATAGACATGCCATCACGCTGAAACAGCGCTAACTTTCCTGTTATTAATTGTGTAAATGTTTTTACGAAAAATCGTTCTTACTAAAGTATCTCTTACGCACATTAGAATAATGACTAACAGCAAAAATAAGAGAACGGTAAAAATAGCTTTTGGTAAAAACGCGTTTAAAACCCTTTCGGGGAAATAAAGTTAGTCAGTAAATGTCAACTGACTTAAATAAGTATGACTCTTTGAACTGAATAATCTCTTATATCCCTCTCCTCATTTTTATTTTTATGTTCTTATTAGCAATGTTATTTTTAATCGATACCGCGCAGTATCATGCACTCACCAAGAGGTTGGCGAGTGCATATCATTTATCAAGTGACACAATACTAACGAATGTCGATTATCCGTTTTGATGGGCTTTCATATTTTGTACGTGACCTTCATCTAAGTGCACGACAGAAAGCAGATCTTCACCAGTTACATCAAAGGCTTGACCAAAGCCTTTCACATAACGGCCAATCACCGGGTTTAAGCGATACAAGTGGAAATCGCCAAGTTGGCTCAGGTTGCCAATCATCTCTCCTAGGCGAGTTTCCATCACGTCGATAGCGGTTTTCCAATGGTCAGAATCACGGTCTACAAGTTCCGCTTGCGTATCAAAAGACAAACGACGACGAGCGAAAATAGTACGCGCTTCGCTTTCATCTTCAATCATCATAATAGAAACCGCTTTACACGCTTTTAAATTACGACCGTGCTGTGCCAAGTCACTCACCAAAATATAATATTCCTGCTCAGAGAAAGCGAAAGGGGCATAACTGGTGTGAGGTTTACCGTCTTTATCAACGGTTCCTAATTGCAATGTTTTTCGTGCATCACGAAATGCTTGAATTTCTGGCCCTAAACGGTTTTGTAGACGCTCTGCCTTCTCCATCATTGTGCCTGTTCCTTTTTCATGTCGTTAAACAGTGCAATTTGCTCTGGAAACAGTTGGCGCTTTTTATCGCGGCCCAGATAAATCTTAAATACACAGTGACCGGTGTGATCATAAAAACCGATATAATGACTTTCTGTCCCACGGAATGGCTTGCTGACAAACGCAATATCCGAGACCAAATCTAAACGCAGGTGACCGTTTAATTGGCCGTCACGCCCCATCAGGTTGTAGTAACCGTGTGCCACTTTACCTTTCGGAAAGTCCGCTTTAAATTCAAATACTGAACCGCCGGAATGGACAATAGTCGTTACCTTGCCCCAAGTCGGCATGGCTTCCAAAATGGTTTGAGCCAATGCGCCTACGGCGTGAGTGACCATGGTTTCAGGCAGTGCCAGTGTGATCTCGCCTTCTGTGAGCGATAATGCCTCGGCCATGTTTGACACAGGGGTATGTTCATCTTCCGCCAGGTACGCGGCAACACGTGCCTTCGTTTCTGCGGTAACAGTAATGGTGGGTTGCATGCTCTTGCTTCTCCTAAACGGCCTTACTTTCTTCATTATTCATGAACAACGCGGGCTCACCTTATGCGGCCATCGTTGTTGTGTTGTTCTGTAATACTTCAATCAAGTTTTGTGCCAACGTGACGGCCCAAAATTGCCCCGCCAATGTCAGCGACAGGTATCCGTGCTGACCCTCCTGTTCGAGAGTCACTAACCCGTTTTTCTGCCAGACCGCAAATAACGGTGTCAGGGCCTGAAACATGCCCGCTCCTGCTACTCGGTCCAATTGACGCTGCGCTAACACACCCGCATCAAACCCAGACTTAATAACCGCTGACACAGCTTTGTTTGCCGGTGCCATCATCAACATGGTGACAGGGTGCTGCTTGGCTTTAATCGCTGCAATGTAACTGTCCATATCACGGTTTTGCATCATCTGACAGCCATTGATATTGCCGCCTGCGCCTGCGCCCAAAGGCATGATCTCTGCAGTGGTCTTTGCTAATGAATTATAGATACTGCGTTCGCGGTTATCTGATGCCCAGTGGTTCACACTCAAACGACGTTGGTGGTGTTTCGCCATAAAGGCCACACCCATTTCAAACATGCTTGCTTTCATTTGGGTGTCAGCAGGATGCGGTAACTTACCTTGCTCAACCATGCGCGCCATCGGCAAGCCCTGCATTTCAATTAATTGATACAGGTCGACACCGTGAGCGCCGGAATCTAGATAGTCATGCAAGTCTTGTTGCCAAATCTCTAATGTTTGATGCGGCAAGCCGTACAGTAAATCCAGCACAATCGGCGCAGCGTTGTATGAGGCCAAACGGTTGATGGTTTCCAATACCGTGTCACGATCATCAAAACGTTTAGCACTTTTACGCACGTCGGTATTAAAGCTTTGCACACCAAACGAAAAACGGTTTACACCCGCCTCTAATGCTGCTTCAAACTTATCCAAACCAAAGCGATTAACTCGACCTTCAAGGGTGATTTCGCAATCTGGCGTGAGAGGGAAATAACGGCGCACATCCGACACTAAATCGTGGATATGGCCAGCAGAGAGATCGGTAGGTGTACCGCCACCAATGTAGACCGCTTGAAACGGCGCGGCTTGTGTCCAGGCTTCGGCCGCTTTCCAGCGAATTTCTTCGCGCAGCGCCTCCATATAGGTATCAATCAGCGATTTACTGGATGCGTATTGGAAGAAGTTGCAGTACGTACAACGCACACGACAGAAAGGGATATGAATATACAAACAGCGTGGGGCATGTGTATCGCTCGGCACTAACGCATGCGCTGCTTGCAACGAAGATTGAATAGCTTCGCCCATGATAGGACGTGTCATCCCGCCGGCATGGGCACTTTTCTTACGCTGGAATGCGAAACGAAGCGGATCGGGCGTATCTCGTCCCACCAGTTCTACATCATGTAAATCAAACTTCATCGCCTGAACAACCTCTACGATCTCTACTACAGATAAACAGCCGCCGCGTTTTCCGGCCTGTTTTCAATTCGTTGCTATAATATCGATCACAAAAGAGAATGCAACTGATAATTGATCTCATTACCATTCGCGTGCATAATGCTCACACTTTTGATTACTTCACAACGCAGGAGAGAGTGTGAACACTCGGCGGTACGTAGTTTGTGGTGTCGTTTCTATTGCACTACATAGTTTGGCCATTTCAGCCCAACAACCTGTTCAAGAAATCTTTGCCGTTGAGGATACTCAAACTGGGCAACGCGTGGCTATTCAGTTAGTCGCCAGAGCGACGCAGGCTGAAGTACCAGCCCCTGAGCAGAAGCCTGAACCTAAACCAAAGGTCGTTGAACCGACGCCTCAGCCACCCGTACCGAAACCGGTTAAACCCGACATAAAACAACCAACACCCAAGAAGGTGGTGAAAGCCGTACCTAAGCCTAAGCCGACACCTAAACCAGTGCCAAGACCGGAACCAAAGCCGAAAAAGGTAAAGCCTCCGGTCACTCAAGCCGTTAAAAAAACGGAAAAAAAAGTGGTTGAACCGATCAAGAAGCCGCGCCCTCAGCGTCCTGTCAGTGAAAACCCGAATCCGGTGACACCGCAAACTACGGCTAATGCAGATATGAATCAGGCAAAGGACAGTGCACCAAAACTGATTGATCGCCCCACGTTTAAGGTGCACCCCACACAACCGACTTACCCGCGTATAGCAAGACGAAAAGGACTGGAAGGCAATGTATTGCTGGAAGTCTGGCTTGATGAAAAAGGCGAGCAAACCCGACTTGAAATCGCAAAAAGCTCCGGCCATGCCGTGCTTGATGAGGCGGCCATGAAGGCCGTGAAGAAGTGGCGTTTCAATGGTTACCAGGAAAACGGTACCCGTTTGGCGCATCGCGTGAAAATCCCTGTTCGTTTTAATTTGGACTGATCATGTTAAACCTAGAATTTTTCTCCTCTATCCACGCTCAGCTTGGCCTGATGACCTGGCCACTGACACTGCTTTCTGTACTGATGATGATGCTGATCATTGAGCGTTTGATCTTTGCTGCCCTTAACAGCAAGACGAACAGTAAAAACTTGCAACGTGAATTGGATCAACTCTCTCTCAAAGATGACAGTCAATTAGAACAGTACGTTGCGGCCCACCAGCATGACAAAAATACCCTCTCGCAAGGGTTGTGCATGTTGATCGGTCACCGTGAATTCACCAAATCCCTGCGTGAAGAAGCGGTCAGCATTTGGCTACAGAAAAAGCGCCGCCAATTCACCTCTGGCTTAAAGCTACTCAACATTATCGGTGTACTCAGCCCGTTGATCGGCTTGTTGGGTACCGTGCTAGGCCTGATTGAAATGTTTAAAGGCTTGTCTTCCACCCAAGGGGCGATTTCTCCGGCGGAATTGGCCGATGGGTTGGGTCTGGCCATGGCAACAACGGCTGCAGGCTTGCTCATTGCCCTGCCCGCCATTGCCTCTTCACAGCTCTTTTCTCTGTGGGCAGATAAAACACTGGCGAAAATCGAATACATCCTGAATCACTTCAATCTGCATTTGGCGGGCGTGTCCTTCAATGATAACGGCATTTGCCCGGTGCAAACCTGTACTACGCCATGTGCCAGCCAGCACACGACTGAAACAAAACACTGCCAAACGCATAGCGCCAATGATGCACCCCGTTTTAACCCAACGGAAAACGTCGCATGATTCAGTCTCGCCCTGCGAACGATGAATCTTCATTCGTTCCCGATTTAACCCCGTTACTCGATATTATTTTTATCGTGATGGTGTTTTTGTTGCTGACGGCCAACATCCAGATCCAAACCATGGAAGTGGCTATCCCACAAACAGAAGAAAGTAAAGTCTTGAGCCCAGCCGATGAAGATATGCTTGCCATCACCGTTCTGGCCGGCGAGGCGTCATGGGCACTGCAAGGAACGCCTTATCCCGACTGGGCAGCGTTTACCGCCGCTTTTATGAAAGATCGCCAAAGCCACCCGAATAAACCGGTTGTCATTGCGGCAGACAAACAAGCCAGTGTTGAGAACATGCTGAAGGTTTTAGCCTTCTTGCAGAGTAACAACATCAATGCCACCAATATCGTTATGGAAGAAGAATAATCATGTCACACCGTCACTCACACAAAGCCTATAAAAAAGCGTTTAAAAACACATTCACCACGGCTGCCCTGCTGGTAGCCACCTTATGCAGCCCACTATCCATGGCAGAAACACCACGCATTATCAGTGCGGGATCCACCGTGACAGAACTCTTGTTCGCTTTAGGGGCCGACAAAGAAGTGGTGGCGGTTGATCTCACCAGTCGCCATGCATTAGCCGGTCGTGAGATTCCGGTCGTTGGCTATCACCGCCAATTAACCCCTGAAGGGTTGCTCGCCCTGAACCCGACGCATTTGATCGGTTCGCCGGACATGGGACCGGATACCACGCTAAAATTACTGCAATCTAGCGGCGTGACCATCACAACCCTACCGACAGGCAATACCTTGACGGACTTCAACCAACGCGTCGATACGCTGGCGGATCTCACCGATACCGAAGCCAAAGGGGAAGCCATCAAAACCGACATCGCTCAGAAAGTCACCAAACTGAAACAAGCGGCACCAGCGCACAAACCCAAAGTCATGTTCATGATGATTTCAGATGGCCGTCCACTCACCGTTGCCGGTGATGAAACGACAGTCAATACCGTGATTGAACTGGCCGGCGGCGTAAACCCAGCGGCAGCCACTACCACCAGCTATAAGCCCCTTTCCTCCGAAGCCATTGTGGAAATGCAACCTGATTACATTTTGATTTCTCAACGCACGCTGGACCAAATTAATGGTATTGAAGGGGTACTAAAACAACAACCTTTGCTGGCGGCAACGCCTGCCATGCAGAACGGCAACATCGTACCCATTCAAGGGGCTGCGATTTTAGGGGGATTTGGACTGGCAAGCTTAGATTTAGCGACCTCACTCAATGCCGAATTTAACCATACGCACGCTGTTGCTAGCTCGAAGTAGAAATCACACCGAACATGATGAACGATATTATGACCCGCCGAGTACCAGTGCGCTTATTACTGGTCATGATGGCGATTTTGCTTTACGTCGCGGTAGTCAGTTCCATTGCCCTTGGCCCGATGGATATTGGCTTTATGGCCAGCATGAAAGCTTTAATGCCACTGGACCTTCTATCACACGTTGAACTGCCAAATTACGCGACGGTGATCATCCAGCAAGTACGCTTGCCGCGTACCCTGCTGGCCATTGCCATTGGTGGCATTCTGGCAATTTGTGGCACCGTGATGCAGGGGTTGTTCCGCAACCCACTGGCCGATCCCGGTATCATCGGTGTGTCTGCTGGTGCCTCATTAGGCGCGGCAATTGCCATCGTGGTATTTGGCGGCATGATCGAAAACACCGTTCTGTTAACACTGGGGACGGTGCCGGTATTTGCCTTTATCGGCGGTGCGTTAGCGACCTTTGCGATTTATTACTTGGGCACGAGCCAGCAAGGTACCTCTGTCACTATCATGCTGTTAGCAGGGGTGGCATTAGGCGCGATGGCGGGGGCCGCATTGGGATTGCTCAACTACTTTGCTGACGATCAAGCACTGCGTGATTTGTCCCTGTGGACAATGGGTTCACTGGCCGGCGCGTCTTGGGATGCGATTGTACTGGCGTATGTCTCACTGGCCATTTTAGCGATTTGCTACCAGCGTCAGGCAAAAGCGTTAAACGCCTTATTACTCGGTGAAGCCGAAGCGCGCCATTTGGGGATCGATGTACAACGCCTCAAACGCAACCTGATCTTACTGACTGCGGCGGGCGTGGGTATTACGGTTGCCCTGTCCGGCATGATTGGTTTTATCGGCTTGGTGATCCCACACATCGGTCGCATGCTGATTGGCCCCGATCACCGCTCGCTACTGCCCGTTTCCCTTGTATTAGGTGGGTTTGTCCTACTGGTGGCCGACATGATCGCCCGTACCGTTGTCGCGCCGCTTGAAATCCCGGTTGGGATAATCACTGCCGCCATTGGTGCGCCGTTCTTCCTCAGCTTACTACTGAAACAACGAGGTCGCTTAGCCTGATGTCTATTGAAATCAATCATGTTTCCCTCAAGCTGGGCAATAAAGTCTTACTGGATAACGTATCGACCACGTTCCATGCCGGTCAGCTGACAATTATTCTGGGGCCGAACGGCACAGGGAAAAGCAGCTTGCTAAAAATCATTACGCAGGAATGGGAAACCGATGGGAACCTGCGCTTTTTCGGCAAGACCGCCCAAGAATGGAAACCGGCTGAACTGGCAGCATCGCTAGGAGTACTGCCTCAATCCAGCTCACTGACGTTTGCGTTTACCGTAACAGAAGTGGTCGAACTCGGTGGGTTAACCTTGAGTCTGCCACAGCGACAGATCGCCGCCATTGCACAAGAGAACATGCAAAAGACCGATGTCGCGCATCTGGCGCAGCGCCTGTACCCAAGTTTATCGGGAGGCGAGAAACAGCGTGTTCATTTGGCCCGTATCCTGACTCAGCTTTCTGGTTCCCCTCGTCCACCGATTTTACTGTTGGATGAACCGACCTCTGCGTTGGATATTGGCCACCAACACAAAACGCTGCAATTGGCCAAAGCACAGGCTCAGGCAGGGGCAACCGTGGTGGCGGTGATCCATGATTTGAATCTGGCTGCGCAGTATGCCGATCGTATTCTGATCTTAAATCACGGCCATATCGTGGCAGATGGCACGCCGGCAGACGTTTTAGTAGCAGAGACCATTGAGCACGTCTATGGCTGGCCGGTACAAGTCATCCCTCATCCAACTGAAGCGTATCCGGTTGTGATGAGCTAACGCAAAAGACCCTCCCTATAAGCATAGAGAGCGGGTCTTTTTCTTCGGATGGGCTACCGGGTTTATTGGCCTTTGAAAAAGGCGACAGCAGATTGAGAAGTGGTTATGACCGCAACTTAACGCTCGCCTTGTACTTCAAACTCATCACTGACCAAGCGGGCTTTACCATCAGCCTGTACCACCCAATGTTCACGGTGTACCACACCAAACGCTTTATTCATGGTCCAAGCAGCAGACAGGAGGAAGCCATCATCTCCCTCAGGTGTCCACGTCACGTCGGTGTAATCCACCTCTGCGAACCCTTGATCCATAATATTTTGCCAAAAGCCTTCAATCTCTTCACGACCGGTAAAGGTCCCAAAAGGGCGCGCCGTCATCACACAGGCTTCGTCATACTGTGCTGCACAGCCTTTGGCATCTTGTTGGTTGAACGCCTGCTGCCACGCAGCAATAGCGGCCTGACACGCGGTAAGAATAGATGCACTCATGGTGTTGTCCTTATTCATTTTATTCAGTGGAAACAAAAACGGTATGCCATGAGTCTAGCCATTTCATTAAAAGGGAAAAACAGGCATATTAGAACGTACTGTTAAGTTTTATAGAACAATCAAATGCACCGATTACGCCAGATGTCCGTTTTTGCCCATATCGTCGAAGCCGGCTCCCTTACCGCCGCCGCCGAGCAACTCAATGTGTCCAAATCGGTGATCAGCCAGCACCTGAAAGCGCTGGAAACCGAACTGGGGGTGGCATTGCTTAAACGCACGACCCGCCGCCAATCCCTCACCAGTGCCGGTCAGGCCTTTTATCAAGAGTGCACAAAACTCAACCAACTGGCTGAATCCGCCTGGCAACACGCATTGGACAGCCAACAACAACCGCAAGGTGAGATCACCATTACCGCCTCAGATGCCATGATGGCGACCTTGGTTGTCCCCGCTATTGCCTCACTGATGCAGCAGTATCCTGCTATTCGTCCGACCTTGATCAGTGATGATCAACCGCTGAATCTCATGGCCAATCATATCGATCTGGCGATTCGCGTCGGGCCATCGACAGAAGACGCACTGAAACAACGTCGTATCGGCGCGTTTCGGGACGTGTTGTGCGGCACCGCAGCGCTGCTCACAGACACCCAACCGGAAAAACTCGGTTATATTGCCAACCAATGGCAACCCCAACACATTGCACACACATTAATGTGTCCCAATCACACCGAGCAGCACTTCATCCCCTCGGTAATCTGCCGAGCGGATTCCTTTCATACCTGTATGAGTTTAATTGATGCGGGGGTGGGCATAGGCTTAGTACCTGACTATATTTTTGCGCAGAAACAGCCCTTGCTCTCAGCGGTCTTTCCTGAGCACCAACTGCCGCTAAACCCCATTTATGCTTTGCACCCGTTTATGCAGCATACACCGCTGTCGGTACACGCTTGTATCGGGGCTATTGAACGACAATTGCAGCATATCCAAGCGTTTTCTCACCCAGACACCCGTTCATTATAGAGAGAGAAAATGAATAACGGCTAGTTGAATTTAATGCAGGTTTGCAGGAGAGGATTATAAACTTCATGCTGACGCATACAGTCTTCGAGGTGTTTGTAGTCCAAATACTGGAAAACGCACAGCATGAAAACGGCGACGATCATGCCGACAAGAGATAGCTTCATCAGCCCTCTTTTTTTGCGATTGAGGGCGTACAGCATCAACGCCACAGACGCTGGCGCAATACTCATAAAGAATGGTTGTAGATCAAAAACAGACAAGAACACAGGCAATCCATCACGCCAAAAAACACCAATGGCTCGCCATCATACGCCCAAGGCATACCCCCTGACAAAGCAAACTTCGTCTTCAGTGCAACTTTCCTTTTTTCCCACCAACATCACTACAACATTGCACCTACACGGTGAAAACATGGCACAAACAGAGTAAAAACCTGCTGAAAATACACACAACATGTTGCGCATTTTCCATTCACAAAAAGCATATTATTTCTGATGCGAATCACATTTTCCCGTGTTTTAACGTGCATGAGGAAACGTTTGCTTTTACATTTAGCGCCATCGAAACGTTTGCGTAATCGTTTCGATGGCAAAAAAGACACATTGTTAGGCATTTCCAATACACGGCAATCCTTCTTACGCATTACATAACGTGAATAGCAAAGGTTCAGGCATGAAAAAAAGCGCACTTATCAATTCAGAGCTGTCTTACTTAGTCGCCACACTTGGCCACACGGATGAAGTGACCATCTGCGACGCAGGGCTACCGATCCCTGACAATACACAGCGTATTGATCTGGCGTTGACCGCAGGCGTCCCGACCTTTATCCAAACCGTGGCGGCGGTACTGGGTGAAATGCAAATCGAAGGCGTGGTGATGGCAGAAGAGTTCAAACTCGTCAGCCCACAGCACCATGACGCGCTACTGAGCCTGATCCACCAAGAAGAAACACTATGCGGCAAAACCATTACGGTTTCTTATGTCTCGCATGAAGACTTCAAAGCACAGACCCAAAACAGTAAGGCGGTGATCCGCACTGGCGAATGTACCCCCTATGCCAATGTCATTTTTCAAGCTGGCGTCGTTTTTTAATCGCGACCAATACTAAACACTGCAAGGAAATGAGATGAAAGAGCCCATTTTAGCGCTTAAAAACATCGAAAAAGCATTCCCCGGCGTAAAAGCGTTAGACAAAGCCAGTTTGAATGTCTACCCCGGCAAGGTCATGGCCTTAATGGGCGAAAACGGGGCGGGTAAGTCTACCCTGATGAAAACCCTGACCGGCATTTATGCCATGGATGCGGGTGAGATCCATTATGAAGGCCAACCGGTGAATTTTCAGGGGCCACGCCACTCGCAAGAGGCAGGCATCGCCATTATTCACCAAGAACTGAACCTGATCCCTGAACTCACGATTGCGGAAAACATCTTCCTAGGTCGCGAGTTAACCAATGCATTTGGCGCGATCAAGTGGACGCACATGTACCGAGAAGCCGATGCTCTATTGCAGCGTCTTAACGTCAAACACAGTTCTCGCACCCTGCTTGGCGATCTGAGCTTGGGCGAACAGCAAATGGTAGAGATTGCCAAAGCGCTGTCGTTCAAATCGAAAGTCATCATCATGGATGAACCGACCGATGCACTGACAGACACCGAAACCGAATCCCTGTTCTGCGTGATCAATGAACTGCGCGACGAAGGCACGGGCATTGTTTACATTTCTCACCGCTTGAAAGAAATCTTCACCATTTGTGATGACATCACCGTGCTGCGTGATGGCAAGTTCATTGGCCAGCGTGCCGTGGCAGACATTGATGAAGATAGCATGATCGAAATGATGGTCGGCCGTCGTCTTGATGAGCAATACCCACGCATTGAAGCGAAACACGGCACCACCTGCCTTGAGGTCAAAAACCTTTCAGGTGCTGGCGTGAACAACGTGAGTTTCACGTTAGATCGCGGCGAAATATTGGGTATTTCTGGCTTGATGGGCGCAGGTCGTACGGAATTGATGAAAATCATTTTCGGCGCACTGATCCGTGACTCTGGCGACATCGTGTTAGATGGCAAAACCATCAATCCGATTAACCCACAAGATGGCTTGGCCAACGGCATCGCTTACATCTCTGAAGACCGTAAAGGCGATGGCCTGATCCTCGGTTTGTCCGTGAAAGAAAACATGTCCATCTGTGCGCTTGAGCAACTGTCTAAAGGCATTCAGCTTAACCACGCTGACGAAGTCATGGCCGTGGACGACTTCATTCGTTTGTTCAATATCAAAACCCCAAGCCGTAACCAAATCATCGGTAACTTGTCCGGCGGTAATCAACAGAAAGTGGCGATTGCCAAAGGCCTGATGACCAAGCCAAAGGTCTTGATTCTGGACGAACCTACGCGCGGCGTTGACGTAGGCGCGAAGAAAGAAATTTATCAGCTGATCAACAAATTTAAAGCCGAAGGCATGAGCATCATCTTGGTTTCTTCTGAAATGCCAGAAGTACTGGGCATGAGCGACCGCATTCTGGTGATGCATGAAGGCAAGATCAGTGGCGAATTCATGGCAGCTGATGCCGATCAAGAAAAACTCCTTGCCTGCGCGGTAGGTAAACACATCAATGAGGTAGCAGCATGAGCAATGCTATGACGAAACAACAACCGACAGGTAGCACACCGCGCTTTAGCAAAGCGTGGCTGATTGAACAAAAATCACTGATCGCATTGATTTTCCTGATTGTCGTGGTGTCTTTTTTAAACCCAAACTTCTTCACCGTTGACAACATTCTGAACATTCTGCGCCAAACCTCGATCAACGCCATTATTGCCGTGGGTATGACCCTGGTTATCCTGACGGCCGGGATTGATTTGAGTGTCGGTTCGGTACTGGCGCTATGTGGTGCCTTTGCCGCCACCCTGATTGGCATGGAAGTACCGGTCTTGGTCGCAGTACCGACAGCCCTGCTTGCGGGTGCGGTACTGGGTGCAATCAGCGGCATCATCATCGCCAAAGGAAAAGTGCAGGCTTTCATTGCCACACTGGTAACCATGACGCTATTGCGTGGTGTGACCATGGTGTACACCGAAGGGCGTCCTATTTCGACCGGTTTTACTGATGTGGCTGACAACTTTGCGTGGTTCGGTACAGGCTACGCACTGGGCATTCCAGTTCCGATCTGGTTGATGGTGATTGTCTTTGCATCGGTGTGGTACCTACTGAACCACACACGCTTCGGCCGCTATGTGTATGCCGTGGGCGGCAATGAATCAGCTGCGCGTCTGTCAGGTATCAATGTTGACCGCGTCAAAATCGGTGTCTACGCCCTGTGTGGTCTACTGGCTGCATTGGCAGGCCTTATCGTAACATCGCGCTTGTCATCAGCACAGCCAACCGCCGGTATGGGTTATGAGCTGGATGCTATCGCCGCGGTCGTTCTGGGTGGTACCAGCCTGGCTGGGGGTAAAGGTCGCATCATGGGTACGCTGATCGGTGCCTTGATCATCGGCTTCCTGAACAACGCCCTGAACCTGCTCGACGTCTCGTCTTACTACCAGATGATTGCGAAAGCCGTCGTGATTTTGCTGGCAGTCTTGGTCGACAACAAAAACAAATAAGCAGTAATACATCGCGTTCAACGCACACGTATCACGCGTTAACCCATTAATGATTTTTCATCACTCAATGAGCGCGTCGCTTATTGATGGACACAAACACGGTTGTGCGGGCAGCCTCCCCTCTGCCCGCCGCCACCGACACATGTAGAAAGGAATACAGAATGAAAAAGCTAGCCACCCTGATCTCTGCGGCAGTACTGTCTGCATCATTCAGTTCAACTGCGGCGGCGCAAGATACGCTTGCCATGGTTGTCTCTACCTTAAATAACCCCTTCTTTGTCACCATGAAAGAAGGCGCAGAAGCAAAAGCAAAAGAGTTGGGCTACGAACTGATCGTACTGGACTCGCAAAATGACCCAAGCAAAGAGCTGTCAAACATTGAAGATTTGACCGTACGTGGCGTGAAAGCCATTTTGATTAACCCAACCGATTCCGATGCGGTTTCTAATGCGATCCGCATGGCGAACCGCTCTAAGATCCCAGTCCTGACACTTGACCGTGGTGCAAGCCGTGGTGACGTGGTGAGCCACATTGCTTCAGACAACGTGGCGGGTGGCGAAATGGCCGGTAAATACATCATGGAAAAAGTGGGCGAGAAAGCGCGCGTTATCCAACTGGAAGGCATCGCGGGTACTTCTGCGGCGCGTGAACGTGGCCAAGGCTTCATGAATGCCGTGAAGACCAACGAGATGGATCTGCTTGCCAGCCAACCCGCTGACTTTGACCGCACCAAAGGCCTGAACGTCATGGAAAACATGATGGCAGCCAACCCTGATGTGCAAGCGGTTTTCGCTCAAAATGATGAAATGGCGCTGGGCGCAATGCGTGCCGTACAAGCCTCAGGCAAAGACGTCATGATCGTGGGCTTTGATGGTACCGAAGACGGTATTGCGGCAGTTAAACGTGGCAAACTGGCCGCGACTATCGCGCAGCAGCCAGAGTTGATCGGCGCATTAGGTGTAACAACGGCTGACACAATGCTAAAAGGTGGCAAGGTTGAAGCCTTCATTCCTGTCCCGCTGAAAGTGATCACGCAGTAATACTCTTCCTCCCCCCTTTTTATACTGGGAGCAAGGCATAATGGAATAATGGGCGGCGTCTGCATGCAGACGCCGCCCATGCTTTAGGAAAAACAGCACCATTTCCTGCCCCTTAACGGGTGCAGCTCAGGGAGAACCCATGGCGACAATTAAAGATGTAGCAAAAGAAGCGGGGGTATCCACTTCCACCGTCAGCCACGTCCTCAATAAAACCCGCTTTGTCAGTGACGACATTTCCGTCCGTGTATTAGCCGCAGTTGATGCCCTTAACTATGCCCCATCTGCGCTGGCACGCAGTCTGAAGGTTAACCATACCCGCACGTTTGGCATGCTGGTTACCACCTCCACCAATCCGTTTTTTGGCGAAGTCGTCAAAGGCGTGGAGCGACGTTGCTATCAGCAGGGTTACAATTTGATCCTGTGTAATACCGAGGGGGATTTAGCGCGTATGCATGCCAATCTCGATACTCTGTTACAAAAACGGGTCGACGGTTTATTGCTGATGTGCAGCGAAGTTGAAGATAACTCGCTGGATGTATTTGCCCGCCACCAGCCCGTACCGACGGTGGTAATGGACTGGGGACCGGTAGATTTTCCGTGTGATATTATCCAAGACAATTCTCACCACGGCGGCTATCTTGCCACCCGCCATCTGATTGAACTCGGCCATACCCAGATTGGATGTATCACCGGGCCACAAGATAAACTCACCGCTCAACAACGCTTGTCGGGGTTCCTTCAGGCGATGGAAGAAGCCAACCTCCCTACCCATAAACCGTGGATAGCCTCTGGCAACTTTGAATGTGAAGGGGGCGAAGAAGCGTTTACAACCCTGTATGAACGCGGGCCGTTGCCCACTGCACTGTTTGTGTGTAACGACATGATGGCGATGGGTGCCATCAATACCGCCCACAAAAAAGGCATCGTTGTGCCGGATGATCTGTCTATTGTCGGGTACGACGATGTGAAATTGGCCAAATACATCACCCCGTCGTTAACGACCATCCACCAGCCGAAATACCGTCTGGGTCAACAAGCCGTGGACATGCTGTTGGATAAAATCCACAGCAAGCGAGACACCAATTCCATTGTTCAGCTTGAGCCAACACTGATGCGACGTGACAGTGTAAAACGCCTCTACCGCTAACAATATGCTCTCCCGAGATGTTAACGCCCCCTCTCGGGAGCGCCTTTATCCCTTTCAACGCACACGCAGCAATACACACTAAATGCGCGTTCCCATCATAATGAACAATGTGGTCGCGGGTACCCCTGCATAGGCGACTTGCGTGGCATGCAAGTCAAAATATACGCCATTGGCGGTCTGGTAACCCATACCGAGCAGTGGCGCAGTCTGCTTTTCATTGAATGCGACCCCATCAGCAGTATACGCCGTGTCCGTTTGAGCAGCCCCGGCTAACACACGCCAGCCATTATCAAACTGATACCCCGTATACACCGTCATCACCGATGCTTTTAATCGTTGTTGCTTCATCACAATATGCTGATCACTGACCGTAAATTGCGCCTGATGCGTATTGATCGCGGCAGGCGAATAACTTCCACCTACAATCACACCACGTGCCATCGTATATTGAACGGCAAACGCAGCAGAAAATGTCGAGCCTGAATATTCATCCTTAATCATTCCGCCCATATCTCCACCTAAAAATGCAGTTCCAGCAGCAATCGAAAAACCACTTTTATCGATTGCCGATGCATTTACCATTGCAGGGCTACATAAAACGGCCAGCACAATAGGTGAATAACACGGCTTCATCATAAATATTGACCTAATCGTCATTATATCCAAACGCCTCTCAAAACAGCGGGGATATAGTCAGAGAAATAAGAAGCGCGGAGTTTAGGGATTCATATTTACATCACCATGTAATAATTTTTATCGCGATCATCTAAAATGCTTATCGTAAGGTGATATAAAACAAGTAAAACCACTGTAATTGTCTGTTTTAATAACAATTGTAAGCAATGTAAAGGCAGGGGGGTATCTAAATTTCTGACGTCAATCAGGATGTAAAAACGGCGATGCCCGCAGTGAAAAGTTAAAAATAAATCTTATTAATCATAACTTTGAATGATAAACGGAATGTAAGTGTATTTTTTTACTGCCTTCCATGAGAATCAATAACAAATAAGTGCTATCTCTTGCTTTTTTATATTTTAACAACATTATCAGCCATTGGTTAATGATGCTTTTCCCAATAAAGAACCATGAAATAAAAACCCATTAAAACCATAGATATCAAACAGCCAAACGATGCCATAGAAAATGAGAGAAAAAGAGCATAAAAAAACCGCCCCTCTAAGCTATGCGTGAGGCGCGGTTGGAAGAATGCACACTGTCAACTCATCAGGCACGTGTCTGGGATTCCTGTGCCTAAGAGCCTAAATCAGTATGTGACGAGTGGGAATTAAATCACCAACCCGCCGTCAATTTTCAAAATCTGCCCTGTGATAAAGGCGGAATTGTCACTGGCAAGGAACAGTGCACCGTTAGCAATGTCTTCCGGTTTCCCCATTCGTCCCAGTGGCGTTTTCTTTTTCATATGGTCGAGCACTTTCTCCGGTAAATCGACCGTCATTGGCGTTTCAATAAAACCAGGGGCAATACAGTTTGCCCGCACTTGCGCCCCTTTACGTGAGAACTCTTTCGCCCACCCTTTGGTCATGGCGATCACACCGCCTTTGGTGGCAGCATAGTTACTTTGACCAATGTTACCGTCCGTCCCGACAACCGATGACATGGTGATAATAGAGCCCATGTTGCCTTCCATCATGACAGGGGCGATGGCTTGAGTCATATTAAAGACCCCTTTCAGATTCACGTCAGAAACGAAATCCCACTCTTCTTCCGTCATTTTATCGATCAGGTTGTCACGGGTAACCCCTGCATTATTAACAAGCACATCAATATGGCCGTGCACCTCTCTAATTTTATCAATGAAGAGGCCAATCGCATCGCGATCACACACATTCAATTCCACTGCGGACACATTGGGGTATTTGGTTTCCAAATCCAACATGGCTGAGGCATTCATGTCACAGGCATACACATGTGTAGCATCCTGCTTAGCAAATGTTTCAACGATGCAGCGTCCAATACCTTGTGCACCACCAGTAACAATACAGACTTTATTATTAAGCATTTTATTTTCCCTTTTATTCAATACCAAAAATGAAAACTGTGTGAAAGTAGAAATGTGGTATTAGCGAGAGCGCCAACAGTTGTGTCGGGTATCACAACTCACTGTATATTCCTATTCTAGAAGAGTCAGCCGTATTGATTACTCACATAGATGCAAATCACTTTTGCATAAAGAGAAACGACACCGGCTATCCAAAGCCCTCATTGCCCTCAATAATCCGACGCTACCATTAACCATAGTTTAAAAGTGGTTATTGGTGATCGGTATTTTTCTTTGCTATAAATGAAAGAGATAGGTTTTTATAAATAGGTTTTTACAAGGTCGCCCATGTTAGACAAGGTAGTCTTTTTCCTCCATGTTGTGCGTACGGGTTCCATTAGTGAAGCCGCGAAGCTTAATCACATCTCCGCATCAGCGGCCAGCCGGTGGTTAAATGAGCTGGAAGCCTCAATGGGGGTGAGCCTGCTAAAGCGCACCACACGAAAAATCACATTAACCCAAGCGGGTCAGCGCTTGTTTGATCGCTTCAGCCTGATCCACACACAAATTGATGATGTGTTTAATGAAGTGCAAAACCTCAGCAGCGAAGACAAAGGCACCATCAAGATCGCTTGTACCCCTCTCTTTGCCAAACACTATTTAAGCCAAATCATCGGTGAATATCTGCAGTTTCACCCGTCGATTAACTTTGTGGTGCTTGAAACCGCCTTTGAAGTGGATCATGTGCATGACGTTGATTTTGCCATTCGTGCCAATGCCACTTACCGTGGTTTTCAGGATAAAGACAGCTTGCTGGTTAAACGGGCCTTGCTCAGAGAACCCTTGATGGCCTGTTGCTCACCCCACTATATCAAGAAGCAAGGAAAACCGGTGGTGCCTGATGATTTGAAAAACCATCAATGCCTGTATGCCACCACGCTGGTCGGCGGAAACCGATGGATTTTTGAATTAAACGGGGAATACAGCTCAGTCGAAATTGCCCAAACGGTAGAGGCTGATGACAGTGAAATTCTGAAGAACATTGCCCTAGCAGGTGGGGGGATTGCGTATTTACCCCTGAGCTTAATCAAACAGGAACTGGCACAAAAAACCTTGGTCCCCATACTGGAAAATTACGTCAGTAGCCAATTTGAGCTGAACTTGTATTTTAAACCGCGCAAATACATGCCTGCGCGCTGTGCCAATTTCAAAGATTATTTGATCAGCCGGATTCCGGAGATCAAACAACAGCAAGGACAACCTCATGCCAGCAATTCCTCTCGCACTGCAGACGTGGCTCGCTCAATTTAATTTAACCGTGGCACAATCACTGGCCATGGGTGTCGTACCGACTCCAGCCTTAGCGCGTCTCGCCCTGCAAACGATCACCCAGCAATTCGCCATGCCCGGCGACCCAATAGATACGGTTGTCGATACCTCTCTGCTGCACACATCCGTTCCATGTCGGATATACCATCCCGATCCGCACCATGCGCTGCCCGTAATTGTATTTTTCCATGGCGGTGGGCACATGTGTGGCAGCAGTCAGGTTTATCATCCTATTTGTCAGAAAATCGCAGCCACCAGCCAACACATCGTCGTCAGTGTGGATTACCGCTTAGCGCCTGAACACCCCTACCCACTCGGCCTCAATGATTGCATGGCCAGCCTGACCGCATTGCATGATACCTTAACCGCGCTGTCGTTCGCCTTTCTCCCGTCAGTCACCTTGATGGGGGACTCTGCCGGCGGCGCGCTGGCAACCACACTGGCTCAGCAATCCCATCTGCTGAACAATATCGCCCAACAAGGCATGACGGTAGATCATCTTGTGCTGATCTACCCCAGTTTGGATTACACGCTATCAAGCCCCTCCATCACCCAGTTGCAGCAAGGCTACTTACTCGAAAGCAGCAAAGTACATTGGTATTTCGACCACTATTTTCAGCACGGCGAAAATCGCCAGCAAGCCTCTCCCCTGTTTCGGCCGCTGAACGCGGATCATCCTCCGACAATGGTCATCACCGCCGGCTTTGACCCACTACGCGATGAAGGACGTCGCTACTTCGATCGGTTAACCCATCACCAGATTGCCTGTGAATACCTGCATCTGGATAACATGATCCATGCTTACTTGAATTTGGCCGCCTTAGCCCCGGAGGCCTGTGAGCAGACCTACCAAGCAATCGCTGACTATTTAGCCCCGAAAAGGGATGGGACGAAGTCAGCAGCAGAACAGACGAAAGCGGTGAAAGCGGTGAAAGCGGCAGTAAAAGCAAAAAGGGGGATAAATAAAGAAAGCGTATAAGCGTTTGGAAAGTATCAACGGGATTTAGGACGGGTCACAGCCATAAAAAAAGCCCACGTCGATGACGTTGGGCTTTTCTACACTATTGATGATCACTGGTTGTGATGAGTTTTACCACATAAGATCATCTGGGATCTGGAACGCGGCGTATGGATCATCTTCATCCATCACGTCTTCCGATACCACGTTGTTCACGATCACGCTGGTTTCATCGCGCTGGCTGATTTTATCTGCCACAACACCTGGGATAATCATGTAGCTCTCGCCATGACGGGCAATGGCTAAGCGACCATTTACCAACTGGTCTTGGGTTTGCTTGTTCACATACAGCTTTTTCACCAATGAGCCATCGGTAAAGTTATAACCGATATCGCCGTCTGTTTTCTCGACTTTGTTCATCTCAATCAGCTGCTTAACCTGAGAGGCAATCGCTTTCTTATCCGCTTCTGCCTGCTTCTGACGGTTCAGTTCCTGATCTTGCGCCAGTTGCGTTGCTTTGTTTTCCTCAACTGCAGCTTTCGCTTCTTTACGCAAAGTACGGGATTTTTTCGAGGATTTACCCGCTTTTTTTAATTTTTTCTTATCAATAAGACCAGCTTGTAATAGCTGCTCTTGAAGGGATAGCTTGGCCATGGAGACTCCGTCACGGGCACAGATTAATATCAATATGCCCCATTATACCAAAAGCTTCCCCCTCTCGGGAACTAGCGCTGAAACGGATATATCGCCCCCAGTCCCATAATCTGGGTTAAGGTATCCAATGCCGTCCGGGATTCTTCCCATAA
This sequence comes from Photobacterium sp. 270122K, assembly GCF_059941365.1. Classification (NCBI taxonomy): domain Bacteria; kingdom Pseudomonadati; phylum Pseudomonadota; class Gammaproteobacteria; order Vibrionales; family Vibrionaceae; genus Photobacterium; species Photobacterium sp. 270122K. The sequence continues at coordinate 506,615 of NZ_JBPOEN010000001.1, forward strand.
TTGCGGATCCGCCAAATCGTGTTCTGTTAAGTGATCCCGATAGTGTTTATCCACCCACGTGTTGAGCTGATGAAATAATCCCTCATTCATGATCGTCTTCGGGTTCACGGCGGCCAACTCGTCATCGGTCAAGACTACGCGCAGCCGCAAGCAAGCCGGGCCACCCCCATTGGCCATGCTCTGTTTTAAATCGAAGAACTGCACACGATCAATACCGCGTTCTTCCGCCAATAAGTACGTGACATAGTCCCACACTGTCGCGTTATCTCGGCACTCTTGCGGCAGCACCAACACCGTGTCGCCATTGGGCAACGTAAGCAACTGGGAGTTAAACAGGTAGCTAGACACTGCATCCTGCACGGGAACAACATCGACCGGTACTTCGATGATCGTAAACTCATCCCCCATGCGTTCAGTCAGCGTGGCATACACCGCTTGTGGATCTAAAAAAGCCAGTTCATGGCAAAACAACAGGTTTCTGTTGCCGACAGCAATCACATCATTATGGAATACTCCGTGATCTATGATCGCAGGATTTTGCTGCGCAAACACCACCTGATCGGCCTTTAGCTGATGTAAGCGTGCCACCGCATCACTGGCTTCAAACGTTTGGCGCGCGGGGTACACTGCAGGTGCGGGAAACCGGCTGTCAAAGGCATGTCGCCCATAGACAAAGAACTCCACCCCTTGCTCACCGTATTCATGGCAAAAACGGGTGTGATTGGCCGCCCCTTCATCACCAAAATGTTCCGACATCGGCAGTGCAGCATGATGAACAAAGTGTGCATCGTCAGCAAACGTGGCCTGCAAGATTCGGCCTGTCACGTCATGTTCAATCGAGCGGTGGAATTTATTCACCAGATTGGCCGGCGTAAAATGCACCTTGCTGTCAGCGGTATCCGCAGACGGCGACACCGTGGCCGCATTGGCCGTCCACATGCTCGATGCCGAGCAGCAGGCGGCAAAGATCTGCGGCGCGTGTTGAGCGGCTAGGGTGATCACCCGTTGATCACTCCCCGTGAAACCCAAGCGACGCAACGTCGCTATATCCGGGCGAGCCTGAGGGGCGAGCACCCCCTGCACTAGCCCCCAGTCCGACAGGGTTTTCATTTTGGCTAATCCCTGCTTTGCCGCCAATTTGGGGTTCGAAGGCTGGGCTTGATGTTTGGCAGATGCCACATTACCAAACGATAATCCGCCGTAGTTATGTGTCGGCCCCACCAACCCATCAAAATTTGCTTCACGCGCTGTCATACATCGACTCCCTGCTGCATCCGCCATAACAATTCACAACAAAATAGTTACATTTCGCGTTTGTGTCGTAAATTGTTTTTCTTTTCATTTTCACTGCGCCTTCTGCCTCACTGAGGCATACTTAGTCACAAATCGTGGTTAATGGTGATCATTTCACCATATCTATGCATAAAAAAAGCCAACCGCATCACGGTTGGCTTTTACTGATTTTGTGGTCTGGATCGCGACGACGGCACTTTGACTCTGATTCCCCCCCCCATCATGGAGGTAAACCATTACCACTCAACGATATGCCCTTCGTCGAACACACCGTCGCTGTACGCAGGAGAATAATTAATAAAGACATTGCGTTTATCAACAGGTACCTGCTCAGCCAACGTGCTGGCGATCAATTCCAGCATCGCCGCAATCTCATCCTCTGAATTGAAATTAGGGGCGAAAAAATGCACCAAAATCGGGTGAGTAAATTCTGGCTGATTTTCGACATGTTTACCGCCATGGGCATAATGATGCGGCGTGAGGTAGTCCCACGTCGCCATTACATGATGCAACTCAATCTCACTGGCTTCTGACAACGCATGTGACAGTAAATTCAGCACCCGGGGAATGTTCACTTCTTGCGCGAAAGGCAACGACTTAATTTTCACTAATGGCATCTTTCCCTCCTTGCACGTACCCATGATGGTCGCCGAGAATATTGACCGTCGGCTTATGGGGTAAAGATAGCGGGATCACTGTGCCGTTGCGTATCTCACTATTGAGAGAACAAAAAAATACCTGATTCAGCGCATGATAATCACTTTACGGCAGTCGCACGAACCGCTGAACGTTTACCCAAGCAATAACCCAATCCCAATGGAGCAAAGAAAATCACCACAATGAACAGCACAAAATAAAGGATGGTACTTTTGATCACCTCAATCAGCTTGGTGAGCGCAAGATCCACCACTTCTTGTGACGCATGATTAATATCTTGCGTAAACTGCGCGCGTTCATGACTGATTATGTGCGCAATTTCCTGTCGCTCTCGTGCCACCATGGTTTCGAGTGCCTGACGCTCAACACTCAATTGCACTAAACGCTGCGCGGTTTTGGCATCAATATCATTCACTAACGGCTGAAGTTCAATCGCCATTTGCGCCGCCAGATCACGCATGTATTCAGGATTATTATCAATAAAATCTTTAAACGCATCGGAAGAGACTTTCAAGCTGTTCAAGGCCGTATTCACCTGCTCAATGCTGGCGGTACTGTTTAAGGCCAGCAACTGCGCTTTCCACGTCATGATCTTCGGGGTTTGCTCAGAGGCCAAGCTCAGACGATCCGACACGTCACCGATCGCTTCTGGCATGGTACCTAACGTCGTCACCGCATCTTCAGCACTGATCTGATTGGCGCGTAACCACGCGCGGTATGCCGGTGTACGGATCATGCTGACATCAGCAAACGGGTACTGCGCAACAAAATCAGCCACAAACTGCTGCGTTTGGGTGAACACGCTTTTCTTCAGTATCGTTTGTGCCAGTTGTTCCACTTCTTTCGCCAAATGCGCCGACACGGTTTGCGCCTCCGTGGTCACAAACAGATCATGACCGGGCCCTGTCGCATAAAACTGAGCCATCTGCTGAGCAAAGACCCACGTATCGATCAATGACGCCATCGGTGACACTTGGTAGGCGGCAGACTGCAACCCTTCTTCCGCATTGATTTTCCACAGTAACACCGCAGATTGATTCGCGCTGTCACGCGAAGGATAACGGCTATGCAGCACATCGGCCGCTTGTTCCACTTGGGAAAAAAATTGCTGAGCATATTCGCGCGTCATGATGCGCATCGCGAGTTCTTGCTGGGTGAGTGGTACGGTCTGACTGTCAATTTTGACCTCAAGTAAGGAACAGCCGGACAGGATGGCGACAAACAATGCCGTCACGAGAAAACGAAAATGTCGAATGGACATGAAGGGACCTACAACTACAACAGAAGGGAGAAAACGAAGTGTCAATCATACGATAATGACAGGATTATCTATATCAAAAAAGTGACACAAAAAAAGCACGCCATTTTGAAACGGCGTGCTTAATCGGACCAAATCACAACGCTATCGCGTTACACGGTATTATTTACAGTGCTTGTCTTCACAGCACGGGTTAATAACACGCTCCGCGCACGTGTAGGGCTCAATGTGGATGATCACATCCACCACTTCATCCAGTTGATCCAAAATATAGCTTTTAAAATTTTCGCTAATGGTATGGGCTTTATCCACACTCATCTCAGGCTCCACCAGCAAATGGAAATCGAGCAAAATGGTGCTGCCGGTGCGACGATTACGAATGGCATGTACTTCTTTGATCTGTGGATCCTGATCCGCATAGTGCTGGATCTTCGCTTCAATATCCGTGTCCGCTTCTGCATCCGTCAGTTCTTGAATCGCAGGCCACAGAATGTCGAACGCGGCTTTCAAAATCATCGCCGTGACCAACAGTGCCGCAATTTGATCCAAATAATGCAAGCCCGGCGCCAACCAATTGGCCACAACGGCCACGGCCACAGGTAACGAACTCAATGCATCCGAGCGGTGGTGCCACGCATTAGCATGCAGTGAACGGCTATTAATGCGTTTTGCTTGTACCACCGTCCAGCGGTACAAAATTTCTTTTGCCACAATCGATGCCACTGCCGCTACAAAGGCCAGCATACCCGGCGAGTTTGTCGCTTCATGGCCAATCGCACTCAGTGAATCCCAGCCGATCCCAATCCCGACAATCGCCAACAGCACACCAATAAAGATATTGGTCAGGGTTTCAAACCGGCCATGGCCGTAAGGGTGCTCTTTGTCAGCCGGCGCCGTCCAATATCGGGAGCCAATCAAAATCGCGGTATCGGTCACCAAGTCAGACAAACTGTGAATACCATCGGCCACCAAAGCTTGGCTACCTGTGATTTTACCCACCGTGATTTTCACTGCGGCGAGTACAATGTTAATGATTGACCCGACCCACGTGGCTCGACGTATCGTTTTTATCGCTGTATCAGACATGAATGACCAACTTTATCCTTTAAAATCGTGCAAGACGTTGAGGCGCCTATCATACCCATGAATATGTGTCACCACCACTTCAACACACGCTCACTATCCACGTTTCATATGTATCGCGGCTTGCTGAATGCGCTGATGACAAGGACAGGATACTAGGTGGTCATTCACCATCCCGACGGCTTGCATAAATGCATAACAAATCGTTTCACCGACAAAACGAAAGCCTTTTTTCTTTAAAAAACGGCTCATCGCTTTTGATGCCGGTGTCGAGGTGGGTACCGACTCTCTGTCTGTCCAATAATTGGTCACAGGCTGATGATCAACAAATTGCCATAATGCCGCTGACAAACTGCCATATTCTTCGATAAGTTTATTTGCCGCTCTCGCATTACTAAATACAGATTGAATTTTACCGCGATGTTTTATGACATCAAAATTTTCTATTATTTCTTCAACTTTTTCTGCATCGTATTGCGCTAATCGTGTTAAACAATACCCCTCAAAGGCTAATTTGTACGCTTCTCGCCGTTTTAATACGGTGTACCAACTTAACCCTGCTTGCGCACCTTCTAGCGTCAAAAACTCAAATAAATACGCATCAGTATTATTAATGCGTCCCCATTCCTCATCATGGTAGATACGTTCAATGGGGTTTTTCATCGCCCATGCGCACACTGTATTTTCCATACTGACCTCACTCATTACGCTGTGTTTAATTATACTCATGATAGGGGTTACCTCGCCATAACAGGAAAACTGTAAAGCAATAGACGACTCGATCGTTCATCATTGAGTTGTGATGCAACACCAAAAAAAACTAATGGTAATGAATAAAAGTTTCAATACATAACCTTTATTTTTGGGTCACATTTCGCCGCAATCTGTCGAGTAAACGGGTTGATTACTTACGTTTGTTGCGGTTATATTACACCTATCACCCAGCTTTGCAGTTTTATGCAAAGCACTTCACACAAACAGAAGGCGGGTGTGTAAATGGAATTGAAAAATACTACCTTCCTTCCATAATAGGACGGTCAATACAGAGATATTGATTTATAAAAGGACTTTTATGAGACATATCACCGATTTTATCGAGCAGCTTGAGAATGGTAATGACTCATTTAATATTTGGGTTTACGCCAGTCAGGGTCAATATAGTCAGTTCGGTAAGCAAGGGAAAAAAATTCGCACTCCCGCTCTACAGCGTGCATTGAATCAACACCTTCAGATCGTCGTAGAAATGAATACTGATTCAAGCAATGATGCATATTTATTACTCCCAGAAGTGCATGCCGTTGTACCCGTTTTATTCCAAAACGGTCAGGTACAATCAATGACAAGACCCACTCAGTAAGGCCGTGTGACACAACGAACAATGATCAAGTATAAAACCAGGCTAGGTTTATCGTTTTCATCGTTGTCAGCACAGCACAAAAAACAGACCTGTTAAGGTCTGTTTTTTTATGCCTGTTCATCACCATACCGTCATCTGCACTCTGCCAGTCACATGCCCTCTCAGAACATGCCGTGTTGATGACGTTAGTATGTCGTTGTCGGACCATCAGCCCCAGAGTATGACGGTGCTGATGGCGCACCCGATGCGACACTGTCGGATGTTACGGTACTGGGGACAATCGGCCCGGGCACAATCCGTGATGTTGGCATCACGTTTCTGATCCCCTGCTCGCAGGCTTGCTTGCCGTCTTCCCAGCCTTGGTCATAATCGGTGTCACTGTTTTCCAGTGCGGCATCTTTCTTGTATTCCGTGTCCGTCACTCCCAATACACTCAATGCCGTTTCACAGCCCTGATTGTATCCATAGTGATAAATACTATCGAAAGGGACATTATAGGTGTAGTCATCAGGCAGCAGTTGATACCGATCCCACTCGTTTTCCCACTCAGCACTTGAGCAACCTAACAGCCCGAATACCAACCCGCCCACGCCAGCTAAATACACTGTCTTTTTCATTGTATCCCCTTTAGTATGCGTTTACTAAAGCGTAGACAACGGACGCCTTTTTGAGCGCATTACTATGAAAACACACCCGCCTGTTCCTTGCCTCACCACGCTGGAAGCGCAGTGCGCTGCTTTCCTGCAATCTTGTCCTGCCACGGATGCCGCCCATGATATTGACCATATCAAGCGGGTTGTGGCCGCCGCCAAACAGTTCGCTCAACAAGAACAGGCCGATCTGGCGGTCGTGATCCCTGCCGCATGGCTGCACGATTGTGTGACGTTAGCGAAAAATGCCCCAAACCGACATCAAGCCTCGGCACTGGCGGCACAAGCGGCCATACGTTTTCTTCGCAGCGTCGCCTATCCTGAGTACTATTTCCCCGCGATATCCCATGCCATTGAAGCGCACAGTTTCAGTGCCAATATTCCGGTCACCAGCCGTGAAGCGGCCATTGTACAAGATGCCGATCGCATTGATGCCTTAGGTGCTATTGGCATTGCCCGCTGCATTCAAGTCAGTACTGGCTTTAATTCCGCGTTGTATGCGACAAACGATCCGTTTGGGCACTCCCGCTCACGCGATGACAAAGCCTACTGTATTGACCACTTTTACACCAAGCTGTTTACCTTGGCCGACACCATGAACACCGTGGCCGCCCGTGAAGAAGCACAACGACGCACCGCGTACATGAAAGGCTTCTTACGCCAGTTAGGCCATGAGATTGGCGAGACGTTTCCTGAATAACGCATTAAATTTTTGAAAAAAAAGGCGAACACCGTGTTGCGGTGTTCGCCTTTTTTTATCGTGTGACGCTTACACCGATGTCGCCAGTGCGGCGTTTAAACGCTCAAAACCCCGTTCAAGATCGGCAATCAAATCATCCGCATTTTCTAACCCAATGTGCAGACGTAATAACGGGCCCGCATAGGATTTCTTCGTTGCTGTTCGCAGGCTGTTGATGTTCTCATTGGCAAGGATCAAGCTCTCAAACCCGCCCCATGAAAAACCCATGCTGAAATGCGACATACCGTCGAGCATCGCCGTCAATGCATCACTGCTGCCACGGTTTAACACCACCGAAAACAGGCCATTACAGCCGGTGAAATCGCGCTTGAAAAATTCATGGCCGTCACAGCTTTCAAAGGCCGGATGCAGCACACGATCCACTTCCGGACGTTGTGCGAGCCAAGCGGCCACTTTCAGGCTGTTTTCTTGGTGTTGCTTCATACGGACACCCAGCGTGCGCACACCGCGCATGGCCAAGTACACATCATCTGGCGAGGTACATTGCCCCATCAAATAACTGCTTTCACGCAACTGCGCCCAGCATTTTTCGTTCGCTACTGCGGTACCGAGCATCACATCGGAATGGCCCACAATGTATTTAGTTGCTGCCTGAATGGAGATATCGACACCGTGTTCAAACGGTTGGAAGTTAATGGGAGAGGCCCAGGTGTTATCCAGCATCACCGTGATATCATGCTCGTGCGCAATGGCCGCTAAGGTCGGTACATCCTGCACTTCCATCGTGATCGAACACGGTGATTCAAGGAATAAAATGCTGGTGTTCGGCCGGATCAGTTCGCGGATCCCTTCCCCGATCATCGGATCATAATAGGTGGTTTCAACCCCCATTTTATCGAGGATGCTGTCACAGAAGTTACGCGTCGGCTCGTAAACCCCATCCACCATCAAGATATGATCTCCCGCTTTCACGAACGCCAAAATCGCATTGGTGATGGCCGCGGTACCACACGGGTACAACGCACACCCCACGCCACCTTCCAGCTCTACCATGGCATCCTGAAACGCAAAATGCGTATTCGTGCCTCGGCGACCATAAAAGAGCGCCTTATTGGCGCGATTCGCCGTGGCATGTTTCATTTCTGCCACGGAATCAAACACGATGGTCGAGGCGCGACTCACTGGCGGATTAACCAGCGATTGCGTCCACTTCGACGAACGGCCAGCCGTCACAATTTTGGTTTCTAATGCTTTCTTACCCATGCTTACCCCAATTCCTTTTGTTTTTTATCGTCTCACGATGGAGTTCTTCCCCTGACGTTAACACAGTTACAGAAAGAATGAATACCGGCACGCAGAAAAAGCGCACATAAAAAAAGGGCCGCAATGCGGCCCTTCTCAATGGTTGAATACCGAGCTTACGGCTCGTCGGTGATCGGTTTTGGCATATAGTGCGAACTGTTCAAGCCAAACAACTCCGGTAACGATGTCCCGACGGATACGGATGACCAAGTACCCGTCATAATGCCGATAAACATCGCAATAGAGAACCCTTCCAGCGGTCCCCCGCCTAACAACCACAATGCCCCGACGGTGATCAACGTTGTACCCGATGTCACCATGGTACGAGAGAACGTGGCCGCGATAGCTTCGTTGTTCACCTCTTCAATCGACATGTTGGGTTTAGCAATCAACACTTCACGGATGCGGTCTGCAATGATAATTGAGTCATTGAGTGAGTAACCCATGATGGCCAATACCGCCGCCAACACCGTCAGGTTGAACTCCATTTGAGTCGCGGCAAAGAAACCAAGAATGAAGATCACATCGTGCGCTAGAGCAAAGACGGAGCCAGAAGCCAAACGCCATTCAAAGCGGTAGCTCAGGTATCCCAAGATACACAAGACAGAAACCAACAGTGCCAAGCCACCTTGGTCCGCAAGCTCCTGACCCACTTGTGGCCCGACAATGCTGGTGTTAAGCACTTGTAGCTGACCGTCTAAAGGTTGCAAAATATGCCCAACGTTCGGCGCTTCACCTTGCGTTGGAATCGCATAACGTAGCACCCAACGGCCGGGTTCGCCGGCAGCAATCACGCTCACATCTTGATGCAGTTCATTGTCCATCAAGCGATCAATGTCGTGGCTGGAAACACTGGCTTTCATCTGCACTTCGGTCACGATGCCGCCGGTGAAGTCCAAGCCCCAGTTCAAGCCTTTTACCGCAACCAAACCAATGGATATCACCATCAATGCAACAGACACATAACTGGTGAAGTGGCGCCACTTAGTGGCATTTTTCATCGTAATAAACATATTAAATTCGCACCTCATGACGTGCATCGCGGCCCCACACCACATTGATAATGGCGCGAGAAGCAAAAATACCGGTAAACATACTGGTCAACAGACCCAATCCCAACGTCAACGCAAAGCCCTGAATCGGACCATTACCAATCGCGTATAACACCACGGCTGTAATCATGGTGGTGAAGTTCGCATCGAAGATAGAACTAAAGGCACTGCTAAAACCACGATCGATGGCTTGCGCAAGGCTACGGCCTTCTTTTAGTTTGTCGCGAATACGTTCAAAGATCAGCACGTTGGTGTCCACCGCCATACCGACGGTCAATACCAAACCGGCGATACCCGGCAGGGTCAATACTGCACCAGGGATCATCGCCAACAAACCGAACAGCATGATCATGTTGAAAATCAACGCCACGTTAGCCACCCAACCCAAACGACGGTACCACACCGCCATAAACAGTAAGGTTAGGCCCATACCCAATGCTAACGCTGCAAATCCGTTTGTGATATTTTCCGCACCCAGTGTTGGGCCAATCGTACGTTCTTCAACAATGGTCACAGGTGCTGTTAACGAGCCGGCACGCAGTAGCAAGGCCAACTCTTGAGCATCTTCCATTGAACCCGCACCGGTAATACGGAAGCGGTTACCCAACTGGCTTTGAATGGTTGCAACACTGATGATCTTGCTTTCTTTAACCGTTTTACCTTCTGCGTTTCGGCTGTATTCACTGAACGCGGTCGCCATCGGCTTACCAATATTACGGCCAGAGAAATCAGACATGATCTTGCCGCCTGTGGTGTCCAAATTAATGTTCACCTCTGCCTGCCCCATTTCACCGAAGCTCGCACGGGCATCAATAATATGGTCACCGCCTAAAATAGGTTTACGCGCAACACGGACTGGCTGACCATTTTCATCCGGCAACACCATGGTCAGACCGATATCTTTCACCGGATAGAACGCCAGACTTGCCGTTGCACCGATCACGTTTTTCGCGGCGGCAGGATCTTGTACCCCCGGCAATTCAATACGGATACGGTTTGCGCCTTGGCGTTGCACTAAGGCTTCGGTGATACCCAATTCTTCAATACGACTACGCATGGTCTGCAAGTTTTGCTGCACCGTCATATTACGAATTTCGGTTTTCTCGGCTTCTTTCAGCACAATATTCAGACCACTGCCAGCGCCATTCGTCGCCTGCCACTGGGGATATTGTGTTTGAATGTAGTGACGGATCTGGCCGTTCGCTTCATCATTCGGCAAACGTACGTAGAGTGCATCATCCCCTTTCATTTCCACACGACCGCCACGGATCCCTTCTTTACGAAGGGCTTGGCGCAACTCGTCTTGCAACTGTGCGGTTTGTGCTTCGAAGACTTGATCCACATCGACATCAAGCAAGAACTGCACACCACCTCGTAAATCCAAACCCAGTTTGATCGGGGCAAAACCCATGTCTTGCAACCAAATCGGAGCGGCTGGCTCCATGGCTAAGGTCAGTTGCGGCTCACTTTTTGAGCCCATCAGTTTAATCAACACTGAGCGCGCTTTGGTTTGTTGCGCTTCGTCAGTAAGGATCACGACGGTTTTATGGGGCTGTTGTTCGATACGTTTCACGCCGATACCCTGATCGATCAGGGCTTTTTGCAGTGTGACTACATCCGGTGTCGCCACGCCTTTTGCTGCAATTTGTACCGCAGCATCTTCGCCGTACCAGGTTGGAATCGCGCTGAGCATCATCACAACCAGTGTGATCGCTAAGACTACGTACTTCCATGCTGAATAATGATTAAGCAGCCGATGAGGTTGTTTTTTTCTCATGATTTAACACCAAATTATGCCGGTGAGCGCAGCAAATACGACTCACGAGCGATCGAGAAACACGGTTTCCCGATATCAGAATCACACCGTCACAGCCACGATGGGCAGGGCGGTCAATGGGGTTAAAGGATCACTGGCGTACACGCACATTTTGCTGAGGCTTCAAGATAGACACAGGCATAAATACGTAGCCGCTTTGCAGCGTCACATTAACCGATAAAAATGCGATTGATACTGGAGTTAAACGCGAGAGAAGCGCGGGAGGTGCCGCTTATAGAGGAGGTTACTGTCCTTCCAACCGGCAAGGCGGTTGCTGGCAGGTTCGACATTGAGCATCCAGTCCACATTCGGATGGAAATCAATACGGAAATCTTTTTCAAAACTGGGCGCAGGGGCAATCGGCAGCTCGATGGCCAGCAAGTACAGTGGCTCACCCTCATCCGAATCATGACGGAATAAGGTCGCCATGCGCGATGCGCCAGTTAACAGCGGATCTAAACTGCGCGTTTCGGTAGAATGCTGGTTGCTTTGAGATTGTTCCTGCGAGGCATAACGCATCGATACCTGATCGCCAAAATCCCACTCTAATTCGGCGTAGTCAGATCCCTCCCACACTTGGGCGGTATCACGGTGTGCCTGAGCATAAAAACGATCAAAAGAAGCGGATTCTGCGAGGTGTAACGACACCGAGGCCGGTGACGGTAATACTGTGGCTAATGTCGCGCTGTAGGGTGCATTGGACGTCACGCCAGACACAGGTGTATTCAGGTTTGCTTGGCTAGTGCCAGCGACCCCTATACACAGTATCAGCAGAAAAACGCGTAAAAATGCAGCGAACATATCAAAACCACTTATTATGACTTCACGCAAAATAGGGCTAAGCCCCTTGAGAGTCAAGTGATTCTTTACACTCCTCCCCCCGCTCATCACTGCTTTCTGGGATGCATTTTCCCTTCCCGCCTACATATTTCGCAGGCTTGGGTATATAGTGTCCCTTTTCATAACAACAATATGCTTGTTATCTCAACGTATTACAGAGAAAAACACGCTCAACAACCGACAAGGAAGCAAACATGACAACCTACCGTATAGCATTTATTGGTCTTGGCACAATGGGCTTTCCCATGGCCGGGCATTTAGCCGCTGCTGGTCATAATGTCACCGTTTATAACCGTACCACGACTAAAACAGAGCTGTGGACGCAAACCTACTCCGGTCAATTCGCACTCACCCCTGCTGACGCCGCAAAAGACGCGGACTTTGTGTTTACGTGTGTCGGTAATGATGACGATCTTCGTCATGTGTACTGCGGTGAAAACGGGATTTTATCAAGCGTCAACGCAGGTACTGTCTTGGTGGATAACACCACAGCCTCTGCAGAAATCGCCCGTGAGCTGGCGGCATTAGCGGCCGAGCAAGGCGTGCATTTCTTGGATGCGCCAGTTTCGGGCGGTGAAGCGGGCGCGGTTAACGGCTGCCTGACCGTGATGGTGGGCGGCGATGCAACAACCTTTGAGCGCGCCAAGCCGGTAATGGATTGCTTTGCCAAAGCCACAACCCTGATGGGTGATACCGGCTTTGGTCAGATCACCAAAATGGCCAATCAACTGTGTATTGCCGGTGTGCTGCAAGGGCTGTCAGAGGCTATCTCGCTGGCGAAAGCCTCTGGCCTCGACATCGAAAAGATGACCGACGTGCTTAAACACGGTGCGGCGGGGTCTTGGCAGTTGGAAAACCGTGCTGCAACCATGGCAAATAATAGCTTTGACTTTGGTTTTGCCATTGATTGGATGCGTAAAGATCTCGGCATCTGCTTTGATGCGGCAGAGAAGCGCAATGTCGACCTGCCACTGGCAACACAAGTGGATGCGAAATACGCCGAACTTCAGCAGCGAGGCTACAGCCGTGCGGATACATCCGTGCTGATCAAACAGTTTGATGAGGAGTCTCGCTAAACCGCACCGATTTAGGGCGAGATAGCAGACACAAAAAAACCGCCGATTCGGCGGTTTTTTTTATGCTTTACGTTATCACTCACGTGATAGGTAACGTTTCAGCTTATAGGCTGATGAAGATACCCGCTAGTGCTGCACTCATCAGGTTCGCAAGGGTAGCGGCAATCACGGCTTTAAAGCCAAGAGTTGCTACGTCACCGCGACGCTCTGGTGCCATCACACCGATAGAGCCGATTTGAATCGCGATAGAACCGATGTTAGCAAAACCACACAGTGCAAACGTAATGATCACTTGGCTGTGTGCCGATAGGGTTTCTTTCACGCTAACGAAGTCTAGGAAAGCCACGAATTCGTTTAGGATCACTTTCTGACCGATGAATGCGCCCGCTTGTAGCATTTCGTTTGCTGGTACACCAATGATGAATGCCAATGGTGAGAACAAGTAACCCAGCATGCCTTGTAGGGTCAGGTTCTGGAAACCAACCAATTCACCCAACGATTCTAGGCCTGCGTTTGCCATCGCAATCACACTCACGAAGGCAATCAGCATGGTACCGATAGCAACAGCCACTTTCATGCCATTCATCGCACCTGCAGCCAACGCATCAATCGCGTTACTGTGGTCGCTCTTCGACATTTCGATGTCTGTTTGCTCAACCGCAACACTCTGCTCAGGAACCAGCAGTTTCGCCATCAACAGGCTACCCGGTGCCGCCATGAAGCTCGCTGCGATCAGGTACTTAAGATCCACACCCAGGCCAGCATAACCACCCAGCACGCTACCAGCGACCGATGCCATACCACCCACCATAACGGCGAACAGTTCAGAGCGGGTCATTTGCGCAAGGAAAGGCTTAACAAGCAATGGTGACTCACCCTGAGACAGGAAGATGTTACCGGTTGCGACCAAAGATTCCGCACGGCTTGTACCCAACGCTTTTTGGATGCCACCACCGATCACTTTGATGATCCATTGCATCACGCCAAGGTAATAAAGAAGGGAAATAAGTGCACTGATGAAGATAACGAGAGGAAGAACACGAACAGCGAAGATGAAACCTGTCGTCGCCAGATCGCCAAACAGGAATTTGATCCCTTCATCAGCAAAACCGAGAACGCTAGCAACGCCACTACTCATTGCGCCTAGCATCTTCTGTCCCAATGGGAAATAAAGCACCAAAGCAGCAAAACCGGCTTGCAATAACAACGCCCCACCCACCGTACGCCAGTTAATGGCTTTACGATTTTCAGATAGCGCGTACGCGCACAATACCAGTACCAAAATACCGGCCAAACTAATTAACAACTGCATTATTTCGTCCTGTTGCTTTGTCTATGTGTTGGGGTGTCGAAAAATGAAGGTGTTACTGCGTGCCATACAACGGGGAACATCGCTTTTGGGGAAAAAGCAAAATAGGTAGGTTCCAAACAAAGACGTTTGGAAAGTGTGGATTTGTCCGCCCAACTGTACAACATACAAGTCACCTAATTAACAAGCTAAAGTAATGCCGGTCCAACTCCGTGGGTCGTTCACATCTCCGTGGTGACAGCTTGTAACTCAGGTGGCTGAACTCTATGGTTCTGGCCGGATGCGGAGTATATAGAGACATAGGTCACATTAACAACCCCAAAATCTATTTTTTTTGTGAGGCGTCTTCAAGTGAACAAATAATCATCAAATGTAAGCAGATATTTCCAACTGTCAACTTCGTCACATTCCACCGTCCTCGCCCGAATTATTAGGGGCTTCCCTTGTGTTCAGTTTCTCATTCAGCTAGGCATAAAAAACGCAGCCCGTAGGCTGCGTGCATGTCGGTAGTATTGAGATAACTCGGCGAACGCACTGAATTATTGATTCTCTTTCCATTATTCTTTTTGCAGATCTTCAATCACATCCGCATACCCTTTCGGTGGCGGTGTCCAGCCACGCTCCGAGGAGGCTTGCTTGCTGTGCCGTTCCGCTTTCATCTCTTCACTCAAGGCTTCTTCAAGTTGAATAAACAGATCCCGGTAAGTCGCATTAAACTTGCTGTCTTCGGTATTGTCTTTCCATGCTTGGTACAGCATTTCTTTGCTGCGCGTTTCGGTTTCCACGAAGGTTTCGCGCAATTGCTCCGCACGGAAGGGATGAATACCCAAATCTTTCAACGCTTGCGTCCCTAATGTCAGCGCTGAATGGTACGTTTCGCTGATCATATAATCCGCGCCTGCGTGGCGTAGCGCATAGTGATGACCGCGATCATACGCGCGCGCCAATATACGCACCTTGGGATAGGTGTGTTTCACGTAATGCACCAACTCCACGGCCCGCTCCGGATCATCAATCGCCACCACCAACAATTTGGCGTCTTCAATACCGGCGGTATGCAGCAGATCAGGCCGCGTTGCATCGCCGAAATAGCTCTTGATACGTATCGCACGCATGTTATCGATTTGACCCGCTTCATGGTCAAGCACCACCGTTTTTACCCCATTTGCCACCAGCAAGCGGTTAACGATCTGGCCGAAACGGCCAATACCCGCGATGATCACCGAGCCGGTTTCATCAATGGTATCTGCTTCACGATCATTGGCTTGATCTTCAAAACGCGGCAACACCACTTTATCGAAGAAAATAAACAAACCAGGAGTTAAGAACATGGAGATCGCCACCACCAAGGCCAAGACTTGAGCGATATCAGCCGGTAATACATGGTTCTGAGACGAGTAACTGAGTAGCACAAAGCCAAATTCACCGGCTTGCGCCAAACTCAGAGTCAGCAAATACCGATCCGATCCTTTCACGCGGAAAATCAGGGCCAGTACGAATAACACGGTCGCTTTTACCAGCATGACACCCAGCGTCAGTCCGAGCACCAAAAACAACTGGCTGAACAGCACGGAAAAGTCGATGCCGGCACCAACCGTGATGAAAAACAACCCCAATAGTAAGCCTTTAAACGGTTCGATATTGGATTCTAGCTCATGGCGGAACTCACTGTTAGCGAGCACGACACCGGCCAAAAACGTCCCCAACGCCGGGGACAGCCCCACCAAGCTCATTAACGCAGCAATGCCGATCACTAACATTAACGCGGTCGCGGTAAAGATTTCTCGCACCCCCGATTCCGCCACAAACCGAAACAACGGCCGACTGAGGTAATGCCCGCCCACCACCACACTGGCAATGGCAGCTATCACCACAAGGGCATAGCCCCACCCCGGCAATCCTGCGACAAGGCTTAATTCATCATGGTGCTCCGCCGCTTGCTGTGCCAATTGTTGTGCTTGCTGCACCAATTCCGGCAACGCCAGTAAGGGGATCAACGCCAGCATGGGGATCACGGCGATATCTTGAAACAACAGCACGGAGAACGCATTGCGTCCCCCTTCTGTTTTCGCCAGCCCTTTTTCATTGAAGGTTTGCAAAACAATCGCGGTGGAAGACAGGGAAAAAATCAGACCGACCGCCAAGGCAATGGTCCACCCCACGCCAAAAGCAATGGCAATCCCCATCACTATCGCAGTGGTCAACCCGACCTGCAAGCCGCCCAACCCTAACAGGCGGTGGCGCATATCCCATAACATGCGCGGTTCCAGTTCGAGCCCGACCAGAAACAGCATCATGACCACACCGAATTCAGCGAAATGCTGAATAGCCAACGTTTCCGCTCCCACTAACCCCACCACAGGGCCAATCACCACACCCGCAATCAAGTAACCCAGCACAGAGCCGAGCCCTAAGCGTTTAGCAATCGGCACCGCAATCACGGCAGCACATAGATAGATAAAGGCCTGAATAAAGTAACTGGTCATTGCGCCTCCCTGATCACCGCATCGAGATCCTTGTTTAAAATAGGCATACGGCGGGCCGCTTCACGATCAATCCGGTCAGTCTTAATTGCCCGCAACAAACGCAGCCAGTCGGCCACATGCGGGGCAACCCGCTGCTCTTCTTGCGCCATGCGCGCATTAAACAAGGCAAACGGGGCCCAAAATTCCATCCCTGTCAAAATAGCCGTTTGCTCCAGCGGTTGTAACAATTCTTTCAAGGTGTAATGGTTATACCCCTCGGCACAATAGGCCGATTCTGGCCCGCCAGCGGTTAAGGCACAAAAGAAGGCTTTACCGTGCAATGCGGTCCCTTCAGAGCCATACGCAAAACCGTATTCCAGCACCAAATCTTGCCACTCTTTTAAAATAGAGGGCGTGGAATACCAATAAAGGGGAAACATAAAGATAATCACATCGTGATCACGCAGCCGTTGCTGCTCACGGTCGATATTGATCCTGAACGTGGGGTATTCATGGTACAGATCAACCACCGTGATCCCTTCAAGCTGTTGAGAGGCTTGGAGCAGTGGAAAATTAACTTCTGAGCGAGCGGGTGACGGGTGGGCAAATAGGATCAGTATTTTATTTTTTATCCCTGACATAATCTTCCTTTAGCGCAACATTGCTATCTAATTGAGGAAACAAGACGTTAGATTAAAGATTTTTATGCTGTTGTTCAAATTCACTCATGGTATTTATCGGCCTTACTCTAGGCCTGATGTATCCCAATACACATAAACAGACTCTTCTTTGAGCTTAAAGATTATGCCATCGTTCCCCAATCCGGACTGGCGATACACTGGCTGACCGTGGCTATCTCGGTAATTACCGGGGGTATTCCCGATGGGCATGAAGTCATAGTACACCCCATCAGAACGATCTAACGTGACATGCCCCTGCCGTTGAGAAAACACACAAAAATACTGACCAGCAGGCTTACTGGCACCATGAGGATAAATATCGCAGCGCACATCCATGGTATCGGCATATACCGACCACACACTACTGCATACCCCGCCGATCAAGAGATACAAACAGATTCGCAGATACTTCAAGCGACGCATGCCGCCGTGCAGACACGTTGACATTCAGCTTCTCTCCGATCACTTCAATTACATCAAGTGTAGTTGAGAAAAGCCTGAATTATTGCTCGCGCATCGGGACACATTGAGGTAGGTTGACAGCGAACTATTGATACCATTAACACTAATGATTATGTCGCATCGCTCAGCCCTCATTAAATCTCATTCTGTCATACAGCCTGTCACCTCACGGCTTTCTTTAACCGCTTCACGCATCACTGTGGGGGGGTTATCACTGTTAACGCTAGCGTTACTGTTTACCAGTCACGTATCCTACGCCGCCTGGCAACTGACAGAACATAAGCTCCTTAACTTCACGGACAGTTACGGTAACATCACGCTACGTAATATGGGAGAAATCCGCTTGCCCGATCCCCTAACGGTGACGGGTAACCTCAATCTTGAAAACAGCCGCATTACGCAACTCCCGCAATCCCTCACGGTCAAAGGGAATTTGAATTTAGCATACAGTGATATCACCGCGTTGCCCTTGATGATCCATGTTGAAGGTTACATCAATGTCGCAAACTCAAAAATTACGGCACTGAATAACGGGTTACAAGTGAAAGGGGATTTAAGTTTGATGGGAACAAAAATAACGACATTGCCGCCGTATCTTTATGTTGGGGGGAATCTCTATCTTGCCAATACCGGCATCACTGCCCTGCCCACTTATTTAGTGGTCGATGGCCATGTTTTCCTCGGCGGTGCACCGGTAACGTCCATTCCTGACAGCGTAGAAGTTCGTGGAAATATATACCGCTGACTCCGTCAAATAAAATAAACATGTAAAGTATCAAATAAAACAGGGAAACGTTTGCGTAAAGACAAAATAAAAAGAAACAACGTCATTTACGAATAAGAAAAACAGCCAGAAGATAAAACGGGATGAAAATTAAGGCGGGAAAAAGAAATATTGCCAGAAACATAGGATCACTGCATGTTTCTGGCCGACTTTGTTACAATTCACATTTTACAGCTTACAAATCATAAAGATAGCGTCATCGCTTCTTAGAAGTAAGATTACTTCGATTTGTTTTTTAGACTAGTAGTCTGCGACTGATGATAAAACCACTGTCGACGGTTACGATTAGCCATAATACACCTCTCATTTTTCCAAAACGAGTAAGGTTGATATTTCAATAATTAATACCGTTCTTACTCTTCCATACCATTCTACTTTACCCGATATGTTGTGACGTCCGTATGACAAACAGGTAAATATAAAATGTCATTACTCACTGGATAAAAACAACGACACGACGCTTTCAGAGCGATTGGGTTCGATGAACATTCAGGAGTTAAAGAACTGTGATAAGCATTGAGGGAGAAATTGAAATGACCTTAAGTTGCGAGTTAAGGGTTCCAGCAGGAAAAATTTCACCTCTATTTTTTGCAATCAACAAACTTTAATATAAAAGTCCACTGCATATATTGCAATACTCTTTTTGCCTTTTTTTTGTGATTGTCATCATTTATTTCACTCAAATACCTCATAAATTCCGGCTATCACATTGAAAGTATACCTATTTACGA
The DNA here is from genome assembly GCF_059941365.1 of Photobacterium sp. 270122K. Taxonomy (NCBI): domain Bacteria; kingdom Pseudomonadati; phylum Pseudomonadota; class Gammaproteobacteria; order Vibrionales; family Vibrionaceae; genus Photobacterium; species Photobacterium sp. 270122K. The sequence continues at coordinate 526,130 of NZ_JBPOEN010000001.1, forward strand.
TAGCGGGATTTTGGTTGAAATAAACATAAAAAAATCACGCCATCACCGTTTTCACCCGGTGATAACAGGCAAAAAACACGAAAAACACGGCTTTCCGCCTCACATTGACACCCTGCCATCACCTGTTAGCCTTACAAATGAACCCATAAAAGGCCACTGTCATGGGCATGTATTCGATCACGTTAGAACAAACCGCCAATGTCCCTAAAACGGTCTTGTTCCAACTGCTCGCCGATCACGACAATTTGGATCGCTTTTTTGGCGGGCACTATACTCTGATCCGCGCGGGCAAACCGGACACCAACGGCATTGGTGCGATTCGCCAAGTCTCTGATGGCTGGTTTTCCACTCAAGAACAAGTGATCGCTTACAAAGAAAATGAACACCTGCAATACAAGATCATCCAAGGGGGGCCCGTTAAAGAACACGGCGGCTGGATCAAACTCCAGAGCCTCAGCGCAGAACACAGTCTGATCCACTACCGTATTATTTTCAGTCCCAAAGTATGCGGTACCGGCTGGCTGGTTGGTTACTTTTTTAAACGCAGAATCAAAAAAGCCCTGCTCAACCTTGCTGCCTACAGTGAGTTAACCTGGCAATCGCCTTCTCCATAGCTCTCTTGGGGCCAATCTGCCTCATCCGTCTGTTAGCCACACTGTAACGTGAATATAAAATTCGGCATGTAATTTGATCCAGTCGATAGCCAACAGGGGCTATCGCTCTTTACTATGAATCTCTATTCATTGTTTAAGGATTTACTATGATGCAACATCAGCCGTTATTGACCACCTCGCGCTTAATACTTCGCCCTTTTCAGCTTTCCGATGCGCACAAGGTGCAACAATTAGCGGGCGAAGAACAAATCGCCAATGGCACCATCAATATCCCCCACCCCTACACTGACGGTGTGGCCGGTCAATGGATTGGAAAACTGCTTGCCGATTGGCACCGTGGCCACTCTGCGATTTACGCGATTACCCTCAAATCCTCCTATCAACTCATTGGTTGCATCGGCCTGCATAACATTGCCGATGGTAAAGCTCAGCTCGGTTATTGGATTGGAGTGCCGTTTTGGGGACAAGGCTACTGCACCGAAGCGGCTGAACGTATTACTGAATTTGGCTTCAAGCGCCTTCAACTCGATACCATTTACGGTCAACACTACAGCCAAGAAACACAGCCTGGGAAAGTGATGCAAAAAATCGGCATGCGACATGTCATGACCAAAACCGATGCCCTGCGCGTTGATCGCCTGTCGGTCGATCTCGAATATTACGAAATGACGCGTCCGGAAGACATCAAACAACCCGAACCTATCCCTGCTCTGTCATGAGCAGGGGAAACCCTTTATTTTGCAATCCATTAGTCACACAGTGAGTCGCGTAGTCGCGCCATATGATACACATCGACATACGTGACACTCTTGAAGGCATACTGTTTTGCAGCCCTATTTGTCCATCGCATCGATACATTCTCAGCATCGCAAAACAAGATACCCTATTATATAACAATGCATTACATCACATCGCCTCCTGTATCAACACATTTCATCCCCCCCTTAATCAGCCAATAGCTATACTAACAATGATCACTTTAAGGGAACCTGACGTATCTTTCAGGCGCGTCGATAAAAGCGCATGACACAATGCCCATAATGACAGGGGGTAACAAGCTGCTCTTCATGACGTGTGATTGGTAAGCGCTTGAATGGAAAGCATTCAGTAAAAAAAACGTCATAACGTGAAAGATACGCATTCAAGGCTGGTCTTATGTTGTGAATATGACAGTAAGCCTTTACAACGGAAAACGATAGAAACGCTAATTAAAGCGACAAATAACAAGCAATGAGGTGTAGATTATGTTGAACTTAAAAGTATTAACAACAGCAGCCGTTATCCTGATGTCCTCTTCTGCTTTTGCAGACATCCGTGTGGCAGACACCCACAACGGGGCATGGGTAACCGTGACCAATAACGGTCAACCTGCTGCTAATGCATCTGTAAGCGTGGCCAACGTGCCACAACAACGCCAAACCTACCAAACTGACGAAAATGGCCGTGTGTTTATTCCACTTACCTTAGAGAATTCACGTTCAATCAAATACAAAGCCACCACGGAAGACGGTAAAACGTCATCTCGCTTTGCGTTCCACTCTACGAACAAATAATAAATCTAACGACGTCCATTTTTAACCGCTTGTTTAATATTGATAGATTGTTTATCACCAACAAGGCATCCAACGGGGTGCCTTGTTGATTACACCCGCGTTGATTACACATGAGACGTATAATCACGCCGATTCAAATCCCGCGCCAATACCAATGCCAATCCGATCATCTGTAAGAACAACGCCAAATTACGCATGCGGGAAATGTCTTCCATCTTCTGGGCGTGTTCAGCAATCAACTGTAAATTATCCAAATACAGCCGATCAACCTTATCCCGCAACGCACGTTGTGCCTCATCCAATTGCGCCGTTATGGTCGGTAACGTCGCCACACTGATCGTTTCTGGTGCTTGAGGGAGCCAGTCGCCTAGCGCTTTCGCCATTTCAATCTCAATCGCTGCGGGTATCTGCTGGCCTGACACCTCACTCACGGTTAAAACGGTCATGATGTGCTCTCTCTTTCGTGACAAGGTTTCGACCTGTTGCCATACCAGACGGATCAGTTTGTCGTTGCTTTGTTGCTCTTGCACCAACACATTGGCCTGTTGGGTTGCATCATCAATGTAAAAATTGGTCATCAAGGCCGAGACGATATTCAGCAATAATCCCAGCCCTACCACGACCCATGTGGGCAACCACCGACAAATCGTCCACGAACGCTGACCGGTTGGTTTTGTTTGATCATCATCCATCGCCTCCCTGCTACTCCTTCCACGTTACGCTGTACATACCCTTCAGTATGGCAAAAGCGGCCTAATATGGGTGAATAGCCTTATTTCGACACCGCAACGGGGACATTGTTTTTTGGTAGGTTGGCCCCCTTCTGTCTACCTTTATAAGTACGTTTTAAAAAGGTTATGACTTTAAAAAGGAATGCTTTTCAATGGATAACGCGATGCTTCATGCAACACGTACCGTGCTCTTGTCGGGCGATGATCCAGAACAAAAACGCCAACAACTGAAACAGGCTTTCTCCCAAACATGGGGCTTATATGAATCCCTGTTTGACGTCATCCAGTCAGATGACGGGTTTTACCTCAAAGCAGAACCGCTTCGTCACCCTCTCATCTTTTATTTCGGCCACACGGCGACCTTTTACATCAACAAACTCAAACTCGGTAAATACCTCGATCATCGTATAAACCCCCACCTGGAATCCATGTTTGCCATTGGGGTGGATGAAATGTCGTGGGATGATCTGGATGAGAACCACTATGACTGGCCAAGCGTCGAGGCCGTGAAACAATACCGCGATGCCGTACACACCTGCGTGATGACATTGATTGATACCCTACCGTTGTCACTGCCTATCACGCAAGACTCCGCAGCATGGGTGATTTTAATGGGGATCGAACATGAGCGGATCCACCTTGAAACTTCATCGGTGATCATTCGTCAACTCCCGCTGTCGTTGGTCACCCCCCATCCTCTCTGGTCTGCGTGTCACGACACCGGCACGGCACCAGACAACGCGTTACTGTCCGTTTCCGGAGGGCACATTACGCTCGGGAAAAGCACGGATTCCGAGACTTATGGCTGGGACAATGAATACGGCGAACAGCCCTGTCAGGTGGAGGATTTTCAAGCCAGCCAGTATTTGGTTTCCAATGAAGAGTTTCTCGCCTTTGTGCAGGCCGACGGTTACCGTCATCCGCGCTTTTGGAATGATGAAGGCAAAGCGTGGTTGGCCTTTACCCAAGCCACCATGCCCCGTTTTTGGCGCTATCGGGATCAACAATGGTTTCAGCGCAACCTCACGGAAGAGATCCCACTGCCACGTAACTGGCCCGTGGAAGTCAATCAACTGGAAGCCAAAGCCTTTTGTCACTGGAAAGCCGAACAACTGCAACGGCCAATACGCTTACCCACCGAAGCAGAATGGTACCTGTTACGGCAGAATATCGACCAAGACTCGCCCCACTGGGATGAACCACCAGGCAACATAGAGTTGCACTATTATGCGTCGTCCTGTCCGGTTGACCGTTTTGTGCATGAAGGATTTGGTGACATCGTCGGTAACGTCTGGCAATGGACAGAAACCGCCATGGATGGCTTTCAGGGCTTTGCCGTGCACCCGTTATATGACGACTTCTCTACCCCCACGTTTGACGGCAAACACACCCTGATCAAAGGCGGATCTTGGATTTCGACGGGCAACGAAGCAACACAGTCCTCACGCTATGCATTTCGCCGTCACTTTTATCAGCATGCGGGGTTTCGTTATGTTGAATCCCAGCAAGATCCTGAATCCATGACGCGCCTGAATATCTATGAAACCGATGAAGTGATTTCACAATATCTGGAGTTTCATTACGGGGCGGAATATTTCTCGGTACCGAATTTCAGCCTCAACGGGGTCAAACAATGTTTGCAAGAGGTGCAACTGCCTCATCACCGCAAAGCGTTAGACATCGGCTGCTCCGTCGGTCGTGCTTCGCTGGAACTGGCCAACACTTTTGATCATGTCGATGGCATCGACTTTTCCGCCCGCTTTATTCAGCAAGCCTATTCATTGATCGAACAAGGCGAAAAACGCTACACAATAAAAACGGAAGGCGATCTCGTGGAGTTCAAAAGCGTAACACTGACCGAATTGGGCTACCAAACCGTCGCCGACAAGGTGCACTTTTCGCAAGGGGATGCCTGCAACCTCAAACCGCAGTTTACCGGTTATGACTTGGTGTATGCCTCAAACCTGATTGATCGCTTGGGCGATCCGAAACGCTTCCTAACCACCATCCACCAGCGTATCCAACCCGGAGGCTATTTGGTGATCGCCTCGCCGTATACGTGGCTGGAGGAGTACACGCCCAAACAACACTGGCTGGGCGGCGTTAAAGTCAATGGGGAGAACTTCACCACGTTAGACGGGTTAACAGAAACCTTGATCCCGCAATTTGAACTGGTGGCAGTAAAAGCCATCCCATTTGTGATCCGCGAAACAAAACGTAAGTTTCAGCACACCTTGTCAGAAATGACCATTTGGCGGAAACGCTAACGGCAAAAAAAGAAGGCCACGCAATGTCATGCGTGGCCTTCTTCTTTCCTTCATCCTTTCTTCATTTCTTCATCTCACCGTCAGCCTTGAACTGCCGTGAGTTGACCGTCGGGCGCTTATTCCGTTCTGAGTACGTCATGATTGCTCGCGATTATTGATAGCTGTCATCCATCATGCCCGCATCTTCCGGCTGCCCACCCGCATTGTCATTATCATAAGACGCACTGTCATCCATCACATCCACGCCTTGGTTAGTGTTATCACCTTGCGTCCAATCCCCTTGTGCGGTGTCATCTTGCAAGCCTTGTGGTGATTCTGCCGGACGCCCGCCCGATTGCATCGCATACGCATCATCCACCTCAATCGTGATACTGCCTTGTGCGTCGTCAACCGGTGTGCCGATCTCTGTTTGCCCTTCGAGGTGAAGGGTTGTGGTGCCTTCTCCCTCTTCAGGCAAGGCCATCGTGATCGGTTGCGATAAATCCCCGCTGATGGTGTAGTTCCCTTCGCCATCCGCAATACCGGTATTTAAACTGGCCCCATCCGGTAAATTTGAAATCTCGACTTGCTGTACGTCGGCATTGTCCGTGATCTCATCCGGCAATGACAAACGCACCTCACTCCCCGGTGCCGCGGTAATATCCGCCTCAGTGGATTCCTCTTGAACACCGTCTTCAACGACGGTTTGACTATCCACATCCACTGGCGCATTGTCTGCGCCGTCTGGCTCTTCGGCACGGTTAGCGCTAAAGGCTTGCTGCTGCGCCCCCGGCTCTTGATATTCATCCACGGTCAGGCTCAGATCATGCACTGAGGATGTATCACCGTCTTGTGTCGTTACTTCCACATCCAGTTGACCGGCAAAGTCATCATCACTCCAAAATACCCACTGGTCATCGCTCTCTTCAAGCAAGGTACCGGCTTCACCGTGATAATCCACCTGCGTGATCGCCGCCGTGTCGTCTAAGCCCAACGACTCACGCATATCATCGGCGGTCAGTATCAACGCCCCCATCTCATCAAGCATAAAATCCGCACTCGGTTCGGCGTCGGCGACATCGACATTAAAGTGACTGCGAACACTCTCGTCGCCGTCTGTTGCTACAAAGGCGATTTGCGCTTCACCGCTGTATCCCTCGGCAGGCGTAAAGCTGTAACTGCCGTCCGCTTGCGTTTCAAGCACCCCTTGGCCACTGATTAGCTGTACCGATTCAATACTGAGTGTACCGCCCTCACTCTCTGAAAGCTGATTCAGCATGTCTTGCGGCGTAAACGTTAAGGTATTGCCCGCCCCAAGATCCGTCGTCACAATCTGATCCACCGTGGGTGCCTGCTTGGCATCAGGATCCGGCGCGTCATCCACTGAAATGCTGCTTTGCACATCCAGCAACGTCTCACCTTGCTGCACTTGGTAGGCAAAATCCACATCGCCAGTGAACCCTTCACTCGGCACAAATGACCAGGTACCATCGCCATTATCCGTCAGCTCACCTTGGCTGCGGTCAATCAAGTGCACACCCTGAACGCCATCCGTGTCTTGGGTATCAATACCATCAGCCATGTCGAGTAAATCATCCACGGTCAGCAACAGCGCTTCATCTTGCGCGGTACTGAAATCGGTATACCCGTCGGTCGGCTCAGTGAGTTGACTCGATGACTCTTCGCCATAATCTGCGGTGGTTGCAGACACCGTGACAAAGAAATTCCCGCTGAAATCCTCCGGCGGCGTCAGGGCTAAATCATTAAAGCTCCACTCGGTAATATCCACCACTTGGCCCGGCTCGGTGATCACCATACTGTTCACCCCATCAGAGACTTCAAAGCCCACCGGGAAGCCGGTGATCACTAAGTGGCTCAGTTGCTCTGACGCGTCAACCATATCAACGTTCAAGCCCAACAAGCCTGTGGTATCTTCATCAAACACCAAAGGGCCGTCATGATCGGTCGTGATCACCGCGCCATCCGCAACGGGACGAATAAAGACAGGCATTTCAAGCAAGGTGGTCGCCCCGCTCGGATCACTAACCTCAACGTGTAACTCCGCGGTGCCCGCATAGTTTTCAGCCGGTGTGAACGTCCAACTCCCGTCTTCATTTTGGGTGACTTCACCGCCTTCTTCGCCATCCGCGGTGATCACTTTCGATACCACGAGATCATCACCGTCAATATCGCCGAACAAATCCAGCATATCGTCGGCTTTAAAAGTAAAAGCGCCATCTTCATGGGTCGTTAAGTGTGCGTTACCACCATGGAAAGGCGCATCATTGACAGGCATCACATCCACTTTCATGCTGCCATCAACCATGTTATCGCCATCCGAGACTTGATAATCCAGTTCAATCAAGCCATTAAAGTCCGGCGGTGTGATCAGGTGATACATACCATCTTGTTGCAGTTGTAACTGGCCCGTCGCGGGCTGTTTCAGTGATAAACTTTCAAGGCTGAGTTGATCGCCGTCGGCATCAGAGGCTTGCTTGAGGATATAAGCGGGATCAATAACCAGTACTTGATCTTCATCACCGCTCATCATCACGGTTGGCGCCACCGGTTCATCATCCACGGGGGTCACATCGACCGTCACGGTCGCGGTATCCGTAGAGCCATTGCCATCAGATACCGTGTAAGTAAACGATGCCGGCCCGTTGTAATCGGCATCTGGCGTGAAGACAACATTCCCGTCATCGTCCAGTGACACCTCGCCATGGGTATCTTCCGTCGCCTCAACACCGACAATCGTTAGCAGATCGCCGTCTGCATCCGTATCATTTTTCAGTAAGTCTGCGGGGTTAATGATCAGCTGTCCGTCTTCTTCCACCTCAATCGGGCGAGAGGTAATGCTGTCATTCACATCCACCAGTTGCTCTGTCACATCAATCGGATCATTGGCACCGCTGTGGTTCAAATCCAACGACACGGCATTCAGCACTTCGCTACCATCCGGTTGAATGGTTGTCATCTGAATCTCATCAGACATCGTCCGTGACACTGTCATGTTTTGCACGACATAGGTGCCATTGCTGCCCGTGGTACCCAGCGTAAAGTGGTGTACCGGTACATCCGTTGTGAACACATAGCTATCTTGATATTCACCGGACTCGCGATACCCGCCCTGCGCATCAATCAAGTTGCCATCTTCGTCATAGGCCGTGATCAACACTTCCGTCGCATTGCGGCTGGTTTCATCAAAATACCCACCCAAGCCATCTAATTGGAAGGTGATCTGATTAACGTCTTCCCCTTCGACCGTCACCGTGAGCATTTCATTGGTATCTAAACCGTGACGGCTTTCATTACCGATCCCCGCCCCTACATGGCTGCCCGCGCCATTCCATGCCGCCAACTCACCGGTATTGACTTCGGTGGTGATCGTCACGCCATCTTCTTTATACACGGCGGTATTGCCATCTACCTCGCCCCAGTCTTCGACCTTGGCGGTACCATCAAATATTTGGGTTGAGGTATCACTGTCAAAACTGCCTACGCGAATATCGCGCGTTCCCGCTTGCACGTCTTCCGCATCCGGGACAAATTGCACTTGAGTATCCGCAGGATATTCAACACCGACCTGCATATCGGTCCATTCCCCGTCCTGATCGAGGCATTGTACTGAGCCGTGCGTTGGTACCGCCTCCAAACGGATCATCGGGTCATTACCGTCAAGGCGACTATCATCTGCGGCAACGACTTCATCATTCACAGAAGCAAGATCAAGGTTGCCAGACGCTGGCGTGATCGCCCCATCGTTGTCGTTCACATCAAACGTGAATGGCACATCACCGTTGTAATCTGCCGTTGGCGTGAAGGTGAACGTGCCGTCGCCGTTATCCACTACATCACCGTATTCCGGCGCGATAGTGAGGTTTTCAGCGGTCAGGTTGTCGCTGTCGATGTCCGTAGCGTGCTCAAGCAGCATGTCCTGCGTGAAAATGACATCGGTATCTTCGCTGCCAGTAACGTCGGTATCTTGGGCTACGACCGCCGCATCGTTTACTGCCGCCAGTTCCAAGTTGCCAGACGCTGGCGTGATCGCCCCATCGTTATCGTTCACATCAAACGTGAACGGCACATCGCCGTTGAAGTCTTGAGCAGGCGTGAAGGTGAACGTACCGTCACCGTTATCCACTACATCACCGTATTCCGGCGCGATAGTGAGGTTTTCAGCGGTCAAGTTATCGCTGTCGATATCCGTGGCGTGCTCAAGCAGCATGTCCTGCGTGAAGACCACATCGGCGTCTTCGCTGCCAGTAACGTCGGTATCTTGGGCTACGACCGCCGCATCGTTTACCGCCGCCAGTTCCAAGTTGCCAGACGCTGGCGTGATCGCCCCATCGTTATCGTTCACATCAAACGTGAACGGCACATCGCCGTTATAATCTGCCGCTGGCGTGAAGGTGAACGTACCGTCACCGTTATCCACCACCTCGCCGTATTCTGGCGCGATAGTGAGGTTTTCAGCGGTCAGGTTGTCACTGTCGATATCCGTGGCGTGCTCAAGCAGCATGTCCTGCGTGAAAATGACATCGGTGTCTTCGCTGCCAGTAACGTCAGTGTCTTGCGCGACCACGGCGGCATCATTCGCAGCCCCCAGTTCCAAGTTGCCAGACGCTGGTGTGATTGCCCCATCGTTGTCGTTCACATCAAACGTGAACGGCACATCGCCGTTGAAGTCTTGAGCGGGCGTGAAGGTGAACGTGCCGTCGCCGTTATCCACCACCTCGCCGTATTCTGGCGCGATAGTGAGGTTTTCCGCGGTCAGGTTGTCGCTGTCGATGTCCGTAGCGTGCTCAAGCAGCATGTCCTGTGTGAAAATGACATCAGTATCTTCGCTGCCAGTAACGTCGGTATCTTGCGCGACCACTGCGGCATCGTTTACCGCCGCCAGTTCCAAATTGCCAGACGCTGGCGTAATAGCCCCATTGTTATCGTTCACATCGAAGGTGAACGGCACATCGCCGTTATAATCTGCCGTTGGCGTGAAGGTAAACGTACCGTCGCCGTTATCCACTACATCACCGTATTCTGGCGCGATAGTGAGGTTTTCAGCGGTCAGGTTGTCACTGTCGATATCCGTAGCGTGTTCAAGCAGCATGTCCTGCGTGAAAATGACATCAGTATCTTCGCTGCCGGCAACGTCGGTGTCTTGGGCTACGACCGCCGCATCGTTTACCGCCGCCAGTTCCAAATTGCCAGACGCTGGGGTGATCGCTCCATCGTTGTCGTTCACATCGAAGGTGAACGGCACATCGCCGTTGAAGTCTTGAGCGGGCGTGAAGGTGAACGTACCGTCACCGTTATCCACTACATCACCGTATTCCGGCGCGATAGTGAGGTTTTCAGCGGTCAGGTTGTCACTGTCAATATCCGTAGCGTGCTCAAGCAGCATGTCCTGCGTGAAAATGACATCGGTATCTTCGCTGCCAGTAACGTCGGTATCTTGGGCTACGACCGCCGCATCGTTTACCACCGCCAGTTCCAAGTTGCCAGACGCGGGGGTGATCGCCCCATCGTTGTCGTTCACATCAAACGTGAACGGCACATCGCCGTTGAAGTCTTGAGCGGGCGTGAAGGTGAACGTGCCGTCGCCGTTATCCACCACCTCGCCGTATTCTGGCGCGATAGTGAGGTTTTCCGCGGTCAGGTTGTCGCTGTCGATGTCCGTAGCGTGCTCAAGCAGCATGTCCTGCGTGAAAATGACATCAGTATCTTCGCTGCCAGTAACGTCGGTATCTTGCGCGACCACTGCGGCATCGTTTACCGCCGCCAGTTCCAAATTGCCAGACGCTGGCGTAATAGCCCCATTGTTATCGTTCACATCGAAGGTGAACGGCACATCGCCGTTGTAATCTGCCGTTGGCGTGAAGGTAAACGTACCGTCGCCGTTATCCACTACATCACCGTATTCTGGCGCGATAGTGAGGTTTTCGGCGGTCAAGTTATCGCTGTCGATATCCGTGGCGTGTTCAAGCAGCATGTCCTGCGTGAAAATGACATCGGTGTCTTCGCTGCCAGTAACGTCAGTGTCTTGCGCGACCACGGCGGCATCATTCTCTGGCGAAACAGCCAGTTGTGCGTTTGACGCAACCACGCTGCCATTGCCGTCCGACACATCAAAATGCAAGGTAAAATCACCATGCACATCCTGATTCGGCGTGATAACAAAAGACCGCTCACCGCTGTCCGGATCCACCACTAACTGGACACTGCCATTGTCCATCGTCACGTTCGAGGCCATCAAACTGTCACCGTCGGCATCACTGGCATTAGCCAGTAATTCGGCTTCGGCGATCACCATCGCAGTGTCTTCTTGGGTGGCAAAATCGAGACTTTCATCGTCATCAATCACCACGTCATCATTCACGGGAACGATGTCAAAATCGATGGTAGTGGTCGTTGAAGCGACCTCGGGAGAGTCATCGGATAGGGTGCTGTCTTCTTGTGACGTCGCTGTTAGCGACAGTGACACTGAACCGTGGAAATTTTCCGCGCCCTGGAAGGTAAGCTGTGCTACATCCCAATCGGTAATATCTACGCTATTACTGCCCTCTTCAGCGGTAAACGTGTGCGTACCATCGGTTAACGTCGCGCCATCCGGCAGATCATCAAGCACCAATGACTGCATGGACTCCGACCCATCGGTATCCGTAACCGCGGCGGTAATATTGAGCGGTACTGGCGTATCTTCATCAAAGGTATTCGCCGGTGATGCGGGCTGGACTTGCTGACTCACATTGAAAATCTGGATCGTCGGCTGACCACCGCCTGCATCCGGGGAGGTATCTGTCAGTGATACCGTTAATGACGGCACATCCGCATCTGGCGTAACGGTCACAGGGGCAGTGAAATCCGTATGCGCCGTGCCATCAAACACGGTGATCGTCAGTTCCGCCTCACCGCTGTAATCTTCATTAGGGGTGTAAACCCACTCACCCTGATCGTTTTGCGTGACAGAGCCATTGGCATCAGAAGTGATATTGGAAATAGACAGCACATCACCATCAATGTCAGTGGCATTTTCCAACAGCGCAGCAGGATCTATGGTGATAGCACCATCTTCATTGAGCGTGAATGATGTCTCCGCCAATACAGGGGCATCGTTGGCAGCCGCTAAATCGACATTGCCAGACGCTGGCGTCACCGCCCCATCGTTATCATTCACATCAAAGGTGAACGGCACATCGCCGTTATAATCCGCGATTGGCGTGAAGGTGAACGTACCGTCACCGTTATCGACCACTTCACCGTATTCTGGCGCGATAGTGAGGTTTTCCGCGGTCAGGTTGTCACTGTCGATATCGGTGGCGTGTTCTAAGAGCATTTCCTGCGTGAAGATCACGTCGGTATCTTCGGAGCCAGCAACGTCAGTGTCTTGCGCGACCACGGCTGCATCGTTCACCGCGGCCAAATCTAACGTGGCGGTAGATGCAACTTCACTGCCTTGCTGATCAGACACCGTAAACTGTATCTCCAATGCACCATTCACATCGGCATCGGGCGTGACCACAAATGTCTTGTCACCGGTTTCCGGATCAACCCGCGTTTCGACGCTGGCATTGTCTATTGTCAGCTCAGAAACCGTTAACTCATCGCCATCCACATCGCTGGCATTGGCAAGTAATTCTGCCTCGGTGATCACCACCTGATTGTCTTCAACACCGCTGATTGAAATCGTCGGGGCGTCCGTATCAATCACAACATCATCATTCACACTGTCGATTTGAATTTCAAACGTTTCAGATAGGGTCGCAGTGTCAACGTCGTCTTCGATCGCCTCTTTGGTTACCGCATTTGCGACATCAACTTCAAACGTTTCAGTCGTGGAGGCCGTATCAACGGCGTCACTCTGTTGCCCTGATGCAACACCACCGGAGGTTCCCGCGCTCGCCGAACCGGAGTCACCCGATAATACGGTATTATCACCACGTCCATTATCATCTGTATCCTGAGAAGCCGATCGCGCGGGTGCATTACCGCCCACCGCCTGCCCTCCCACGGGGCCGCCGTCTTCTGCCTCGTCACGGCCATTATTGACTGGCTGCGTCTCATCGACGTCTGATGCTCGATGGCTCTGCGATGCACCTTGGGGGGCGGTGCTTTCCTCGACCTGACGTTGCTCCCCTTGTTGCGTTGGATCTTCAGGGGCGGAGGCTGAATCACTCGCACGGTTGGCATGGGTATTTTGGTCAGCGGATTCCGCTCCCGTCGCCGTCGTCGCCGCTAAAGTGCTTTGCTGATTATCCCTTTCAGCGGCACGGTGTTCGTCAGTTCCTTTATCCGGCGTGGCTTGATGTTCCACCGCATTATTCAGCGTACTATCTTGTTCATTTTCTCGCCCTTGATGCGTATTACTCGCCATTATCGCCTCCGTACGTTGTCAGCTTTCGCATACAAAAAATTTCTCTTCATATAGAAAAGTTCAGCGCTCAGCAATTGGCAAACATATCGAAAACAATTTACGCACTAATGGAAAAAATAGAGATCTTACGCACACTTACATACAAAAAAGCAACACAAAGAACAGCTAAAAAAGCAACACATCATGCAATGAGAGATAGATCAACAAACGAAACATTGCCGCATAGGTATGCCTTGTATTCCATTCACTACTAAGCCATACCTTAGTGTTAGGGAGCTATATGTAAAAAACATATTGCTAAAGAAGTATCACGCCAGCCCACTGGCGCATTTCATCCTCTCCATGAGAGTGACTCAATGGTACTTCTGGGTCATACATGAATAACAAGGATCTAGCCGATGATTAACTTCGCCGCATTCAGTGACGCCATGGAAGGAGACAGTGACATGATCTCGATGCTTATCGAGCTCTACACGGTCGAACATGGGGATGATATTGAAAAAATGAAATCGCTCTATGCCAGCGATGCACTCGAAGACTTATTTATGACAGTGCACTCATTAAAAGGGGTACTTCTCACCTTGTGTGAAGACACTGCCACGCAACAACTGGAGCACATTGAAGTGTTATGCAAACGTGGTGAAAAACCCGTACCTGATGTAATGGCGGCCATGTATAACGAGATCCAGAACATCAACGATCAAGTGGCCACACTGCCAATCGCACATTAATACATGCACCGCCTCAAGGAGTGAATGCGATGGGCATAGAAAAGCATATTAAACAGGCATTAATTGAAGCCAAACACCCTCAAGATCCCGAACTTGAACAAGGAATTTATATACAAAGTGCCATGACCAGTGTGCACAAATCGTTGTTATTTTTATTTATTGCCCTGTTACTTTTTATTGCGCTGGCTTCACAGGCGACGATCGATATCGTCGTGTCATCCCGCGGTGAAATGCTCCTTGATTCCGATGTCGAGCGGGTACCACACCTAGAAGGCGGCATTCTCGACACCATGCTGGTCAAAGCTGGCGACTATGTGTATGCAGGCCAGGCCATTGCCCGCTTAAAATCCGTCGATAGAAACACACAATTTACCTCTGCAACGCTCGATATTACCAGTTTAGAAATGGATATCGCCCGTTACTCGGCATTAATCGATAACACGCCACCGGATTTTTCCTTATACAGCCATTATCCGGATTTAGTCGCTCAGTTCACGGATTCCTGGCAGACAGAATTTCAGAAAAACACCTCTAACATTGCGCTGATCACCCTCGATATTGAGCATAAACAGCAACTGATCCAATCCATGAAAAAACGGATCCGCAGCTCGCACAAACAACTCGGGCTCATCCGCAAACAGCTCACGATTAAACAAACGCTGTATAAAGAAGAAATGGCGTCATACATCGATGTGCTCAATATGCAGGTTCAAGAAACGAACATGCTAAGAGAAATTGAAAACCTCAACGAAGCGGTCATGAATGAGACTTTTCAATCTGCTCGGTTAGATAAACAACGAAAAGATACGATCGCAACCCGCAATGCGGGCTATCAAGCACAAATCAATCAGCTGGAAAAAGATCGCTCACTCAAACAAGCGCAACTTCCCCAACATGCTGACAAAGTGGATCGCCTCACGGTGTACTCCCCTGTCGATGGCATCGTAGACAAAGTCCATTTCAATTTTAAATCGGCCGTGATCCCCCCCAATGAAAGCCTTGTCGACATTTCGCCGGTACAAAACACCCTGCACGGTGAAGCCAAAATTGCCAAAAAAGACATGGGCTTTATTGAAGTCGGTCAGAATGTAAAACTGAAATTCGATACTTATAACTTCGCAAAATATGGCTTTATTTCAGGGAAGATCGCCTCCATTAGCCGATCTTCCTATCAAGAAGAAGAGGAAGAATTCTATATTGCCAAAATTGCCATTGAGCGTGATTTTCTGGAAAAGTCGGGCGCCCAGTACACCCTGTCACCCTATATGGAATTTACCGCAGACATTAAAACCGGTTCCCGTTATGCCATTGACTACGCACTGAAACCCGTTATGAGTGCAATGGAAGACGCCTTTGATGAGAGGTAGTACAGTGAAAAGTACAGTGAAAATATCAAGGAAGACATTCACCCGTATCACGCTCGGGTGCATCGCGTTCGCACTGGTGGTACAAGCTGGGCTTGGCGGGCAATGGCTGCGTTTGCAGGAAAACCATGAAACGGCCCTCAACGCTGATATCGTTCAACGGTCACAAGCGGTGCTGACACACACAGAGCAACTGTTACAGGCCACCCTGACCTGCCAAGCCAATGAGTGTCAGGCAACGCAAGCCCCCATGGCGCCGTTAATTTCAGCGCTTCAATTGGCCATCGCTGAATTTCAGGACAGCGCATCACAAGAAAAGTCGCGCGTCAGCTTAGTCGGCGATCCGGCCTATCCGATAATGCTTGTTGCCCTGAGTCGATTTAACGCGACCCATGAAATCGCGCCTTTTCAGCACGCTTTGTTAGCCAGCCTGTCAAACGGGCAACGCACCCACCAAGCCCTTATTCAAACCATCAATGCGCAGCATCAACACGCACAGCAGCAACTGTTAATACAAATTGTGTCGGTGTTTGTCATGTTGGGTGGCGTGTTGGCGTTCTTGTTCTGGCTGGGAAAAAAAGGGACACGTGGCACTGGCCTTAACGCGCATCACAGCCAGAACAACATCGAACAACTCGCGACACAGCTCGAACACATTGACGCCAAAAGTATTCAATCCCTATTGAATGACTTGAGTACGTCCCCTGCTGAACGCCGCATCTATGCCAATCTCGCCTCGATTTATCAGGATGTTGAGTTTCAAAAACGCCATGCCGATCTCTACCGTCAGCTGTATGCCTTAATCGGCTACGAAATTCGCGGTATGACCAACACGATTCAAGGCGGGGTGCGACTCATCGCTCAAGATGCCGGGGAAAATGGCGCGGTCATGGCGCGCGATATCACCCTTGCCACCAATACCCTGTCTGATCTGGCGGACAACTATAACCGGCTTATTTCTGGGGGGAATAACGCCCCAACCGGCAACGTCGCGTTTCTGCCGTTGTTGTCAGAATTGGTGGTACACCTGACCGCAAAGACACAGCACACACAGCGTCGCTTTGACTGTCATTTAAACGATAACCAGCCAGAGGTGATTGAAGGGAACTCCACCAGCCTTTTCTGGGTCTTGTTTTTACAGTTGTCTAACGCCATTTCCGCCCAAAATGAACAGCACACGCTATTCAATATTTACACGGAAGCGGCCGATGAAGTTGAACAGACCCGTTTGATTTTTGAAGCGATCTTCTTACCGACTAACCGCCTTGATCTGACCGCCATACAAAGGGCCAATTGGCAACGCGTTGATGAAAAAAGTGGCATCAACGATGAGTGGTCTAAAGCGATTCTGTCCCACGTTAATCGTTTTCAATCAGCATGGTCACACGCCGAACTCCACGGGACAGAGACAGAGACAACACAAGCTCCCCTTAGCCTGCAAAAACTGCATATTGAAATAGATATTACGCCGAAAAGTTTTTATCGCATCGACCGCACGCTTGAGAAAAAGCACGTGATGATCTGCACCGACTCCCCGCTGCAAATCGACCTGATGTCACGCATGCTGACACAGTACGGCGCCACCGTACAAATTGTGCGGGCGGCCAACGATATTTTCAAAGCGCTCCCGACAATGCAACGCTTCGATGCCGTTATCATCACTGACACCATCAAAGGGATTCAACTCAAATCCTTCTGTAAAACCTTGCATTCACGCCTGAAAAAAGCAGGCAAAACCAAGCTGTTCTTAGCCGCATCAGAGTCCAGCACGGTTCAGGACACCCACCAGTATGTGGACAAGGTGTTCTATACCCCGTTCATTCCTCATGAATGGATCCCCAACTTGACCGAGGCAATGCAGGAAAACGAAGAGGCCGATGTTCAAACGCAGAATGCCTTCTTGATCGTCGAAGATGATCGCGTTCAGCAGTTCTTACTCAAGCAACTTCTCAGCAAACAAGGTTATGACGCACACACCGTCAGTGATGGCTCACAAGCGGTGGACTACATGAAAGAACACGGGGCCGATATCGTCTTTATGGACTGCATTATGCCCGGTATGGGCGGGATAGAAGCCACCAAACTGATCCGCCAGCGGGAGATCGAACAGGATATTCATCAACCGGCCACCATTATTGGCGCAACCGCACTTACCAGTGCCAGTGAACACAAGTTATGTATTGAAGCAGGGATGGACTATGTCATCAGTAAGCCGTACAAAAATGATGAGATTATCAAGGTCATTAAAAAATACATGGCCATTAAAAAAATCAGTTAAGCCCGGTCAGCCCAGCAAACACGCATGCAATGGACTTATTCTTGGGATGCTGTACGGGGTAAGCGGTATGTTAGCCACCCCTGTACTGGCGGCCGATTTATTACACGTCGTCGATGCCGCTTTGGCTCAAAATCTGACCCTGAGCAGCGCTGAAACGGGGCTGCGCGCCTCACAGTACGATGTGGATGTGAACCGCGCGAAGTTTCTGCCCTCGCTGGGGATCAGTGCCAATACCAACTGGAATGACGGCCTCACTCAAAAAGATCAGGGGGGCGATGTCAGTAACCGCTATAACGATCACGGCATCAATATCACTCTGTCTCAAACCTTGTTTGATCTGGGGGATCTCTACTCTCAGGGGAATGCCCATATTGGGGTGGATATTGAAGCCCTCAAAACGGAACAAACACGTCAGCGTATTATCCGTGAAGCCTCTACCACCTACTTTGAATACCTGAAAAACGGCGCGCAGATTCGGGCGACACAAGCCGAGTTTGATTCTTCTGTTTCTCGCTTAACGCTGATCAACCGCAATATTGAACTCGGGAATGTCGCCGGCACAGAACGCTACGAAGTCCTCGCACAAAAAGAACGCACTGCCAATACGTTGCGCACGCTGAATAAAGACCGCCGTGTGATCCTCTCGCAGTTGGAAACGATTATTCAGCAACGCCTCGTGCCTGATTTCGACTTACAATCGAGTCTGCAGTTTCAGGCCATCTCCGCAGACCGGCAACGCAGCCTAAATGACATTCTTTACCGCTCCGGCTTTGACCTGCGTATTGCCCAGCAAACGGTCAATCAACGCCGACAAACATTAAAAGAAACCGGTGCCAGCTTTGCGCCGTCACTCAAAGGCAGCATCGGCTATTCCTACAACAATACCAACGAAGCCACCGCGACCATTTTCCCGGATAACGGCACCACCGAGGAAACCGTCTACACCCTCACCCTTGATATTCCGCTGGTTGATGGTGGCCGCGACTATTACCGCTATCAGCAAAACAAAGTCAACATCACCCAAAGTGAAATAGACCTGCAAGACAGCAAGCAACGCAGCCAACAGCAATTTGATACGTTCATTTATGACATCAACGATTTCTCCGCCTCATTGCAAAGCCTGACCACCATTATTCAGGCCAATTACGCGTCCTATATCGGCATTCAAAAAGCGCACAAACTCGGTACCCGCACCATCACCGATTTACTGTCGGCAGAAAGCAAACTGTTCAGCAGCATTCGGGATTACGAAAGTGCCCGTTACGACTACATCATTGCTTTGGTTCAACTCAATGAACTCATAGGTAACCTGAATAAAAACACGATTGGCAAGATTGCGGAGCAAATGTCACCCATGAGTGATAAGAACACCGACTCGCCTATCCCACTACACGTGCTCACGCAGTAACAGGGGCGAATCATGAAAAATCCTTTATTCACCAGAAAAATCAGCCGATTAGACAAAGTGTATTTGATCTTTTCTACCCTGATGACCACCTTGTTGGGCTTGGTACTGCCTTTTTCTATCTTGATCATTTTTGACCGGATTCTGCCCAATCAGTCGACCCCGTCGCTCATGCTACTGTTTGGCATCATCCTGACGGCTATCGTGTTTGACTATCAATTAAAGCGCCAGGAAGAGCACTTAGTGTCTGTCATCATGAAACGCTTTGAGAGCCAACTGACCAACAACGTGTTTCTGGCTATTTGCGCCGCCAATATCGAGCGCTTTAACCAACGCGAAATGGGGGAATATTTGGAGCGTATCGCCACCATTCCGGACATTAAGCAGTTCTTTGGCGGGGAATCGATCAAAGCCATGATCAATGCAGGTACCAGCTTTATTACGGTCTTGATCATCTTTCTGATCAACATCTGGGCCGGATTGGCGTTAATCGTCGCCTCCGGTATTTTGCTGATCACGGCCCATTTTCTGGCCCAAAAACGGGTCGACGTGTTGTCTCAACGCGCCGACATTGAAGGCTTAACCAATTCTAAAATTATCGAGATTGTCGCTAACCCGCTCGACATCAAAAGTCGCACCATGGAATACCGCATTGAAAGCGTCATGGTGGAAATGATCCGAGAAAGAGAAACCCAGAGCATTGCCTATGAACGTTTGGAATCCTCGTTCAATTTAACCCTGAGTCTTATCCAGCAATTGTCAGTCGCCGTTGTTGTCGTACTTTGCGCCCAATCAGTAATTGATTTATCCATCAGCCAAGGGGTGATGGCCGCCGTGATCCTGCTGACCAACCGATACTTTGCCCCTTACCAGCAGGTTATGCGCACCCTGAGTCGTTGGCGGGTCAATAGACTCAATATCGAGCGCATTGCTGACTTGCTGGCGCTGCAAGCTTCCTCTTCTGCGTCATCGTCTGCCTCTACATCTGCATCAGAAGAGCGCGCCGACAAACAGCCCACATCTGAACAAAGAGCACACATTAATACGCTCACCGTCACCACGCCACACGCACAATACGATCTGTCAAAAGGCCATATACACCTGCTTACCGGCCAAAGTGGCAGTGGGAAAAGCCACCTTTTGCGTTGTATTACGCGCGACAGCCATGCCGATGATCATGTTATTCACATTAATGACCAGCCTGATCACCACATTGACTACCGTACGTGGCGAAACAGCATTATCAAGGTCGATAAAAACGCCTCCCTCGTCGAAGGCAGCATCATTGATAACCTGACGTGTTTTCAACCGCACCTGAACAGTGCCGCGTTTTCGTTGTGCGAAAACTTGGCGATCAAAGATAAAATCGACGGCCTCAAAAACGGGTTTTACACCAAAATATCCAGCCACAGTCAGCTGCCTTTTTCCCGCCAAGTGTTATTTGCCCTGCTTATCGTCCGTGCGCTGTTAAGCAATAAATCGGTATTGATGATCGATGATATTGACCGGGTGTATGACGCGCAATTTGGCCGACTCTTACTGGCGTGTATTGCCCCCAAAGCCAATAACTTTATCTGCATCATCGTCAGTAATAAGCTCGGGCAATTAGATAACCGATTGATGAACCACAAATTTGAGAAGAAGGTAGCCGCATGAGTGTATTGATTGATTTTAGCAATACCGAAGAAAGGCTAGGCGACTTCGGTTCCGCGACCTTTAAGCAACGCTATCAGGACTCCCCGAGCTTGCTGGGGATCGCGTACACCTTGATCACCCTGCAATGGGAAGGGACGCCCGCCATCTTATCCGATGCCTTCATGCCCCAAGCGCACGACATTGACAGCTTTGCCAGTACCCTGACACGGCTCGACTATACGTGTAAGAAGCACACGCTCACCAGCATGCATCAACTCCGTACCATCAGCGTCCCCGCGTTTGTTGAATTTGATAATGTCTGTACCATCTTTTTAGGCATCAACAACGGCAACGCCAAGCTGTTTGATTACCGCAACAATGTACTGGTTGAGCACCCACTCAGTGACGATACCTGTTACGTGTGTGAGATCTCGGAATATTCCAAAATTTTCCGCGAACCGCCGCCGGAATCCCAAGACAAGTCGAATTGGATCAAATACGCCTTTTATCGCTATAACAACGAAATCAAAAGTCTGATGATCCTCAGCTTCATCATCAACCTGCTGGGGGCCATGCAGCCGTTTTTCATTATGGGGGTCTACAGTTTCGCCCTGACATCCGGCTCTGAAACCACCCTGTTCTGGCTAACCAGTTTTGCCCTTTTTCTCGCGGCCGCCGAGTATGGATTTAAACGCCTGCGCATGAACATACTCGCCACATCCGGTAAAGATTTAGCCACCCATATTTCCCAAAATGTGATCAGTAAACTGCTATGGCTGCCCTACGCCATGACCTCATCAGCAGGGGTATCCTCACAGCTCGCGCGCCTGAAAGACATTGACCAACTGCGCAAATTGGTCACGGCAGAATCGACGCTCAGCTACTTTGATATGCCGTTTATCGTGATCTTTATTGTCGCCATCACCCTCATATCCGGCACGGCAGCGCTGACCGTGTTAGGCGGCATCGTGCTGATGCTCGTGTTCTGTGTGTATTCCCGTTACATCTACACCCAAGCCACCGCAAAAAGCTCACGCGCGAATGCCATGGTGTCTTACCAATGGAATGAGTTATTGCGCAGTATCAGCAGCATTCAAGGCTTGCCATTGCTACGGGTGATCCGCTCGCGTTTTCATGCCGCGCATGATCAAAGCCTTGAGGACGCCCAAGAGGTGTCGATGACCAACGGAAAAATTCAAGCCATGGGGCAAGGACTGATCCAAGCCATCGGCACCGCCAGTATCGTCACGGCCGTGCTTGGCGTTATGGCAGGCACCACCGACGCAGGTGCCATGCTTGCGATCATTATTTTGGTGTGGAAAGCCTTAGGGCCGATCATGGGGATTTATAACGCCATCACGAAATTTAAAACCATTAAAGCGGCCAGCGCACAGATCAATGCCTTGATGTCACTCAACGACGATCGCCACAGCATTGAAAGCAGCCCACCGATTCGCCAATTTAACGGCAAAGTCGCCGTCAGTGGCATCACACACCGCTACCAAGGCTCGCCTGTCGGGCTCACTAACTTGGCGTTTTCTGCCCAAGCTGGCGATAAAGTCTCGATCTCGGGGGGATCAGGTTCAGGCAAAACCACCTTGTTGAGTATTCTGGCGGGGTTAGAAGAGCGCTATCAAGGTAACGTGCTGTTTGATGGGTACAACATTAAGCAGTTTAATAACTACCGCTTCCGCAAAGCCATTAATTACATTCCGTTTGAATTGCATATTTTTGAAGGCTCGCTCGCGTCGAATTTTATTATTCATGACGGTGTGATTGCCCCTGCGCAAATGGAAGAACTCATCGATTTCTTCGACCTTCACCCATGGCTACCAGAGGGACTACAAACCACCATGTCGAATGACTTTGTGTCGCAACTGCCCAATGGGGTACAACAGCGCCTGCGCATCGCTTTGGGGTTAGGCTGCCATGATCAGGACATCATCATTATTGATGAACCGTTTGTCGGCTGTGAAAAAGAACACGTAAAATACATCAACAAACTGTTTACGGAAAAGCTCGCCAAGGCCACCGTGATATTTACCACCAACGATACGTCCTACATTGCGGCATCGAGCAATTGCTTGCTGCTCGACCCAGATGGCAATCAGAAATACTTTGGCTTCCCCGATAAAGTGATTCAAACCCTTACCCGCTAACGTCAAGACAGCATGACACGACTGTGGTACTGTACGGTTTTTTTACCGTGCCGTACCTGTCGTGCGGCATCTATTGTTCCAATCTGGAGCCCGTCGTGAAAACCCCTTGCGTTGGAAAATGTAAAAATAACAACGGCATTTGTAGCGGATGCCACCGTACCCTGCATGAGCTCAGCACCTGGTCAGCGATGTCTGACGATCAGCAGCAACAGCGTATTGATGAGATTCGTGGCCAGACGTCAACCCACACATGCACCCAATGCGGTCAACCGGCCTTTTGCGAGATCAGTGCCGGGCGCAGCACCTGCTGGTGCTTTGAATTAGACAAGCGCGATACGTCAGGCTTGGCCGCGGGCTCGTGCCTCTGCCGCCAGTGTTTGGAAAAACTGCCTTTGTGCTAACCCTTATGTTATCTATTCCGTTTTATCCATTCATTCGTTCACGTTTTTACCCAAAGTAGTGATTGTTACATGTTAATTCGTCCTTCGCGTTGCGTGCTTTTCCGTTTCATGCCGTTGTGGCTTGCGTGCTTTATCCCGGTCGCAAGTGCTACCACGGCGGTCGCGGATGAAAATAAATGCATGAAGGACATGGAAGTCCTCCTGAGTCAGCAACAAATTATTTTTAGTGATAGCCAAACCAAACCGGAAGTGCGCCGTCTTGCCGAGCGTGCCATTGATGTAAGCCGCCGCGCCTTCAATAAAAACAGCAGTTATTGTGAAGCGCGTACCGCCTTGCTATCGATGGATCCGAATGAAGAAAATGTTCGTCAGCTAAAGAAAGGCGAAATTAACTATTTTGGGCGCAGTATGCTGTAACGGCCGCACTGTGGCCGTATAACCGCCCCCAAAAACAAGTTAAGGTTATGATAATACCTACAAAGTGCTACTATTATAGCCAAGAAACCAGCCTCGATAAGGCTGATATATTGAACAATGCCCAACCGGTTTAAGGTGACATTCATGAAAAAGTGGCTTATTGCATTATCCACCGCAACCCTCTTATTGACCGGCTGTGAGGCCGAGACAAACACTGGGTTTTCAGCCAAAAGTATTCAGCAGAGCTGGGTATTAACCAAAGTCGACGGTAAAGACATTTCCATCAGCGAACCGCGCACCGTACCGGGCATGGCGATTGATGCCAACCTGAAAGTCTCCGGGTTTGGCGGTTGTAACCGTTTCTTTGGCCAAGCCGAAGTCGCAGACAAGAACAAGTTCCGCGTCACTAACATGGGCTCGACCAAAATGGCCTGTATTCAGGACGATCAAGCGACCGTGGAATCAGTGATGACGCAATCGCTGCAAGTGTGGAACAACGCAGCGTTAGAAAACAACATTTTAACCTTGACCTCTGAGCAACACATTCTGACCTTTGTGCCAGAAGCGATTGCCGAAGACACACCGAAACAGCCTTAATCAGGCAAAGATGCTCTCCCAATACGCAGCCTCTGGCTGCGTATTTTGTTTAAGAAAGATGCCGCCATGAAAATCACCAAACGCCAAGCCAAAACCATCTATCACGCCATTGATGACTGGGAGAAAGACCAATTACTCAACCATGAAAACGCCCAATCCCTGCGCGACAGTGTCGTGGTTGTCGGGTTTGATTGGAAATTGCTGGCGGTCTACTCCTTCTGGATTGCCATTACTTGCTGCGTGATCTCTGTCGGCGTGCTGCTGGCTGATGATTACTTGATGCAACTGCTGGCCAAGCTGATTGATACCCCAGCCAGCGTCTTGGCGGTGATCAGCGCGGGCATTGCCGCCCTCGCCTATTATTTCGGGGCTAAACGCCGGCTTAAACACCCCGAAAAACGCTTTAGCAATGAAGCCGTGTATTTTTTCGGCGTGCTCATGAGTGCGGTCTCCATCGGCTTTCTGCGTGAAACCGCGTGGTTTGATGGCTTCCATCTCTCCTTCTTTTTAGGCTTGCTGATGCTCATCTACGGGGCGGTTGGCTTACGCTTAAATAGCTTACTGATCTGGTTATTTGCCCTGCTCAGTCTGGCTGGTTGGGGCATTGAGCTGACCGATTTCTGGGCCGATCCCAACGGGTACTTCTTGGGCCTGAACATGGCTTGGCGCTTAGCGATTATCGGTGCAGCTGTCTTAGGGGCCACCACGCTTCATGCGCTGCCGGTTTACTTAAAAGATGCCACCCGCTTTATGGGTTGGTTATACCTATTAAGTGCGCTATGGTTAATTTCCATCGTCGGCAACTACACCAGCGCCGCAGCGTGGGCGAACGTTTCGCAGATCCACTTTATTCATTGGGCGATACTGTCAGGCGTGATCTGCCTCGGCGCGATTGGCTACGGTATTCGCCAAGATGATACGGTCACCCGCAGCTTTGGTATGATCTTTTTACTGCTGAACTTGTACACGCGCTTTTTTGAATACTTCTGGGACAGCCTGCATAAAACGGTATTTTTTGCTCTGCTGGCCCTCAGTTTCTGGTTCATTGGATCGCGGGCCGAACAGTTATGGCAACTCACGCAGCAACAGGCAAACAAAAACAGCACGGAAAAAGCCTCGACGAACAAGAGTACAGAAAAAGACAATGATTAACGGACCCCATCAGGCACGATAACCCCACTACCTCAATATGTAGGATTACTGTTATCATGATGGAAAATCAGGGAGAAAAAGAATGAAATCAACGTTATTACTGGCCGGCGTACTCGCCGCTTCCACCCTGCTCACCGGGTGTTCAGACAACGAAGTGGGCGATGTAAGCCTTGGCATGTTTACGCTTAAAGACATCAAAATTTCATCGCTGCAAGATGAAGAAGTCACCGGCGTGACCTGTCACATTGCGTCGATTGAAGCGAACTTGAGCCTGTCTGATCCCAGCGACAGCTCGATTTCTTGTCGTCAAACGGGTGACATCACCCCCGAAATGATCGCGCAAATCGACAAAAGTGCCTCAGGGGAAGTGGTCTTCAAGCAATCGAAAAGCATCTTCTTCAAAAGCATGAAGGTAAGACGTATTTACGATCCAAAGAACCAGACGTTGCTCTATTTGTCGTACACCACCAAAGAAACCGAAGGCAGCTTCAAGCACAGCTTGTCGACCGTGCCATTGTGGGGCACCAAGGCGTACACTATGCCTGCGCCTGAGCAGAAATAATCCCCCTCTCGCTGGCGAATAACGCGAGCGGAAATATGGCGATTAACGTCGTAATCAACTAGATCGCTAACAAAACGCGCCATCAGGTTTCTGCCTGATGGCGCGTTGTTTTATACGGTCTTGGGCTGGCGAATCGTCTGTCTCGCCATGAGCCAATACGCGATCACACCGTAGGCCACCGCTTGCAGCCAAAGCAAACCCACATAGTCCATCACTTGCGACAAATCGGCCCCCATCTGATTCAAACGCAAAAAGGCGTTAATCGCAGGGGTCGACGGTGCCAGTTGCGACAGCGCATAAATCGGTGTTGGTAGCGCTTCCACCGGCCAGATAAAACCGACAGAAAACACCAACGGCAACGAGCTAAGCAACACCACCACGGTCGCTAGTTCACGGCGTGTGATCAGCAGACCCAGAATCATCCCCAAGCCAATCACCGCTAACAGAAACGGCACCGTGACAAACAACAAATCGGGGATCGTCGCTAACCGGCTGATCTGGTAATACGTAAAGCTAAAGCCAAAGTAATACATCACCAACGGTACGTACATCAGGGCAAAAATCGTGGTGCGTACCAGCAATACACGCCATGCGGGTTGCTGCAACCAATAACCGGTTTCTCCCGCCAAGCGGCTGGCATTTTGCCCGCCCCCCAGCAGCGCCACCGCAATCAACAAGGTTTGATGCAAGATCAGCACAAACACCGCCGGTACCACGTAGTTCACGTAACCCATAGTCGGGTTGAACACCGGCTGCGCATTCAGCTTTATCGGCGTGTATTGATCCGCCGCCAGCACCATGCTGTCACCGGACATCACCATCCGCGCCACTTTGATCTGTGCGCCCAAGGTACCGCCGGCACTCGCCAAACCTTCCACAATGGTGCCGTAGACCAAGAAATACGCCCCGTCACCGGCATAGGCCAAGGTCGGGCTTTTACCCAACAACACATCACGGTTGAAATGTTCAGGGATCAACAACAGCCCTTCCACCTGCCCGGCGGTGATCATGGCTTTGGCCGCCGTCAAACTGCCCGCCTGTTGGGCCACGCGCACTTGCGGTGTCGCATCCACCATGCGCACCAAATCACGGCTCAATGTGGAATGATCCAGATTGACCACCACAATAGCTTGCTCACGCGGCAATTGATGCAAGTACGGCATGGGGTAAAGAAAGGAGTAAATCAGGACCCCACCAAACACGGTAAATAACAGCGAGGTGTTGGTGAAAATCGCGCGTAATTCATCACGCCACAAGGTTCCCCATGTCATGCATTATTCTCCTTCGGGGTTGGGCTGCTCTTTTGTGCTTGTGTCTGACCTTTTGCAAGGCCTTGTGCTGGCCCGTTATCGTGTGCCAATTGCTTCACGCGTAGCATCGCAATGATCCAAGTAACGCCAAATACCAACAAAGCGGCCAATTGTGGCAAGGCTTGAGACCAATCCTGACCATGGTTCACCTGATGGAGTTGCACATCCACATAGTGCGTTGCGGGTAACAAAGCACGCCAGAACAGCGCAAAGTCCGGCATATCCGTCGCAGGGAACGTCACCCCGACAAACGCAAACGCCGGCGCGGTTAAGCCAGCCGCAAAGCTCATGGCTTTGGTCGCATCCAGCGGGATCAGGAACAGCAAACACGCCACGCCCTGACACGCCAGTACCATCAAACACTGCGCCAGTAACAAAATGCCCCAGTGCCCGTGCATCGGCCACCCCTGCCACACATACAGCGCCCACAAAAAGAGCACGCCTTGCAGTATGAACAGGCAGGTATAGGGCAACAGTTTCCCTAATAACGCACAGATCGGCGAACGGCCTAGCCATTCCGTGATGCCCTTGCTTCCATGATTGCCCGTATTCGGGCCTGCACGACGTTGTTCTGCCGAAAGTGCCAAGATGGTGGTGATCACAATGGCAATTTGCCAAATGGCCGGAATCGCCACCGGCACCAAAAACTGGCCGTAATGGCTGTTACTGTTATACAGCGGGGTAATTTGCGATTGTATCGGCACCGCTTGGCCAAGGGCTTGCAGCGGCACATCCACACCGGATGCCATGTTTTGCAGGGTATTGATCTTCGCGTTAAGCGTGCCTTGCGCTTGCTGCACCGCGGAATTGATCAGTTTCCCAACCAACACAAACTGGCTGTTATAAAACGCCGTCACCGTCGGGGCTACACCGCGCAACGTCTGCTGCTCTAGCTGTGTCGGGATCACCACCAGCGCGTAAATGTCCCCGCCACGCAGTGCGTCACTGCCCTGTGCCACCGAGGTGTATGACGCGGTCACCGCCAACGTCGGACTGGCGTCATAATCACGCGCTAGCTGTCGTGACAAGGCGCTGTGATCCAAATCGACCACCCCAATCGGCAAGTCTCGCGCAATACCCGCCGAGAAAATGCCCCACATCAGGACAAACAACAGGATCGGCAACCACGACACCATGGCGGCGATCCAGCGATCTCGCCACAGTAACCGCCATTCCCGCCATGCGTTGCCCCACACACCCCGCGTCAGCGCGGCGTGTGAAGCGGCAGGGCTTGAGTCCGGCTCAGGCAATGACTCTCGTATGGGCGTCTGACTCATTGTGCAGACTCAACCAACACACTCATGCCCACACGCAAACCGGCAATCGGTTCAACTGGGTGCGCTTCCACTTCAAAGGTACGCATGTCAAACCCTTGCGCCGGATCGGTCGTGCGCCACGTAGCAAAGTCGCCCATCACGGCCACATGGGTCACGGTAAAGGCATGTTCCGCC
Organism: Photobacterium sp. 270122K; assembly: GCF_059941365.1. NCBI lineage: Bacteria > Pseudomonadati > Pseudomonadota > Gammaproteobacteria > Vibrionales > Vibrionaceae > Photobacterium > Photobacterium sp. 270122K. The sequence goes on from NZ_JBPOEN010000001.1 coordinate 555,110, forward strand.
TCACCCAACGCCGGGATCACGGCATTAAACGTGGTGCCCACTGAGTAGCTTTTCAGCGCATCTTCACGCACATTGAACACCGCCCACGCGTCATTCATGTCCATCACGCTCACCACCGGGAAGCCTTGCGGTGCTAATTCGCCCACATGCAACAACACCTGTGACACTTCACCCTCAAACCAGCTCACAATTTTAGTATCCGCGGCGTACGCTTCCACTTCTGCCACGGCACCGGCCGCCATACGGGCTTTCTCTTGCGCGGCACGTTTGGTTTCTACCCGTGCCCCTTCTTTAGCCATCGCATACATCTGATACGCCGCTTGTTCGGTGTACTGTGCCGCTTGCCACTGGGTAAAGGCTTCATCGCGTTTTTGCTCAGCCATCACACCGTCTTTATACAGGTTATCGACGCGCTTATAGGTTTTATTCATTAAACGTGCCGCCGCCTTGGCTTTTTGCCACTGATCATGTGCCGCCGCAATTTCCTGACTGCGCGCGCCTTTCTCAGCTTGTTCCGCTAACGCATCCGCCGCTTGTTCACCGGCTTTAGCCTGCTCTAACTTGGCATCAATTTCCGGGCTCAGTAGCGAGAAAATCAAATCGCCTTTTTCAACCTGATCGCCTTTACGTACCCATACCTGATCAATCCGTCCCGACACTTTCGACGACACGCTGTATTGCTGCGCGTCAATTTGTCCCTGCAAACGCACGGGCTCTGGCTGGTACGCCTGCCAGAAGTGATAACCCAACCACCCCACCACGGCGACAGGCACAATAACGGCTAACTTAGCGGCTTTTGACGTTAACTGACTCATGACTGTACCTCTATACCTTGGAATTGCTGATAGTGATGGAACTGATTAATTTCGCCACTGATGGCCAACAAGCGCGTCAGGGAGATCACATATTGATAAGCGGCAACCACGCGTTGTGTTTTCACGCTCGCCAGATACAGCTCGGCATCGACCACATCTAACGAGGTCGACAAGCCTTGGTTGAACGCTTTTTCGCGCAATAAAACATTTTCACTGGCCAACGACAAGCTCGACGCCAGACCGTTGTACTCTTCCAGTGCCTGCATCGCTTCACGGTAGGTTTTTTCCACCAATACCGTCAGATCTTGCTCCGCCTGTGCACGCAAATAATCGACCTGCTTCATCGCACTGTGCGCGGCTTTTACCTTGCCCGAACGGCCCGAGTTATCCAATAGTGGAATGTTCACCCCCACGCCCACCGCCCAATCTGGCGCAGTTTTCGCCGCTAAGGTGTCATCTTCGTGCAGGCTATAGTTACCGTACAGGTACACCTCTGGGTAATATTTGCCTTTCTCGGCCGTCATCATGCCGGAGGCTTGTTTCTTCTTGGCATCAAGAATGTGCAAGCCCGGATAATCCACCAGCGTCTTGTCAATAAACGCATTCATTGGCGGCAACGACGGGTTAATGAATAACGCGGTTGACGGCACGGCTGGGGTATCCAGCTGCAACAGCTTGGTCAGTGCAACTTGGGCAATTTCCATTTCACGCTGGGCTTTTTGGCGTTCAACGCGGGCTTTGTCGTAAGCGACTTGCGCTTGCAAGCGTTCCACTTTGGCAATTTGCCCTTGCTGCTCTAATTGCTGCGCATGGTGGAAATGTTTCTTCAAGCCTTGCTCCACCTCAATACGGGTATCAAGCACTTTCTGGGTTAACGCCACACCGAAATAAAATTTAGCGAGATCTTCAAAGGTGCCCTGCTGCTTCATGGCGAGCTGGTACTGGGCTTCTTCGGTTTGGCCTTGCGCAATATCTTGCACCGCATTAATACGGCCACCGGTAAAAATCGGCCAAATAGCACGAATAGAACTGGTGAACACATCGCGGTCGGTCAGTTGCGAGGTAAACAGCGCATCAAGGTTGGAGCCATTAACCCCTAATGCGGCCGCCAAATTGGCAATAGCATCGCCAGCGGGCATGCTCTCAATCAAATCGGTCGGTTTCACTTCCACCGCTTGATCAAAACGGGTGTATTTGGCGGTGGCGCTGATGTTCGGCAGGTAGAGATCGCTGGCGGCATCTTGCATATGGCGGTAACGATCCACATTGGCACGATCTGCGGCGAGGCCATCGTTACCGGTCACCACGGCTTGCCAGGCATCAACAAAACTCACGGGATGGCTGGCCGCGGTCACCGCAGCATCAGCGCTCAATACAGGGGAAGGCGCAGGATCATGCACAGGGGAAGACACAGACATTGTCGCCGCGTGGCTGACGAGCGGCGCCCATATCATCATGCAGCCTATGAGTGCTGCGACTGGTTTTATTTTCATTATGAACCCTTTAAGCCATGAGGTATTGGCCAGATAGCCCAATTCTAGAGTATTAACTCTAAAACTCAACATACAAGCTAAAATAATCCTAACTCATGAAATAAAAAACTGTGAGTGCGAAAGGATTTATGGGCATTTTACGGGGAAATCTGTGGACAGTATGGAGACGGATATAAAAACGAAAAAAAAACGGGCAAATCTGCCCGCAGCTAAGAAAGTAAAGGAAAGAAAAGGAAAGAAAAGAAAAGTAGTGCGATTTCCGTATCGCTGAGAATCATTACGCGAGCAAGGTTAACAACTGCACCTATACAGAACAAGTGACTGTATAATAAGTGTGAGATAGATCGCACAAAAACCACACAGATGCATCGTACACGAAACGTTTTAAGCGCATCATCGCTTCCTCTGGTGCTTTCACGCCTATGAACTTATCCCAATAAGTTACATTTTACTGATTGTGTGATGAATAAGAGTGAAATAGCATAGCGACTATTCGCGGTACGGCATGATAATGCCACCGCAACCGGTGGGGTGAGCCAAACGAGGGTGATACAGACATTGCTCACGTAGTGACCTGCCCCGCCATTCCTTATCGGCTGTAAAAAAGAAGAATGATGAAAAAGACCCTCTCATTACTGATGCTGGTAGCAGCATTGACCGGTTGTGAAGAAGCCAACCAAGCGATTGATAAAGCACAAGATGCCGCGAACAGCGCGGTAGACACGATGCAAGAAAAAATGGATTCGGTCGATTTAAGCGAACTGAAACTGGATACACTGGGCGATGCATCAAAATCAGCACAAGCACTGGTGGAAGCGGTTGATGAGGCCCTGAATGCAGATTTCAGCGATCCTGACATGTTGATTGACGCGCAAGACCACATTGCCAACGCGTACAAGTGTTTGGTGGATGTGTCGTCTGAATCGACCGCAGAAAAGATGATGGCGAAAGTAATGGAAGCCATCGGTAACCCAGAAACCAAAACCTTGATCGAACAGGGCGTTGAAAAGGCACAAGCCGCTAAAGAATGTGTGATGTAAGCGCACGCTGACACACTGTCTTTGGATTGCACTAATGCTGACGCTCACGGTGTGAGCGTCATGTTGAGATAACTCCACATCTAGATAGTTTTACGAACGCTATTTAATATAATCTCAATGATAGCATTGATACTTTGGGATGCATCGACGATGAGCCACTACCCTACGGGTTTCCCATCGCACATACCGATATATAGACTGCGCAATTCATCATTTGCCTGCTCAGTTAATGTCTGTTTATCTTCAAGCGTACAATGGCTTCTATTTTTAATTCTCGCAATGCGCTCATCAACGGACAAATCAAGGTAGACTGTAAGATCTGGCCTCAGGAGTTCACTTTCTACCTCACTAAGTCTGTAATGCTGCCCGTTGTTCATCCAGCAATGATAGGCTTGCGTCGACAACCAATATCGGTCTACCACAACGTTCAGCCCAGCAGAAATCAAAGCGCTAACTTCATCAGCTACATTGTGTACTGTAGCCATGTAGAACAATTGCCTCGCTTTGTGATTATTTTTAAATACAGAATCAAGTTGTTTGCGAATATCTTTAAAGCCCGCCCCTGGTGTCGTTAATAATTTCGCATTTAACTTTTTTGCTAAATGTTTTGATACTGTAGATTTACCCGCACCATCAAGACCTTCAATTACGACAAACATACTGAATCCTCAAAATTGGTTAGTTTCATGGCTAACGCTCTCATTGATTTCCATGCGTCATTTGTGAAACTGTCGCTTTCGATAACATGCGGGATCCCCGAGTCGTCGATATAATCTTCCTTGATACCGAATAATTCTTTATCTTCGGATAATCGCGTACCTTCTAACAGCATCAACGGAAAAGCCTTTATCTCTGACACTCCCCTACGTTTAAGGAAATAAACGCTCTCGAAAAAGCTCTCTAGCGTTTGCGTCGGTAGCCCATAAATTAGACTGACCTCAAAAGACATATTCTTTTCCTGAAGCATAGAGATGGCCGAAGATACCTTCTCAATATTATTGCGACGATTGATTACTATTGATTCAGACTTGATTGCAGTCTGTAAACCAAATTCAAGATGAGTATTCAGCTTTGAAAATAACGCCAACAAGCGCTCATTTATGTCCTCAAAACGCACTTGAAAAACGAGTTCTGCTTCTAAGCCAATCCCAATTGCGTACTCCAATATCTCGTATGATCTGCGTCCTTTTCGAAAGATTGGGTCTAGAACATTAATTCGCTGAACGTTTTTCTCTTTAAACAAGTCAAGTTCCTTTTTAATTGTTTCCATGGAGAAATCATGTACTTTATTGCCGACCACATCGCGATGGGCACAAAATGAACAAGCATAATAGCAACCACGTTGAGTTTCCCAATGCACCATTGATTGGAATTCAGCAAGCTCTATCGAACCATTTAAGTAAGGGGAATGACGTGAAGCAAACTCAAACTTGTTGTTTAAAATGAGTTTACGGAGCAATTTTTCCTGCATAAATGCTTCTGGTAAGGACGCTTCAGCATAGCTCGGTAGATAAATATCTCCGCTTGGATAGAGTACTTCACAGCTCGACTCGTGAATTTGGTAACCCCCAAGAATAATGTTTCCCTTAAAGCCTTTATCCTTAAGTTGCGTGATCAAGGGTTCAATTAGTTCGGTGTTCCATACGTAACAACCTAACGCTAACCCATCAATCTCTTCCAGCTTATATTGGACATTAATTCTATTTACTATCTCTTCTGCTGATAGGTTTAATGCCTTATTTTTATTCATGTCAATTGATAAATGCTCAGCTGTGAACTTCTTACCGTAGTCTTGGTGTTGCTTGCACTCGGATAGCAGCACCCCTGCTGCAAAACTGGTTGCACTTTTACCTTTTTGGGTGAAATCAAACGTAATCAGCAGACATTTTTTATTCTTGCTCATAACTAAATCCATAGTCCTATCTATGTACCAACCACAAAGCTGTAAAACTTACTTATTCAAGCTTCGTACTCTCATAACCAATTAAGAACACTATTAAAAATGCTTAAAATTTTGTTCATAGCCTTGTCGTCGACAAAGCTTGAAAGTAAGTCGGTTGTTCCCTTTAGATAGGATTAAGCGAAAGCTGCGCCCGATTCTGAATCGAATCAGGGATGGATTAGATTTAATGTTTTTTCCGCCAAGCACTGTAAATGGAGTACCGTCAGCAATTGAGTTCACTACACTCAGTGTTTTTTGACGATACGAGTTTGGGAGATCACGCCAGATCTTTTTATCAACATGACAGACACAGTCAGAAGCTGAGCTGGCTAAATTTTTACCGTGGAGTTGATATTTGAATATGATGTTTTGCATATAGACGCACCTTGTTTTGTATTGGTACATCTATACGCATGGAGAATTGATTTTTTTCGCCTTTTATTTAAACGAAGGCAGGAGAACCACGTAACCAACTGATTTTGAAGAATTTAAACATTCATAAAGTTCATGGCTTTTTACATCACCATCTATAAAAGTGAGCATAACTGCTCCTTCATTAGGGGTGAACTCCCACTTGTCATTAGAAGTTATCCAGCCGTCTGAATCCATATACCTATAATGTATTTGCACCTGTGTTTCGGTGTTGAACAAAACTACTTGTTCACCCTGGATCTCAATAAACTGTTGACTACCCCACTCGACATTAACCAGAGAAGGAACCACTGAACTGTCACTCTCACTTAGCGCCAATGACAAGTCACCTAGTATATTCTGCTCATTCATTACGAAGACTTGTGGAGAATTGGTCGATTGTTTGACGAATTGCTTTACTTGTTGGTAATAGCTAACAAATTGTGGCCATTTGGCAGCAAAATGGCAAAACCGATCAAGATTCTCTCTACGTTTAACGGCTTCACTCCAGACTCGTTCACGTTCTAGGTCCTTGATTAGTTCTTTCCAGTTTTCTGTATTAGTGTTTCTGCCTTGAACCATCGCGTCCAACGAAAGTTTATCTAACGTCATACGAGACCTCCTCTTTAAAAGGGGATTTTAACGAAGTAAGCTTATCTCTTAGCTCCTCAATGTCCGTACAATCGCCACTCTTGATTTTATATTGATCCAATAGAGTCTTACTTCCTACAGATTTAAACAATGCCAGACATAAAGGGCTTGGTTCATCACTGTGTACTCTACAAAAGTAGTCAATGATTTTTGTCACAACAGATCTAACTTCACTAGTTGTATGATGAGATTCCCCTTCGTTTTTCTTCGCAGTGTACTGCGGTTTGTTTTCCCCTTTTGTTAAGTATTTGCCCCTATACAAGTGAAAACCTGGGATGTGCGACTCGATATCTAGAAAAACGCACAGATACCTAAATGATGAGTCAACTTTGTATCTAGTCTGACTCTTTTTAATGTAAACTGACTTGTCGTACTTAAGAGGATGAACTACATTGCCTAACTCGTCCAATAGCTTCTTGTTAGCCTGCAACCAAAAATAAACCATGTTTGCAGCTACCAAATCACTATAAATGGCTAAGCAATGTGAGAGTTTAATCAAATCAGCTTCAAAAGTATCGGCCTCAGACTGACCATCAATGAGTTCGACCTCTTCATCTATGAGTCGCTGTACTCCAGAAAATGACTTTCCTGATTTAAGCTTGCACCAGAAATCGATTTGGCTGAACAACTTTATATCATGGGGGATTCCTCTAGGTAACTTCCCGTAGTTAAAGCTATCGGACAAAAACATACTGATTATGTAATCTTTAGCATTATCCTGACTTTTAAAGGCAAGAGATACTCTTCGCTCATCGAAAACCTCGAGACTCTCATATAGTATCAACTCAACAACCATTTGGTTCTGTTCTAGATACTTTCTGCGACCTTCTACGCTCCAGTCCGTAATTGGCAATGATTCTTCAAGGCAATCATGCATAATTTATAAACCCTGATTTCAATTGTTGTTTGACTAATAGACTCTTTAGTTGACTGGTTTCATCAGCTGTTAGGTCTATTTCCTCTTTACAAACTGCTTCTTTGATTTTTTCTGAAATACCACAAAACCTTAAACCAGCCCATGAAGATGGATGTAGAAATAGCTTCTTGGCACGTTCTAGCTCATCTTCACTCCGTGCTTCTTTTGTTTTCATTGGCCCCAAAAGTCCATCCAAAGTTTCATTACAACCTAAGGTATTAAGATAAGGGGAAAGTCCTAACTCTCTCATTTTGTCGAGTTCGGCATTAGCTCCTTGTGTAACCCACCAACGTTGAGCTGCAAGTAGAGCTTTTGATGGTGAAGTACCAGTATTTACAAGTTGGTCATAATGAGATTTGATATGTGCTGTAACTATATCAGGCAACGCCCACAATGAACCGATTGAGCTAACAGCACCCCACTCTATCATCCGCATATCAAAACCGAATGCTTCATTTACAGGGATAGAAAAGACACTTAAAGGGATATTACTGCCACTCTGGCAAGCCCAGAATTCAACACGCTTCATACCCGCAACCTTATTAACCAACTCCAAGTCATGCAAGTCGAAAAGATCCGTTTTTAGAGATGGCCTGTTAGGGAGTTCATGGGCGCAATGGCCATAATAGGAAAATACCTCGCTACTTCGAACTGCATCAACAAAGTCACTTTTTGAAACGTTATTCTTCAAATCGGGAACATGCTGATTCGCTACATTATGAAAACGGGTTTCCCCACCATTGATGCATTTAGCACCACTACGCTTATTGAAGTGAGTTACATGATTACAAAGATAAAGAACTGTGGGGAGCCAGTTTACCTCATCAACCAATGTATAGAGCTCTTCACCTTCAATTCCAGTGGCAGCCCAAGGTATCTGTGATGCAAAAAAAGACGTCAGCAACCCAATGCGTTTGCAATTACTCGGTAAGATTTCATGCCAATTGATAAAGTCTAGAGTCCAAGGCATAAGACCATCAGCATTTCCCCTCACAAATTCACCAAGATCGTTAACTAAGTTTCGTGGTAAGCCGACACTATGACCCGTTACCGCAAGTTTTCCGTCAACTATTGTAGCAACCAAAATGAGAGCATCATCGTAGCTCGACTCAATGTCAATTCTGACCAAAGTTAAATTGGGGTTCTTACGTAACGCTTCTTCAAAGTGCGAAAATTGAACTGAGTAGTCACTGTTTCTTCGTTTCAAAAATGCAGGATCTAGCCTGTCAATTAAACTTTCAATCTTAAGAAAGTCAGCTAAACAGTCATCGGATTTGTGTCTTAGAAATGCAATCGCATCTTTGGAATCTAACGCACATTTAAGTAACGTAGTATACCGTTCAGGCTCGTAGAAATACGTAACATCTCGCTCTTCTTCTATGATTGACGCTTTTTGTGCTCTTTCTAAAACCTCTGTGAGTGCTGCCTCAACATTAACTTCATTTAAATGCTCTAACATCAACGCAAGTTCGTTGAGGTTAAAATGAATAGACCCCAACTGAAGCAAATCACTACGTAAAGGCATACAGATTTTCTCTGTTGGAACTTGCCAATGTTTATTTGCGCTTTCACAAAAACGCAGAGCACTACAGTTTTCTAGTAACTTGAATGAAGTCGTTAAATCGTTCTGTTCCATTAGTATACGAGCAAGCCCTGAACATACTCTTTGAACTAGAGATGCTAATACATCGGCTTCTGCATCACTCTTGCAAGTTCTCCGAATTTCCATCAGTTCATATTGCTTTTTAAATAGCTGCTTTAAGTTTTCTGGCAACGGTTTGGCTTTTGCAGTCCGCACCAAATAATCAATTTGTTGCTCAGGTATAGCTATATCAACCCCAGGGTTAATTGTCATAATTTTTAGAGGGTCGATCCCGAAATGAGGTGCGATATCTAAAATAGTCTCACATAGATCTTTGTGTTTTGGAGAGTCTGAGAAATGCATCAACCTAGCAAAACTCAGCCCAAGAGCTTGCTCTGGATCCATGACATTCATAAACGGTGGTAAGTTGTAATTCTGGTAGTCTAGGTACAGTTTCACAGAAAGCGCTTGTGATTGACATGCCTTCTGATTAAGTCCTTGATCGAAAAGTACGCTCGCTAAATTGAAGTGGATAATTGAAAGCTGACCATCTTTAATCACCTGAGGCACTTCACTATTCCTTAATAAATCAATCGCTTGAACATGAAGTAATTTGGCTTTGTCTAAGCAATCAACGTCTTTAACAGGCCAAAGATAGTCATATGCGGCCCTACGATAAGTTGCTGCTAATTGCGAGAGACTGGAAGCGTGCTTCTCAGGAATAAGTCGCCTTTGAGGTGTATCTATCGCACGGTTAAAGTATTGAATCGCTTTATGTAGGTTATGCTTGGTTCCACCTGGTAATTCAGTGTGATATGAAAAGTGCAATACTCCTAAGTCGTGACAGGTTGAAGCTCTCGCCAATGGATCCTTACGAGCGATCTTCAAAGCTTTAGATAACAACTTTTCTGCTTTCAGAATATAATTATCATCTTTTGTCTTTAAGAGTTGCTTAGCCGATTCAGTATGGTCAAACCATTTTTGTGTAATATGTCTACGAAGCAGTAAATCTTGCATAATGCTGTACTCCATAGCATGTTCGGCTTGTATTGAAAAACAATCCATTTGCTATCCTTATTTATATTTTTTGCTGTAGTCAGCCATTATTGCGACTGTGTGGCCGTACCAATTTAAATAGTCCATCAAATAATAGCTGATTTCCTTTGATGCCTCAGTCATATATCCGATCGCTGAAAACCACTCCGTTTTCAGGCTTCTGAATAAGCGCTTTGATCGATAGAGTTTCACAACATTCCATATTTAACAGGCTAACCAACCCATCAGCGAAGAACATTTTGACTCACATCCAGTAAGCAGCAAGCCTCTGAAAAAGTACAGCCTTCAACAGAATAAAACAGGCAACTTCAGTTTAAATTCAGCAAAAAAGTACGTCGTTGTTTTGTCATGAAACACCTATAAAACGAGGCGGAAACTTTACCACCTAAAATGATGTCTGGACATGATTACAAAACCACCTCAAGAACACAACAAATGTAATCTTATAATTTACGGAAATTCTAATGTATCAGGCATTTAAAGAACATCACAAACAAGGGTGATACTACTCCCACAGCCTCCTTCCTTGTAAGTTCACCTACAGCGAGGCTTTGTTATTAAGTTTCGTAATGAGTTTTAACAATGGTAGAAACTCACTTCGAGGCAAATCTGAGTAACACTATCACCCGGCGAAAAAGTGAAGAACATGATTGGCTCGAGCCCCATCAGCGAGTCAGCCAGATCTGGCTCCAACCACCAAACACAAAAAAGGCGCTGTTCGTGAAAACAGCGCCTTCATTCAATCTGCTATTGCGATTACTCGCCGCAGTCTGTGCAGCTTTGTAGGGCGATTTCGTGTTCAAACACAAGGTTGCCCGCTAGCTCTGCAATTTCGTCTGCAACAGCTTGCTCGTCGTCTGCTTCTACTTCGTTGTTCGCTAGTTCTTCTTCAGAGTAGCCGTAGTAGTTCAGTAGCAAGTATTCACGCACATCGTCTTCTGTGCAGGTTACGTTCACAGCAAAATCAGACGCAACGTCACCTTCCGCCATCATCGCTGTCACTTGCACAACGATTTCTTCTTTCATCGCAGCCGTTAACCAGCCAAGATCGGTATCAACTTGCGTTTTTTTACAATCAAAGCAAGGCAGTTTGTGGAAGTAGTATTGAAAAGTTGCCATCGTCATTTTTCCTTCTAGCAATATGACCCCAGATTATGCTGATTTTATGGGTAAATACTAGGGTGTATCCCTTAATTATTTGCACCATCGTTATAGGTCCAAAATTCGTGAAAGCATAGCGTGCTCTTCCCCCACCGTCCCAGCTTCCTCTCACGCCCTTACCGCTGTTACACGCATTACAAAAAGCTTCGAGCAACACGATGCTTTACTGATCATAGGCTTGTCCACCCATGCCTCAATAAAGATACTGAATCGCCATTTATAAAAGGCACAATATACAACCTTGATAGGATTAACTGCGTGAAAATTGGAATCGTCCAAATGCCGATGGCGTGGACTCTGGAAGATAACCTCGCCACCCTGCATCGCTACCTTGCGGCCTATCACCTCACGGTCGATACCCTGATTTTTCCGGAGCTGAGCCTCAGCGGTTTTCATCGTCATGTCCGCACACAGTCCGATCCAGAGCGTATTGGAGCAGCCTTACGCCACCTGTCACACTGGGCGCAGCATTATCAGGTGAATGTGTGTGTCGGCCTGCCTTATCCCAGCCGCGGACGGGTGTATAACCGCTACCTCTGCATTGACCGTTACGGCGACATCGCTGGCCAATGGGATAAAATCGGCTTAACGGACAGTGAACGCACCTACTTTACCGCCGGTACCGCGCGCCCCATCATCACCCTTGATAATGTCACTATCAGTGCTTTTCTGTGTCGTGAAGCAGACGACGTGGATGACATTGTTGCCTCCCTGCATCATCAATCGGTAGATGTGATGCTTTGGCCCAGTTACATCCTACGCGCCAATGAGGCATCGCAAGATACCGGCTTCTACGCAGGAGCCGCAGCCATGGCCAAAGCCCTCCATTGTGTCGTGATTCAATGCAACTGGCCGTCGGCGTTAAATGACACGGCAATTCAGGGCATGGGAAATAGCGTGGTGATTGGAGCGAACGGCCAGCGGATCGCCCAGCTGCCGCAAGATGCTGTCGCCGTGGGGATCGTTGATACGCAACAGGGCACATTTTCACTGACATAGCGAATCATGCACATGAATAGGTAATCCCTCTATTGTGAGCCACACTTAACACTGGCCCTGACGGACGTAGTACGGCTGCTATGCACAGTGAGTTAGCTCCTTTAATCTTTGAGTTGTGCGCCATCATCATCAGTGCCGCCTTGCTGGGCACGGTGTTTCTTTATGCCCGTCAGCCCATCATTCTGGCCTATATCGCCGCGGGTATGCTGATAGGGCCGCACGGCATCAATTTGGTCACCAGTGCAGAAAACATCACCCAAATCGGCAACCTTGGGGTGATCTTATTGCTGTTTTTGATTGGCCTGAACCTGCAACCCAAAAAGCTGCTTTCCTTGTTTCAAGAAAGTGCGCTGATCACCCTCGGCACCTGCGCCGCCTTCTTTGTGTTTAGCACCCTGTTCTGCCTTGCCATTGCGTTTTCACTGCGAGATGCCGCTATCATCGGGGCGGCACTGATGTTTTCTAGTACCGTCATTGGCTTGAAGCTCATCCCCACCACCACCTTGCATCACAAACGGTTGGGGGAAATCATCACCAGTATTTTGTTGGTGCAAGATATTCTCGCCATCAGTGTGATCATTTTTCTCAATATGGGCGATGGCATGGGGAACGGCAATGTCATGCTGTTGAGCTTTTTGCTCATGCTGGGGAAATTTGCCTTGGTCTGCCTGTTAGCCTTCATGGGTGTGCGGTACGTTATCTTGCCGCTGTTTCGCCGCTTTGATGTGATCCAAGAATACAGTTTCGTGACGACGCTGGCGTGGTGCTTTCTGTGGGCGGAACTCAGCCACCAAGTGGGATTGTCTTACGAAAGCGGGGCGTTCATTGCGGGGATTTCCATAGCGGTCAGCCAAGTATCACAGGCGATTTCTGTCCACTTAAAGCCGCTGCGCGAGTTCTTTTTGATCTTGTTTTTCTTTGCCATCGGCGCGCGGATGGATATCAGCCAAGCCAACCTGTATAGCTTGCTCGGGGTGCTTTTAGGGTTCTTATTGATCGCGGTGAAATACGGGGGCTTTGCCTTGGCGCTCAAATGGGCGAAAGAGAAACCCACCGTGCGGCACGAGCTCAGTGCGCGACTGAGCCAAGCCAGTGAGTTTTCTTTTCTGGTAACGTATGCGGCCATGCAGGCCCAATTGCTGTCGCAACAGGCCGTGCTGTTTATTCAGATCACCACTATCACGACGTTTATTGTGTCGACCTATTGGGTGGTGAAGCGCTTCCCCACCCCCATTTCCATCGAGAAAAAACTGCGGCAGGATTAACGTTGGTGAACCGGAAAGTGCATGGTTACACTGAGCATGTCTTCATGTGCCACTACCGTCACCCACGGCGCGTTGACCGCGTGCAACCAAGAGATTGTCTCTGTCACCGTCTGCTGTGTCGCGAGGGAAAATGTCGGGCGATCCACAAAATAATAAGTCCGTGCCGTCCGAAAATCCCCGCGATTGGCCAAGGTAAACATGCGTTGATCCAACTGATCCCGCGCAGATGGCGTGGTTAACAACGGCAAGCTGGCCAACACATCGAGTGTGTGACCTACCGCGTCATCCATGACCGTCATGTGGGCATAGGTGTAACCGTCTTTACGCAGGCTATGCAGTACCGCTGTAACATGCGCTTGGGTTGACGGTAATTGCCATTCCACCTGCTGCACGCGTCCGGCATGAAGGTGCACGACCTGCAAATTCGCCGCTATGCCATACAGGGTTTGCTTATCACGGCAATATGTCAGCGCCTCGTCATACATAGCAGAGCAATCAAAGGTATCCGGGAGGGAAGCAACGTGTTGCGCCGTATCACCCAGCTGGATCTCAGTACGTGCATCCCCTAGCGGCTGCGCATTGACGGTAAATGCCGCCATACACAGCGCGAGTGCGGCTCGTTGTGCGCCTCGGCTTGCCTTGATGACTTTCGATTGATTATCCGTTTTCATCTGCTCACTGTTCACACTAATCCTTTCTCAGGCCATATTTATATCAGTAATCTGCAGATAAAAAAAACTGCAACTCCAACAATTGAAATTGCAGCACTACGGTCAGCATTAACGTAGTAAAACTTGGAGGTGGTGACACGGTGCCAGTCACCTCCAGAGCGGCAGGGAAATCGGTATCGTAATTATTCTTATGGTGACGCTGTTTAATATCCTGTGTTGATATCTGCCTTACATCGACCAGATGTAGTAGATCTGGGATTTCATACGGATGATGATACCGCGAATGACATCCAAAAATTGCAGGAAGCCAATCGGTTTTTCAGCGCTGATCCATGCAAGACCTACAGAGCCGACCGGAATGTCATACCCCGCAGATTCATCCAGTTTCAGGCGGACAAAGTGGTGTTTGTTCATCACATTCTGCCCCGTGGTTTGGCGAATATTGTCATCACGCCCCAGCAAGTTACCTTGCGATTCACCGGTCGCTTCCACAATGCCTTCCACTTGGGCATTGAAAATCTTGCCTGGGTACACCGCCGAGGTAAATTCCGCACGCTGACCCACTTTCACATTGCGGATCGCCTGATGATTCACACGCATCAGCACGTATTTTTCGTTGGTGTACATCTGCATACGCGGCACCATGCCCACGTACTGCCCTTCTCGCATAATGAAGTTGGTCACGTAACCATCAGCAGGGGCATACACCTTGGTGTTGTCCATATTCCATTGTGCCTGCGCGACGTTTTCATGCTCGGTGTCCACATCCACTTCACGGCTCTTCACATTCAGAGCGGATTTTTCCGCATCTAACGTGGCACGATTGGCGGACAATTTGGCTTTTTCAAGCTGCGAGGCCAGTGTCACCACCTCGGCATTGGCAAGCGTAACGGCCGTGCGTTGCTGATCCATCTGCGTTTCCGTAATGGTGTGTTTCACCACGCGGTTTTGTTCGCTGTAACGCTTCAAGGTCGTTTGTTTGAACGCTAAATCTTCTTTCGCGGCCGCTAACTGATTGGTCGAGATCTCAATGTCTTTCAATGAGGCTTGCTGGTTTTCTGCCGCAATGCGCACGTCTTCTTTGGCGATAGACAAGGCCACCTGTGCCGAATGCAGCACGGCGTTGGCTTTGTTGAAGGCGATTTGATACGGCGCGTCATCCAAGGTGTATACCAACTGCCCTTTGGTTACCGCTTGGTTCGGGCGCACCAAAATCTCATCCACATGGCCTTTAATTTGGGTCGAGCCTGGGCGCAATTGAATATGCGGGGATTGCACCACGGAACCGCCCGACAAATCCATCGGTGCATAGGTGATCAAACCTACCCACACGAACAGCAGCCAACTGCCACCGCCAATGTAAGCAAAGGCTTGGGTAAACTTATTCCACGGCATGCCCACCATGCGCAGCAAGTAGATAAACAGTGCCCATACGGCTAATCCCTCAAGCATGATCTGCCTCCTTGTCTGCCATTACAGCCGCTGGATGTGCAGAGGCGGCAGGCTCACTCGCAGGGGACGCCATCACAGGGTTGTCATTGCCTTTCCAAATATCACGAATACGGCGCAAAGCTTGCTCGCCATCGACAAAAGCAATAATCACGGCCACGACCCATACCCAGTGCCAGATAAACCCTATCCAGGTTAACGCGGTGATCAAACCGATCTGATGGTGTTCTTTGGTGTGGGCTTTTTGAATCGGTAATTCATGGATGCGCCAAAATCCGTACGCAGCGGCAGCGACAGATCCAATCAAGATCACGGCGGCCACAATGTGTAGTGCGGTGTCGACTCCGCTGTCGACAAAAGGCATGCTGATGAGGCTCATTCGCCCTCTCCTTTTATTTTAAATACTGCACGTTATGCGTTGTAGTTATGAGGGAGAGTGTGCAAAAAAAAGTGATCTCTGTGATTTTTAGTGCCCAGATAAATCAAATTAACGGTAATTTTGATACAATTGAACCATAACCAGCCTGTAAAACACGATAGACGGTGTACAAGATGCCCTTACCCAATACCTTGTTTGATGTTGCATTTATCCGCACACTGTTCATTCATCCAATCATCAAAGCCGTCCACAAACATTACGGGTTACCTGTCGAGCGCCTCTCTGTGCCCCAGACTTTGTTTAATGGCCGCATGACCTTGATCCCATTCATTGATATCAATGCGTTGCTGGAAGAAATAGAAACTTTGGTGGATGATCCGGCCTATATGGCGACACTGGCACCTGATCTCACCTTTGAAGATGTCGAAGGCGGGCTTGGCCAATGGTTTTTGTCGACGCCGGATCTGGCGTTATCATTTCGGCGGATCAATTACGGTACGTCCTGCTTGCAGTCAGGTGCTACGTTTCATGGCGAGCAATCCGGTAAGTTAGTCAAATGGTGTTATGACAATCACTTTTCTCAAGGCCGGGGACGACTGCACGACAGCTTGCGCATGGCGATCATGTTCACCAATACCCTGCGCTATTTTATGGGCAAAGACTATGTGCCCCTGAAGGTAGAGATCAGCGGCCCACCTTGTGGCTATGATCAACCCGGGGAGACTGGCCAGTTTGATGCATTCTTTGGCTGCAATGTGACGTGGAACGCCCCGAAAACCAAAGTGTGGCTGGATATTTCGCTGTTAGAGCATGCCAATACCCACCCGTTTCAATACAACCGCCCTATGATGCTGTCCAACTTAGAGATGGATGAATTCCTGAACATGCCGCAACCCCACGACACCGCCAAAGTGTTTTATGAATTGATTAACTACTCGCGCTATTACGGCCTCCCTAATATTGACTTTTTGGCCGCACGTTTACAGCTTTCACGCCAACAGCTACAGCGGCGACTGCACCAATTTGGCTGGAGCTTCACCGCGATTTCCAGCTATGTGCTGTGTAATCAGGCCATCAAATACATGCAGGTAGACATGCCGATTAAAGACATTGCCACCGCGCTGGGCTATGCCAACAGCCAGAGCTTCAGTAAAGCCTTTCAACGCCAACGCGGACAGACGCCAGCACAATATAAAGAGAACTTACTAGAACGTAGTCGGGGGTAGCAAAACAGGAACGAAGGGAAAAGAAGGGGCTGGGAACGAGTTGCGAGTTGCGAGTTGCGGAAATAAAACACCTAAATAAAAAGGGAAAGCCGATGCTTTCCCTTTTTAGTTGTTCTTACTGACAGTTCTCAATGACGATGTCGTCCAGACACATCAGCCATTAGAAATGGTAGTCAACAGACCATACTACTTGCTGTGAGTAATCAATCTTGGTGCTGTTTTCGCTGTAGTCTTGATCAAGGTAACGGTACGTCAAATCAGTGCTCCAGCTCTCGTTGATGTCGTACATTGCACCCACTTGGCCACCCCATACGAAGTCAGTCGCGCTTTCGCCGCTGATTTTGCTGTCTGCCACACCCGCAGACACACCCGCGAACAGGTTAACATTCTGGTATACCGGCATCAGGTAATCGTACGATGCTAAGAACATGTTTTGACGAGATTTGTCCATGAAGCTGTACGTCCCCATCACACGGTGATGATCGTTAATAATGGCACCACCACGCACTTGGTACGTCGCGTCTTCGCCATTTTGATCATGTGCGCCTTTTACGTTATCGGCTTGATAACCGACACCGCCACCCACAAACCAGTCGGTGTCTGCGGCTAACGCCGGTGACGCCGCAAAAATAGAAAGTGCCAATGCTGAAACTACGGTGATCTTTTTCATTATTTTATTCCTTGTTTCATCACGTGCTCCCTGTGGTCAACACACTGAGCCGTGAAGAAGAGTAAGATTCTGTGTGGTTCGGTATTTACCATACAGGAGTTAGCTGAACAGAAACTTAAAATAGAAAACAACGTTTTTAATCTGAACGACAGCTGAACTTCCAATAGATTATGGAATGAAAGTCCCCCATCACTATATTGCTTTGTCAGCAAAACACTGCCTGCAGGCAATATAACGTCCCCTAGGATAGATATAAAAAATAAACGGGGTGATAAAAAAAAGAGAGCATCCTTACTCTCTAAAAACGGACAACGTAGAACTCATGATGAAACATTAATTAAAAGGCGAAACTAGAAACTAGAAACTAGAAACTAGAAACTAGAAACTAGAAACGATAATCCACTGACCACACCACTTGCTGGGTATAATCCACTTCGCTGCCGAATTTATCGTAATCTTGGTCTAAAATGCGGTAAGTGAGGTCTGTCGACCAGTTCTGATCAATCTTATACTGCGCGCCCACTTGGCCACCCCAAACAAAATCCGTCGAATCCACCTCTACGCCACTGGTTTTGTTCTTTATGGTGTTATCGGCAAAACCGGCAGACACACCCGCAAACAGGTTAATGTGTTGATGCACAGGGATAAGGTAATCGTAAGACGCTAGGAACATGTTCTGGGTCATCTTCCGCTCGCCCAGTAACCCATTCACATCATCGCTGAAATAGCTGTATGTCCCCATTAATCGGTGCTGATCCTGTAAAATAACACCACCGCGCAATTGGTACGTCATGTCTTCGGCATTTTTCGAGGAGTCAGCCACACCGAAGTCTTGTTTCACGGCATCATTTTGATAACCAATACCACCACCGATGAACCAATCGGCATTATTTGCAAGAGCAGGCGTAGCAGAAAGGGCGGAAATAATAACGGTTGATACTACAGCGTACTTTTTCATAAATGCATCCTCACTATTGTGATGTAATTTATATTTATCCCCACGTTGCCGTGGCTGTTTGATGGAATAAACTTAACATGTTGAAACTGAATGAGACCTGAAAATATAAAACAGTGTTTTATATGTAAATTTTTATTAATGAAGGTAAATAAATGTGTTTGGTGAGAGCGGGGTATTATTTTGCAATGGGGATGAAGATATATACCCAAGTTACCTCAAGATGCTTAGGGATATCATCTATAAAAAAGTGCGCCTCCCATTGGGAGGCGCACTTTTATCAATTAGTCTTCGATAAACAAATTATCAAAAGGTTGCCCTTGTGGGTTTTGACCGCTGTACATCGTCTTCAAAACACGCTCAGCGTTTTTACCCCATGCACCATCAAATCCGAACCCACTAAAGTGGTTTTGCATGCCTAGTGCGTGAGCGAACTCGTGGGTGGCAACATCTTGCGGTGCCGTTCCATTACAAGTGATTTTCCCATCATTGGCGCCCTGTAGACTATCCAGATTCACCCATGTGAATTTACCATCACGACCCCATTCCTTAGCTGGATATTTGATGCCGTAGTCTGTAGAAACGATATAGGATCCTGGAGTCGTGACATACGGTCCGATAGCCACATTGCCCAGACTACAATATCCACTGCCACTCATGTCTCCTGCTGATGTGCCTTGACTGAGGATCAGACCCCACTTGGTATCTAGGTGCGCAAGATCGATATTACTTGGATCAGACATATCAATCGTCACAACGCCTTTACGGTCAAACATCGTATAACCAACCAGACTCTCAATGTGGTTCATTGAGTTAATGAAGCGCTGGTCTTCCTTTTCTCGAAAATAAACCGGGATCAGATGTCCTTCCGGGAATCGAGTTAATGCAGGGGTTTCAGGTACATCATGGCCGTCTTCAAAACAGTAAATGCCAAAACTGCACTCTTCTGTAGAGTCAGCGACATCCCACGTTTCTCCCTGCATATTATTTTCACATAATCCACCTTCGGCTTGGTTCGTACATTTTACTGCACTCGCCACCTGCTCGTTCGTGTAGCCACTGCTTTTTTCATCATCGCCGTCACTACCACCACACCCAGCAAGCACCGCCATCGACAGAGCAACAAGTATCTTTTTAAAATTATCTACATTCAGCATCTTACAATCCATTTAAGAAAAATCGGCTGATTGTAAATAGAACGCTGTATTGGAACAATTGCTCTTTATGCTCGCCGCACTTTTTATGTAACATATTGTAAATATGTACTTTGTTAGTAAATGGGTAGCATTTCTATTGATTGTTTATCTATCGGTAACAAGTGCACCTCACACATACCCAATTTCTGCCGCTTTGCTTGGGGGTAACCCGAAGTAACGCTTAAATTCACGGCTAAACTGGGTCGGGCTTTCATAGCCAACTTTTACCGCAGCTACACTGGCGGGTAGCCCTTCTTGAGACATCAAGGTTTTGGCTTTGTTGAGGCGGATCTTTTTGATGTATTGCAAAGGCGGATCGGTCACCACATGCTTAAAGGCACGGTGGAAAGCTGACACACTCATGCCAGCCATGTCAGCCAGTTCGTTGATTGTCAGTTTATCGGCAAAGTTCACCTGCACGTGATTAATCACTTTTGCTACCCGCGCCAGTGCGCTGTCCTGTTTACAATATTGTGCCAACACATGACCTTGTTCGCTTTTAAGTAACTGGTAGTAAAACTCGCGCATGCGCTGAGTGCCCAACACGTTGGCATCCAATGGATCCAACATGCAGGCTAACAAGCGGCAGATCCCTTCCGCAATCGACGGGGTGATTGCCGTGACGGCCACACCACGGTGTGAATCTTGTGACCAAGGCAAATCGGCCACACCGTGTTGCTCTACCGCATCCACCAGCTCTTGGATAATGGTCAAATCAAAGTCGATATCCAACCCAATCAGCGGGGCTTCTTTCGAGGCAAACGTCTCACAAGCAATGGGGTATGGCGTTGCCACGATTAGGCAATGTTCTTCATCATAACGAAATTGGTATTCGTTCAAATGTCCAATCTTATTGCCTTGTAAAATCACCACCACACCTTGCTGGTACATTTGTGGCGTCATCTTATGGTATTGCTCGATACGAAACAGACGCACACCGGGTAAGTCAGTGTCGACAATGCCGGATCCGTGTTGCAACCCGTAATATTCACACAATGTTTCACCGTACGCCTGACGAGATAATGCCATCCACTTTTCCCCTGTCTTACCGTTTTGTGATCAAATCACCTGTCTGATTGGGACAATACGAAATCATCTGTTCAGATGCAATCGTCAGTGCATCCCGCATCCACCACATAGTGTTAAATAGAACAATTAAGTAGAAATAGGCAAGCAATAGAGAGAAATGAGCATGCCCTTTTTCCGCACACTGGCTTACACTGCTTAACAGAGATAACAATAAGGCTGTCGATACTATTGGCATGCCCTTTTCACTGGAGATGTTTCATGGACACGTTTACTTACCACAACCCAACACGCATTCATTTCGGCGAAGGTCAAATCGCTGCGATTGCCAACGACATCCCGAAAGAGAAAAAAGTACTGGTGCTGTACGGCGGCGGCTCGATCAAGAGTAACGGTGTGTACGAACAAGTCGCACAAGCACTAAGCGGTCATAACTGGGGTGAGTTTGCTGGCATTGAACCAAACCCACAGTACGATACCCTGATGAAAGCGGTAGAAATGATTAAAGCAGAAGGCTTTGATTACCTGCTGGCGGTCGGTGGCGGCTCAGTGGTTGACGGCACCAAGTTCATTGCGGCAGCGGCAGCTTATGAAGGCGACGATCCGTGGCACATTCTGTCTCAGCAAAAAACAGTTACTCGTGCGCTACCATTGGCCTGTGTACTGACGCTGCCAGCAACGGGCTCAGAAAGCAACATGGGTGCGGTTGTTTCACGCGGCACCACTAAGCTGGCATTCATGACCCCACATGTACAACCACAATTTGCAGTGTTGGATCCAAGCACCACGCTAAGCCTGTCACCACGTCAGGTGGCTAACGGTGTCGTGGATGCGTACGTACACGTGATGGAGCAGTACCTGACCTTCCCAGTGAACGCCAAAGTGCAAGATCGTTTTGCCGAAGGCCTGCTACTGAACCTGATTGAAGAAGGCCCGAAAGCGCTGGCAACACCCAACGATTTGGACGTACGTGCCAATATCATGTGGACGGCCACTCAGGCACTGAACGGCTTGATCGGTGTGGGTGTCCCACAAGACTGGACCACGCACATGATTGGTCACGAACTGACGGGCCACTACGGTATCGACCACGCTCGCACCCTGAGTATTGTACTGCCAGCGGTGATGCAAGCACGTCGTGAAGACAAAGCTGAGAAACTACTGCAATACGGCGCGCGTATCTTCGGTATTACGGAAGGCACGACAAACGAGCGTATCGATGCGGCAATTGCGGCTACGATTGCCTTCTTTAAACAGATGGAAGTACCCACTGCCCTGAGCGATGTAGAACTGGGTGATAACGATATCGATGTGATTGTTGCTAGCCTAGAACAAAATGGCATGGCTGCACTGGGCGAGCACGGTAAGATCACGCTGGCTGAAAGCCGCCGTATTTTGGAAACCGCACGCTAAGTCATCCGTCCTACCGCCTCTCCCTTCACTTGATGTGCAAAGAGGGGCGGTTTTTCTCCTCAACATACCGCGTACCGCCACGATTCACCGCAATCCCCTCTTCTTCAAATGTCGCCGATTCATAAACGGATCTCTGTGCGCTTTGCTGCGCCACATGCAATAAAGATTCTCGGCTAACATCCGCCACCGCGCGTCCGCTGTAGGCCGCGAACACCACGCTGCCTCCTTTAATGGCATCAATGATCTGCCGGTTTTCTTCGGGCGGTAAAGCCGGACACCCCCAGCTCCAACCGATGTACCGATGTTTGGCTAAAAACGCCGGTGAGGCATACTCCGCCCCGTGGATCACAATATGCCGCCGCCGGGCGTTGTCATTCACCCCCGCCGATAACCCATCTAAACGCAGTGAATAACCAAATTTACCCTGATAGGTTTCAGCCGTTTTAAAAATGCCTAAAGACGTTTGCTTAGATTGGGGAATATTGGAAAATTGCTCAGCAAAGGCCATTCCGCTGGCGACACCGTGCGTGGTATAGGTGTGATGCAGCAGCTTTTTGTCCTGTAAATTAATCACATAGAAACGACGCTGGTGAGAAGGACGACTGTAATCAATAATCACCAAGTTGGGGTTCGCGCCAATGGCTTCGTTCATGTAGGCTATCACGCCATCGCGGAACAAATCAAAAGCCATTACATTGGCCAGATCCGCTGCTTGATACACCTCTTTCGCGAGGCGATCCGCGTACTTGTCGGGCGAGGCCATCACAGACAAAGGAATGAACAACAGGCAGCACAACTTTTTCATCATAGTTTTTTGCTCGCTCTATCATTTCTTTATGGTTTAGGCATGCTTTAAAGCATAACAACAAACCACCTTCCTGCCGCCCCCTCCCCTGCTCACCTGTCGTTTCCAAGCCATTTTCACGTTTTACTCAGCACTCGCGACAGATCACTTTCCAATAAAAACCCGCAAAGACAAGCACTCAAGTCATGGCTTGAGACAAAATCTTATTATTAAGACGAAATAGAGAAATCTGATACAGCAAAAATATTCGCTCAGTCAGCGGTGTTTATATATAAAAA
Organism: Photobacterium sp. 270122K; assembly: GCF_059941365.1. Classification (NCBI taxonomy): domain Bacteria; kingdom Pseudomonadati; phylum Pseudomonadota; class Gammaproteobacteria; order Vibrionales; family Vibrionaceae; genus Photobacterium; species Photobacterium sp. 270122K. The sequence goes on from NZ_JBPOEN010000001.1 coordinate 578,509, forward strand.
TATGACAATTTCACACAAGCAAAAATGTGATACTAAACACGATTTCATCTCATCGTTTTGGTCGATTGTTCGACATTACTCCATTAATGAACATGGGTAGTAAGGTTACCCTTTTATATCTGACTTTCTTTATATTTATTTATTCATATATTTGTTCGAGACAGTTATTGATATTTTTATTAAATCAAGTGCATAACAACATTGATACCCATTTTCTTTTTGTATTAGAAGCTAATTATTGAATTATTATGCTGTGCTGAAATGGTGCGCTTTTCATCCTGCGTGAACGATTTAAATGTACATTTAAAATATATCTATATGAACACATCAGAATGGGAAGACATAAAAGGAGTGAACGATTGCGCTTATTAAATTGACAGTAATTTGACAGAGATCTCGCCAAAATGAATGACAGAGAAAATTCTTCTATGGTATTTATACTGCATAGCACAATCATCTACTTTTGAACGTTTGTAACACTGCTCTTTTTTACATCAACAAGGATACCAAGCTGTACGTACGTAGGCCTATTTGTCCTGTTATGACATCCACTTAATCAAAAAAGTGGGTATTTCCCCTACTTTCTTTTAATCCCAAGTTGATAAAATAGAACAGTGAAAATAGACGAAAATACATATCTCTCTGTCCTTATTCACATGCTAGAGACCGTCCCCACCCCTGCTGGCCTGAAGTCTAAAGATGGGTATTTCGCCTATGCGAACGAGGCTTTCCGAAGACTGGTAAACGCCCCTGACGATATCGCAGGTTTAACGGATGGTGAGCTGCCATGTGATACAGCACAGTTTGCCGCTGAGTTTGTTAAGCAAGACCAACAAGCGATGGCAAAAAACAAAACCGTGACCACCATTGATATACACAATTATGCGCATGGTCACGATATTTATTCTTTCAGCAAACGTCCCGTTATCATTAACGGTGAGACATGGGGAACTCAGTTTCAGGCTGTTAATTTAAAATCAATGGTTCGCTTAGCGACTTTCGCAGAAGTGATTGCATTAAACACCACGCACCCATTTGTACCCATGGCGGTCGAACCCAATGCGCTTCCACTTACCGCAGCGCAAGAAATCGTGCTTTTTTGGCTACTAAGGGGCCGACAAACCAAGCAAATCGCCCAATTGATCCACCGCACACCCAAAGCGGTAGAAAAACAAATTGCCAACCTTATTGCACGCTTTTCTCACTACGGCGTCACCAATCGTGCTTCATTGGTGGAATTCGCCCGTGGCAATGGCTGGCTCACGTTGTTTCCTGAGCAACTACTGAAAACCCCTACGTCTGTCATCGTGAATACCTTGCCGGTTTTATAAACCGGCAACACCTTCTGTATGCTTCACACTCCTACTTCATGCTGCACGTCTCGAATGGCTTGACGCAAATATTCCAACAATAACGTAAGACGCGCCGTGTGGCGGATCGACGGTTTATAGAGCATGTATAGATCCACTTCCGGCACCGGATACGCCGGCAACAACGCCACCAGCTCACCGTTTTTCAACGCTCCCGCCACCTGAAACATCGGCTGTAAGGTAATACCGCTGCCTTCAAGGGCTGCTGCCAGTAACGCTTGACCACTGTTCATCGTCAGCCGCGAAGAGACCGGCGGAGTAATGTACCCGTCCGGTGACCAAAATCGCCAATGCTGTAACGTTAAAGGCGATTGGCTCTGCAAACACTGGTGGTGCATCAAATCCTCGGGCCGCTGTGGCATGCCAGCGTGCTGTAAATAGTCCGGCGTAGCGCACAACACCATGGGGTAACTGCACAACTTGGTCGCCACCAAATACTCATAGCCTTCCACCCGCTCCCGGAAAATCACATCGTAGCTTTCCTTTTTCACGTCCGGCGGGCTGTTATCCAGTGTCAGATCAATCTCTAGTTGCGGGTAGCGTTGCTGAAAATGCGCCAACACGGGCGCCAGTGCCGAGATCCCCACATTCACGCCGCATGCCATCTTCAATCGCCCACACGGCTCGTTGAGGTGGGTATAAATATCTTCCTGTGCGGCTTTCAATTCGGCCAACACCACCAAGCAACGCGCATGATACTGCTCACCGGCAGCGGTCAGCGCCTGAAAGCGGGTTGATTTCGCCAATAACGTCGCCCCCACATCCGCCTCTAGCCCGCGCACATGCTTACCGACCATTTGCGCACTGATCCCCCGCTCTTCGGCGACAGCCGCAAAGGAACCCAACGCGACCGCCCGCACAAAAATCTCAATACTGGTTAATCTGTCCATCTCATACCCGCTTTCATTATCAACACTGAGCGAGGAGTAGCGTAGCACATTCGAAACCTTGAGTTTCGAGTGTATTCCCTGTGCGCATCTTTATCCGCCATATCAAGGTGATTAAGATCACACTTTCCTTTTCACCCCATGCGCTTGTCTGCGTGTATAACGAGAACCCTCATGCCACTCGCCGCGATCCCCAAAGAAATTGCCATCGGCGATATTTACCTGCCTCCGTTATTGGTCGCCGCCCTGCTTGGGCTGATTTGTACCTCGTTGAGTGTACGCCTGCTTAACCGCTTTCGTTGGTTTCGCCACATTGTCAGCCCGCCGTTGGTCGAGCTGTCGCTCACCATTATTTACACCGTGTTTATTGGCACCGTCTTTTTTCCGTCTTAATCCTTTTCGGAGCGCCTTTTTGTGATCAAACGTTTTACGCTCACCTTGCTGTTTGTGGCCGCCGCACTGGGTGCGATAGGCTGGAAGTACCAACAATACCTTGAGAACCCTTGGACCCGTGACGGCCAAATCCGCGCGCAGATCGTGCAAATCACCCCGCGTGTGACTGGCCCGATTGTGGCCATGCCCATGCATGACAACATGGCCGTGAACGCCGACGATGTGCTGTTTAAAATTGACCCGCGCACCTACGAAGCGATGGTCGCCAAGGCGAAAGCAAGCTTGGCGCAAGCCCGCGCGCAACAGCAAAAAGCCGAGGATGAAGCCCTTCGCGGCCAGTCTTTGGCTCGCCGTCAACCAGGGTCGATCCCACTGCAAACCCTCAATCAACTGCACACTGCTGTCGCCTCAGCCCGCGCCGGGGTCATGGTGGCAGAAGCCGCACTGAAGGAAGCCGAACTCAACCTCAGCTTTACCACCGTTACCGCCCCCGTAGACGGCTTTATTACCAACTTGACCTTACGGGTCGGCAGTCAGGCGGTGGCGAATCAACCTATGGTTGCCCTTGTGGATGCTCACAGCTTCTGGATTGAAGGTTTTTTCAAAGAAACAGACATTCATGACGTCACTGCCGGTACGCGCGCTCATGTCACGTTCATGGCCTATCCGGATCAGCCCCTGGCGGCACACGTTGACAGCATTGGCTACGGTATTGCGAAAACCGATGGCAGCACCGGCGTTTCCCTTTTGCCTAATGTGAATCCCACCTTTCAGTGGATCCGCTTGGCCCAACGTATTCCGGTACGTCTCACGCTAGACAAGGTGCCAGAAGGCATTCAGCTACGCGTAGGGGCCACCGCTTCCATCATGATCCATAAAGCCCCGTCAGCGGCGACGCCACATACCTTTAGCGCAGCGATTCACGACCTTATTGCCCGCGTACAGGCGGACTCATGATAAGCCAACGCGCACGCTTACCCCTTAAAGTCGCCACCGCACTGTCTGTCGCCATTGTCAGTGCCCTGTGGTTGGGCTGGGAGCGACCATACTGGGCGGCGTTTGCCGTGATTGTGATGGCCGCAACCGAAACGGCTGGCCATTCGCTTCGAAAAGGTCGCCACCGTGTGCTCGGTACTGTCTTCGGGGTCGCGATGGCCTTTCTGCTCGCCGGTTTATTTCCACAACAACCCATCTGGTTACTGCTCAGCTATACCGCCTTTGCCGCTGGCTGTGTGTACCTTCAGACCAACCCACACCACGGTTATGTCTGGAGCATCAGTCTGATGGTCTGCTCATTGATCTTGGTGATGGGGAAATTAAACCCGGATCTGACCTTTTCGGTCGGGGTACTGCGGATGCAAGAAACCGTCTTGGGGGTGCTCTGCTTCACTGTCGTGTTCAGTGTGATGTGGCCAGCGTCTAGCCGACGCGTGCTCTACCCGACCTTGGCGCAATACTTTGCCGATCAATCGACCTTAGTGGGCGGCGCTATCACCACACTGGAAGATGAGGGAACATTGTTGTCGCCTTCAGCGATGAGCGAAAGCCTCAAGCGCCTGACCCGCATGGAAGATTTAATGCAGGCAGCCTTTGCCGACAGTTACCTGATCCATGCAAAACGCGCAGATTGGCAAGCCCTGCTCGCACAGCTAAACCGGTGGGCCATGCTGTGTGGCCATGTGGCCGACACCCTGCCGGTACTGCCGACACTGGAAAGCGATACGCCGACCCGTCAGTTGGCCGAACAATTTCTCATCCGTACCCAACAACGGGCTGACTGGGCGCAAGCGCTATTGACGCAATCTCTCTCGTCTCTTTCAGCTTCCGTCTCAACGTCAGTCTCGGCAAAAAACACGGCGAATAACGCACTACCGTGTGCAGCCCCAGCGTGTCTGGACGCACTGCCACAACCTGTGCCCGTGGATCTCGGTACTGTTGCATCACTGCCGCATCATGCCGCCCTGACGCAGTTGAACCACTTGCTGAGCACCATGGACACCTTACACCGTGCCATTGTCTCAACCTTGCAACAGGCATTAGATGACACCGCCTCACGCCGCGTATTGCCGCTATCCGCAACCGCAAAACGCAACACTGTGCCGCGCGTAGCTTCCCGACAAGCACGCTGGCAGCTCAATCCAGAAAATGCGATCAATGCGTTAAAGATCAGCCTGATCATCGGCATTTGTATTGCGCTCTGGCTGTACGTCCCCATGCCTGGGGGCGCGATGATTGTTTTGCTGGGGGCGATTCTCGGTAGTGTGATTTTATCGCTGCCTTTCATTAATGCCCGCTCCTTGCTGATCACCATGGTGGGCTGGTCAATAATTATGGTGGCGCAGTATGTGTTTATCATGCCGCTGTTTACCGAAGTGTGGCAGCTTGGGGCGTTTTATTTCATTAATACCTTTGTCATCTGGTACACCTTTTCCCAACCGCAACAACTGTTATTGCGTTTGCTAGGGGCGCAGCATCTGGTGTTAATGACTAACGGCGCGATGCAACTCACCCCACGCTATGATATTCAACAAGCACTGTTGCAACTGCTACTGATTGGGGTTTCCATGTTTGTTATTTTCATGGTGAATCACGGTGTTTTTTCCGGTCAGGCTGAGCATGTTTTTCTGCGCCAATTACGCTATTTCCGTACAGGGCTGCGGGCGCGCGTTGCGCGTCTGGCCCGCGGTCAATCACAACCGTACGCGTTTATCACACCGATCCCGTTACGGGCCGTTGCACAGGCAGAAATGGCCTTTTCTCGTATTAATCCGGCGATCTATCCCGCCGTTGATCCGACACAAGTACAAACATTGCTGACGCAGGCATACCGTGTGTGTCTGCACTACCGTGCGTTTGATGACAGCTACCAAGGCTGGCTCGCGGAATCGGCAACCCGTCCGGCCTCACATCAAGGCATCAACCGGGTGGTCCGCCAAACATTGCATGCGCTGACACAGGCGCTGTCATTTCCGCATGGTGTGCCCCATAACGTGCTACCCGAGGTACTGCAACAACGCCTGACAACATTGATCAACCGTTTAGGGCGCTATGCACCCGATGACATCGTATTCCTGTCTCTTTCCCCTGCACACGCAGAGAAAGATTACTTACTGCTGACCGCCCTTCAACAGTGGGTCGATGCATTTGATGCGCTTAATCAGCAAAAAAATAACTGTTCATTACGTGAATTACAGCGCACGCCTTTTGCGCTGTAATCTCAATGCACGGACACAATATCGGCAACCGGCAGGGAGCGATAAATTCGCGATTCCCTGCCAATAGCCGCATTCGATGCCATCCAAAGATGAGTTAGTCACAAAAATTGATTAAGATGTCGGCTCCACTCAGTATTCACCATGGATTTTCACATGTATAAATTGGTTGCCCTTGATATGGACGGCACCCTGCTTAACACGCAGAAAGCGATTTCTCCTCGCACCCAACAAGCGATTCAGGCTGCACGCGAACAAGGTGTCCACGTCGTACTGGCTTCAGGCCGCCCACTGGAAGGAATGACGAAATACCTTGATGAGCTGGATATGCGCGGCGAAGACGATTACGTCCTGAGCTACAATGCCTCGTTGGTACAACGCATTGCCAGCAAAACGGTGATCCGCAAACAAATCATGACCGGCCGTGATGCCAAAAACATCGCCAGCCTCGCGAATGATTTTGGCACCTTTGTGCATGCCTTCAGCCCAGAACGCGGTTTGATCACGCCACAAAACAACCCGTACACCCAGCACGAATCTGACATCAATGGTGTGGCGATTACTGAAGTCGACTTCAACACACTCAGTGACGACGAAGAAATCATTAAAGTGATGATGATTGCCGACCCAGAGATCTTGAGTGCGGCCATTGCTCAATTGCCTGCCTCTCTGTACGAGCAATACACCGTGGTACAAAGCGCGCCGTTCTTCTTAGAGCTGATGAACGCAAACAGCAACAAGGGTACTGGTGTCGCGATGTTGGCCGAACACCTTGGCTTGAGTGCAGAAAATGTGATTTGTATGGGTGATGCGGGTAACGACCACCATATGATCGCCTACGCGGGTTTAGGCGTGGCCATGGGCAATGCCACCGACGACATTAAAGCCATCGCCAATCACATCACCGACAGCAACGATAACGACGGCGTGGCGAAAGTGATTGAGCAGTTCATCCTGAACCGATAGCCACCACCCTGCGACAACAATGATCATTGGCCAAGTCACCGCCTGTTGCGCGTTGCTTGGCCTTCTTCCCTTCCTTCCTTCCTTTCCTTCCATGTTGCCACTTCGTGGGCCATATTGCTTTCATTCAAGCTTTCTGTTGCTCACTTGTTTACTTTACGACGCAGCATGCACAGATCGCCTTTTTTCATTTCATTACCTAAATAATTGAGACATTAATCACTCACATCCCTTTTGAGCATATGAAACAATATCGTGAGAAAGTCATTTTATATAGGGATATATACACCATGCAGCGATTTGAGACCTGCCCATCTTGTCAACAGAAAACTATGCTGATCCAAATTCATCGCAGTTTTTTAGATAAGGTATTGAAAAAAGACTTTTTAAAATTCCGCTGTGCCGAGTGCAGTGCCGAACTGTTCTGCCATCGCACCCGTCAGGATATTCGACTGCACAAAGAAGGAGTCGACACGGCAGATGTTTAACGTATCAACCACGCGCAATTTCAGGCATGTAAAACGTAAAAAAGGCATCGTGTAGACGATGCCTTTGTTTTTCTCTCTCACAGACCTATTTTACGCCCATCTATATCACACATTCACTGCATCCTTTTTCACATAGCATACTCACGATCTATCAATGAGAATGACAGGTCTATAGCAAGGCTTATGTGAACTCTCTCTATGAAAGAAAATATGTCTATCGCACTGATAATCAGCGCAAATTTTAACCATTGATATCATGGTAATTTCGCCTCCTGCCATACCATCGTTCCCATGATGACTGCGCTCATTCATGGCTGCTTATCCCTAATACTGTTTTCACCTCTGCCTCTGGGTCGTTTACCCGTTCATCATTGGATGGGTTACCGCTGTAGGCCGGGTTTACAAGGAGGTTCACACTATGACAGTGATAAAATCACTGCTGGCCGTATCAGCAGCAAGTTTGTTATTAACAGCCTGTGGTTCAGGGTCATCGGACGGTGATAAAAACGATGAAACTCACCCCTCTTCGGTGCAAATTAAACTGATCCATCAATCAACGGATCCGGTACAGAAAGCCGCGCTACAAGCACGCAATCTGGTGCAGCAAACCGATGCAAATGGCTACCAACACCTTTTAAGCACTGACCCCTATCTTATTGAGGTAGATGAAGGCACTGACGGCGGCGAAAACTACACACTGACTTCGCAATCCTTTTCCGATAATGGGGAAACACTGGTCACGTTAGACATTGTCGGGCAAGCCACCGTGACGGTAACCAGCCCCACGTTTGCCGTGGGCGAAAGCTATTACACCGTCACCTCTGTCGAACGCGCGCAATGTGACGCTGGCGATGCGCGTTGCCATACGCTTCATGCCGTACCGATAAAACGCAGCAATGCACCGATCCCTGTCTATCTGGCCAACACTGAATGGCATTATGTCACCTTGCCGGATTCCCCTATTTTGTATGACCAAGGTAAGCTCATCGCCACACCCACCGTCGGCGGTAACCCCATGACAAAATCCTCAGTGCCCGTGAACGGAAAACACTATTGGTATAGTTATGTGTCTGATCACACAGAAATGCAGGTCGCGACAACCGAAGGGTTTTATTCGGTTCCGATTGCTGAAGACCCAAGGCAGCCACAACATAAAACCGTTACCCTCACCGAACAAACTGACGGCACGATTGTATTAACGCCACCGAGCTTAGAAGATTCAACCGGTATCGCTCCTATTCCCCCCATGCAGCGTTATGTCGCCAGTGAGCCTCGTCTGCTGGGTGAACATCAATGCCGTGAATTAGGCGGCACCCACTATAGCCTGAAAGCCTTCAATAACAGTGATGTATCATGCTTGATCCCATCGATTGCCAGTGATGCGTTCACACTACGCACATGGTGGGAGGTATCCGGATATATCTATTCCCCTCTCCCCACCGCAACAACAACGCATTACTATCTGGGTGACAGTAAGAGTGCTCACCCCGCCTTCCTGTGGAGTGACAGCAAACAAGCCTGTTATAACGATGTCTTGCGGCAAAGCCCTGACTTCAATCATGATTATCAGCGCGCCGCCTTTATCAATGAAGCCAATACGCCCTCTCATAACATGAGTTGTCTGGCTGAAATCCACGACATACAAGATATCAGTGCGTATGGCGACAACCCTGCTATTTTTTCCATTGAATTTTTATCTTCCCAATTCAATGAGATACAAACCTTTGATCTAGATAGAGACATACCCTTTATCGACACGCTCAGTGGCATAAACTGTCACGACTTTACTGCCGCACACATTGCGGATTGCCTTTTAGAACAACGTCCTACCTTCCAAGAGCTCACCTTCACTGTCTTAGATAACCATATTGTGCTGCCACTGAAAGCCTTCACGGGCAATGAAACCCTCGCTGAGCAAAGTCACAGTGGGAACGTCACCACATTTTTCCCTTCCGACAGAAACGCTCACACCACGGATGCGGCTGACAATGGCGTTTTTTATCGCTTTGCCATTCGCGCATCAGAAAGTGATCAACCACTCACGGTTAAGGTAAAGCTACGCAACCGATTCACTTCAGCGTCTGTGTTTGTGTATGACGACAACCACCAACTCATTGACCATTTTACCCCCAATAATGGTCTGGAATACTTCCGTCAAAAATATCAGGACTACTTACTGGTAAGAAATACGGCAAACCCAGATCACAGTTTAGAACTGCTCATCGAGAATGAAAAAGGCAAAACATTCAATGCCAGAGGCTTTGATTTCAGTGCCTACAATAGCTTGTACTAATCAATGCATGTCCCACACTAGGACGGGGCAGAAATAACAAAAAGGGCATCTCGATAGATGCCCTTTTCATGTCGTAAAATGATTCGTTATCTTAAACGCAAAGCAGTCAGCACAGCTTGCAACCTTTATCGCGCTTATCAAAATCAATAATATTGCCACGGGTATCTAGCGACAATTCACAGCACTCCTGAAATAAGCCACTCATTTTTTCTCGGCTCTTTTGTACGCGGGATTTCAGGGTGGAATAGCTGATCCCTTTCTCTTGCGCGTAGGCTTTTTGTGATTGGCCGTGCAAATCAATGGCTGTCAGCATCTCGGCTTCGTCTTCTGGTAACGCCTGCATGAAGGGCATTAAGCAGGTGGCGAGTTCCTCATGGACACTGGGATTATCTTGTTCAAACCACAACTCTTCCGCCGACAAGGTTTTCGCGCGGCCTTTGGTGCGGTAAAAATCAATGATCGCATTGTTCGCGACCTGAAACATCCACGCTTTGACTTTGCTGCTGTCACGGATTTCATCCAAACACTGATAGGTTTTGATCAAAATATCTTGCAGCAAATCATCCACATCATCCGGATCCGCCACTTTAGCATGCAGAAACGCTTTCAGGCTGGTGCGGTATTTGGGCCAAATCGCTTCAATGGTCAGGGTGTCGCTCATATCGTTATCAATGCTGGCTATACAGAAGGTGAATCCATCTATTATACCAAAACACCAACGTTGGGTGCAGCGTCCGACATGAGACAGGCGGATGCCGCCGCTTTTTGCTTTGCTTCCTCTTGCGCCACCACCCGCTGTAGCGCCTGCCAGAATTGCTCAACCGATGCTCGGCTAGTCGCTTTGGCGCGGTAGCACACAATCTCTAACGGCACGGTCAACGCCACTTGCTCCGGGAACGCCGGCACTAAGAGTCCCTCGTCTAATTCTCGACGCATGGCATAACGCGGCGCCCAAGCCACTCCCAGTCCTTGCACCGCCATCTGGATCACCGCTTCCGTTAACGTGCTTTCATACACCTGATTGAGCATTTGCTTACGCTCTTTCACCAACGGGAAAACCACATTGTGCAAAAACGTCTGTTCAGAATAGGCCAAATAAGGAAAAGGCTGATTGTGAGGATGAGACGCCAACAACGCTGGCGCCGCCACCGGAATGATGTCTTCTTTTAAGACCAAGAGCTTATCGAATTTGTCTTCAATCAATAGCGAAGGACGCATGGCCTGCATGTTATAGGCCAACAGAATGTCGCTGGTATTTTCTAAAATCGCCTGAAAATGATTATCCACCCCTTGTATGGAGGTGTTCATGACGATATTCAGGCCGTCAAAATCCGCCTTCCCCTGCTGAAAGAAGGACGGCATTAAATTCACCGCAAAGGAATGCAAACTGACAATGCGTACGGTGTTGTCTTTTTGCAGCGACACATCGGCAAAGTCAGCTTTGGTGACCGACACTTGCGACAACAGCGTTTCCACATACGGGGCAAACTTCTTGCCCGGTTCGGTCAGGGTGATGGGATACGACGTGCGATCAAACAGCGGCACCCCCACCCACAGTTCAAGGGCCTGAATGCGACGACTAAAGGCGGATTGAGTCACGTGCCGCGCTTTCGCCGCCGCCCCGAAGCTACCTAAATCCATCAAACACACGAAATCCTCTAACCACTTAAAATCCATCTCTTGTTTCCATTTGTCGGCACACGCGGTGCCCAATCACACTATTCACTATGCAGTCGATAATCATCATGCAATGAGCTCGATGCCATCGAGCTTTTTGCGATGATTTTTATCCCATGATCTCTATGCCATGATCTTTATGCATAGTTTCATTCAAAATCAGCACCAGAAAGGAAAATACTCAGCACTTCTGTCGGGGTATGCTCAATCTCAAGAAAGAGACAGACAAGATGCCAACGGACAGCAGTTCATCCCTGCTTGGCTTACACAACAGAAAACGGAAGCGCCCTTATGTTTACCCTACTTAAAAATGCTGATCTTTATTCCCCACAGCCACTTGGCAAGTCGGACATCCTTCTTTGTCAGAATAATATTCTGGCAATTGCCCCGTCATTGCAAGTGAGCGGTCTGAAAGATGTGAATACTATCGACTGTACCGGCAAGATTGTCGCCCCGGGGCTGATTGATCAGCACGTTCACCTCATCGGTGGCGGTGGTGAAGCCGGTTTTGCCAGCCGCGTGCCGCAAGTGACCCTGCGTAAATTGATTGAAGCCGGTACCACAACCGCGATTGGCGTGATGGGCACGGACGGGATCTCTCGCTCACCGCGCGATTTGTACGCTAAAGCCGCCGGATTGCGTGTCGAGGGCCTGAACACCTTCATGCACACGGGCTCGTACGAAGTGCCGACCCGCACCCTTACGGGCTGCATTCGTGATGACATCACCTTCTTACCGTGTGTATTGGGCGTGAAAATTGCGCTGGCGGATCACCGTTGTTCGTTCCCGACCACTGAAGAGCTGTCACGCATTGTGTCTGACATTCGTATCGCGGGCATGCTGTCTGGCAAACGTGGCGTACTGCATATCCACATGGGTGACTTGGCGGATCCGTTTGCACAAATTAACGAATTGCTCAGCATGGGCTTGCCTATTCATCATTTCTCACCAACCCATGTGGCGCGTAACGAACACCTGTTTAACGATACCCTTGCTTTCGCCCGCAAAGGCGGTTTCATGGATATCACCTCTGGCGGCAGCTGCTTTGAAACGGCGGAACAAGCGGTGCGTTACGCACTAGAAGCGGATGTGAATCCAGGCCGCATTACCATCAGTTCTGACGGCAACGGCAGCCTGCCAAAATTTAATGACACAGGCAAACTGGTGGGCATGGCCGCCGCTGATGTGAACAGCAACCTGATGATGCTACCGAAGATGATTGATTTGGGGATTCAACCAGAGGTCGCAATTGCGATGATGAGCGCCAACGTGGCCGATTCACTGGGCATCAAGAAAGGCCGCCTGCACGAAGGCGCGGATGCTGACCTGTGTATCTTCAATGATGACTTCACCCTCGACAGCGTGATTGTGAACGGTCGCACCATGATGCTGCACGGCGAGGTGTTAGTGCAGGGGAATTACGAGTAAGAGCTGAGAAGCGAGATCCTAGATCCACGGAACTAGGAACTAGGAACTAGGAACTTAATGCTGGCACCAAATAAAACAAAACCACCATGACGGTGGTTTTGTTATTTAGGCGAACACAATGAAAGACCTCAATTCATCAGCAAGCTAATCCGCTAACGAATTAGTCCACCAGCGTAATAGAATCCAAGATCCCTTTGCCGCTGTGAATGCCGCCTTCGTGCTCTTTGGCGGGTTTGCTGCGCACCAAATACCCGACATAGCCTTGCTGGGCGGTCATTGGCTGGCCGTTGAAATGGGCGGTGAACAAGCCAATCTCACTGACTAAATCCGCCACCACCGTCATTTGACCATTGCGCACACCCAATGCAGGTCGATCACGCTCATGCGGATACAAACGCTGCATCAGCGCCCAGGCGGCGTATTCGTCAGGCTGTAAGGCCGTCAGGGTCTTGGCGATATCGTCACCGAACACGCAGTGACCGCCGCCTTCCCCTTGGTTTTTCAGCACCCACGCCGCCGGATCCGCTTGCGTCATGAACCATTCCACAGTGTCAGCAGAGATCGGATGCATCGCGGCTAAAACGCTTTTCACCTGCTCGGCTTGAGATAAATCCAAGCCCCAATGGGTCAAGTCGCTGGCTGGCATACGCGTTAATAACATCTGCATCGCTTTGCTGGTCGCCAGTTGCTGGCTCACCGTCGCGTTCACCGCCACACGGTGCTGCTCGATAAACACGCGGGTCTGGCTGAGCGCGGTCATCGACATCGACGATTCGCTATCTTGGTCAACCCTATCTCCGTCAACGCAGCTCTCGGGCACCAAATAATCTTCCGGCTGATACCCTGCGCGCAGGTACACCACATCCACAGGCCCCAAGCCCGCCAAAAGCAGACGCTGGCCGTCTCCGGTCGATAAATCTGTCGCTAACTGAGCAAAGGTGCGGCGCACGGTACGCACACCCAAATCCTGCAAGGCTACTTCCAGCAAATGCTGATCGTAAACATTGTCCTCATCCGGCTGCACCACCATCACAAACAACGGCGCACCGCTTTCGTCAAATGAGGCTTTGATCTGCTCAGCCGCTTGGGCAATCGCCCCCGCTAAGTGAGACAAACACGCATTTGGCGCAGGCACCGCAGCAGGGTTTTCTACCCATTCTTGATAAAGCGACGGCCACTGCTGCTGCACATACGCATGCAACTGAGTCGCACGCTGACCGAACGGGCCCATGCCGGCGGCAATGCCGTTGAACTCAATCACTTTCGCCCCTTGCTGGCGATCGTCCATGTAATCGGTACGCATCAATAACAAAGGCTGACGCGGCGGCGACAACGGGGCATCTACAGTACCGTGCAACTGCTTGTGCAACGCCATCAAACGGCCAAAAAACGGATCCGCCTGTGCCATATCATGCAGCGCCGATTGCACAAACGCCGCGTCTTCCGACACGGCACTGATCAACTGGCTGATCAACGGCGTTACCGCCAACAAATGGTCAAACGCCGCACGCTGCAAGGTGATGGGCGCCAAGCTAAACGGGCAATGACGCGCGGTGCCATCAGGATTTTTGATCGCCACACCGTGCATCATGGCCCATTCACTGGCTTCAGCAATCACACTTGCCGATGGCGGGATCGGCTCAGGCGACGGCCAAGCCAAGGTGGCTGTTTTCATGTTCAATTTCTTCTTTTGCTTTTTGTGCTAAGTAAAGCGCGCGGTACTCGCCCTCTTGCTTTACCAATTCATCGTGCGTGCCTTGTTGGATAATGTGTCCTTTATCCATCACCACAATGCGATCCGCATGTTTGATGGTGGACAAACGGTGCGCCACCGCAATCACGGTACGGCCCTGCTGCATGTTCGACATGGCCGCTTTCACCGCTTCTTCCGATTCACTGTCGATATTCGCCGTGGCTTCATCCAGCAACATAATCGGTGGATCGTACGTCAGCGCACGGGCCAATGCCAGCAACTGACGCTCACCCACTGACAGCTGCGCCCCGCCGAAACCCGGTTGGTGGTGATAGCCTTGCGGAAAACGTTCGATGAAGGTCGACGCTTTTACCTGACGCGCCGCTTCCATCGCCGCCGCCGCGTTTGGCTCACCGTGAGACAAATCGATGTTATCGAGCAAGGTGCCGTTAAACAGGTACGGATCCTGCGACACCAAACCGATACGCTGACGCAGCTGCGCATTCGGCAAAGATTCGATCGGCAGGCCGCCAATCAAAATGTCGCCGCTCTGGTGCTGGTAAAAACGCATCAAAATATTGATCAACGAACTCTTGCCGCTACCACTGTGGCCAACAATCGCCGTGAACTTGCCACCTTGTGCAGTAAAGCTAATGTTGTTCAGTGCATTACGCCCCGGCTCATACCCAAAGCTGACATCACGGAATTCAATGTCATTGTGATGACTCGCGGCACTGAACATCGTGTCAGCAGCTGTCGATGACTTCTCAGTGAATGACACATTGGCTGGCACATTGGCCGTTACAGGCTCATCGCGGTGCAGCACATCGGTTTCATCATCCAACAACTCAAAGATGCGTTTGGCCGACACGGTCGCCACTTGCAGCTTACGCAGTTCCATCGACAACATGCGGAACGGTTCAAAGAAACGCTCGATGTAGTTCAAGAAGGCGTACAGCGTACCGATTTCCAGCACACTGGTGATCGACGCCTGACCAAACCAGCCGACAATCACGATGGTCGCTAAGCCACCGACTAAGCGGGTGAACGGCGCCAGCATCAAACAGTCAATGCCAATCGAGCGGGTACGGAAGGTAAACCAACGCTGATTGCTGTCTTCAAATTTATCTTTGAACGTCGCTTCCTGACGGAATGCCTGAATCAACGCCATGCCTTGCAGCGACTCGTTGATCTGGTTGTTGATGTTGCTCACCTGCTGACGAATGCCGTCGAAAATCGGCATCGAAATGGTGCGATAACCGTGCATGGTCAACAGCAATACCGGGATCAGCACCAAGCTCAGCATCATCAAACGCCAATCCAACAGCGCAATCGCGATGAAGATACCGATCAAACGCAATGTACCCTGCAAAATCGTCGGTACGGTCGAGACGTACATATCACGCAGTGATTCCGTGTCATTGGTCAGGTATGACACCAACTTGCCCGATGGCAGGTTATCAAAGGTGCGGATCGGAAAGCGCAGCACATGGTTAAACAGCGCACGACGAACGTCATTCACCACCAGCAAGGCACCTTGACGGAACGAAAATGCCTGTAAAAACTGGAAGGTGGCCGAGAACAAGTACAGCGCAAGCACGGCACCGGTCAGCATCAGCAACTGTGGCCATTCAAACTGCTGCGGTACAATCACCTCATCAATGATCACCTTGGCTAACCACGGAATGGCCATCTCTGCGGTCACCGCCACCGCCAGCATGGCAAACGCGGCGATAAAGCGCATTTTGTGTGGCAAGGAGTAGGCAAACAGGCGGGCAAACATTCCCTTGTTTTTCGATGTGTTTCTCGATGTATTTGTCGATTTGTTTATAGATGCTGTCGCTGCCTGTGCAGTGTTTTGTTTAGCATTAGGCATGACATTCTCCTGCTTCCGCCAAGTCCGTATCCGTTGTCGTCGTCGAAACAGCGGCTGATGACGGATGACTCAATTGGTTCTGACGCTGATACACCGTGGCATACCAGCCTTGATTTTCCATTAAGGCTTTGTGGCTGCCCTGCTCTGCAATGCGGCCTTCTTCCAATACCAAAATATGATCCGCGCCATACAGGTTTGGCAGACGCTGGGTGATCAGCATTACAGTTTTATCGCCATAATGGGTGCTCAGGTTATGACGCACACGGGCTTCGGTTTTCATGTCTAACGCACTGAACGGATCGTCCAGCAACAAAATGTCAGCATCCACTAACAAGGCACGGGCCAAGGTGATGCGCTGCTTCTGACCGCCAGACAAGTTGCCGCCGTTTTCACTCAGCGCGGTCTGGAAGCCGTCTTTCATCGCCTCGATTTCTTCTTTGATACCGGCCATGTCAGCGGCATGCATGATGGCCTCCATCGACGCATCCGGTTTGCCCATCGCGATGTTTTCCGCAATGGTGCCCGTAAACAACAATGGCTTTTGCGGTACCCACGCCATGGTGCCGCGCAGTGACGAGAACGTCAGGCTGTCGGTCGAGATCCCGCCGAGCGTAATGCGTGAGGTGTCATCCGTCAGGCCATATTGGCGCAACAGCAAACTGAAAAGCGTACTCTTGCCGCCACCGGTCGGGCCGGTAATGCCCACCAAGCCACCCGCTGGCACCGAAAACGCCACATTGTCCAATGCCGCGTGTGCATTGTCTGGATAGGCAAAACGGTTGATCTGCATCTCGATTACCTTCGGCGTATTGGCTGGCAAGGTGTGCTCGCCTTCAGTCACTGCTGGTTGTTCCGCAAACAGTTTCTCCAGACGATCCCACGAGGTATTCCCGCGCTGGAAAATGCTGAACTGCCAACCAAACTGCATGAATGGCCCCAGCAATTGCGCCAGATACAGAGTAAAGCTGGTGAACAAGCCCACGGTGATCAGCCCTTGGCTGATCAACCACGCACCGTAACCCAGCGTGATCACAAACGAGGTGCCGTAAATCATCTGAATGGTCGGGCCAAACAAGGAGTCCACTTTCGACACCGCCACGTTCGCTTCTAGCGTGTCATCCAGTGCTTTTTCAAAACGCTGCTGCTGGCGGGCTTCCAACGCGTGCGAGCGCACCGTCACAATGCCTGACACCGTGTCACGCGCTTCTTCGTTCAGATGCGAAAACGCGGCCTGCGCACGGCCAAACGACTGCTGCACACGCACGCCGTATTTACGGGTCACCCACACCAACAACGGGAACGGCAATAACGCCACCGCGGTTAAGTGGCCGCTGACCACAAAAATCATGCCGAAAATGACGGTCAAACCCGCGATCAGCGAGTCAACCATGGTCATCACACCGCCGCCTGCTGCCTGCTCCACCGCGTTCAAATCGTTGGTGGCATGGGCCATGACATCACCCGGGCTGTGCTTGCCATAAAACGCCGGCGACAACAGGCTCAGGTGGGCAAACAACTGGCTGCGGATCACCCGCGTTAATCCCACCGATGCACCATATAACTGGTTCTGCCACACATAGCGCAGACCATACATCGCCAGCACCGCCACAAAAATGCCCAGCAGGTGGGTCAATAAGAAAGAGCGGGTTAACGTATCGTGACTGATGGCATCAACAATGCGGCCAATCAACCACGGTGGCATCAGGTTCAGCAGGGCGACCGCCTGCAGCCCGACAAAGGCAATAAAATAACGTCGGGCAAACATTTTCATGTAGCCGCGTAATTTCCACAGAAATTCCATAACGGAGGTTACTCACAGGTGCTAGATAGGGTGTTTTTCTCTCGCAAGAAATCGTCAAAGCTCAAGGTGTCTTGCGCTTCTTTTTGTTGCTGCGCCGCAATAGATGAGACGGCCAAAGCCTGTAATTGCACAACATCGTCCGTTTCTACGGCAATATGCTGCAAAAAGGTGTGATGCTGTTGAGCCAACTGCAACACAAAAGTGCGATAGCTTACACCATGACGCTGAAGATCCGCCAACAGTTGTGCCGACGGGGTCAGCGTACTGTCTGCAAACTTATCTTGCTGACGTTGCAGGCTGCTTTGATAACCGGCTTCTGGCACGCCATCAGCACTAATACCGAAAGTGCTATCTAATGCCGCTGCGAGAGGTTGCATCGCCGCAAGCAGCTGCTCGCCCATTGCCACCAATGGCTGTGCGCCGTCTACCGTTGGCAACATCAACCCCGGTTTACGGCCTTCTGTCGCCACTAACTCCTGACGTAACTGGATAATCGCCATTTCTTCTGGCAACAATTTCGGACTCGGTGCCAGTGCACAATAGGTTAAGAACACATCGAGGAAGTGACTTTGCGTTTCATCCAGTCCCAGCGGCAGGTACGGGTTGTTGTCCACACTGCGCAGCTCAACGTATTCCACCCCTTTGCGACACATGGCATACAACGGACGTAAGTCTTCACTCACGATTTTCGGACGAATCGCGCCGTACAGCTCATTTTCCATTTGCAGGACAGACGTATTCACCTGCTCGCCCGCATCAATACCCGCATAGCCGTCACTTTGCAGGGTCAGCAGACGATACAAATCATTCAGGTAAGCGGCTTTGTTGTTATAGCTGATCGCATGCTGCGATTGCTCGCTGCTGCCATAGCCCAGATTGCTTAAACGCAGAGAAGTTGCCCACGGCAGGTAAAACGTCTCGTCATCCAACGCCAGCAACGGATGTTCACGCCCTGCCAAGTAACTGCTATCTAGTGCGGGTGAGGCACCAAACAGATACGGCACCACCCAACCGTGACGCAGTACGTTACGGATAAGGTGGAAATAACGGCTGGAAATAAACGCCGATAACGACAGTTCACTGCCCGTTTGCTGATGCAGCTGCTGCCAGAACGCCTCTGGCAACGAGAAGTTATAGTGAATACCCGACACGGTTTGCATGCGGCGACCATAACGGTTCGCCAGGCCCTGACGGTACAGTTTTTTCAACCGCCCCGCATTGGACAGGCCGAAATCGGCAATGGTGATCGCCGACTCGTCCGGCAGGCGCGGCGGGAAACTTGCGCCCCACAGCACCTCCCCTTCCGGCAGTTGTTTTGCCACGGTGTGGTGCAAGGCAGTCAAAAACGCGAACGTCTTTTGCTTGTCGGTTTCTGCCGGAGTGATCAGCTCTAACTGCGCTTCGGCAAAATCAGTGGTGATATACGGGTGGGTTAACGCCGCCCCTAATGCCTGCGGGTGTGGCTGATCAGACAATGTTGCCGCAGCCGTGGCGCGGATCCCTTCTTTTTCAATCCCACGACGAATACCTGTCAGGGTGGCGGCCAAATCCGCTGTAAGTGTAACGGGTGCTGACGTTGTTAGAGACACAGTCGCCGCGACCGGCGCATCAGAAGTGATTGCTTGTTGCATGTTCTTTTTCTTCGCTCTTCACGCAAACAGCGATGAGAACCAAGCCCGATTGCTGGCCCCATCGCTGTTTGTGGTGGTGTTCAATCTCTGTAAGACGTATGGGGACGGAAAAAGACGAAAGAAAAGGTGAAAAAGTTTAAGAGCAGGGACGAGGGGTGAGTTTTTAGGGGCGAGTAGGAGCGGAAGAGCAAACGGTGCTGTGGAACGCTACGTTGGCTGAAAATGGGTATCCAGCATTGCCACCAAAGAAAAGGCGATTAAACTGCTTGACAACATAGGGGCGGATCCCTAAATTACAAACCGACCGAACGGTCAGCCGATGTGAGACATGTGATGACGATGGACAAAAGACACCATATTATTGAAGTCGCGACTCGATTATTTTCTGAGAAAGGTTTCGAGAAAACGCCTATTTCATTGATCTGTGAAGAAGCTGAGGTTTCTAAGGGATTGGTGTTTCATCACTTCAAGAATAAAAATGACCTGCTAAGGGAAGTGTTCGTTCATATCACTTCTGTCATTGAAGAAGCCGATCAACAAGATGCCGATATTGATGTGAATGACATTCGCATGGAGGCATTGATCAATTCGATCTTTGATGGGATGACCAAGCCTGAACACCGAAAGATGTATCAATTTAACTTCAGTGTCATGGTCCATCCAACTACTCGCTCTATCGTTGTTGACTTGATTGATGAAAGATACCAAGGGTTGCAAACCTCAACAGAAGAGGTATTTCGTGCGCTTGGGCATGACAATCCCTCGGTCATCACGAAAATG
This sequence comes from Photobacterium sp. 270122K, assembly GCF_059941365.1. Classification (NCBI taxonomy): domain Bacteria; kingdom Pseudomonadati; phylum Pseudomonadota; class Gammaproteobacteria; order Vibrionales; family Vibrionaceae; genus Photobacterium; species Photobacterium sp. 270122K. The sequence continues at coordinate 599,001 of NZ_JBPOEN010000001.1, forward strand.
TTTATTGCAGAGATTGATGGTATCGCCATGAATTATCTGCTTAATGACGATTTTCCAATCAACGAAATCAAGCAAGAATTCATTAAGAAATACTGCTAATTTCGTAAAAATCACGCATCACCCAATGCGTGATTTTTTTAAACCTAAATCACCGACCGACCAGTCGGTTTTAATTACAAAAGAGAGAAGAAATGAATACGCCTTACCACATTCAATATGAAGCATTCGCAAACGCAGGCGGTCTTTACGATGAACGACATGCAAAATTGTATGCCGAGTTTGCCGATGATCTGATTGCAGACGGCAGCTATTCCATTGTGTATGACGGCGTGGCACACGCTTGCTACACCCCCATCACCATTGATGCCGCACCACATTTAAAGTGTTACGTATTGGCTCCGCTGGCGGTCCTTCCTGAGTACCAAGGGAAGGGTTATGCAACACGCTTAATGGAGCAAGCAGAACGTGAGTTAGATGCCGATGTGATCTTTGTGATGGGCGAACCCTTCCATTACGGGAACCGCTACAACACACCGCACAACGTGCTGCCACCGGTGAAAACACTCGCACCTTTAGAGTGCTGGTTCGCCAGAGAATTAACCCCAGGCGCGCTCGATAACGTCGGTGAATCTACCTCGTCGCTGAAAGGCCCGTATGCCTCGCCGTTGATGTGGGGCCACCCGAGTGAACAAGTGTAATTAATCACTGAAAGGGCAATGTTTTGCCCTTTCAGTCTGACATTGAGAATAACCACAATGAACCTATCAAAACACGAACAAAGAGTGTTGCACGTACTCGCATTAGGCGGAGAAATTCAATACTCAAGAAACGGCAGTAGTAAAATAAACGAGATAGCTTATTTTTCCCGCGAAGGCCATATCTTGGCAGATTGCACCGTCGAGATATTCCAGCGGTTGAAAAACAAAAAGCTGATCCGTTCGAAAAACAGTGCGCCGTACCGAATTACCGCATTAGGTGCATCTTCAGTTAAATCACAAATGTTTCAACGCTGAATCCCCCCACACATTTTTACTGTTCTTTGCGGTCTCTTACATTTTTTGACAGTTAAGCCGTTATTATATGTAGACTTTTCACACAGAAGTATGGGGTGCGGCTTAATTGTATTAACTTCACATTACAACTACGCTGATACCATTCCCCTCTACGGATATTCTGACAATGGCCACAAAAAGCAATCAAGCGCTCGTCCTTTCCTCTGTCATTTTTTTCGCGATCGGGTGCTCACCAGAACCGAGCATCCCATCAAGCACTAACACCAGCGATTACCACGGGACAGCAAGCATTACTCAAGGCATCGCCAAAACAGTAACGGCAAATCTTTTTGAGTGTGAAAATGGGCGCAGCCGAGCGGCGGGTATCGGTGAAATTACCGATTCAGAAGGAAAGGTATGGACGGTTCCGGCTAAAAACCATTTTGCCACGGCACCGAAAGCCTTCGACTTGTATGAAGAATGCGCCAACATCACCCCCAACGGTCTGGATGATGTAAATAAAGACGCGGTACCTGTTGCCGTGATAGATCCTGACGGTGATGAAATCACGGGGTATATTTTCGCTGACAATTATTTTGAGTTATACATCAATGGTCAGCTTATCGCGGTAGACACCGTACCATTCACGCCATTTAACGCGAGTATTGTAAAGTTCAAGGTAAAGAGACCTTATACGATTGCAGTAAAAGTCATTGATTGGGAAGAAAATTTAGGCTTGGGCACAGAAAATAACCGTGGCAAAGCATACCACCCTGGCGATGGTGGCTTTATCGCAAGCTTTAGCGATGGAACGGTAACAAGCGCTGACTGGCAAGCCCAAACGTTTTATACCTCGCCTATTTACGATTTATCCTGCTTACGTGAAGTGGATGGCCCCCACCTTGAAAAACAGCGGTTATCCAGCTCTTGCACAACGGAGGGGAAAGATAATGGTGAGAATGCTTATGCCGCTCACTGGGAAACGCCAACAAACTGGATGAATACAACCTTTGATGCAAGCGCATGGCCTCGCGCAACGCAATATTCAGAAGATGAGATCGGTGTAAATAACAAAAAGTCTTACATGAACTTCATTGAAAAATTCAGCGGTGCCGGTGCCAACTTTATCTGGTCAACCAACGTTGTGTTAGATAATGAAGTCCTCTTTAGGTATGAGGTCAAATAGCGTTCGTCGATGATGTATTTTCATCCGCATAGTGAACCGATATCTAAACGCACACTGAGCAAAAAAATGAGCGAGCTTACATAGCTCGCTCAAGCGTGTTTTGACCGTTGGATTATTTTTTAGACCAAGCAAACTTTTCAAATACCTTGTCTACAGGTGTATGAGCAATATGGTTTACGTAGTTGCTGATCACTTTTTGCGATAGCCCAAGGATCACTTCCAGTACCTGCTGTTGACCGTAGCCTGCTGCGAAAAATGCGGCTAAGTCTGCTTCTGATACGTTGCCACGCTCACGCACTACAGCAAGGGTGAAATCTTTAAGTGCTTGCAGCTTTTCTGTTGGCATGGCTTCATCGTTACGCAACGCTTCAGTCAGTGCGGGATCAACCTTCATTGAATGCGCAATACCTGTGTGTGCAGGCACGCAATAATGACATTCGTGCTCAACATTGATGGTTTGCCATACCACGGTGAGTTCTTCAGCATCGAATGATGTATGCGTAAATTGCTGATGCAGTTGCGTGTACGCGGTTAGGATTTGAGGAGACTCAGCCATTACAGCATAAAGACCCGGAACCATACCCATTTGCTTTTGTGCGCCTTCAAGGATTGCTTTGCTCTTTTCAGGTGCAGACTCAACAGTATGTCGTTTAAATTCGATCATTTTCTCTTTCCTATTCTCTATGACTGACTCATCGCCAAAATAAGTGGCGTTGACGCAGTTAACCAAGCTGTGACTTCAGTATGACGGGGATATTTATTTTACTTCTGGCTCTAGAAGCACCTTGGTTACAAACAAACGAACCGTTGGTGCCACAAGCGCTAACACTAACAATGCAGATGGCACCATTTGTGACACTGCGTTTAGCCATGCATCGAAGAACACTCCGTTTGCTGGCAGCGTTTTAGTCACCATGATTGCGGGCATGCTCAAAAGCATAGTCGGTAGAACCATAGAAACCATGAGTGGATATTGGAACTTGCGCGGAAACTTCTTCATGATGCTCTCTCATGTACTTAACTGCGATTGGCTATCTGATGAGGTAATAGTAGTCCCGAACGTAGCAATCAAAAACAGACAGTATTGAACTTGAATCTTTCATATTTGAATGATTAACTCCACGTGTAATCCTCAAGGGTGATCAAATATGAAAGCCAAAGACATCTCCAACCTTTACCTATTTTGCCAATCTGTCGAGTGCGGCGGTTTTGCAGCAGCGAGCCTTAAAACCCACGTTTCAGCCCCAACGCTATCAAGGGCTGTCGCAAGTCTTGAAGACAAACTGGGCGAAAAATTAGTTCATCGCAATGCTAAGCAGTTTCAGCTCACTACGGCAGGTGATGAATACTACCAACGCTTCGCAGCCCTATTTATGCAGCTTAATGATGAATGGACACAGCTTTCTAATAGTCAGCCCGTATTAACAGGTGAGATCCGGGTTTCTTGCCCAGAACCCTTTGCTGATAACTTCCTGCAAAAAATGGCTATTGCGTTTATGCAGCTTCATCCTGAGGTTTCTGTCACCATCCAATTTAGTGCAGGTACAGAACGTTTCTTTGATGAGCAAATAGATCTGGCGATTGTGACAACCCCGCCTCATGCAAGCCATTTAGTGCAGCGCCAATTGTTTGAGTCGCCTTTAATGCTGGCGGCAGCGCCAAGCTATATTGAAAAGCATGGTCAGCCAGAACACGCCGAAGACTTGATTCACCATCAACTCCTCTCTGGAAATAACCTGCCCTACTGGGACCTCAAAGAAGACAGCAAAGCGATCCGCATTCCTTATCAGCCGCGATACTCCATCAGTAGTTTGCGCCTAAATATTGATGCGACACGGGCAGGCGCAGGGATCTGTATGATGCCAAGAGCAGCCTTTGAACCGTTTGCTGAAAGAAAAGAGCTAGTAGAGGTATTGCCAGCGATTGAATGTCCAACGGGCAAGGCATTCTTGGTATGGGCGGACAGAAAACTGATTGCGACCCGAGTCGTTGCCTTTAAAGATATGATTTTTGAGCGCTTTGGGCAATCGGCTCAATTTTTGGCTTCGATTCATTCAGTTCGGGATCCATCATCGTAGAAGACAAAAAATTCTGCATCCTTTCACAACCTCAAACGTGTTAGAGGTAAATCATTAGAGGATGCCACTATGTTGGACGTTTTTACCCATTTTGCCGACTGGCTGACATATTCCATTTTCCACTTGGAAGCCAGCACTTCAATGGCAAAAGGCGTGCATTTCTTTATCGAAGACACCAGTAAGATCCTCGTCTTACTGATCGTATTGATTTATGTCATCTCCGCACTGAGAGCCAGCTTGAGTGTGGACAACGTTCGCCAATATCTACAAGGCAAGCATCGCGGTGTGGGTTATTTTCTAGGCTCTCTATTTGGTGCCATTACCCCGTTTTGCTCATGCAGTTCTATTCCTCTGTTCATGGGCTTTGTCTCTGCGCGCATTCCTATTGGTGTGACCATCGCATTTCTTATTACCTCACCTTTGATCAATGAGGTGGTGGTCATCATGCTTGGCAGTGTCCTTGGGCTGAAATTCACCCTCATGTACGTCGCCATTGGCATGCTGCTCGGCATAGTTGCAGGCTTGCTGATGGATACGTTGCAGGCACACCGATGGTTACAGCCCTTCCTTGCCAAAGCGTATCAACAAGCCCATGAATTAGATGCGCAGCCGCAAACGGCGATTGAATCACCGCCAATGACGTTGAAACAGCGCCATGAATTTGCCGTGAACAAGACCAGCACCATCTTCAAGCGCATTTGGATGTGGGTCTTTATGGGTGTGGGTCTTGGGGCATTTATTCATGGTTTTGTGCCGGCTGATTGGTTCGAGCAACACCTAGCACACGGACAATGGTGGACCGTCCCCCTCGCCACGCTCAGTGCCATTCCGATTTACACCAACGCAACGGGTATCGTGCCCATCATGGCGTCATTAATAGACAAAGGCATGCCGCTTGGCACCACCCTTGCGTTTTGCATGGGAGCGGTCGCCGTAAGCTTGCCTGAATTCATGATGCTCAAACAAGTGATGCAATACCGATTACTCACCGCAATAGCAGGTTACTTGCTGGTGGCGATTTCCATCACCGGTTGGTTGTTTAACTTCTTCTATTAATCACAGCAGAGCAAATGCTCACAGGAGTCTGATATGAAAAGCATTCAAGTTTATGGTTCTGGTTGTAAGAACTGCATCGTCACCGCAGAACGTATTGCCGAGGTTGCGCAAGAACTAGGGCAACAAGTCAGCATTGAAAAAGTCACCCGCTTAGAAGCCATCATGAAAGCGGGCATTATGAGCACACCGGGTATCGCGATTGATGGCGAATTAAAACACACGGGGTCGGTGCCATCTGTTGATCTGGTTCGCGATTTACTCAAAGAAGATGTTGTAGCGTAAAGGCACGAAAAGCGCGTCGCGCGTGCTTTTTGGGGAATGAGTACGCGCGACGGATAATCGAGATGCAAGAATGAAATGTTTGATGGATGCGTGGCATCATGCAGAACCTAGCCTGTATGGTTGGCTACTAAAACAAACCAAAAATCCGCACGAGACGGAAGACATCATGCAAGACGTGTTTCTGAAAGCCATGGGCAACAGCGAACGTTTTTGCACATTGCAAGACGGAAAATCATGGCTGTTTAAGATGACCAAAAATCGCCTGATTGATCAACTAAGACGCAAGATCGAATCGGTCAACGTCGAGCAGTTAATTGTGCCAACGGAGGTTTCTCCTGCGATGGTTCAGCTTCAACGCTGTCTTCCAAAGGTATTAGTGAAACTCACCGAGCAAGAACGTGATGTGATAGAGCAGTGTGATCTCAATGGTATGGCACAAAAAGATTACGCAGAGAAACACAAGCTCAGCCTGCCCGCCGTGAAGGCACGTTTACGTCGAGCCCGTATAGCGCTCAAAAGCATTTTGGTGAGCGAATGCAACGTCACTCAAGACCAAACGGGCGTCTGCTGTTTTGCCTCTTTTCAAGCAGAATAAAGCCGTGATGCCGACGCAAAACAAGATAATCACAATCCGCGTGATACCGCCCGTTTTAGTGATACACTTTCCGCATCAGAATTATCGAGAAACCCTATGTTTATCCATCATATTAACGGCATCGACTGGCTAGTCATTACCGCTTTTGAAGAACTAAAAACACTATTTATCGAAGACGCTGGTGTGATCCCCGCTTGCTTCTCTACCACCAGCGAGTTGAGCCTGATAGATCAAGCCAAGCGCACGTATGGATATTTGCCTTCACTCAGCGGCGTAATCACCGATACCGGGACGTATCAGAGCAAAGATATCGAAGAAGATTTGAACCCACAGCTTGCCTGCATAGTTGAGGGGCGTGGTCGAGTGTTTATCTATCACGGCGGCTTTGTGGCTTTTGTGGATGACGAGCAAACCTTTATTACCCGAATGGACTGAAAATCATTCCGTTCGTTGAAGCCGGCGAATTGGCATCCCTAGTAAAGAAAGGGGCATATCTATGTCCCATTCCATCAACGCAATCAGATGTCACTCAACCGCAACGTCACCCCCCCTGCTTCACCACGATCAATGCATCGGTATCAAAGCCGCGTGCTTTTGCTATCAGATCCTGAACACATTTATATCGCACAAATATGCAGAATTTCTTGCTCTGCAAAATAACTACAAAGAGGCGACATCATGAGGCATTAGCCTCATAATCTCTTTAACGTATATGGGTATAACTTCGTGGCCGTTTCATCAACCGCAAACCAAATACTTGTCGGTGAAACAGCTTTTGATTGAGGAAGTGTGTCGGTAAATAGAAGCTTGCAGCTCCATGCTTTTTCACCCACATCCTTTTCTATCTCAACCATTGTCCATTCACACTCCCCACCAATAGAGATCGTCGTATCAGGATCAAGAGTTGATGATAACAACATAGACAAGTGATCCCCGAGTGCATAGGGTTCTATAACCTCATCCGGGTAATAACTTGCTCTATTAAGATCTGCGTCAAGGTTATTGAATAAAACCTGCATCACCTTTGTATGTGGCGGTTGAGGAGGAGTATCAGCGGCAATGGCACTATTACACAATAATGCTATCGTTATACCTGTAGATAAAATCACCGCTGAATAGCTCATAAAAATTCACCAAAGTAAAAGTTGACTGTACCTTTTCGGCCATAAACTGATTTAAAGGTCGTCATAAATACACTTACCTGTTCACACTTCACCTTGTCACTCGTATTCCCATAGTGCCAAACTGTACCATCTTTTACGATACCAATATGCTTACTCGACATCGCACCCATATGTAACTTATTACCTCTTTTTGTCACATTCGCAGCCAGTGTGACAAAGATCAAACATTCTCTCATGGATGCGGGTTTATCAGCCCACTTTCCTGTTTTCTTTGATTTATTAAAAATGTCATCAACGCGAATTACAGAGCCTTCTCCTTCAATATTTTTCAAATCATTCCAGGTTGAATTTTTACAAGTGTGTTTTGCATCCTTATATTGAAGTACATGCCCTACGAAATGAGCACAATGATTTTCTCCGTCATTCTTACCTAAACTAAATGGACAAAGTGTACTTATATGCTTATCTACATGATGAATTTTCTAACCACGTCGAAATATCAAGCATCATTTGAAAAATAGACAGCACCAAAGCTATTCAAATGGATGAAAGCCTCGTTTTTTATAAATCATACTGAGTATTTTCATCCGTTTTGGATGTCTACCTATAGTTTTTCAGCAGCTATGTTTTTGACTTCTATATTGGTGAACTTGCTTAGGTTTACTCCCCATGCTTCACCACGATCAACGCATCTGTATCAAAGCCGCGTGCTTTTGCCATCGAGACGAATTTTTCCATCACGCTAGGATCAACCGTTGGGGTGCGCGCGAGTAGCCACAGGTAGTCAGTAGAAGGGCCAGAGACAAAGGCGTATTGGTAACCTTCGTGGTCAAGTTCAAACACCACATACGCGCCATAGAAAGGGCCAAAGAACGAGACTTTCAGGTAGCCTTCGTCGGCACCATTGACGAAATAGGCCTTACCTTCCGCTTGCTGCCAGGCGTTTTCTTCTGCCGAAAAGCCTCGGTTAATTACTCGAACGCCGCCGTCATCACGCAGGCTGTATTCTGCGGTGACTTGGGTTAATCCACGCTCAAAGGAGTGATCTAAACGAGCAATTTCATACCACTTGCCCAAGTAGCGGTTGAGTTCAAAATTGGATACTGGCGTGACGGTGTCTGGCATTCCGGTACACCCCGAGAGCCACAGTAGACTGAACAAGAGAAAAAGCTTTTTCATACGACATCCTTGTATTGATAGCCCATACAATCAGGCATTTACATCATGGCAACATCACACCATAACCCATCAGATAAGTATAGTGTTATCAGTAGGATAAAACGCATAAACAAAACGTGTTCAATACGTCACTTGCAGGGCGAACGTGACGTGATCGCCTTCTGTCGTCGCTTGGGTGGCAAATTCGTTTTGCCACATCAGAGAGGCTGACAGCACGGCATTGGCCACTGCGGTGTGATAACTCACGCGAGGCCCCCATGACCAGATGCGAAACGTTGTAGCCGATTTGGAATGCGCGGATACGCCCTTGCCTGAATCGCTAGAGAGTTGTTGTACGCCCACGCCGGAAAGGCCAATGCCGACCATGCCGCCGAGCAACAATACGCGCTGTTCAACGGTGGCACTTAGGCGGGCAATGTCACCGCTGTCGTAGTCGGTTTTTGCGTTCGGGGTATTGAAGCCGACACTGGCATGAAGGGAGGCATATTGGCCGGTGACGGGTTGGTGATAGCTGATCGCCACGGTCGGCACGATGCTCCAGTAATCGGTACTGAGTGACGGTTTGCCGGTTGAGGCATCCTGTCCGGTCGGCGCATAGAAGGCCAATTGCAGGTCGGTTTGCCAATGATCATCCATCGCGTAGGCCAGCATGATGGGAGTGAACACCATATCGCCCAGTCCGCTGGCATTATCAAAACCGCTCACCGTTGAAGACGAACGGGTATCAAGAGAGACATACGGCAGCTGCACGTGCATGGCATACGTCCAGCGTTCCGCCAGTGCAATATCCGGCCGCCACAGGATATCCAGCGAAACCGATTCAAACGAGACAGCGTCTATTAACGCATTCTCACCGTGTGCCTTGCCGTCATAAATGTGTGTGGTTAGCCCAACCTGCCAGTGCGGCGGTTCAGGCTGATGTGAATACTTTGATGCCGTGGTGGGAACCGTAAGATCATTCACGGTACGCCAGCGCAGTACATCACTGATCCCTTCCGCCGCTTGTACGGTCGAGCTGACCACGAATATCACTACCAAGGCCATCATGCTGCGCTTTGCACTGGCGTGAAAAACACACATGGCCCGTTTTACAACGCTTTCCCTGACGCTTTCGTGAACGCCTTCCTGCATGGTGTTATTGCCTCCTGCTGACTGCCCTTTATCACCTTAGTCACTGACGCTTTGATGCGCTACTGCCTGAGGCGGCTTACCATCTCCAAAAATAAACACTCAATCCACGATAAACACATTATTGGTAAAGAGTTGATTAATAATATCGGCCGAGGACGAGCCCGCCTCTAAACCCAAGCCAGCAACATCCACGTTCTCTAATACAATACCCTGGGTGCCTGCCGGATTGCCGCCACTGACGGTGGTGAGATCCAACCGCAGGCTGTCGGTGCTTTCCACGCTGGCGGTGATGTTATCGAGCAGGCGATCTAAATCGCTGCTGCCGTCATCCGGTAAAATTTCGGCGATATTGAGCTGATCCAGCCCCACTTCCATGTCTTTGACGGTGTCGGTCACGCTGGTGCCTGCGCCGCCCACATCGCCCGCCTGCCACACAAAGGTATCGGCCACGCCGTCTCCGGTGCCATTGCGGGTACCGCCCCATAAGGTATCGTTACCCGCGCCGCCAAACAGTTCATCGCTACCTGCGCCGCCCACCAGAATGTCATCGCCCAAGCCACCAAACAGCCGTTCGTTGCCGTCTGCGCCAATCACCAAATTGTCGCCATCGGCATCCCCTTCGCCCACCGCGTTGCCCGTCTCGGTTAGGTTATCCATACGCACATTGATAATTAACGCGGTCGATTCAGCCTGGCTGCCATCGCTTTCCTGAGAAATCGCTACCACGGTGAGCGGGTTGCTGCCTTGGGGCAAATTGGCAATGAACAGGTCATCCAACTGGGCGACGGGCACTTGCCAACTGCCGTCGCCCAAGTCTGTGCCCACTTCCGTGCCGCTGGCATTGACCAAACGGCCTGCGCCCAAATCGCGCACTTCCACCAGCAAGGTTTCATCCGCATCGGCCGCCGTGACGGCCAAGCCCAACAGCGGTACTAATACGCCCAGCGCGGCGCGGGTATCGGCCATTTGTGGCACCGCCAGTTCCAGTGTCGGCGGTTCCGGTTTGGGCGTCACCGTCACATTGATGGTGGTGGTGGCTTGCTGCGGCCCGCCGGATCCTACGTTGCCGTTATCATTGGCGACCACGGTGATCACGTCGTCCCCTTTGAAATCCGGCGCGCCCTGATACGTCACGCCGCTGGCAAGCAAGGTGTTAATCGCGGCCAAATCGCCACTCAGTGTCACATTGCCGCTGCCGTTATCGGTAATCGTCACGCCCGTGGTATCGCTGACGGTTAATGTGCCGTTGTTAGCACTCAAGGTTACGCTCATCACGCCGGTGCTACCCGCCTCATTAAAATCGACGTCACTCACGCTCAAACCAGCAATCACCAAGGCGGTGTCTTCTTCCACGGTTTGATCGCCAATGGTCGGCAGCACCGGTGCATCATTGACCGGATTGACGGTGACCGGCACGCTATCGCTGTCTTCTAAGGGGCCACCGATACCGGTATTGCCTTGGTCATTGGTGGTCATTTGCAGGGTGTCATCGCCGTTAAAATTGGCGTTGGGTTGATAATTTACCCCCGCCGTCAGCAAGGCGGTGAGGTTCGCCAGCGATCCTTCCAATACCAGAGTGCCGGTGCCGTCCCCCGTAACGGTAATACCTGTCGCCGGAGACCCAGAGGGCACCGACAGCACCCCGTTGTTGACCACCAGCGTGACCGTCATAGTCCCGACCGACACCTCGTCCACGTCCACATCACTGATGCGCAAGGTGTTAATCAGCAATACCGCATCTTCGTCCGTGGTTAATGAGGCTGGCACCGTATTTACCGGCGCATCGTTCACCGCTTCAATGTCTAGCGTGATGGTCTGAAACACTGCGAGGGCATCCGTCGCCACATTGCCGTTGTCCACCGCCCGAATCGCCAAATTCAGCTCACCGTTCCAGTTGTTGCTGTTGGCGTTGCCCGGAATAAAGGTCAGTGAAGCCAGCTGCGAGGCCTCGACCGTCACCAACCACACGCCGCCCCCTTGGTTCACGGCCGTCCCCGTTACGCCCGCCGGCAAGGCAATTTGGCTGGAATCCGGCACGTTGCTGATTTCCACCTGCAAGGTCTCTGGCGGGTTCTCAGTCACATTGCCCGCCGTGCCGGTGTAGCTGTTGGCATCATCCAGCGCTTCAATATTGAGCACCAATTCAATGGCCTGATCTTCCGAACCCGAGGCGGTCGGCGTAATGTCGGTATCTACCCCGTCGGCAATCGGGTTTACTTGCACCGTAAACGTCGCGCTGTTTTCTTCCGGTAATTCCAAGCTGTCTTCTTTGGAAAACACCACGATGCCCAGCTCTACCGAGCCACTGAAATCTTTGGGTGGGATCAGCCCCAGCCCTGCCAAATCAAACGAACTGCTACCCGCAGGCACCGATACACTCCACTCGCCGCCGCCGTTATTGGCCGCACCATCAATGATGAAGCCTTCCGGTACATTGACAATTTTCAACGACAGTATCGACTCGGAGCCGTCCACATCCACCACTTCACCGCGAATGCCATCGAAACTGATCGGCCCGCTGTCTTCGTCCCCTACGATGGGCGTATCGATACCAACGAAGTCCACCTCATCATTGACCGCTATCACCTCAAAGCTGATGCTGCCGTCAAAGGTCGCTGTGTCGGTTTGCTCGGGGACGCCCGAGGTTTGATCGTACTCGGCGGTATCGACGATGGTCAGTGCTACCCCCAATTCAATATCGCCACTGAAATCTTCCGGTGGCCGATAACGAATAGCCGCCAACTGGCTGGGATCGGTAATGGTCAAGGTGGTCACAGCCGTACCATCGGCGGTGAGAAAGGTGCCGCCCTGACTGCCCACCGTCAGCACCGCTTGCGAAATCGTTTCCAGCCCCGCCAAGGTGGTGGTACTGATATCGGCCACGCTGGCGGTGACATCCAAAATGATGATCCCGTCTTCATACGCAATATCGGGGTAAATCACCTGTGGGGTATCGCCTTCAATGGGCTGACGATCCGCATCTAACCCTTGAGTTTCCACCACGGTCAAACCGATTTCCGGCGCTCGGTTTGGGTCACCTGTGCGACTCGGCACATCCACCACCGGATCAATGCGCACGTCAATGGTGTCGGTCGCCTCTTTCACGTTCCCGCTGTTAATGTCGGTATTGACGTATTTCACGTCGAGCAAGAAATCCCCAGCGAAATCTTGCGGCAGGTTCAGCGTGATGCCGGAAAAATCAATCGTACCGTCGGCCGGCACCACCAGTTTCAGGACGTATTCGTTGGTGACAAAGTTAAAATCCATACCCGAAATCGACGCGCCAGACGGCAAACTGGCCGCACTGATCACCAGTGAAAACTCATCGTTCAGCTGATCATTGCCCGCCGTATCCAGCGACAAAATGCCGTTCAAATAATTAGCTAAATTGACGGCGTTATCTTCCGTGCCTGTGAGGATCACATCCTGTTGCACCACGATCGGTGCCGCCAGATCCAGATTCAGCGCATCCGTCTGAAAAATGATCTCTAACGTACTGTTCACCAGCACCACGACACTGGGCTCGGTATCGTCACTGAGATCTTGCACCTCGGCGGCCAGCGCCACATTCACCGCCCCTTCAAACCCTTGTGGCGCTAAGATCTGAATCGAATTTAAGCTGCCCTGCGGCACCGTCCAGCTGCCATCGCCATTATTGATCCCGCCGATGACGACAAAGTCGATAGACGGATCCGGAAAGGTAATGACTATCGACTGAATGACTTCATCACTGCTCGGGTCGAGATCGTCAAACACAATCTGCCCGTCTGAGCCCGCCGCCCCCGTCAAATCCAACGACCCATCCGTAGAAACGATACTGTCGACAAACTCCGGCTGACCTTGGTCATTGATGATTTGCACGCCCAGTTCGGCATCCGGTTCCACCACCGCGCGGATGATGACACTCAACGTCCCGTTTACCTCCTTGGTATCTGACGCAGGCGAGTCCACATCGTTCTCTTCGACTGTCACCTGTGTGGTGATCGCCGTCAGCCCGATGAGATTGAGATCCGAATCTTCCGGTGCCAGCAGTTGCAGTTGCGCGCCCGCCAACAATTGGGCCAACTGCGCCGCATCAATCACCACCGAGCCGCTGCCATCGACCACCAGCGGCGTGATCGTCCCGCCATCGTTAATGCGCAGCTGATAACCCGGCTGAATATTGCCCACCGTCAGGCCGGTAATGACTTCTTTGCTGTCGGTTAAGGTCGGTTGCCAATTGAGGGTAATGAATTGATCTTCCAGCCCGTTACTCTGGCGGGTGTAGTCTTCCACATCCACCACCGGCTCAATCTTGATGATCAACTGCAATTCAAATTCGCCCTGATCGCCATCGTTTTCGGTCACGATCACATTGGCATCCAACACGATATCTTGCGTGCTGTTCTCCGGTGGACGAATGGTAATGGCGACCGGTTGCCCCGGACTGCCGATGTCTTCGCCGCTGAGTTTCACTTCATAGCGCGGCAAGCCAGTGGCCGGATCAAAGCCGACAAACACCAGCGTCTGTTCATTGCCTTCCGCATCAAAAATGCGTGTGCCTTCTGGAATATTGGAGATCACAAACGTCAGAGTTTCAGATTCATCCAACGGCGCATTGACCTTCTCGCCCGAGACCAACGTGAAATCGAGCACCGCATCGCCATCTTCCTTGATGGTGGTTTCCAGCGCAGGCGGCGACGCACCATCTACCACCGTCCAGTTGGTACCGTCCAGCTCAAAATCCGGCTCGTCGACGACGCCGGTTAAAGCGATTTCAATGAACTGTGCCGCCGTCACAAACTCATCTTCCACGGTTTGGGTACTGCCGTCTTCCAGCGTGATATCAACCACGTCTTTCACCACGCCTTCGACCTTGATGCGAAAATCCACATTGCTTTCCGGCACCGGAATGAGCTGCACCTGATCAAGGTCTTCAAACAGAATTTCGTACACCCCGTTACTGTCCGGTGTCAGTACCGTACCGTTTTGCATCAAGGTGGCGCCAGCGGGCAATTCCGACAAGCGCACATACAGGGTTTCCACCCCGAAATCGTCATCGGTGTCGTCTAATTCAGTCAGGGTAATGAGTGGTGCCAAGGCGATGGGTTCGTCTTCTAAGCCGCTGTCTCGGCGTACTTTCAGTTGGGCTTCATCGGCCACGGGCAGCACGTTCACCAGCAGGTTTTCGATCGTCTGTGCCGTTTCACTGCCGGGCACAAAATGGCCTTGCTCGCGGCTTTGTGCAGTCAGCGTGAGGCGTATATCGCCACTGAAATTGTCTATCGGATCCAACGCCACACTGCTGGCGGCCGACACCGGCACTTCAAACACCCCTGGCGAGACTTCGGTGATCCCTTCGCCGATGATCTGGCCTTCCCCTTGAGTGATGGTGATGAAATAGGTCAACACTTCAGAGCCGTCGGTGTCTTTCAGCGCGGCTTGGAAGGACTCAGCCAGGCTGATATTGGGACCGTCTTCTTCCCCGTTGCCGAAGTACACCACGGTTTCAGGGGCAAAAATCGGCGGATCGGCAATACCCAGAATGTCCACGGTCAAGGTGCCGGACTGCAACGGATGATCCACCCCGTCAGCGGTGATAATCTGCGCAGTGACAGTAAAATCGATCTTATTACCCGGCTCGGCAAAGGTGGAATAGTCTTCATCCCCGACAAAAGTGACGCCTTGCAACTGGAACACGCCGTCGCCATCCGGATCGGTAAAGGCGGCCGCTGGGATCAGCACTTGCGCCGGCGAAGAACCCGTCACGGGCGTCAACAGCGTGCCGTTGAGATAAAAATCGCCATGCGGTTCGGCAGGTAAAATAATGAACACCTCACCGATTTGCTCGTTACGATCCCCGTCACCGATATCTATCGACATGGTAATCGGCAAGCCTTGAGCGGGATCGGTAATCGAACCATCCGCGTCCCGTCCCTGATCTTCTTCGCCATTGGCCGGCAGCACCACCAGCTCGGGCTCTTCATCGGTAATGGTGATGGTCAGCGTGCTTTGGCTGGTGTCGTTATCACCGTCCGTCACCTCAAAATCCACGTTCACCACAATGGGGGCGCCGCCGTGATCCACATCCGGCAACGAGGCAAAAAACACATTCCCTTCCGGCGAGATAAACAACTGCCCTAACAGTTGCCCGTCCTGATTCACATCGAACGGAAAAAAGCCCTGCGGGTTGGGCGTGCCGGTTAAGGTTTGTCGCTCACCATTGATGATCACCGCAGTCACGGCGGCATCGTCTGCCCCTTCTTCGCGCACCGTCAGCACATCAAGCGTGGGGGTCGTGCTGCCTTCTTCCACCGCCGGAAACGCCGTATCTTCGGTTTGTGGCACATCGTCATCCACCGTGATCAGCAAATTCACCGGCGCACTCAAATCCCCATCCTGATCTTGCGCTTGCACCGCAAAATCCATCGTCAATTGGGTATCGTTCTGGGGCTGCACATGATCCAACGCGCCCAGCAAGGTGAAGGTGTAACTGCCGTCGGCACGCAACACTAACGTGAAAATCGGCACGCCATTGACCTGTCCGTCATAACGCTGTGAGGTAGCGGTACTGGCTGCGCTGTTGAACACCAACAACACCTGCGTGCCCCCCGCCGTCAGCGTGCCAGCATTGGCAGTGTTAAAGGCAGCAACATCCACCTGATAAGCAATGATGGCATCCGATCCGGTATTGAATGACAACTGGCCGGATGCGGTTTGCTCTGTGCCGGACGGGTTCGACCCGGGATGGAAATTGCCGCCGGTATCAATATCACTTTCTTTGACCAATAACGGGGGAATACCGTTGATCACCGGATCCACCCCATCGGTAATGGTGGTGGTGATCAACGCCGGTGTGGTCAGGCTATCACCATCGGTGTCCTGCACTTGCACCGGCAAATCAAACACAATGGTGTCATTGAGCTGGCGCACTAAGCCGGTATCGTTGGTGCCGTTGTGATCCAGCGGCGTAAATTGGGTTACCGTGGTGCTGACGTCCACCTGTCGGCCATCACTGTTTTGCGTGGCCGTCAGTACCGCCGTCAAGACTACTTCGCCGCCTCCCTCTCCCGTGGCCGTGAGCGTTAATGTGCCGACGCCGCTGTTGCCATTAGGGGCAGCCGTCCACGTGGCGACAACCGCATTGCCACCGGCGGTCACTTCGGCAGCAAATTCATTGAGTAAGTTGGCGATCTGTACAGGATCGAGGGTGATCGTAGCGGGGTTAAGACGATCCACGCCCGCCGCAATCGTGATCTGGCTACTGCCGGACACCGGATAGCCCACGGTCGGCGGTGACGGTGACAAATCCCCTTCGGTAAAGGCAATCTCCGCTGTGTTGCCGCCCGCCGGATCAGTACCATCGGTAATGGTGACGGTGATCACGCCTTGCGCGGTGTCGCCGTCACGATCGTCCACCGTGACATTGAGTGCCAGCGTATTGAGATTATCGATGGGTTGGTCCAACGGCTGCGACTGCGTGACGCTGTAACTGCCATCAATGCCGATCGTGATGGTCAGCACCACAATGTCCGGTTGATCCGCCCGCACCACGGTAATTTGCCCACCGCTCCCTACACTGGATACTGTTACAGAGGTGGCAAAGCCGTTGCTGGTCAGGCCGGTTAAGCTGGGCTGCGAGGGCGAGAAGAACACCGCCACCACATCATCACTGCCGCCCACCACTGCAATGGTGCCATTGCCTGTCGCGTTCCCGTCATCCCCCTCATTCAGCGCCACACCGGAATCGTCACCGAAAGCCGGTTCATCACCATCAGTGATCGTTAAGGTGATTTGGCCGGTGTTGGTGTCGCCGTCATCGTCCGTCACCACCACGTCCAGCGGTAGGGTAATTGTGTCATCACTGAGGTGATCCAAATTATTGGTCAAGGTCAGGGTGTAATTGCCGGTTGGCGTCATGACTACGGTCAGCACTGGCACACGCGTGCCGTTCTGCTCAATAAAGCCATTCAGAGTATTGCCCCCAACCACTTCTATTTGTACCGGCTGGCCGTCACTGAACAGATCATCAAACGCCGATTGTTCGGCCGCAAACGTAATGGCCGCCACGGCATCGCTGCCGACATTCACGTCAATCTGACCATTGAGCGTGGTATTGAGATCCGCCGTTTCATTGGCGGTAATGCCGCTGTCGGTCAGCAATTGCGGAATGGGACCATCGACACTGGTGGCGGTGACGGAAACGGGCGTTGTCAGCACATCGCCGTCTACATCCTGCGCCTGCACCGGTAAGCGCAGGACGATTTGCTCGCCGTTAACGCTGACAAATCCGGTGTTATTGCCGTTGAGGTTATGATCCAGCGGCGCGCGCTGCACCCACATCAGGGCCAAGTCCACATCCTGCCCGTTACTGGCTTGTGTGGCCGTCAGTGTCAGGGAAACCACTTCTGTGCCATTGGCTAACGCACCGGATAACAAGCCACTGGCCGGATCATAGGTGAACGTCAACGCGGCACCGCCAGCGGTAATTTCCGCATTCAGCTCTGCGAGGATCGCCGCGACTTCCGTTGGCGTGATTTGTACACTCTCAGGCAGTAAGCGATCCGAGCCAGCAGTGAGCACATCGCTTTGCGTGGCTGTGGCGGGATAATCACTGTTGCCTGCCTCATTGACCAAATCCGGCTCCACCAAGGCCACCGCGACGGTATTGCCTCCTGCCGGATCATCCCCGTCAGTGACGGTAATGGTAATTTCACCGGCAGCCTGATCGCCGTCGTTATCGGTGATCACCACGTTCACAGGCAGCGGAATACTGTTTGAGTCGGGAGCTGTGCCGGTGTGATCCAAGGTGCCGAGCAACACCACATCAAACTGGCCGCTGGTATTGATGCTCACTGTCAGTACGGCATTACCCGCACCGTCTTCCAGGCGCAGTTCTGAGCCGGCCGGATCCCCCGCCGACACCCAGCTCAAGGCATTGCCGTCACTGGTGGCAGACACCGCAGGCTGATCGGCTGCAAACAACAAAGACGCGATCGCATCACTGCCCACGTCAATGCCAATGGTGCCACTGACCGTTTGGTTGGCATCTTGCGTTTCATTAACGGTAACGCCCGCCCCTTCACCCAAGGCAGGCAAAGCCCCATCGTTGATGGTGACGGCCACGGTGGAAGCCGACAGCAAGTTATCGCCGTCGCTGTCGGTCGCCATGACGGGCACGGTAAAGGTCATCGCATCGGTGTTACTGGTGAAATACGGTGAGGTGGCGATATCAAGGTGATCCAGAGGCAGGAATTGCGTGGTCACGAGCGTGACTTGCACATCATTGTCTGACGTGACCAGACCGGACGTTGCTTGTACCGCAGAGAGTGTCATGGTTAACACTGGCGAGCCATTTTGCAATGCCACACTCAGCATGCCGGTCGCGGCATCAAAAGTGACAGTCACAGGTTGACCACCGGAGGTGAGGTTGTTTTGCCAATCAGCGATCAAGGCACTGAGCTGGGCAGGATCGAGCGTGACGGATTCGGGCAACAAACGGTCGGCACCTGCTGTGATCACCCATTGGGTAGAGACGGTGCTGGGATAGCCGCTGGCATTGCTGTTTCCGTCGGGGTCTGGGGCTGGATCCGGCTCCACATTGAGCGCTGTCGCGGTTTCTCCGCCACTCGGATCCGCCCCGTCAATCAAGGTCAGCGTGATTTGACTTTCGCTGCTGTCACCATCGTTATCGGTCACTCGTACGGTCACGGGTAACAACACCTGATTGGTGTCGACCGGTTGGTCAAACGCATCGGTCATCACCACGGTATAGGTGCCGTTTTCGGCTATCGTCACCGTAAAAATGGCTTGTGCCGGATCGTCTGGATTGGGAGAGCCGGATTCCTGTGAGAACAGCGTCAGTGTGTTGTCATCAACCTGATACGTGACGGGCCGTCCGTTGCTGGTCAGGCTCGCGACCACCGCCGCCAAGGCATCATTGTCGACAAACACCACGCTGTCGATGGCATCGCTGCCAATATCCACCGGTATGCTTCCGGTGGCCGAGCTGATAGGCGGGTTTTCACCGCTGCTACCGCTGCCTGGCACATTATCCGGATCGGTAATGCTTGCGCCGGAATCATCCCCAAACGCAGGGATCACGCCATCATTGATAGTCAGGGTAACGACCACCGGAGCATCAAGGAAATCCCCATCGGTATCATTGGCTTGTATCGGCACGGTGATAACAATTTGCTCGCCATTCACCTGCACAAAGCCACCGCTATTGCCTGATCCACCGCCAGCCCCTCCACCTGAACCATCGGAAAGATGATCAAGGGGCAATAATTGCGTCAATGTGGTGGTCACCACCAAATCTTGCCCATTCGTACCTTGCACAGCTTCCACGGTGATCTGCACGGCGGCATCACCGTTCGCCAAGCGGCCAATTAATACCCCAGTGGCCGCGTCATAGGTAAAGGTGAGCGGTTGCTGACCGGAACCCACCTCACGAGTCAGCTCGGCCAATAAGGCTGCCAGTTGCTGGGTATCAATGGTCACGGTATCGGGATCGAGTCGATCGATACCGGCGGTGACATCAATGGCGACCGTACCAATGGCAGGATACTCATTGGGGACTAAGTCCGCTTCTGTGATGGTGATTTCACCGGTTTCGCCTCCCGGCGGGCTGTTGCCATCAATGGTGATCACCAGTAACTGACCGCGGGTGCTGTCACCATCAAAATCGGTGGCGATCACGCCCAAGGTTAACTCTAAATTGGCTCGCACTAACTGATCGATAGGCTGAAACAAGGTCGCCACATAGCTGCCATCGGTGCTAATCGTCACAGTGAGTACCTGCTCACCCCGACTATCCACCAGCAACAACTGATTGCCGGACAGCTCTACCGTGGTGGCAAACCCGTTACTGGTCAGCCCGTCTAAATCGGGCTGCTCGGGGGTAAATACCATGGTGTCGATGGCATCACTGCCGAGATCGAGCGGAATGCTTCCGTCGACAGGAATACCCAGAAAATCCGCTTCATCAATCACGGTACCGCTGTCTGTCCCCAATTGTGGGTCAACACCATCCAAGATATTCACCGCCACGGAAACAGGCGTATCAAACGGGTTACCGGCCAAGTCTGCCCCTTGCAACGGCAAATCGACGGTTAAGGTATCGTTTTGAGTATGATCAATGGGTTGGGACAACACCGTGGTCACCGTGATGGTCACATCCCGCCCTGCCCCTTCGGTTTGCACCGTAAAGGTGACGACGGTACTGCCTGCGACTGCGCCCGATGAGGAATCCGACGCCAACACGCCAACAATGGCATTGCTGGCCGCATCAAAGGTGAATGTCACCGCCTGCCCGCTGGACGTAATGGTCTGATTCAGTGTGGCGAGCAATGCCGGTAATGCACTGGCATCAAAGGTAATGGAGCTGGGATCGAGCGGTAACGAACCCGCACTGACAATCACACTGGTACTGGCTTCTGTTGGATAGGTGTTGGGCTGCAAGTCCCCTTCGGTGAGCTGCATGGTGCCGCTTTCACCGCCAGCAGGTGCAAACAAGGGGGGAATGTCATCATCGCTGACACGCGTCGCAGGCGTATATTGGGTATCAAAGCCGGCCTCGGCTAACGTGGCATCCCCGTCATAGGCAATCACCACAAAGCCGGCATTGGCGGTATCGCCACCAGAGCCTCCAGCACCGCCGCCTGCACCACCCGCCGCTGGTGCTTCTAGCAGTTCGCTCGGATCGCCCCCAGCCAAGATCAGCGCTTCCAAGGCATCCAAATCCACATCGGCCAGTGCGCCGCTTTGCAGATCATACGGCAGTGCATCTAATTCATTGACCAAGAAAGCCTCTGCCTGCTCACTGGCAGAAGGGGCAACCAATACACAGGTCGGACACGGCCAATCCATCAAAACCGGTTCGCCGTTGACCATCATCATGTACTTGGCGTGAGCTTGAGCGAAAATCACCCGATCGCTGGGCACCGTCATATATGCCGGACTGACCGCAGACTGGGCATCCGGCGCCGCTTCAGAAGCCGGAGGCGGAGCCGTGACCGCCAGCACGCGGCCATCCCGTTGCGGCAGGTAGATCTCCCCGCTTTCCACGTGCAGGGTGAGTGATGATGAAGACGCATCCTTGTTGTCGACAACGGTAGGTGTGAGCGATGAAAGCAAATCAGCCATAGCGCGTCTCGTGACCAGAGGAATGACACACGTGTGAAAACGTGAATCCCCTTAGTGTAGTCTCACCAGCAAGCCGCCTTTCAAAACCAATAATCCGTTCTCAGCTTTTAGAATTCCCATTCTCGGCACGCTGTCTTTTTCTTGGCTTACCTAAGCTCAGGGCAATAAGCAGGATGCCTCACACGCAGAGGGACACCGGCCTTGGGTTGAAGGTCATCGCCACACGTTGAACACACAATATTGGTCAAACCATGAAAACGCCCAATCCCGTGACGCCGTCAACACCAACACCGCACGCCCAACGTCGCGCGGCCCCTGTCGATCCGGCACTGCTGGCGTATGCTGACGACACCCAAGCGGCCTTTTTGCAGCATGCGCCCCGTCGCGCGCGGGCACTGTTGTGGGTGGTGGTGATATTCATCGTGACAGCCGGGGTGTGGGCATGGCAGGCACCACTGGAGCAAGTGACGCGGGGACACGGCAAAGTGATCCCGTCTTCTCAGCGGCAAGTGGTACAGAATCTCGAAGGGGGCATCGTGAAAGCCATTTTGATCGGCGAAGGGGAAACGGTGCAGGTAAACCAGCCGTTGATGCAGATCGACGACACCCGCTTTCGCTCCGATGCAGAAGAGCGCAATCAAGATCTGGCCGGATTAGAAGCCGATGCCATTCGCCTGCGGGCGTTATTAGCCAGCGTCACGACCACCAAAATGGCGCCTAACACCCTCGCCCGGGCTTGGCGTAACTCCATCGCCCTGCAACCCACAACACTGCATTTTCCGGAGACCCTGCGCCAACACCATCCCGCCCTAGTGGCGCGCCAGCAGGCAGAATTTCGTGACAGCCTCGCCAGCTTGGATAACCAGTTGTCGGTGATCGCGCAGCAAATCAAACAAAAAGTGCGCGAGCGGGATCAAGCCAAAGCCCGCCTGAGCAACCAACGCCACAGTTTTGCGCTGGCGAACGAAGAGTACACCATCACCAAACCCTTGGCCGATGAAGGCGTGGTGCCAAAAGTCGAACTGCTCAAACTCAAGCGACAGGTCAATGATGCGCGGCGCGAAATGACCAACAGCCAGTTACACATTCCGGCCCTGCAAGCCGCCATCCAAGAGGCTATCTACAAACGGTTAGACATTGCCCTGAATTTCCGCTCAGAAACGCAAGCCGAACTGAACCAGACCGCCGACAAACTCGACGCTCTGAGCCAGACCCACATTGGCTTACAAGACAAAGTGTCGCGCACCGTAGTGACCTCCCCCGTCAACGGCACGGTGCAGAAAATACACATCAACACGGTGGGCGGCGTGATACAGCCAGGGATGGATTTGATCGACATTGTGCCCAATGAAGATGCGCTGATCGTGGAAACCAAAATCGCGCCGAAAGACATCGGCTTTCTGCGTCCCGGCCTGAAAGCTATTGTCAAATTCACCGCCTACGACTTTACCCAATACGGCGGCCTGACCGGCACACTGGAACACATCAGCCCCGATACCTTGGTCGATGACGAAGGCAACAGTTACTACCATGTTCGGATCCGTACCGACCAGCCGCACTTTACCGATGCAAACGGCACCATACTGCCGATTATTCCGGGCATGACGGCCTCTGCCGATGTGATCACCGGTCAGCAAACCGTCTTGCAGTATCTGCTTAATCCGGTGCTCAGAGCACGCCAAACGGCACTGAGGGAGTAACGCTATGTCTGTCTTCCGCCACCCAGCAGCTTTACCTATTCTCGCGATGCGCCCATCGCTGATCGCCCGTGTCATTCGCGTACCGTTGCTCTGCGCCAGCCTGATCCCAGCGACGGTACAGGCACAGTCCCTCGAACAGGCGGTGGCAGACACGCTGGCCACCAACCCCGAGATCAAACGTGCTTACAACACCTTCATGAGCCGCAATGAAGCCACGCGATCCTCGGTAGGGGATTATTTGCCGAGTGTCGATGTCTCTGCCGGCGCCGGTTATGAAGATTACGATAACAGCACCAACAGCACCGGCGATTACGAGCCATTGGACGCCACCATCAGTTTGCGCCAGTTGATTTGGGACGGCTCCATCACCTACCACGACATTCAGCGCAACAAGGCCGAAGCGGAAGCCCAGCGTTACCAACTGCTGGCCGATGCACAAGACAAAGCCCTGCGCGTGACCGAGCTGTACCTCGATATTCTCGAAGCGCAGGAAGTGTTGATCCTGTCGCAGAACAATTTCGCCGTACATGAACGGATTTTCGCCGACATCAAAAAGCGCACCGATTCGGGCATTGGCTCGACAGCGGATTTGGCACAAATCGAAGGGCGACTGGCCCGCTCGCACGCCAACATGATCGCCGCAGGCAATAACCTGCAAGACAAAAAAAGTGAATTTATTCGCGTGGTAGGCAGCCCGGCCATTCAGCTGGAAAAACCGGAAGTGGATCAGAACTATTTGCCTGCCACCTTATCGGACGCCATTGCCCGTGCCACCGACAACAACCCGGTGCTGTCTGTCGCCAAAAATGACATTGATGCGGCGCACTACCAATACAAGCAAACCAAAGGCAATTTCTACCCCACCTTTGAGCTGGAGGCCTCGCAAGAATGGGGCGAAGATTTGGACGGCACCCCCGGCCACACGGACGAATTCAAAGCCGGCATTCGGGTGCGTTACAACCTCTACAACGGCGGGTCAGATATGGCGAACAGTCGGGAAGCGGCCTATGAACTGAGCCAATCGAAAGATGTGCGGGATCGGGCTTATCGCCAACTGGAAGAAAGCACCAAGCTGGCGTGGAGCAGCATGGAACTCGCCCTGAATCAGACCCTGTTTTTACAACAACATGTGGATGCCTCAGCCCGCACGGTGATCGCCTATGAAAAACAAT
This sequence comes from Photobacterium sp. 270122K, assembly GCF_059941365.1. Taxonomy (NCBI): domain Bacteria; kingdom Pseudomonadati; phylum Pseudomonadota; class Gammaproteobacteria; order Vibrionales; family Vibrionaceae; genus Photobacterium; species Photobacterium sp. 270122K. Next base: position 623,622 of record NZ_JBPOEN010000001.1, read on the forward strand.
TTCGCATCGGCAAGCGCACGTTACTGGATGTGCTGAACACCGAAAACGAGTTGTTTGATGCGCGCAAATCGTACTTGGATGCGCACTATGCGGGCATTTTAGCCCAATACCGCGTGCTCAATGCCATCGGCCAACTGCTGGATGAAATGCGGGTGGATGTGCCGTCACAATGGTCAACGCCGGTACGCTAGGAGGAGAGAATGCGACCACTATCATTCAGACAATCCACACAAAAGGCACGACGACTGACGGGTTTGCTCAGCCTGTGGCTTTGCATGTTTATGCTTCTCTCAGGATGCAGTTTTGAGGCGGAAGCCCCGCCAGTGGCCGACCAGTCGCGGGATTTACTGGATGATGACGGTGATGGGGTCATCAATGCCCGCGACCGCTGCCCGAATACCCCGCATGCGGCCATTGTCGATAACAACGGTTGCCCGACCATTGTCGAGCGTAGCGATGACACCGAATTACACATTCTGTTTGCTAACGATTCCACGGTGATCCCCGCTGAGTATCTGCCGCAAATAGACCACATGGCCGCGTTTTTAGCGGCGTACCCTGACACCCATATTGAACTCAAAGGCTATGCCAGCCAAGTGGGTGCTCACGACTATAACGATGCGTTATCGAAGCGCCGCGCCGAGGTGGTGCGGCAACACTTGATCGCCTTGGGCGTTACCCCTGCCCGGATCCGTACCGTCGGCTTTGGTGATACCCAACCCGTTCCTGCTGCCAGTGAAGAGGAATCCCATACGTTGAGTCGCCGAGTGACCGCCCGTGTTCGGGGCGAGCGCGGCAGCGTACTCAATGAATGGACCATCTTCTCGCTGCGCACCGAGTCAACGGAGCCCTAACCATGATGACTTTCTTTTCCAACTTAATCACTTGGCTCATTTTGCTGGTGCTGTGGCTCTCTGCCAATGCGGCAGAAGCTGTCACGCCCTCCACGAAGACGCTCAGCCCGGAAGAACAACAAAGCGTACTACGGGTACAACTGGCCTACGGCGATCCCGCCAGCCAACGAGTGATCCACTGGCGACAACTGCTCACTGAAGTGAAAAACCAAGTGAAAACACAAGTGAAAACCGAACAGACCAAGCCGGCTGACCAATACCTGCTGCAGTCGGTCAATCAGTTCTATAACCGCTTGGTATTCTTAGACGATCCCATAGTGTGGGGCAAAGAAGATTACTGGGCCACCCCGCTGGAGTTTTTAGGGGTCGGTGCCGGCGATTGTGAAGACTACAGTATCGCCAAGTATTTTTCCCTGCGTGAATTGGGTGTGGCGGATGACAAGCTGCGCCTGATTTACGTGAAAGCGTTACAACTGAACCAGTTCCACATGGTGCTGGCCTATTACCCGACACCGGCGGCCGTGCCTTTGCTGCTGGATAACCTCACCCCGCAGATTTTACGCGCCACAGAGCGCCGTGACTTACAGCCCATCTACAGCTTCAACGGCAGCCAATTGTGGTTAATGAAACAACGCGGCGAAGGGAAAGCCGTCGGCCAGGCCCGTCAGATCAAAAAATGGGAACAACTGCGTGATCGCTTTCGTCGCCAAGAACTGGCCCAACCCGTGATCACCCCGTACACGTGGTTGCCCCCTCGCGTCTTGCACCCAAATAATGCACCGGAGATCCTGCGCGCATGACCCTGTATACCCGCTTGTTCCTTTGGCTACTGTTATTATTCGTCGCCCTGCTGGCGGTGATTTTTTACAGCCAACTGAACAGCACTCGGGACTTTTTGATTGAACAACAAAGTGCCGAACTCGATAACGCCGTTCAGGCCATCGGCTTGCCGCTATCACACTACATCGAGAGTGGTGACACGGTCGCCATAGAAACCGCCGTGAATGCGGTGTTTGACGGCAGTTATTACCAACAAATCACCTTAAAGATTTTCGAACCTGAAGCCGAGATCACCCGCCAATACCCGGCCAGTCCCGATCACGTTCCGGCTTTCTTTGAGCGGTGGATAGATATCCCCACCCTGACCCGCAACACCACCCTCACCAGTGGCTGGCTGCAACTGGGTACGCTGTCTGTCACTACCCAACCGGCCATGGCTTACAACAAACTGTGGCAAAGCAGCATCAACCTGCTCTACACCTTTACCGGTTGTTTATTGATTGGCTTACTGCTCCTCAAAACCTTGCTCGACCGTTTGGTCAAACGTCCGCTCAGTGAGTTAGAAGCCCATACTCAACGCATCGCCAACAACGATTTTGGCTCACCACTTGAACCGCCTGCAACCCGAGAATTACACACCGTGGTCACCGCGTTTAATCACATGAGTAAACAACTAGAGGCACACCAGACGCAACAAGCGCAGGAAGCCGATGTGCTGCGCAAACGCGCCTATCAAGATCCGGAATCCGGTTTGGGTAACCGCCGTTGGATATTGTTGCAACTGGACGAAACACTACCGACAGATATGCAAGGCGGGCTGATCATGATCAAAGCCAATGCGATTCAGCATTTGCGCCATGCCAATCGCTATGAGCAAGCCGCACAACTAACGCAGGCATTGGGAAAAGCACTCAATCAAGCCGCCATACAAGCCGCCATACAAACCACTGTGCAGACCCAGCGCACCATCGCATGTTGCCATGTCGGGCGGCTCAGTCACTCTGAGTTTTTGTTGATCATCTTTGATGCGGATACCGATGCCCTGCTGACACTGGCTCGCACGTTGGTTGCCGATCTCACCGCCATTCAACACACACTGGCGCTGGATGTTGAAGGGCATATCAGCGCAGGCATTGTGACGCATCACACGGCGACTGCCACGCCTGACACGTCAAGCGCACACCATTCTCGTGCCCTCAGCGTGCCACAACTGCTGGCACAATGTGACAATGCCCTTAGCTTGGCGCAACAACACAGCGATCACGTCGCCATCATCGGCAATGATCTGCATGTGGAACAACACCAATGGGGAAAACAGCAGTGGTGGGAATTATGTCAACAAGCAATGGCCGACCACACCATTGAGGCCACCTATCAAACCGTGTATTTGCCCACCGGCCATAACGTACACAAAGAGTTGTTCACGGCGATTAACCGCCAAGGCAAAACCTACCGGGCCAGCCAATTTTTACCCGCATTAGAAGCCCTAGGAAAAACCACCGCGTTTGACTGCCATGTCATCGCCATGACGGGACAATCACTGTCGAACCTGTCGGCCTTCATTGCGGTCAATATCGCCAACCACACCTTGCAAGACGGCGTCTTCTTACCTTGGTTGGATGACTACCTGCGCGAGCATCCAACCTTGAGTCAGCAACTCATTTTTGAGCTTCCGGAAAGCATTTTTATCCATGCGCCCCGCGTCGCACAGGCACTTTGCCAATTACTGGATAAACACCATTTCACCTATGGCATCGACCACTATGGCTCGCACTTCAACTCGGTCAGTTACCTGCGCCATTACCACCCGCGCTATGTCAAACTCGACTTTGCCTATACCCGCCGACTGGAGGATGACGTGCAAAAAGATGCCCTGCTCGCCCTTACCCGCAATGCCAAACACCTGGGCATAATGACCATTGCCACTCGGGTGGAAACGCATACGCAACGTCAAACCCTGACGGCATTGGGCGTCGACGCCATGCAGGGCTTTGCGATGGAGCCACGCCATGACTGATACCTCTTTTTCTGATGATCGCCCTAACGAATGTCCCGACAGCGCACATTCAGACCCGTCGCACGCCACACATGCCGGTGCAATGCATGCAGACCCGCTATTACAGGCCCTAATCATCGTCTGTCGCCATTATCAATTGCCGACCTCACCGGACAGTTTGCTGGCAGGGTTACCGCTCCAAAACGGCATTTTACCGCCCCATTTATTGGTGCAGGCGGCCAACAATGCAGGATTCGACGCCACCGATTGCGCCTTCACGGTTGCCCAGTTTACGCCCATGTTATTGCCGCTGGTGGCGCAACTGGCCGACCAACATGCCTGTGTCATTTTAGCGGTAGATAGCGAGCACGAGCAGCTATTGATTTCGCCCACGCCCGCCTTACCGTCGCAGTCGCAGTCGCAGGACACCGCTGCAAAAGCATCGCAAGATGACGATGACGCATACTGGGTCAGCTTTTCAGCCTTTGATGATCAATTTCAGCAACGGGTTTTCTTGCTTAAACCGCAATTTCAGTTTGATGACCGCAGTGCCGAACCCCATGAGAAAAACGGACGCAATGCGGCGAAAAACCATTGGTTTTGGCACACCTTATGGCAATCCAAAGGGATCTATCAGGATGTGTTGATTGCCTCTATCTTGATCAACCTGTTTGCCATTGCGACCCCGCTCTTTACCCGTTTGGTGTACGACAAAGTGGTGCCCAATCAAGCCTTTGATTCGTTGTGGGTGCTGGTCAGCGGCATGGCGATCATCTTTGGGTTTGATTTACTGCTTAAAGGGCTGCGCAGCCACTTTCTCGACATTGCGGGTAAGAAAGCCGACTTGCTGATGTCATCGGCCATTTATCGCAAAGTCATGGCGATTAAACTGGCCGCCAAACCGCCGTCTGTCGGTGCTTTTGCCCGTCATTTGCAGGAGTTTGAATCCATTCGTGACCTGTTCACCTCGGCCACGGTTGCGGCCTTGATTGACTTGCCTTTTGCCTTGCTGTTTTTGGCTGTGATCGCCGCCATTGCCGGCCCGTTGGTGTGGGTGCCCGTTATCGCCATGGTGCTATTAGCGCTCTTTAGCTGGCTGATCCAACGGCCACTGCGCGCCAGCATCGAACAAGGATCGAAACTGTCCAGTCAGAAACACGCTAACCTGATTGAAAGCCTCGCGGGATTAGAAACCGTGCGCCAACAAGGGGCGCAACACCACTTTCAATACCAATGGGAACAAGCCATCGCGCACATGGCCAACTGGGGTGTGAAATCCCGCCGCTTAACCGATGCGCTCAACCATTGGTCAGGCTTTACCCAACAAACCGTAACCGTGGCAGTAATTGTGGTGGGGGTCTATTTGATTGCCGCCGGACAGTTAACGGTCGGCGGCCTGATTGCGGTGTCGATGCTCACCAGCCGTGCCATTGCGCCAATGGTGCAACTGGCCCAACTTTCGACCCGTTACCAGCAAGCAACCTCCGCCTACGCCATCATCAATGACATCATGGCGATGCCGGAAGAAGTGACACCTAACCGCCACTACCTCGACAAGCCAGATCTCACTGGCACTATGGCCTGCGAAGATGTGCACTTTGCCTATCCAGCGGCTTCAATGTCGCTATCTAACGGTACCATGCCCCCTCGTCCCGTACTCAACGGGATCACTCTGTCGGTTGCTGCAGGCGAGAAAGTGGCGATTATTGGCAAAATCGGCGCGGGCAAATCGACCCTGCAACGCTTGTTGTGTGGCCTGTATTCCCCGTCCGGTGGTGCCGTGCGATTTGATCACACCGACATTCACCAGTTACACCCTCTGGCGCTGCGGCGACAAATCGGCTGTATGCCGCAAGACGTGACCCTGTTTTACGGCAGCATTCGAGACAACATCACGCTCGGGCACCCACAAGCGTCTGACGCCAGTATCTTGCAAGCGTGTGAACAAGCCGGCGTCACCCGCTTTACCCAACACGCGCCCGACGGGTTAGATCGCCAGGTGGGTGAAGGCGGACTGCAACTCTCCGGCGGACAGCGACAAGCTATTGGTCTGGCCCGCGCCTTGTTGCGCCAGCCGAAAATATTGATTTTGGATGAACCCACCAGCCAAATGGATAACGCCGCAGAATTACACGTAAAGAAACACCTTATGGGGTTAGATGATACCCACACCATTGTGCTGTTTACGCACAAAACCAGCTTGTTAGACGCAGTTAGCCGCATTATCGTGATTGATAACGGCACAGTAGTCTTGGATGGGGACAAAAACCGCGTACTGGCACAGCTAAAACATGCTTAATAGGCACACAAGTGCATGAATACCTTTCTCTCATGTGCTGAAAACGTTATTATTAGCCACAGTGCTCAATAAAAAATAAAAAGAAATGCCAGTAAAACATAACCCGAAGTATTGCTTCATTGCCTTTAACTTCACATTAATTGCAACAATCATATTCAGCTACTTATATTTTGAACATTATAGTGACAAATATTCGCATGTAAGTCATACCTTTGAATCAAACAAGGCACAGGTCTATCTGTTTTCAAAGTTTATTTCACAAGTTGCGGATAACACACCGAAACAACATGTCCAGTTTACGGGGAATATCTATAGTAGCGATATTGAAAAAGCGATGAACAATGATGTCATCAAATCAATTTATGATGAATCACAAAAAATCTATAAACATAAACCCTCTTGGTTGTCTTTGTTTGATTTAATTTATATCAAACTGCATCCCTATAACACGATTATCTCATCAAGACCGATGCACTTCTTAGAACAAGGGAGTTATGACATTAAGTATCTGTTCACAGAGGAATATTGTATAAAGTTTCGTGCTTGCACCAATTACACTCATTCTGCTGACTTAAATGATGATCTTATTTTCAGTGAGCCTCACATTGATAAAGATACCAATATTTTAACAATTACTTTAATTTCCCCTATTTATCTTCATGATAAGAATATTGGTGATGTACAGACTGATATTCATTTATCAGAAATTCATATGACGTCATTAGCCCATTTTTCGTATCGTATGGAAAATGGCATGTTGTATCTGAATTTGCACAATTTTACCGAGTCAACCGCCTTCTCTCAGCAGATGACGTTCCCGATCGACAGCAATGCCACCATGGTGATCTATATTTCCTATCTGCCTATTGTGCTGTTCTGTTTGGCATCGGCCTTTATGTTTGGCTCTTTTTTCTATCTGGTTGCACTGTATAACAGGAAAAAAACCGTCCAATCAAAACTCGAACGTGACAGCATGACGGATGAACTAACAGGATGCTATAACCGGAAAATACTCACATCCAAACAATTGAAAAAGCGGCTGGCGACATCAAAGAGTCACGTTCTCATTGCCCTTGATGGTAACAAGCTCAAACAGATCAACGATAGCTACGGCCACACCATGGGCGATTTAGCCATCACTCATATTGCGAAAACGCTGCAAGACAACTTTACGGATGAAGACATTGTGATTCGCCACGGCGGGGATGAATTTATCGTGGTGGCGATCAACGACAGCCTACTCAACATCCAAAGAAAACTGGATAAGGTACACAGCGCACTCGCCACCACGCCCGTTCAAGATGCAATTTTCGTCAGCCTCTCAGCCGGTATGGCAGCATTTGATACTTATGACGCCCTGAACAGCGCCATCCATGATGCGGATATGGATTTATACCGCCACAAAAAGCGCCAACACAGTGAATAAGTAGAAACAAGCGGGATTCACCGATTGTGTGGATCCCGTATTGAACATTAACCAAACCACACATACCCCAAGTAATACTTGGTTTCAGACCACAACATCTTCGCTTTAGCTTTCACGCTTTGATAACGGGTCGTGGGTGTGGGAGAGGGTTTGGCCTGCAACCCCAAATCGACCGCCATGCGCATAGCGCGTTTCATGTGCAGTGGATCGCTGACAATCAGCACCGTCTGGACACCCGCTTCGACGATCACAGGTTGGATGAACCGCAAATTTTCACGGGTATATTTTGAACGCCCTTCCAGCAAAATAGCCGACGCAGGCACACCGTGCGCGATAGCGTACCCTTTTGCCACCTGCGCTTCCGATTGGGTATCCCCCGCACCAACGCCACCAGTGAAAATCAAGGTATTAACCCGTTGGTGCTGATACAACCAGATCCCGTGTTTGATCCGTTCTTCAAACACAGGTGAAGGTTGGCCATCCCATACTGCAGCACCCAACACAATCGCCGCATCGGCCAAGGGCGCTGTATTGGTTCTGATTTTGGTCTTGGTCTTGGTCTTGGAGTCAGCTTTGTTATGAGTCTTGATATCGACATCACGCACTAAATGGGAGGAGGCGGTTAAGGTGCGCTCGCCATACCACGCAATGCTGCCTGCCACGTAGCCGACATAACTCAGCAACAAGATCCCCAGTACGATAGCTACTCGTATTATGCGTTTCATACCATGCATCGATTAACCCTGCCCCATTAACCCTGACAGCGTTCAAATGCCTTGGCAGGATCGAGATAAAACATCTTCTTCCAGCCTTGGGTTTGTGTGGTGATCAACCATGGGTAAGGCACCACGCTCAATACCGAATAATGTAAGTGCGCCGGCTTGCCTTTGGCATTGCCCGTTTGGCCTACCGTCCCCATGATCTCACCGGCCGATACCCAATCGCCCACCGACACCGCACCGGATGCCATGTGCGCGTAATAATGCACCCGCCATTTGGGACCCAGCACCGCCGCCACGTTGCCGCCTTTCGGTAACTGGCCGGCATACAGCACCAACCCGCTGCTGGCCGCGATCACGGGCGTGCCTTGCTTGGCGAAAATGTCGATCCCCTTGTGCGTCCCTGACGATCCCCACGGTTCATACCAAAAGGTTTCGTGATTCCAATCATTACACTGCGCATTTTGTACGGGGATCATTGTTGTAGCAGGTATCAGCAATCCAGCCGCCAATACGCTTCCGACGCCCAGTGCTAACCGTTTCTTCCATGCCATGCCTAATTTCCTTTGCCATCTATCGCCTGCGCTATCCGGCCATTATGCGTATGGTGGTTGTGTGGTGAAAAGCAAAGCACAAAGTTTCTTATCACAAGATGAACTGACTCGCACTTGTTCACATCTCTCTTCCCCCCCCTTCTCTTGATCGCACTATGTATAAAACAAGGCACTCGCATCCGTCGCATGACCACATGAATGTAAGCACAGAAAGGAAATAACACATGAAGAAAGGACTGGTTGCCCTCACACTGGGATTCGCTGTCCCCGCCATGTCGCTAGCAACGGAAATCTGGGATGAAAGCACCGTCTATACGGCAGGCAGCCTGATTAGCCATCACGGTAACACCTTCGTGGCTTCACACCGAAATCAGGGCAACGCCCCCGAAGTGAATGATTTCGTCTGGGATGGCTGGCTCTATACAACCAAAGACACCATTGATATTTATGATCATGAGACCGCCTACCGTGTGGGAGACATCATCGATTTTAAGGGACGCGTCTATGTCGCTCAGTGGCCGATAAAAGGTGAATATCCCCATCATGCATCTTCCTCATGGCGACAGCTCGTTAATGTTGATCTCACTCCTGCCACCTCTCCCATCACAGATACCGTTCCCAATGACAATCCGAAATCTCTTGAGACCGTTCGCGGGCTAGATAACGATGGCGACGGTATTCGTGATAGCTACAAACAGGCGGTATTAACCCAATATGACAATCCCGTTTTTGTTCAAATGGCGCTCAGTATCAGCCATGAATACGATGATCTTTACAGGATTGTCCTTGATGACACCATCGCGATATCACCGAAAGAGGCCGCCCAAAAGCTCAACAGTATTACCGCCTTTGAAGCCTGTACAAAATACCTGTTCAGAGAAGGTATCATTCAAGATTCCCCACTTACTCTGTTCGCCAATACCATTTATCGCGCACTCTACTACCGTTTAGGCACCAATCGTCTGTTTGCCCGCACGAACGATGATTTGGATGCCCTTCAGACGTTTGACCCTCCCTGTCCGGCATCTTTAAGCAAGGACATGAAGGACTGAAGAACACCATCACTGCATCAGGTTATAACGGGAAATGTAAACACGGGTGGCGGCGACGCATCACAGGATGACGCCACTCGCAATTGTACAAAAATCAACCACACATCAACTACACACCCAGTCTCCATACCCTGTTGAGATATATAGTGAAAGTAGAATGGCATTCGATTGGATGGAGGCAACATGGACGTTGTTAATGACATCGTGTACGTGATTTTTACCGCTAAATTTATGATGTATTGGCCTGCGATGCGGTTTGATCCGCAACCGAAGTTCACCCGCACCATGGCGACACTGATGATTGGCAGTGTGCTGTGTCGCCTTTACACCGACTTTCTCTTTCTTGCTTTGCTGCTCAGCGTTTATGGCCTGGTGCTGTATTTCATTCAATGCCATGTGTGGATGCAATATGCCAAAGCGAAGTCAGAGAATCCGCATTGAGTCATCGAACAAAGCGGTAGCCAACGCCCCTAACAACACTATAATCAGGGCCTTTCTTTGTTATTGCACTAGGCCCCCCTTATATGTCGACATCTGACGCGTCTATCTCGAGTGAAATCATTGATCATTTTGTGGCACCAACGTGCCAGGGTCGCGTCGAGATCCTGTATCAAGATGATGATATTTTATTGATTAATAAGCCCAGTGGGTTACTCAGTTTATCCGGCAAAAATCCGCTGAACTGGGATTCCGTGCATTACCGTTTAGTGAACGGCCAAAGCACAACCCTGACAGAAAAGGCAACACCGGCATTTACAGAGGCCAAGTTGCCACATCGATTAGATCTCGGCACATCCGGCATTATGGTGGTGGGACTTAACCCTGCGGCCTCAAAAAGTCTGAATCAGCAGTTTCAAGCTCGAACCGTGAAAAAGCGTTACCTTGCGATGTTAGCAGGCTGGGTGGATACGGACTGCGGCCAAATCTCTGCACCCATCGCCAAAGATGCCGCCCTGTTTCCTCGCGTGAAGATTTGTCACGAGACAGGCAAAAGTGCCATCAGTGAGTATCAGGTTATCGAGCGTTTGGATAGCCCAGCAAGAACGTTAGTGCAATACAGCCCGGTGACAGGCCGTACTCATCAACTGCGGATCCACAGCCTTGAGTTTGGCCATCCTATTTTAGGCTGCGATCTTTATAACACCCCAGAATCGCGTACCTACTTGGATGCGGATAACACACTTTTCCATACCACGCGGTTAATGCTGCATGCCAGTGAGATTGACTTTATTCATCCGGCGACCGGCGAGCCTATGCATGGGCATTGTCCGAGTCCGTTTTGAATGATCGGCAATGTGATTTAACCTACAACCGACATGCACCCACGCATTTCAACCTTGATGATATGCTGGGTGGGATGTCGGAACATCAACACTACGTGGCCGCAAGGTGTACCTGTCATAAAAGAAGAGGGGTTGGTCGCTGGCTTCATTTAGAGTGACAGGCAAAAGGCAAGATGCGACCCTATTGCTTGTTGTTGAATGTTAAGGTAATTGTGGCAAAAAACAATCTCTGAAACTAACATCAATTACTTCTTCCTTAGTGCAAAGCTCATAACGTTTTTCTAATAATAAAGCGAAGTTTTCGATGCATGAACATGACAATTTCATTGTGTAAATCAGTTCAGAAATGGTCACAATATTGATGATAATATTGTGTTTCTCACTAACTTCTTTTAAATATTTAATAATGTCCCCCCAATCATTAGAGTGACGATATTCATCAATTAAAACGATGCCATAACACTTAGATTGAGCATTGAAAGTAAGAGTTTCACTTTTATCAGTATAAACGTTTTCACCACGTTTTATAGCCTTATAACTCCCTTCAATCTGACCAATTGCTTTCTTACAATGCTTGATTAAATTTGACGAGGTCTTTACTAGGTTTTTAGATAAGCTATCAAAATTCATTTGAAGACATTTAGACTCTAAAACAATCACACCACCGTTATCCATAATAGTTAAGACATCAGTCAATTCACGTTCTTTCGAACCAATTTTCACCAAAGGAGAAAGATATGTCTGCGAATTTCTCATCAAACAAAGAGCCTGATAAGTCTGTCGCTCTTGACGTGTACCATCGATATCCGACATTACATCATAGCTAGTAAACCCTTGTTCATTTAAATGATATGTAAGCATAGATTTTATTTGTGATAGAGAAACTTTAAATTTAAACGTTGTAATAGCTGTTGGGGAATTATCAGTAATTGTTGAACAAATTAAATCCATAAAACGATTCGTTTGCGTGAAATTATCTGACGACTCAAGTTGAAAACTTTCTAATAAATGTAACAAACGCTTATTCTTGAAATTTGTCTCTATCCGAATATTGCCATTTAGCACAGAAGCGTCAGTATCGTCAAAAATGGATATTTCTAATTCTTTGTTAAAAAAACCAGAAGTGAACATGTTGTTCTTATTTTCCCACCTTAACGGTAAAATCGCATGAAATGGATTGCCTACCACATCGTATACCTTCAGGGCTAAGGCAATATATCGTGAATTCATAGTATATTCGCTAAGAAAGACCAAAAACTCCACCTTGGCGCCTAGAGCTATAGCTTTGATTGTTGATGTAGGCAATTTAGCAATAATCGCTTTATCTCCAATAGAATTTGACTCACAAAATACACCCACTTTTTCCGATACTATTTGTTGGAACAGAAACCTTGAAGGAATGTACATATTGTCTCCATGACGATAATCGAATCTGAGTAAGAAGATGCAAGTGTATATCGTAAATTAGCTAGTTCAAAATTTTAGCATGTGTTTATATTTATAAAGTCACGAGCAGGGAAGGAAGTTTGCAAAAGATTGATAATTTAGTGGATAGTCCCCCTTCCCCGAAATACAACACGTGGATTCACAACGAGCTACATTAGAAAAATGGATAACTTTTAGTAATGTAAAAGCTCATAAACCAGGTGTGAATGAGTAAAAAGTCTAGCTTACAACGGAGCAAAAACCACGTAGCACCCTCCATCACCTACCATCAAATTCGGCGTACTGGTGACTCGCGCCTCCTGACTCTGTTTTCTGCTCACAGACATCACTCTTTTTTTACTGTGTTTATATACAAGGATTACCGTTGCTATACCCTACGCGGCGAAAAATAGTCCTTAGAGCAAACGAATGATCAATCACTTAGAAGCGGGTATTCGACCATTGGTCGAAGGGTTCATTGCCGATGGTAAGCCTTGTCCATCAAACCAGAGCATTGCGGATCGACGTGCCGGATATCTTGGCAGTACCGTACTGGCCGGCGTGAGCCCTACCGCACAACGCTGTGTTTCGTCGATTGCACGACAGCTGATTAAATAAAAACCCGCCTCACGGAACATGAGGCGGGTTGTCTTTTTCATGTTAGCGGGGGAACACCAACATCGTTATAAGTGTGCGAGCAATGCCAATTGCGTTGGCAAGGCGGTCATTGCGCCTTTTTGGGTGGTCGCTAACGCACCGCAAATGTTGCCCCACTGAATGGCGCGAGTAATGATTGCCGCCTGCTGCCAATCGCGGTGTTGCGCAAGATACGCCAGCACACCGCACACGAACGCATCACCGGCACCGGTGGTGTCCACCACATCCACCGAAATCCCCTGAATCACGGTTTGTGATTCTTTACGTTCGGCAATGGCATCACTCATCACCACCAAGGCTCCTTCCGCACCCAAAGTGATCATCACCAAGGGGATCGCCAATGGTGCTAAGGCAGCAAGGCCCGCTTCTCGGCTGTCCGTCTCGGTCAAAAACAGCAGCTCTTCTTCAGAGAACTTCACCACATCGGCCTGCGCCACGCCTTGCATGACCACGTCGCGAAGATCCGCAGGTTGCTGCCACACTTCTTCGCGCAAGTTAGGGTCAAAACTCACAAAGCCCCCTGCCGCTTTCATGGAAGCCAAGGCCGCTAAAGTGGTACTGCGGCTTGGCTCATTCGCCAATGAAATCGAACAGGTGTGTAACCACTCACCGTGTTTAAATGTCGGTGTGTCTTGGGGTTGCATGAACTGATCCGCGCTCGGTTTCACCATGAAGGTAAAGGTGCGCTCGCCGCTTTCATCCAAATCCACCAACACGGTCGAAGTGCGTTGCTGCGCATCCAATATCAGGTGATCGACATTGACGTTTTCACCCGCCAAAGTATCACGCATAAAGCGACCAAAAGGATCATTGCCAACACGCCCGAAAAACCCACACTCCCCTTGCAGACGAGCGATACCGACTGCCACGTTCGCGGGTGCACCACCCGCACACTTTAAGTACGTGTCACTGTTATGGGCAGGGATCAAATCCACAACGGCATCGCCGGTTAACCATACTTTTGCCATGATTTTGTCCTCGTTATGCGTCTTACTGCGCGACATTTTTGACTGGGTTAAACAGGCGCGTCAGTACAAACGCGGTCATAAAGGCACTGATAATCACGGCCAAATAACCCGCCGCAGCGCTCAACGACTGTGAGTACAACAAGATACCCGGCAGGAAGGTAATACCCATGCCTGATGCCGTCACGTTCAGCAGGTAAGTTACCAAGCCGCCGACCGCACCACCAACCATGCCGTACACGAAGACTTTGCCGTATTGCAGGTTGACACCAAACAGTAGCGGTTCAGTGATACCAAACAGCGACGACATTGATGCACTGTAAGCATTACTCTTCTTCACTTTGTTTTTCAGCAAAGTCGCCACTGCAATCGCTGCACCAAACTGACCGGCCATTGAAGCAGTCAACAACGGTTGTAGCGGGTTCACGCCTGTGTCATTCAACAAGCCGATTTCAACCACACCCAATGCGTGATGCAAACCGGTGATCACAATCAACTGCTGCACTGCACCAAACAACATGTAGCCCACGCCCAGTGGCAGATCCAACGCGGCACGGACCAGTAAAGTACAACCGTGTTCGATGCTTTGTAACAGTGGACCAAAAGCAAACAAAATCACCGCAATCGCAATGGTGATGGTCACAAACGGGGTGACGATTAAGTCCATGCTGGTTGGCACAAATCGGCGCAAGTTACGCTCAAGGTACGACACAAACCAACCGGCAAAAATCGCGGGTAACACCGTGCCCTGATAGCCAATTAACGGGAAATTAAACCCTAACAGCGATACCATCATCGGCTCTGCGGCACCACTGGCCACCGCCCAGGCATTCGGCAATTGTGGCGCCACCATCATCAAACCGACAACGATGGCAATAATGGCATTCCCGCCAAACTTCTTTGCGGCAGAATAGGCAATCAACACCGGCAAGAAAGCAAATGCGGTGTCAGTCAACATGCTGAATAACGCCAACGTCTGCGGCGAGAATTCCACGCCCGAGTGCAGCAACATGCCACGCAGACCCATCAACAGACCGGTGGTCACCAATGCCGGGATCAGTGGGATCAGAATATCTGCCAAGGTGCGCACCACTTTCTGACCGAGATTCAGGTCAGCAAAGGCGTCTTGTTTGAAATCCTGATTGTCTAACTGGCCGCCCAATGCTTGTTTCATTGCCTCGAATACGTGGCTGACTTTGCCCGTGCCGATAATGAACTGGTGCTGGCCCGACTGATAAAAGTACCCACTCACCTTATCGATGTTTTTGGCTTTCGCCACATCAACAAGTTCATTGTCATTAAGGATGATGCGCAAACGGGTCGCACAGTGTTCCGCATTTTTGATATTGCTTACGCCGCCGATACTCTCAAGAATATCTTTTGTAATTTGGATATAGTTCATGCCATGTCGCCTAACGAGATTGATGTAAATAGTGCAGATTCAAGGTGATTGCTGTATCGGATGCCATATTCACCGACAAGTGATGCGCACAATCCTGCGGGAAGAAAAGCGCGGTAAACACCGCTTCACCGTCATTAATAAAGACTTCAAGAATGCTTTGGTCACACATAATCAGCACCTGATCACAAGGACGCTCCAACACCGTGCTGCGCACGTGGCCAAAAGTCCAATCCGCTTCATGGTGAGCGTATTCCAGGCGATCCAGCGTCACCGTCTGAGTGGCGTTATCCACTGTCAGCACCAACTGACGCCCCTCGGCATCCTCTAACGCTAAGCTCATTCGCCCCGACAGAGCGTGACAATCCACATCCAGTAAGAAAGACAGACTGTCCAACGGCAGTGTTTCTGTATCTGTCACTGTTTTTGTTACCATCTCAGTGACATAGCGATCCACATTGACCAGACGCTGGCATAAACGACCATTTTCTACCCGCAGCGTGCGCGGGGCGGTCAGGCAGTTAATCCATCCATATTGCGCCGAGGGCAAATCGTCATCCGTCCCCGCCCACGCCATCAAGGTTGGGTGCTCCGGTGCGTTCGCCATCGTCTGAGGTGCGTAAAAATCAAAACCGCGATCCAATTCATCCCAGTGACCGACGCTGAAGGTCAGGCTGTCCCAATCCATCACACCGGTGCAATACACCACATGGTAACGGTTGTGGAAACGGTGGCCGTCTTTCTCCATCCCTTGCGGTGAGAAAATCAGCACGTCATGGCCATCAACCTGCACGAAATCCGGGCATTCAAACATGTAGGCTTGTGAAAATGACGCTTGGGTCGGGCGCAACACACTGGCCTGATCGGCAATGGTCAGCTCGCCTTTAAACGTCCAGTCGAGCAAATTCTCCGAGAAATACACCACAATGGTACCGCTCAGATCCGCTGCGCGCTGGGCACCCAGCAACATGTAATACCCGCCATCGACCTTCACCACTTTCGGATCACGCACATGGCCGGTGTAACCGTCCGGCACCGCTGGGATCAGCGGGTTCAGTCCATGCTTTTGCACCTGATTATCCGCACCAAGCAGCGCCATACACTGGCTGGCTTCACGCGTGGCATCGGGCTCTGGGCCACTTTTGATATTGCCGGTATAGAACAGATACGCCTGATCGTTTTCCACCAGCGCCGCCCCTGAATAAGCACCGTGCGATTCATAGGCTTCGGTTGGGGTAATTTTGCATCCCTGCTCCTGCCACTGATACAAGTCGGTGGAGGTCACATGCATCCAATGCTTCATACCGTGGAAGGTATCGAACGGAAACCATTGGTAGAACAAATGGTACGTCTGATTGAAATAACAGAACCCGTTAGGATCATTCAATAAACCGTGCGGCGGCGTGATATGTAAGCGCGGGCGCAGGGTGTCAATGTGGCGAATCGCATCGAACTGCAACTTGTCTTCTGTGGTTGCGCGATTCAGCGTTTTATATTTATCGATGGGCACAAGATCACTCTCTGTTTTGGCCTTCATTGCGGCAAATACTAATTCGCCACTTGGCAATGTACAGACTCCCTCCAGGAGCAAATGCCATAACTTGAAAGTATTCCTACGCGATTAACAACAAACTGTGATGTAACACAGAATCTTGTTACATAACTTCAGGGTATGATGGCGCGCAACGTGTGATGCCCTTTTCTGAAGCAGATCAGAACGAAAAATCACTGACGCTGACAGTTCTCCACACACTTTTGCCCACGACACAGGAAAACAAGGAATGACGATTCGGGATGTTGCCAAACAGGCGGGTGTGTCTATCGCGACCGTATCACGGGTCATGAATGGCAGTGATAAGGTGTCTGACACGGTAAAACAGCAGGTAGAAGCGGCTATCGAGGCGCTCAACTACCAAAAGCCTGCACCAAAAAAGAAAAAAGCGACCAAGTTGTTTGCTGTGATCGTGCGTAATCTGAGTAATCCGTTCTTCACTCAGTTGTTAGATGTGCTGGAAGAAGAAGCCTTTAAACACGGGCGCAGCATTTTGCTGTTCAATAGCCGCAACAACCTGCAACTGGAAAAGCTCTTCCTGAAAGAATGTGAAAACCACCATGTGGATGGCGTATTTTTGGTGCCGCGCTCCATCAAAGAGCAGCACATTCAATCGTTGCACGAACTGCCTTTTCCGGTAGTCTTGCTGACCGTCACGACACCGGCAATGTTAAGTGTCGGCACCGATCACCACTTGGGTGGCGAACTGGTCGCCCAACACTTTTTACACCACGGCCACCGCCGCATTGGCTACTTGGGTGCCAGTGATTTACGCTCGGATCGCTTTATCGGCTTTCAAACCACGCTCGCCAAAAACGGTATCATGCTTGATAGTGACCATATCCTGACCGGTTATGATGAATCTGCGCTCGATCGCTATATTTCACAGCATATTATCGACAACAGTGATAAGCCGCTGACGGCGATCTTCTGCTCCGATGATATCGCAGCCAGCCAGTTGCACACGCAATTACAGGCCCAGCTACAAGCTCATTTACAAACACAATCAAAGGCACACGCGCCACAACACACACGCTCTCTACCTATCACCATCATGGGGTTTGATGACACCTATCTGGCTCGTACGCTGGGCTTTTCCAGTGTGCATCAACCTATGCGTGATATCGCTCTGCAAGGCTTTGAACTGATGCTGCGTCAATTGCGCGAACCCACGACCACGGCGCCCCCTGACAACCGTGCGAACAATCATGCGATCAGTCTGGCGCCAAACTTAGTGATCCGCCACGCGCCCCATCAGGGGATTACTGTGCGTCAGGCGGAGATATTAAAAGAATAAAAGAAATGTCATAGGCGGTGCTACCCGTTACAGCACCATCCAATTTACGTCAGTCGCTTCCCCCTAAAACGCAAAAACCCCTCACAAGAGGGGTTTTGTTTTCGTGCCTATCGGCAATCAGATATTGCGTGCAATGTGGGCGTAAATTTTCGCCGCTGCTACGATTTCTGCTGTGTCACAACGCTCATCTTTCTGGTGCGCTAGACGCAAATCACCCGGGCCAATACCGATGGTTGGCACTTGGTATTTGTCGTTGGTTGCGAAACCATTGGTGCTGAATTCCCACTTGAATACTTCACCGTCACGCTGCAACGTTTCTTTCATTGCCACCTGACCGGCTTCCACCAATGGGTGAGAACGATCCGTTTCCCATGCAGGCAGGAAGGTGTGCAACACGACTTCTTTACCGGTGTAAGCGTGGCCCACTGCATCATAGATTTCCCATGTTGCATCGGTGCCTTCAACGATACGATCCATCTCTTTTGCGACGATGTCTTCGGTTTCACCCAGTGCCAAGCGACGATCAAGGTAAATCGTACAACGGTCAGGAACGGCATTCAGTGACGCTGAACGGCATTCGATATTCGACAATACCACAGAGCCTTTTTCGCTCACGCCTACTAGTGCATCAAACTCTTGCTGCTGACGTTCAACGTTCGCAATAATTTGGTTCATCTTGTAGATGGCATTCACCCCGTTCTGCGGCTGAGAGCCGTGGGCAGATTTACCGGTAGTGGTCACTTTGTACATCGCACGACCACGGTGACCCACAGCAAGGCGCAAGCTGCTTGGCTCACCAATGATGCAGTACGTTGGGTTAAGATCGTTTTCTTTCAGTGCTTGGTAAAGCAACTCACCATCAAAATCTTCTTCCATTACAGAAGCCGACACCAACAGGGTTTTGCCTTCCAGCAGACCGCAATGCTTCATCGCATGCGCACCGTACACCATCGCACAAACCGATGATTTGGTGTCAACACTGCCGCGCCCCCACAGTACGCCATCTTCAATGTGGCCACTGAATGGTGGGTGCGTCCAATCGGCTTCATCCTTCGCATCAACGATATCAATGTGTGCATCGTACATGAATACCGATTCACCATTACCGATACGACCAAGCACGCTGCCGTAAGAATCCACACGGATTTCATCGAAACCCAGTTTTTCCATTTCACGGATCACACACTCGGCGGCTTCACGCTCATCACCCGTCAAGGTTTTGCATTGAATGAGACGGCTGGTGAAGTCAATTAAATCGTCTTGAATACTATCCAGATATTCGTTGATAGGATTTGTCATTTCTGTTTTTCCATTACATAAAACTGGCGCTAATGTAGTGGGAAATTCAAAACTAAAACGTGATTTCTCTCACGACTATTTGAAAGCAATCAAGAAAACCTTAAAAATATTTTAAATCATCAACTTGTATGTTAATCCATCAACATGAAGCGCCCTTACTCACACGCCACGCAAACGATTGATTTTCATTGCAATAAGAAAAAATCGCCCCCACTCACGCCGTGATATACTGCACAATTTTGGGATGTTCCCTCTCTGTGATGACTTTTCGCGAACGCGAGTTTGAAATAAAAACAAAATACCTATTTGGAATAAATATCACGGTATTTCCAACCGTGTGATTCCGACCCCTTAATAACGACAACACTATTTCAGTGTCATAAAGAAGGGCTGCCCTTTTCAGCGACAGCCCTATCATGGACATGCGATTATTATGTGCTTTGTCAGTGTTTATATTAAAACGGCACGCCCACCAACTGTACGTCACCGGTTGGCCACGTCTGGTTCAGCTCGGTATACATGCCATAGCTGATCGGCACCCACTCCCCTTGCCGGTTGATCATCTGTAACCGGTCGGCGCTGCGATAACCACTGCCTTGGTAAAATTGTGCGTCGCCAAACAGGAAGGCAAAGGCATCTCCCGCCGCCTGTCGGTCATGGTGGATCCGCTGCAGCATCTGTTTCACCCACCCTTGCTGGCGGTACGCCGGTAGCACGCACACTTCGGCGATCCCACCGATGGCATACGGCACCCCGTCACTGACCACAGTTTTTTCATATACTGCGGCTTGGCCGACTAACTGATTGTCGGTACTCCACAATAAATAGCGGTGCTGCGGTATATCGCGAACGTAACGCTGCGTTTTGAAGATTTTATCTTCCTCGCCGGTAAAACACGTACTGAGCAAGATGCGCAGTTTTTTATCCAGCACTTCATCTATGTCTTCATCACGCTTGTATTCAATAAACAACGATTCCACATCCATACACGCTACGTACATCGCCAGTTTTCCTTCTCTCCAGCCATTATGACTCAGCGATATCACATTATTCTCCGCCTACTCAATGGGCAGTCAGTCATTCACTGGCCAGCGTCACAATTTTCAGCTCAGTAATAGAAAAGAGAGAAAAAAGCAGCGTGTGAGTGTCCTCATACACGCTGCTGTCTGTGACGCGCTTGAGAGGCCAATACGCCCCATCAGGCCAAATTAATCAATCAAGGTTAGCGAGTCTAAAATGCCTTTGCCGCTATGGATGCCGCCTTCGTTTTCACTGGCCGGTTTACTGCGGATCAAATAGCCCGCATAGCCGTCCAGTTCAGTGACGGCCTCACCGTTGTAATACGCGGTGAACAAGCCGATTTCACTGACCAAATCGGTCACCAAGCTTGGCTGGCTATCACGGACAGCAACCGTCGGGACGTCACGCTCGTGTGGGTATAAACGTTGCATCAGCGCCCATGCGTCATGATCTTCAACGGGTAACTGACGGAGTGTGTCCGCAATATCCGCTCCAAACACGCAATGGCCACCGCCTTCCCCTTGGTTTTTCAGCACCCACTCCGCTTGGTTGGCCTGCGTGGTAAACCAGTGGATCGTGTCGGCATTCACCGGCTTCATCTCGGCCAACACGCTTTTGATCAACACCGCGTCTTCCAAGCTGATATCCCAACGGGCATAGTCGGCGGCAGGCATCATGGTCAACTGCATTTGCATTGACTTACTGGTGGCCAATTGCTGGCTGATGGTCGCGTTCACCGCCACGTGATGCTGCTCAATGAACAGGCGTGTTTGGCTCAACGTGTGACAGCAAACCGGCTCATTCAATTCCGGCGCGCAATAGTCGCTGTACTGATAACCGGCGCGAAGATACACCACGTCTATCGGGCCGATATCTGCCAACAACAACCGCTGATTTTCGCCCGTGGCTAATTGGCTGCTTAATTGTTCAAAGGTACGACGCACCGTGCGCACACCCAATTGCTGCAACGCCACTTCCAGCAAATGCTGGTCATACACATTGTCTTCGTTCTTTTGTACCACCATCAAGAACGTGGGCTTGCCCTCGCCATTAAAATCGGCCTGCACCTGTTTCGCCGCCGTGGCAATCGCAAATGCCAATTGGGTTAAGCCTTGGTTTTCAGCCGGAGTCGCCGTTTTATCTTCCAACCAGTTTTGATACACCTGCGGCCATTGGTCTTGCAAGTACGCGTGAAATTCCGTGGCGCGCTGGCCGAACGGCCCCATGCCTGCTGCGATGCCGTTAAATTCAATCACTTTCGCCCCGTGCTGGCGATCATCCATAAAATCGGTACGCATCAGCAACAGCGGTTGACGCGCAGGATGCAAACGCGCCGTGGCGTTCCCGTGCGCTTGCTGATGCAGCGCCATTAAACGGCCAAAAAACGGATCCGCCTTGGCCATGTCGCCCAAGGTGGCTTGCAGAAAATCATGATCGTCTGACACGCGGCTGATCAGTTTGGTGATCAGGGGCGTCACGCGGCGCAGATGATCGAACACGTCGCGCTCCATCGTCATCGGCGCCAAACTGAACGGACAGTGGCGCGCGGTATTGTCGGCCTGGCGAAATGCCACCCCATGCATGATGGCCCACTCACAGGCGTCTTCAATCATGGACGCAGCCGGCAGTGATATCGTCTCGTTATTCGTTGTGTTGTTTTTCATCATCGTACTATTCGTTATGTCGTTATGTCTTTACCTATCAAGACGCCTCGCGAGAGAAAAAGACGAAAAATAATTCTGCTTTTTTGGAAATAATAGTCCGAGAGGGCGAAAACACGATCAATGACGAAGGCCTCCCCAAACAAAACGTGATGCAGGTTTGTCGCCACGTCTAAAAAGCCACGCGTCTTCCATGAAGTTGAAAAAAATATCGCCATGGGGTGAGAATTTTTCTCGCACCCTACTCACACTTCTCTGTCGAAAAATGGCCTTGATGGCTCCCTCTTTCAGCACGCGTATTCTTATGCCCTCTTTGGCGACAAGCCCCAGCCAGCGTGGTCTGGCACCTGTTTTATACCCGCGAGCACCCACGAATTCAGACAATCACGCCACTGTGATCCAGGCCGCTATTTCTCTTCGACACACCAGAAGGCTGGCGATAAATTTTCTCAAAATCACGCCCTTTTTCGAGCGCCATTCTCACGTTAAGCCAAATAGTATAGTCAGCATATTCACTATTCAGCATGACCGATTTGGAGCAAACACATGCATTGGCAGAGCAGACTTGTACAACCACAAACGTTAGCCGCACCGGGATTTGAATCGCTAGCGACCCCAACGTACCGCGGTTCAACGGTCTTGTTTAATAAACAAGCCGATGTGGTTGATGCTTGGGACCAAGCAAAAGGCGGTTACAGCTACGGCCTGTACGGCACCCCTACCACACTGGAACTGTCTGGTCGTATTGCACAGCTGGAAGGCGCATTGCACAGCTTCGTGGTACCTGGCGGCCAAGCCGCGATTGCACTGGTGTATTTCGCACTCTGTAAAGCAGGCAGCCACGCACTGGTTCCTCACAACGCTTATGGCCCGAACAAAGAAATGGCACAAGGCTTATTGAAAGGTCTGGGCATTGACGTTGAACCGTACGACCCACTGATCGGCGCAGGCATTGCTGATCTTATCCGTGACAACACCGCGTTGATCTGGGTGGAAAGTCCGGGCTCTGTGACCATGGAAATTCAAGACGTACCGGCAATCTGTGCGGCGGCGCATGAGAAAGGCGTAATGGTCGCGATTGATAACACTTACGCCGCAGGCGTGCTGTTTGATGCGTTCGCCCACGGCGTCGACATCAACATGCAGGCACTGACCAAATACGTAGGCGGTCATAGCGACCTGCTACTCGGTACGGTATCGGTGAACACTGAAGCAATGAAAGCCAAAGTGGGTGACACCTTCAAACAGCTTGGCCTCGCCGTTTCTCCGGACGATTGCAACCTTGCCCTACGCGGCCTGCAAACTCTGGCAATTCGTCTTGCACACCTAGAGAAATCAACGTTGGAAGTGGCGGAGTGGCTATCTAATCACCCAGCTGTGGCAGATGTATTCCACCCAGCATTCCCGTCTTGCCCAGGCCATGAAATTTGGAAACGTGATTTCACCGGCTCCAGCAGCGTGTTCTCTTTCATGTTCACCGAAGACTACAGCGCCGAACAAGTGGAAGCCTTCATCAACACCCTTGAGATGTTCAAGATCGGCATGAGTTGGGGCGGCGTCACCAGTCTTGCGCTGGTGTACCCAAACATTGAACGTCCGGGCAAAGATTACGCGGGTCGTTTAGTGCGCTTGAACATCGGCCTTGAGCACACGCCAGAACTGATTGCGGATCTGGAACGCGCCATGGTCGCTATCACCCAGTAACCGCAGGTTACAGCCATACCGATACACCGCCTTGGTGACGCCACTCCCTCAATCGGCGTCATCAAGGTCCCCCTCTCCATTTCAAATCGACACGAATTCAAATGGGGTCAGCGGGGCAAATAGCATCAAAGCAAAATAATTATAAAAAACCAAAAAATCCATTTTTATAAGGTAGAAGATGATGACAACACCAATGCGTGGTTTTACCCAACAAGAATTTGAACACCGTACCGAGCGTGCGCAGAAAGTGATGCATGAGATGAAACTCGATGCGATGATTTTCACCACGGAACCAAACGTACGTTACTTCACCGGCTTCCTCTCGCAGTTCTGGCACAGCCCGACGCGCCCTTGGTTCGTGATTGTACCCGCTGAAGGCAAACCCATTGCGGTCGTGCCGGAAATCGGCGCCAAAGGCATGGGTAACACATGGCTTGATGAGGTCATTACCTGGCCAGCACCACGCCCAGAAGACGACGGCATCAGCTTGGTTGCTAACGTACTGAATACCCTGCCAAGCCGCCATGGCCGTGTGGGTGCCACACTGGGCATCGAATCGCACCTGCGTATGCCCGTAAATAACTACCTGAAACTCACCACCATGGTGAACAAAGAATTCGTTGACGTCGCGCTTGCCATGCATGGTCTGCGTCAAATCAAATCCCAAGCGGAAATCGCCAAAACCCGCGAAGTCTGCCGCATCACGAATATCGGTTTCAAACGCATTCCTGAGTACGCCCGTGTTGGCATGACAGAGCGTGAGATTTGTAAGCAGTTCGGCATCGACATGCTGCAAGCCGGTGCGGATGCGTGTCCGTTCATCATCGCGGGTT
Organism: Photobacterium sp. 270122K; assembly: GCF_059941365.1. Lineage (NCBI taxonomy): Bacteria > Pseudomonadati > Pseudomonadota > Gammaproteobacteria > Vibrionales > Vibrionaceae > Photobacterium > Photobacterium sp. 270122K. Next base: position 648,397 of record NZ_JBPOEN010000001.1, read on the forward strand.
CAGGCCCAGACGCGTACGACGACATCCTGATGGGGCCAACGGATCGTGTAATTGAACACGGTGACGTGCTGCTGATTGATACGGGCGCAGTATGGGATGGCTATTTCTCTGACTTCGACCGTAACTGGGCCTTCGGTACCGCGAGCGAGCAAACCAAAGCAGCCTACCGCGCGACGTATGAAGCCACCACCAAAGGCTTTGAAGCGGCTCGTCCGGGTGCCACGACTACCGACATCTATAACGCGATGTGGAAAGTGCTGGAAGCCAATGGCGCACTGGGCAATGACATTGGCCGTGTCGGCCACGGCCTAGGTATGGAGCTAACAGAGCGTCCGTCTAATACCGCTACCGACAACACCGTCTTGAAGCCAGGCATGGTGATGACGCTTGAGCCGGGCATGGTGTACGCGCAAGGCAAAACCATGCTGCATGAAGAGAACATCGTGATCACTGAAGATGGCGCGGAATGGCTGTCTGAGCGTGCGGAACCAGAGCTGATCATTATCAACTAATTTAACACAACCTACCTGCCCCTACGCCCATGTAGGGGTATTGTGATGCAAAGGAATTATGTCATGAACAATACGAATAAAGATGTCGTTTTAGGGTGGATTGCAGCTATCTCGGTCGCGGTGATTTGGGGTGTAACGGGCGTGGTGTCGAAACCGCTCTCTATGGCGGTTGACCCAATGACGTTGGTATTTTTCCGCTATGTGACCGCCGTTATCGGCTTGTCGGTCATTTTTATGCTGACCTACAAAAACACCAAGGTAAATAAAGAACTGGGCACATCACTGAAAATTGATAAATCCGATATTTTCAAAATCGCCATGTGTGGCATTGTCGGCCAAGGGCTATTTTCACTGTTTAACTTCCTGTCACTGGGGCATATCGGCGCGACAGAAAATGGCGTGGTACAGGGAATGAACCCGTTCGTGACCGTCTTCTTTGGCATGATGTTCATGAACTTCCGCATGAACAAGATCCAATGGGGGGCGTTCATTGTCTCTGCGCTGTGTATTTACGTCATGAGCGTCGGACCAACGAATGATGTCGAAGGTGGCACACCGTGGTTAGGTTTCTTGTTTGTGACCTGTTCTGTGTTGTCTATCGCATGTACCGCTCACCTACGTGCCAGCCTTGCGGACAAATACGGTTCGGTTGTATCGATGCTGATGCAGTACATTTCCGTGGCCATTTTTGGCCTCGTCATGGTTATCGCGATGGGGCTGGATCTGTCTCAAATCACCATCATCCTGTCTGATCCGCTATTGCTGAGCCTACTGGTTTTCTTGGGTACCGGGATCTCAGGCCTGAGCTACGTGATTCAGCTGTATTCGTTTAAGAAAATTGGCGTAGAAAAGTCGTCATTGTCACTGAACCTGATGCCATTGGTGGGTTATGTGGTCGCCGTTGTGGCGCTGGGCGAAGACTTGTCCTTCTTCAAGACAGCGATTGTTTCCACCATCGTTGTGGCACTGTATGTCTTTAATGCGTACGAAACCAAAGATGAAAAGCCGGTTATTGATGCCAAACCTGTTAATGCGTAATACCGCTTTGAGGCTCACTGACGGTCACTTCCCGTCAGCCTAAGCCTGAGTGTGCCTAAACGATAAGACATTCCCTTGCTTATTTGGCACCTGCCGCAAGCAACGCCGCTCTCCCATTTGGTGAGCGGCGTTTTTTATCTGTCGTTCACTCCCGCTGATACTCTGCCTTCTCATGCCGCCCACGCTGCCACGATCATTTAGCGACAGGTCTCAGTCTCAAGCCCCTTTCCTTCAACCGCAGCCTCGCAACGACCGTATAACGATGAGAGAGTGCCTTCCCAACACATCGTTCGGCGGCATTTTTTCTCATCGTGAAGCAGTAAGCGCCCCTCTTTTTTTCGTCCTTTTAGGCATTCAGCGAGACGTAAAGCCACCAGCGTCGATGATCGCCAGAAGTAGTGTGATAGAGGTTTGCGGCAACCTCAAAGAAATCAGACTTTCTTACAGTGGGAGGGAAAAATGATGTCTTTCGGTGAGAAATTTTCTCGCGGGTGAATCGGGAGGAAGGTCACTAAAGCCCGTCAAACGGGCTTTTTGTGCATATGCCGAGTGCGCTTAACTTTCTTGTTCAAGCAGTGGGATCGGGGTGTCCAGTGTGGCTTTGACACGATCCATCACCACGATGGTACGGAACCATTTCACGTTCGGATTGTTGTAAAACAAACGCCCACTGATCGCTTCATATTCCGCCATGTTGGCGACAGTTAATACCAGGATAAAGTCCGCTTCCCCTGTGACGTAATAACACTGTTGGATTTCCGGCCCTGAGAACGAACGCTTAAGGTCTTCCATATCAGATGCTTGCGTACGCACCGCGTGCACCTCGACCAAGATGGTGATGATTTGCCCCACTTTTTCCGGCGCAATCACGGCGGTATTGGCCTGAATCACCCCGTTTTCTTCTAACCGCTTAATCCGGCGCTGTACCGATGCGGTCGACAAGTGCACTTGCTCGGCGACAATGCGCAGCGGGGTGGTGTTGTCTTTTTGTAACAGAGAAAGAATGGCGCGATCAAAGCTATCAACTAACTGGTTCATGTGAAAAATTTTCTCAAAAGCGCCCGTGAATACGAGCGCAATTATCAAGGTCAACGGAATAAAATTGCCAGCATATTCAGCTCACTACCTATTTGGAGCACACATGCATTGGCAGAGCAGACTCGTACAACCACAAACATTGGCAGCGCCAGGGTTTGAATCATTAGCTACCCCAACTTACCGCGGTTCGACGGTACTGTTTAATAAGCAAGCCGATGTGGTGGATGCGTGGGACCAAGCAAAAGGCGGTTACAGCTACGGCCTGTACGGTACACCAACCACGTTGGAATTATCGGGACGTATTGCACAATTAGAAGGCGCACTTCACAGTTTTGTCGTCCCTGGCGGCCAAGCAGCCATCGCATTGGTGTATTTCGCCCTTTGTCAGGCAGGCAGCCACGCGTTAGTGCCACACAGTGCTTACGGGCCAAACAAAGAAATGGCGCAAGGCCTATTAAAAGGTCTAGGCATTGACGTTGAACCGTACGACCCACTGATCGGCGCAGGCATTGCTGATCTTATCCGTGACAACACCGCGTTGATCTGGGTAGAAAGCCCGGGCTCTGTGACCATGGAAATTCAAGATGTGCCAGCCATTTGTGCGGCAGCACATGAAAAAGGCGCATTGGTCGCCATCGATAACACTTACGCGGCCGGCGTACTGTTTGATGCATTCGCCCACGGCGTCGACATCAACATGCAAGCACTAACCAAATACGTAGGCGGTCACAGCGACCTGCTACTGGGGACGGTATCGGTAAACACCGAAGCCCTGAAAGAGAAAGTCGGAGCCACTTACAAGCAACTTGGCCTTGCGGTTTCGCCGGACGATTGCAACCTTGCCCTACGCGGCCTGCAAACCCTTGGGCTGCGCTTAGCACACCTCGAAAAATCGACACTGGAAGTGGCGGAGTGGCTATCCACCCACCCTGCTGTGTCGCAAGTCTTCCACCCTGCATTCCCGTCTTGCCCGGGCCATGAGATCTGGAAACGTGATTTCACCGGTTCAAGCAGCGTGTTCTCTTTCTTGTTCAGCGACGACTACACCGCCGAGCAAGTGGAAGCCTTCATCGACACCCTTGAGATGTTCAAGATCGGCATGAGCTGGGGCGGCGTGACCAGTCTTGCGCTGGTGTACCCAAACATTGAACGTCCGGGCAAAGATTACGCGGGTCGCTTGGTGCGCCTGAACATCGGCCTTGAGCACACGCCAGAGCTGATTGCCGATTTGGATCGTGCGATGACGGCCACCCTGCGTTAATTCGCCGACGTGACAAATAAAAAAACCAAAACCAGCAACACCAAGCGTCAAGCGCCAAACAAACAAAATAACAAGGGTGATGCCGCCCCTCATTCGGCATCCCCCTTGTGCAACGCACAACCTAATAAAAACAACATCATACAATGTGATACAAGGTAAAAGACAATGACAACACCAATGCGTGGTTTTACCCAACAAGAATTTGAACACCGTACCGAGCGTGCACAGAAAGTGATGCATGAGATGAAACTCGATGCGATGATTTTCACCACGGAACCAAACGTACGTTACTTCACTGGCTTCCTCTCGCAATTCTGGCACAGCCCGACGCGCCCTTGGTTCGTGATTGTACCCGCTGAAGGCAAACCCATTGCGGTCGTGCCGGAAATCGGCGCCAAAGGCATGGGTAACACGTGGCTTGATGAGGTCATTACATGGCCGGCCCCTCGTCCGGAAGATGACGGTATCAGTTTGGTCGCTAACGTCTTAAACACCCTGCCAAGCCGCCATGGCCGTGTGGGTGCCACACTGGGCATCGAATCGCACCTGCGTATGCCCGTGAATAACTACCTGAAACTCACCACCATGGTGAACAAAGAATTCGTTGATGTTGCCCTTGCCATGCATGGCCTACGTCAAATCAAATCCCAAGCGGAAATCGCGAAAACCCGCGAAGTCTGCCGCATCACCAACCTCGGTTTCAAACGCATTCCTGAGTACGCCCGTGTTGGCATGACAGAGCGTGAGATTTGTAAGCAGTTCGGCATCGACATGCTGCAAGCCGGTGCGGATGCGTGTCCATTCATCATTGCGGGTTCAGGCCCAGACGCGTACGACGACATCCTGATGGGGCCAACGGATCGTGTCATTGAACACGGTGACGTGCTGCTGATTGATACCGGTGCGGTGTGGGATGGCTACTTCTCTGACTTCGACCGTAACTGGGCCTTCGGCACCGCAAGCGAGCAAACCAAAGCGGCCTACCGCGCGACGTATGAAGCCACCACCAAAGGCTTTGAAGCGGCTCGTCCGGGTGCCACGACCACCGACATCTATAACGCGATGTGGAAAGTGCTGGAAGCCAATGGCGCACTGGGCAATGACATTGGCCGTGTCGGCCACGGTCTGGGTATGGAACTGACGGAGCGTCCTTCTAATACCGCGACCGACAACACCGTTTTGAAGCCAGGCATGGTGATGACGCTTGAGCCGGGCATGGTGTACGCGCAAGGCAAAACCATGCTGCATGAAGAGAACATCGTGATCACCGAAGACGGCGCGGAATGGCTGTCTGAGCGTGCCGAACCTGAACTGATCATCATTAAATAACGTGAAAAAAATGCCCCCGCGTCTTCCCTCGCGCGGGGGCAAAAAAAAGAATAACAACAAGGAAAGAAAGATGAACTTTGAACAATTTGATGCTTTTGAAGTAAAACTGGATTTTGAACCTGCCCCTCGCCCTGAACGTGTCCACATTGGTTTGGTGCAACTGGCGAACGACCACACCCTTGAAACCGATTGGTCTCACCTGTTACGTGAACAAGCAGCCCTGTTCAGTACCCGTATTTTTAAAGAAAACGGCATGACACCGGAAGCCTTGGATGCGGTTGCGGCCAGCATCAGCGACGGTGCAGTACTGGTGGGTGATGGCCTGCCAATGGATGTGATGGCGTTTGCCTGCACATCGGCGTCGATTGTGATCGGTGAAGATAAAGTGGCAAAGCTGATGACCAAAGGCCGTGGTGACATTCCATCGACCAACCCATGGACAGCCGCCCAAGCCGCGTTCAAGCACCTTGGTGCGAAACGCATCGCGGTCTTATCACCGTACCCAACCGATGTGAACTTCCCACTGCGTGAACAACTGATTGATGCCGGTTTTGATGTGGTGTCCCTTGCCGCTTTCGGCATTCTTGATGACAACATCATCCACAAAGTCCCTCTGCAATCGTTCGAAGAAGGGATTGAAATCCTCCTGAAAGACAACAATGTCGACGTCATTTTCATGTCGTGCACCAGTTTGCGTGCCGTCGAGAAGATCCAGCACCTAGAAGACAAATTCGGCGTGCCAATTGTCTCTAGCAACTCAGCATTATTCTGGCATTCCATGCACCTGTGCGGCAAAACAGCGGTTTGCCCAGGTTACGGAAAACTACTTTCAGGCACTGATATTTAATCTCATTCAAAGGACGGATTCATCATGTTAGAAAAACAAAAAGGTTGGGCGGCAGCCATCTTCATCGGTTTCTTATGGGGTACACCGTGGGTTGTAGGCACACCACTAATGGAAGTCATGGACTCCAAAATGCTGGTTTGGCTGCGCTATGTCGTGGCGTCAATTACCCTGTTCGTGATTTTGCAGGTTATGCGCAAGTCGATTGCCGCTGAAGGCTACAAAAAATTCAGCTACTCGTGGGATAACCGCGTCGATGTCGTCAAAACGTTCGCGTGTGGTTTTATCGGGCAAGCGTTGTTCAGTTACTTTGCTTTCTTGTCACTGGACTACATCACCGCGTCTGAAAACGGCGTGATCATGGGCCTGATCCCGATTCAAATTCTGGCCGTGGGTTTTGTGACCCGTGGTGAGCGTTTCACCCTGATGCAAATGGGCGCAGCCTGTTTGGCGTTCGCCGGCGTTACCATGCTGGTTTACGATCCAGCGTTGAACTCTGACGGCTTTAGCATCGGTCACTTGATTGCCTTCATGAGTGCGTTTGCCTTTGCTTCAACGGCCTACACCCGTGCAGATTTGGCGAAGAAATACGGTTCTATTTCTACCATGTACCACCAGTTCATCTTTGCGGCAGTGGGCTTCACTTTCGTCGTGATGTTCTACGGTCTGGATTTCACCACAGCACTGGGCGCATTTACTGCACCATCACGTATCCTGAGCATCTTCATTCTGGGTGTGTTCATCTCAGGTATCAGCTACTTGATCTACATCTACGGCATCACCAAAGTCGGTGTAGACGGTACGGGTATGGCACTGAACCTGATGCCTTTGGCCTCGTTCGTGCTGGCAGCCATCGTCTTGTCTGAGCCAGTAACGCTGTGGAAGTGTGCGGCTATCGCTATCGTTGTGGCGGCATTGATGGTCTTCGTGAAAGCGACCGCAAACCGCAACAAAGCCGCATCGGCGCAACAAGCGGCAAATGCCGCTGTCGCGACTGACATGGCGAACTAATTTTTCCTTCTTCTATCAACAGAGCAAGGTCATCCCGTGATCTTGCTCTTTTTTTGCCTAAGTGAATGTGATGACTATGAATACGCAAACTATTAGCACCAAAGATATGATCGAATGGCGTCAATTCCTGCATACCACCCCAGAAATTGGCTTTGAAGAAACCGTCACCTCGGATTTCATTGCCGACAAATTGAACAGCTTTGGCATTGAGGTCCACCGTAATATCGGTAAAACCGGCATGGTCGGCATCTTAAAACGTGGCACGTCCGATCGCTCAATTGCCTTGCGTGCCGACTTTGATGCGATTCCTGTACAAGAACAAAACACCTTTGGTTATGCCTCTCAACATGCTGGCATGATGCACGGCTGTGGTCACGATGGGCACGTCGCCATGCTGCTGGGTGCGGCATACCAACTGTCACAAGATACCGCGTTTGACGGCACGGTGTACTTTGTATTCCAGCCCGCAGAAGAGCAAGGCACTGGTGCCAAAGCCATGATTGAAGATGGCCTGTTTACCCGCTGGAAGATGGATGCCATTTACGCCATGCACAACCTGCCGGGGCTGGACGTGGGCAGCTTCCTGATCAGCCCGAACTCGGTCATGGCCAGTGAAAACCACTTTTCGATTGAGATCCACGCAGCAGGGGGGCATGCCGCCATGCCACATCTGGGCAGTGATCCGGTACTGGTCGCCTGTAATGTGGTGTCTACCCTGCAAGGCATCATCACCCGCAACTTGGATGCCATCCATGAGCCTGCGGTGTTGTCGGTCACCGACATTAAAACCAATGGCGGTGCCAATGTGATCCCGACTGTGGTGACGTTGTCTGGCGATACCCGTTGTTTCTCTGATGAGACTCAAGCCTACATCAAACAAGCGATGGAACGCGTAGTCGCGGGGGTCACGGCAGCGGCTGGGCTGGACTACCGCTTTACGTTTGAAAACTGCGTGCTATCTACCGTCAACGACAGTGAAAAATCAGACATCGCCGTGCGTGTGGCGAAGAAAGTCGTGGGCGACGCCAAGGTAAACGACAAGTGCAAACCCTTCTGTATCTCGGAAGATTTCTCGTTCATGCAGCGTGAAATCCCAAGCAGCTACATTCTGGTCGGCAATGGCGCCACGGGCGAAAAAGGCGGCGTGCCTTTACACCTGCCGCATTACGACTTTAACGACGATCTCTTGATGATCGGCGTCGATTTCTGGGTGGAATTGGTGCGCGATCAGCTCGCTGACTAACCCAAACGCAACATCTCATTGATGGGACTTTTACTATCAGGCAGACGCTTTTCATGGTCTGCCTCTCTGTGTGCTGAGGGACGTAATATGATGTTATCCGGTAATGGCCTGGCGGTGGTTGCCTTCTTAGTGTGGGGCTTACTGCCGCTGTATTTTCAATACATTCCCAATGCGAATGTGCTCGAAATTCTCTCTATTCGTGTCCTGTTTTCGATCCCCTGTGTGTACTTTCTACTGAAAGCCTTACGCATACCTATGGGGAAAATATGGGCCGCCATGCGCAACAAAAAAACCGTCTTACTGTGTTTTCTCGCAGGCATGTTTAACTTCCTGTCGCTGTACAGTTTCACGTGGGCGGTCACTCACGAGCAGGTGCTTGCCGCCAGCTTGGGGTATTTCATTAACCCGATTTTTTCCATTATTTTGGGTGTGCTGTTCCTCAAAGATAAGCTCTCCACTTATCAATCCATTGCCGTGGTCTTGTCAATTGCGGGCATTGGTTGCCAAGTCTATTACTACGGGGAATTGCCATGGCTGTCGCTGATCATGGGCGGGGCGTTTGCGCTTTACGGCTTAATGAAGAAGTTTGTCCATCTCGATGCGCTCAGCATCATGATGATCGAGCTCATCACGATTCTGCCGATTGCGCTGTGCTTTTTGTTTGGGGATTTATGGCAGCAAACATCCGTCTTCCAATCCGGCGATAGCAGCAAAATCATGCTGTATTTACTCTCGGCGCCGGTTACGTTAATTCCCTTGGTGCTCTTCTCGATGGCCGTGGAACGCACGAACTTGGTGATGATTGGTTTCATTCAATACATTGAACCAAGCATCCAGTTTTTACTGGCAGTCTTAGTATTTGGCGAGGTGCTGCTACAAGTGAAAGTGATGAGCTTTGGTTTGATCTGGCTCGGCTTGCTGTTGTGCATCATCGAAATGACGTTCAGAAAAAAACAGCCACCGATGGAAAAAGCATTGGGATAATCCCTTCTTCCTTTTACCAACAGCCATCAGCCCAGTCTGCACAACATGGGCTGATGGCACCGTGTTATTACTCGGTATCCTGAGTAAATGGCACGACGAGATATTCATGGATCAACACCTCCCCCGCTTCATTCACGCTCACACGCCACGTTTCATTCAGTAAAAAATCCACCGGCTCGCCACCCATTGGAGACGTTGAATGGGTCTGCGCTTGCAAGCGAATACGCATGGTCACGTCATACGCAGTGCGCCCCGCTGAAGGTGCCGTGACTGCTGGCTGTACTTCCACCCGCTCAAGCTGATGCTGGCAGTCTGATTTAAATAGGCTCAGCGCGATGGCATACCAATCACGGAAACCGTCATGCCCATGAAACGTCCCTTCCGGCATGCTGATCACCACATCGTCGGCTAAGAACGGCGTAAAAAAGCCACTCTCTTCACTCAAGCGGTCAAACGAACCAAACCAATGCGATACAAACTGACGGATATGACTTTCTGAACCGTCATTCACACTCTCTAGCACATGATTCATAATGTTTCCTTTGCTAATACTTAACATGCTGTTTCTATTAATAGCGCTAGCATACATTGCCCGACTCGTTACGTTTAGCTGCTGTTCACTTAAATCATTATTAGGCAGAGCTTAACAATATACCTATACTGCCTCCCAGATACTGGGCGTTATCACATCCCCGCTTTAACGGAGACCGTCTCATGAACGGCACCACCTATAACCAATTAACGATATTTCACGCCATTGTGCAAGCCGGTAGCCTCGCGCAAGCCGCTCGCCAATTAGAAATCACCCCCGCTTCGGTCAGTCAGGCACTGAAAGCACTTGAAAAGCAACTCGGTTTACCGCTGTTTACCCGTTCCACCCGCCATATCGAGCTGACTGAAGCAGGACAATTGCTGCATGAACGCACCCTGACGTCCATGTCAGCACTGAATCTGGCGGTGGAAAGCATCAGCGATCTCAGCACCCAGCCATCAGGCAAAGTGCGTATCACCATGCCACATTTTGTCTACCAACTGCTGATCAAACCGGTGTATGTGGAATTCTGCCAACGCTATCCGGCGATTGAATTAGAAATTTCGTTATCAGACGCAACGGTCGATATCCTACGGGAAGGGTTTGACATGGGGATCCGTTTTGGTGAGAAAGTGGAGGCGGGTATGGTGGCGCATCCGTTAACACCGCCGATGGACAGAGCATTGGCCGTCTCGCCAGCCTATGTGGCGCAATGGGGCCTACCGCAGACTCCAGATGATCTGAAACACCATCGCTTGGTGCAATACCGTTATATCACCTCCAACCAACTGGCGCCGGTTGAAGTGATCCAAGATGGCACACCAATGACGGTGGAAATACCACGCGCTCTGGTGGTCAACGACACTTATCTGGTCGTTGACGGAACATTGAATGGATTGGGGATAGGACAATTGATGGCCCCAGTGTTTGAGCCTTATTTTGCGTCGGGTGAGCTGATCCCGGTGTTACCTGACTACTGGTCAACCATGTCAGGCGTGCATGTCTATTTCCACCAGCACAGCCAAAAGGCCAAGCGGGTGCGCGCCTTGGTGGATTTTTTATTGGAAAAGCGGGATGAAAAAAAGAGCCAGACCGCATGATCTGACTCCAAGTGACTTGAGAGAATGTTATTTGTATTTTTGAGGTGTTGAGATACTGACTGTTTAGATATGAAATATTGACGCCGGGCGGCCAGAGAACACCGCACGGCTTTTTACCTATTTCAATATTCTAAAAGATTACGCGTCAACCGGTGTGCCTTGCGTGTTTTCGCTACGCTCAGCGGCTGCTTTATCAAAGCCATCATGCAAGTGATAGTAACGACGGTATACCAAGCCACTCACTGTCATCAAAATCGCTGGCAGGCCAACCATCATGAACTGTAGACCCATAATCGTACTGTCAGATTGCTCTACGTTTGGCACATAACCCACTACAGACAGGCCCACACCCACGATGAAGCCACCGGCTGCGCCCGCAAATTTCACCAGCATGGTTTGTACTGAGAAAATCACACTCTCGCTGCGACGACCGGTTTTGTATTCCCCGTAGTCCACCACATCTGCCAGCATGACCGTTTGCAGTGCGTTCGCAATGCCCACACCAAATTTAATGGCCGCACCCGCTGCGCCAATCAATAGTGCATTACCCGGTGCAATCACACCCATCACCAGCAGGATCACACAAGACAGCACCGGGAAACCACTCGCCATCAACCACAGGTACTTACGAGGCAGCAACGCCGCGATACGAGGGAACAGGAACACACCCGCCACTTCCGCAATACCCGCCACCATCATATACACTGGGAACAAATCGGCGTTACCCAACGCGTAAGAGAAGTAGTAAATCGCAAAGCCACCGACCAACAGGTTCGCAATCTGGAATGACAGCACAGTACCGATCAGTGCTTTTAGCTGGTCGTTCTGACCGATAATCACCAATACATCTTTAAAGCTGAATTTTTCTGCCGGTTTGGCATTGGCAGGCGCGGCTTTTTCTTTCACGTTACGGGCGATAAGGAACGCACTCATCACAAACAGTACCGCAATCAGCATCGCGACATTGAAGAAGCCGTCACCTTGATCACCGTTACCCAGTTTGCCGACAATGTGCAGGCCGTAGGTACCGGTAATGAACCATGCCAAGCTCGCAAACAAACGCGGCCATACCACCAACTTTTCACGCTCCTGACGTGAGCTCGATAGCGCAGGGATCATTGACCAATAAGGGATATCCATAATGGTGTAGGTTAAACCCCACAGGATGTACGCCGCCGCCGCGTAAATGTACAGCGCCGTGCCTTCAAACATGTGCGTACTGAACAAGCCCACCAGCACGATGGCATTGAGTAGCGTACCAATCACAATCCAAGGGCGGAATTTACCGAATTTTGAACGGGTGTTGTCCACCACCACACCCATCATCGGGTCAGTAATGGCATCAATAATACGAGCGGCAAGGAAAATGGTACCAACGAACGCGGCTGACAAACCCGCCACATCCGTGAAATAGAACATTAAGAAAATGTAGATAGGCGCACAGGCAAAGTCTTTGCCCAGCGCACCTAACCCGTACGATAACTTGGTTTGTAGCGTAATTTGATCAGACATATTCTATCCTTCCGGTCCGTTCCTGCTTTTCCCTCGCACGGGTTTGCAACACTGACCTTGTGTTTTTAATGGTTATGTCCAGTGTTGCTGCGTTCACCTAACGATCGCGCATTGCCGTCACTGCACCTTCAGTCCGACGACAAATGTACCCACTCTTCCCCGTAGATTCTGTGATCCACCACCTCCTTATGGAAACGTTTACAATCAGATCGGTAAAGTGAGATCTTGGGCATCTTTTTTATGCAGTTACTACATGAAATAAGCGTATTTTCTTATTTTGATGCTATTTTAAGCACGAAATGCATTGAAAACGATTTCATAGCACATTCCCTCACCGCTGCTTATCGAATAAGGCACCGCAACCAGACATAAGCACCACATAAAAAACGCATAAAAAAAACGCACCGGCTTAACACCGGTGCGGTCGTAAAATACAAACTGAGGATGAAAGAGAAATAATGGGCCCGCTTATCACGATAAGCGGGAAAATAATGAGGGGTCTATCAATTAACCTTTTCGCACTTGATCAACATGGCGGTTTCCGCATCCAAAATCGGCATGGTTAAGCCCACAGATTCACACCATTCACCGGTCAGCTCACAGCCCGATTCTGTCCACGGCGGCTGGTAATTAACGATATCATCGTAATTACTTGGCTTATCCAACACCGTAATGCGGTAGGTCGCTTGCGGATCCAGCCCCGGAATGCGCAGATGCCCACTCAAGGCATGGGTCGGCATCGCCAATTGCGCCACCAGCACCACCGCTTCGCTTTGATCGTTCGCCACCACAGCATGAATTTGATGGGCAAGATCATCGGTCGGCACACGCCAGGTACGGCCACCGTGCAGCAACGGGCGCAGCATTTTGTGCAGCTTGATGTAATGCTCAAACCCTTGTTTTTCTTCGGCCGATTCTTTAACCGGATCCAGCTCAATGCCCATGTGGCCGCACAATGCCGTCAAACCACGGAAGGCAATGCTGTGCTGGCGACGGGTGCTGTGACAATGGCTGGCACCAATGTGGCTGCCCATCACTTCCGGCGGGAAGAAGTAGCTCATGCCGCGCTGAATGGCCTGGCGTTCCAGTGCATCATTGTTGTCTGACGCCCAGAAACGATGGGTACGTTTGAGCACCTCAAAATCGATGCGACCGCCGCCTGCCGCGCACGATTCAATCTCGACCTGCGGGTGCTTGGCACGCACTTTATCGACCAATTGATAATAGCGTTGGGTTTGCTGATGCGCGGCCGCTTGGCCGAGGTGTCCCGGCTGCACCACCTCGCGGTTCATGTCCCACTTGATATAGGCAATGTTGTACTGGCTCAGGAAATGATCCAGACGCTCAAACAGGTAGTTGAACGCTGCATCATTTTGTAAATCAATTACATACTGATTACGCCCCGTCGGCTGCTCATAACCGTCAACGGCCAATAACCAATCGGGATGGGTTCGGTACAAATCAGAATCTTTATTGATCATCTCCGGCTCAAACCACAAGCCAAACTCCATTCCCAGCGCATTCACGTGTGCCACCACAGGCGCTAAACCTTGTGGGTATTTTTCACGATCCAAGAACCAATCGCCCAGCCCTGCTTTATCGCCGTTACGGCCATTGAACCAACCATCATCAATGATGAAACGCTCAACCCCCATGTCGGCAGCTTGGGTCGCCATCGCCATGATGTAGTCAGGATCATGGTCAAAATAGATCCCTTCCCACGTATTCAGATGGATAGGACGCGGCTTCTGCGCAAACTCTCGCGGCAAAATAGAACGGCGCACGTGTGAGTGGAATTGGTGGCTCATGCCATTGAGGCCCTGATGGCTGTAACTGGCGTACAACCACGGCGTCGTCAGGCTTTCACCCTGCTGAAGACTCACTTCGCCCGGCAGGTAAATCACTTCTGCCTGCATCAAACGGCGACCGTCCGCTTTAACGTCTACGCGCAAACGGTGGTTGCCGCTCCATGCAAAGTGGAAACCCCACACATCACCCTGCATTTCATTGAAATGTGCGGTACCGACGACTAACGCCGGATAATGCTCATGAGAGGTACGGCCACGGCGGTTTTCCTGCTGGTAACCCCCTTGTGGCAGCGCTTGACGCTCGGTTTGAAATTCTTTGACCCAACGCCCGTAGTAAGTCATTAACTCGTTCGCACGAGCAGGCAGCGGCAAGGTGTTCGCCAAGCGGTTGACCTGATAAGCACCGGCTTTGAGGTTAGTCAGCGTATGGCGAGTTTTCACCACATCAAACGCATCCAAAAACAGCTCAGTGGTTAAACGCAGGCCCGCTTGCGCATCTTCACTGACAATCACGGTGCCTTCTTCGTGTGACGTGATCGCCGTGATCACAAACACCGGCGCCCAATCTTGTCCGTCACGATGCCCTTCTAAGCCCGGGCTGCTGAACACACCACGCCCTAACTCTGGGCTTAACGTCATCGCCACATCGTTGTCTAAACGGCCATACGGTACCGGACGGTGCAAAGCAAGACGACTGCGGGCCATATCACCACTAACAGGCAGACCCCAATAAAAAATTTCTGCAAAATCACCCGTTTCAATCATCAATTGGGTTTGGGTTCCGACTAACTCAATCAGGGCTTTTTCCGTCATCTTACTTTACCTTACGCTGTCTCTTGCATGCGCTTCACTGCCTTAATAGAAGGGGAAGTCGCCACGCCATGGGGTCATGTTATGGGGCGTATCATAGAAGAATCCAACAGAATTACTGTGAACTACACCGTATTAATGAAAACGTTTTCACTCGATGCGTAATTTTTGATGCTTTCTACTCATCATCTCAACGGGCACATACACAATTGCCCTGAAAATCTCCCATAAAATCGGCTTCACTCACAGCATTCATACCTATTCATCATAAAACCGCGCATCCGTCGCCCAATTTTACGGGGTCACCCTCACAGAGCATGCGCCCCTAACACCTAAAACCCACCTAAAACCGCCCAAAACGCGAGTTAACCGTAAAAATGCCAACTTCGTCATGAAAACGTTTCCAGTTTTATTTTACACTCCAGAAAAAGGTCGGCGGGCGAACGTGACAATCACCATCAACGCCAGACCCAACAAAAAGAGTGCACCCACACTGCCCCTCACAACAAAGAGAACAGAAGTAGGAAACCATGACGGCATTTCTAAGCATT
Organism: Photobacterium sp. 270122K; assembly: GCF_059941365.1. NCBI lineage: Bacteria > Pseudomonadati > Pseudomonadota > Gammaproteobacteria > Vibrionales > Vibrionaceae > Photobacterium > Photobacterium sp. 270122K. The sequence continues at coordinate 663,970 of NZ_JBPOEN010000001.1, forward strand.
ATTCAGCGACGCGACTGGGAAAACCCACAATCAGTGAACATTCACTGTTTAAAAGCACACAGCCCACTGGCGAGTTACCGCCAACCTGAACACGCCCGCGATGGCCGTCATGCCCAACGCCGCTCTCTTAACGGGCAATGGGCGTTCAAATTGTTTGATGCGCCAGAGCAGGTCGACGGTACCTTCATCGACCCGCACTTTGATGACAGCACGTGGGATCGCATGACGGTACCGGCTAACTGGCAGTTACAAGGTTATGACAAGCCGATTTACGCCAACGTGAAGTACCCGTTTGACGTGAATCCGCCATTCGTGCCGGCAGACAACCCAACCGGCTGTTACCGCACAGAAATCACGTTAACCGACGCCGATCTGACGCAAACCCAACGCATCATTTTTGATGGCGTGAACTCAGCGTTTCACTTGTGGTGTAACGGCCAGTGGATCGGTTACAGCCAAGACAGCCGCTTACCGGCAGAGTTTGATCTGACGCCACACCTGAACGTCGGCACCAACAGCTTGACCGTGATGGTGATCCGCTGGTGTGACGGCAGTTACTTGGAAGATCAGGACATGTGGTGGATGAGCGGTATTTTCCGCGACGTCACCCTGTTGAGCAAACCGCAACACTGCATTGAAGATGTGTTCATCACGCCAGATTTAGACGCCTGTTACCGTGACGGCTCCCTGTCGATTGTGACGCACTTGAACGCGCCAGATTCGTACCATGTACAAGTGCAGTTGTTTGACGGAGAAAATGCGGTCAGCGAGCCGCGTATCGACCGTCCACACAACCGCCGCATTGACGAGCGTGGCACGTATGACGATGTGGTGTTCCAGACGCTACACATTCGTGAGCCGAAACAGTGGAGCGCCGAAACCCCGAACCTGTATCGCTTGGTCGTATCGCTGCTGGATGCTGACGGTAACCACATTGAAAGCGAAGCCTACCCAGTCGGTTTCCGTAAAGTGGAAATCAAAGACGGTCAGTTGACACTGAATGGCAAGCCGCTGTTGATCCGTGGCGTGAACCGTCACGAGCATCACCCAGAATTAGGGCATGTGATGACAGATGCCGATATGATCCGCGATATCTGCCTGATGAAGCAGTACAACTTCAATGCGGTGCGTACTGCCCACTACCCGAACCACCCACGTTGGTATGAATTGTGTGATCAATACGGCTTGTATGTGTGTGATGAGGCCAATATTGAAACCCACGGCATGCAGCCAATGAATCGTCTGTCGGCGGATCCGCAGTGGGCGCACGCTTACATGAGCCGCTATACCCAAATGGTGCTGCGTGATAAGAACCACCCGTCGATCATCATTTGGTCACTGGGTAATGAATCCGGCCACGGCAGCAACCACAATGCGATGTATGCATGGTCAAAACAATTCGACCCATCCCGTCCGGTTCAGTACGAAGGCGGCGGTGCCAACAGCACGGCCACCGACATCATTGCGCCGATGTACGCGCGCGTGAACAGCACCATTGACGATGAAGCCGTACCAAAATGGCCGATCAAAAAATGGATTTCACTTCCTAACGAGCACCGTCCGCTGATTTTGTGTGAATACGCCCACGCCATGGGTAACAGTCTGGGCAGCTTTGATCAGTACTGGAACGCGTTCCGTGAGTTCCCACGCCTGCAAGGCGGCTTTATTTGGGACTGGGTTGACCAAGGCTTGAGCCAGAAGGATGCCAACGGCACGCATTTCTGGGCCTACGGTGGCGACTTCGGCGATGAAATCAATGACCGTCAGTTCTGTATTAACGGCTTGGTCTTCCCGGATCGCACCCCGCACCCGACACTGGAAGAAGCCAAGTTCTGCCAACGTATGATCACGGTTGCACTCGCTGAGCACATTCAGGTATCGCCATCACAGGCTACCTGCCAGTTAACCGTGCATAACGAGTACCTATTCCGCGCGACCGATAACGAAATGCTGCATTGGTCGCTATTGGAAAATGGCGTGGTGATCCAAACCGGTCAGTACCCGCTGGATATTGCCGCTGAGAGTGCGCAAACCCTGACACTCACTTTGGACTTCACACCGAAGGTCGATGCGCAGTACCACCTGAACACTGACATTCGCCTGATCTCGGCAACTGCATGGGCAGACGCCGAACACTGCTGTGCCAGCGAACAGTTTGCGCTGCGTAACCACTCTGGCTTGGTGTTACCGACACTGAACACGCAAGCGGCACCGCAATTGCTGGTTGAGAACGACACCCTGACCGTCACCAGTGACGATGCGCGTCACCAGTGGCAGTGGAACACCACCACAGGCCAGCTGACGCAATGGACGGTGGACGGCAACGCACAATGTGTCCGCGCCCCTGAAGATAACTTCTTCCGTGCGCCGCTGGATAATGACATCGGAGTGAGCGAAGTGGATAACGTCGACCCGAATGCTTGGGTGTGCCGTTGGGACATGGCCGGTATAGGCCGCTGGGAACGTCAATGCGTACAGTGTGACAGCCAAACCCAACGTCAGGCTGTATTGGTCACCGCCATGTTTGCTTACCATTTTGGTGGCGAGATCCAAGCCATCACCACATGGAGCTACACCCTGCATAATGACGGTAAGATGGATATCGATGTGGATGTGAAACTGGCGGATCACCTGCCGCCAATGCCACGCATCGGGATGGAAATGGTGCTGCCGCTAGCAGCGAATGCGCATACACCATCAGATACACAGCAGCCGGAACATGAAGACTGCCTGATCACCTGGCAAGGTCTAGGCCCGTTTGAGAACTATCCTGACCGTCTGGCTGCAGCGCGCGTTGGCCGTTACACCCAACCGCTGAGCGCCATGCATACGCCATACATTTTCCCGACTGACAGTGGGCTACGTTGTGGGACGAAATGGCTGCAACTGGGCAACCTTGAAGCCTTAGGCCAGTTCATGTTTAACGTGAGTCGCTACAGCCAGCAGCAACTGGCTGATGCCAAGCATACCAATGAACTGACAGCGGAAGACGTGGTGTATCTGCGCCTTGACCACCAGCACATGGGTGTAGGCGGCGATGACTCTTGGAGCCCTAGCGTGCATGCTGAATACCAATTGACGGATAAAGCCTATCAATACCGCGTCACCTTGCACCCGCAGCCCGCTAATGCACTAATGCACTAATGCACTAATGCACTAATGCACACCGTTAACTGACCGATAAACATCCCCAAGCTTCCTTCGCGAAGACTTGGGGATTTTTTCATCGCTTGCGCTTCACGCCTTTATCAAATGAATTAAAAACCATCAAAAATCACTTAAAACCTTGAAACCGTACACTTAACGCCCGTTTTCCGTTTGAGTTATCACGCTAACTATTGTTAGATGCAGGCTGTTACCAAAAACACATCAACCACGAGGGCTCTATGGCTACCATTAAAGACGTTGCGAAAGAAGCAGGGGTTTCCATCGCCACGACTTCCCGGGTGATCAACAATGCCCCGAACACCAGCCAGACAGCCATTGCCGCCGTACAAGCCGCGATGAAAAAGCTGGGCTATCGTCCGAATGCCAATGCCCGCGCGCTGGTGAGCAAGTCCTCCAACACCATTGGTGTGCTGGTCAATGATGTGTCCGCCCCTTTCTTCGGCACTATGGTCAAAGCCATCGATACCATCGCCAGTGAGCAGGAAAAACAACTGCTGATTGGCAGCGGTTACCACGATGCCAACAAAGAACGTAATGCCATTAACCTGCTGATCAACAGCCGTTGTGAATCCCTGGTGGTACACAGTAAAGGTTTGAGTGATGACGAGCTCACCACGCTGGCGCAAGAAATCCCCGGCATGGTGATCATCAACCGCACCGTGCCAACCATTGCTGATCGCTGTATTGCCCTCGACAACCATCGCGGCGCGTATCTGGCGACTGATTATCTGATCCGAAACGGCCACCGCGACATCGGCTATATCTGCTCAAGCCATGATATTGAAGATGCGCACGACCGCCTTGCCGGTTACCTTGATGCACTGCGCGATAACGGCATTGAACCCAAAGATCACTACATTGAATACGGGGAGCCGGATGAGTGCGGCGGCGAACAAGCCATGGTGAACCTGATTGCCAAGAACACCCCAATCACCGCGGTCGCCACCTACAACGATGACATGGCCGCCGGTTGCTTGGCATTACTGCAAGAAAACGGCATTCGCATACCGGAAGAAATGTCGGTGATCGGTTTTGATGATAGCCACATTGCGCGCTATATCTACCCGCGCCTCACCACCATTCGCTACCCGATCCAAGTCATGGCCAGTGAAGCAGTGAAGCTCTCGTTGATGCTGGCGAACAATGTGCCTGTCGAGCGCGGCGAGCAAAAACTGTTTATGCCGACACTGGTGCGTCGCGCCTCGGTTTGCCAGCGGCAATAAGCGCGGATAGCGAGATCAACGCATAAAAAAGAAAGCGCCGAATTTACGGCGCTTTCCCATTCGTAAAGTGATCCAACAATCCCTGCCTGATCGTGATCACCGGATCCGTATCCGAAAACACCCTTGTCATGCGTTTACCGTCATGCATAAAGGTTGCCTCACATACCTGCCTGTATTTCACCTCTCCCCTGAAATTGTATTTTTCGGACTGACACGGGCTAAACGTGACCTCCCTAATCTCTGTTTTAGGGTAAGGAAATGTCGCCTCAACCAAGGCAAAAATAAACAAGCCAGCGACCCACTTACTGCATCGCGGCAAATTGCAAGACAACCACGCATCAATAGTGGGTGGTGAAGCCACCACCACATAGCACACACTCACGAAATACAGGCCATAAAACACCTTCATTGCCAACATGTACGCATCTGAATAGACGGTATGTAACATCGCAAACATCAAGGCTATTGGAAGCGGGATGAGTATAAACATCAAGGTACAAAGAACCCGATCTTCCCGTATCGCGCCAAACAACATCACCAGAAAACCGCCGACGCCAAACCAAAGCAACACGAAAAGAAGTGGAGAAAACAGAATTGCCAAGCCCCACCACTCTGCCGCACCACCCAATAAGAACAAGCACACACTCAAAATGGCGTATGCCCATGGGAATACACGCCAAATAACACGGTTTACGACATGCGTCAGTCGCCCCAACCACCCACTAATCGGCATTTTCATCAACAGACGTTGTTTCACATTGCCTTGTACTTCGAGGTTGTCGGTTTCCAGCTCGTGTTTGGCTGGAAATGGCTGTTTTATACGGTTCGATTGCATTTGGCGGGATTTTTTGCGACCTCGTGTCATGCCTTATCCTTGGTATTTGCTTCGTGCTTTCTGAATGTTGCTTGGTTTGATCACAAGCGTATTAAAGTCACCACCGAGAAAAAAGGAATGGACTTTCAATTAGTTTGTGGTGCTTCGCATTCCCTTCAAAAAGCCAATCTGTGCACCTTGGCGCAATTTGCATATCACCCGTCATCATTGAGTCTCTCATGTCGCTATCAGTAGGCATATACTGTCCCTGTCAGCAAAACAACGCAGCATTCCGACGCGGAAAAACAAAAAAATCAAGGACCGTTATCATGGCAGCGACTCTCAACAGCACCGCATTAATCACGGGTGCATCAAGCGGTATTGGTATGGAATTAGCAAAAATTCATGCCAGCAAAGGGGGCGATGTCGTTTTGGTCGCCCGCTCTGAAGACAAGCTCAATACTTTGAAAGCAGAGTTAGAAGGCCGATATCCGATTAAGGCAACCGTCATCACCGCCGATTTATCTCAACCTGATGCCGCCCACACCGTCTACAAGACGACATTGGATTTAGGCATTCATATCGACACGCTGATCAACAATGCAGGCTTTGGTGGGCACGGGAAATTCTACGAACGCGCACTGCGTGATGAACAAGCCATGATGCAAGTGAACATGGTGACATTAACAAACCTGACCCACCTTTACCTCAAAGAGATGGTGGAACGCCAACACGGACGCATCCTGAATGTTTCATCCACTGCCTCTTTTCTGCCGGGGCCGCTGCAAGCGGTGTACTACGCAACCAAAGCGTATGTGACCTCTTTCAGCCAAGCCATTGCCGAAGAGGTGAAAGACCAAGGCATTACCGTCACTGTGTTATGTCCGGGTACCGTGGCAACAGGTTTTGTGGAAGCGGGAAATTTAGAGGGGGTGGATATCTGGAAGCTGGCAAAGTCTGCGGAATCCGTCGCGGCCTGTGGCTATCAGGCGATGGAAAAAGGCACATTGGTGGCCTTTAATGAACGTCCATTACAATTTTTACTGAACTGGGTAGTGCCTTTGCTCCCACGTAAATGGGTATTGGCTATTTCCCGTAAAACCATGGAAAAAGCCTGATTGCCGTTCAGCTTACTACTGGTCATATCACTGCCCGTCACCGATCCCTTGCAATAAATCCGGGCGCGTCCCGTTCTTCTTTGGGTAACAAAGGAGAATAAAAATGAAAAATCAGCCTTCACACGTTTTGATCGGATTGGGGATGGGCTTTGCTACCCTTGGTGTTCATGCTGAAGATACCTTCAAACACACCACCTTTGTGGGTGCTGGCCTCTCCACCGGTCAATCTGTTTTTTCCGATAACGGGGCTCATCTTGGTCTGGAACCTTACCTGTTCCATCACAGCGAATATGGATTTATCGACGGCAGTTTAGCCAATCTGACGCTTCTGCCCTGGGTGGGTATTTCTGGGAATGTGCGTATTGCAGAAGTCTCTGATGATTTTGATGACATTCCTGCTGGCATCAATAATCGAGACAGTAATGGGGAACTCGGCGTCACGATCGGCACGTTGGGCGCGCGCCTCACCTACTTACATGACGTCACTGACCAGCACAATGGGTATGAGATTCAACTTCATCTCGGTCAGGTTTATGACACACCCTTCGATCGCTGGTACCTCTCTCCCTATGTACAGATCAATTACCGTGATGCCAAGCTCTCTGATTACCTCTACTCGATTTCTCCCAGCGAATCAGAGGCATCGGGTTTACCTGCTTTTTCTTCCGGCGATACATGGGTTTATCAAGCAGGCATCATTAACCTCTATGACTTTACTGATTCGCTTTTAGGCATCGCCAAACTGGAATTTGAACACCATGACAATGACAGTCCGCTGGTTCAACATGATCTCAGTTGGAAGGTCAGTATGGGGGCTGCCTATCGATTTTAGGAGGCATCTCTCGATTTAAAGAAGCGGCGAATCCAACAATGTTAGCCCGAAAAAAAGAGGAAATTTTCACTTAAAAGTCTACCGCCATTTTTGGGCGGTTCTGTGAGCACTTGGATCCGACTATTTCCTCGAATCACAAAGAGCATAATAAGCGTTAAGAACCCACTCGCATTGGTGAGCAACAAAGTGGTCGTCATGGTACCAATCATGCCATGACCGACTTTAAACCCCGAGACCAGTAACTCATCACGACTCTCGACTGTCTGTTAAGCAAATGCTAACAGTGAAACACTTTGAAATACTTCGACCCTGCATCAGGAAACAATCCTAATGTACAATCCACCAGCTTCATATGTAATTAATTTCAATAGATTTCACCTTCTTATGAAAAAGCTATTTTCACAATCTTTTCAAGTCTCGTGATTTCAAATAAGCCTATTCAAACACTCGTTTTCGACTCCCCCTCTCGCGGGGAGCGCAGTAGACATAACAATGAAAAAATCTTTAATTTCCACGATCCTTATTGCTAGTTTCTCGTTAATAGGGTGTGGCAGTGACTCCAGTTCATCCACTCAACCAGACGTAAAACCTGTACCTCAAGACACAATTCAAGGGCTCGCCTCATTAGGTGGCGCTATCAAAGGACAGATCTCGCTACATCAAGCGACCGCCGACAATAGCAAGAACAACACTCACTCAGCGACTGCATTACTTGAAACTAATAGTGGTGAATTCACCGTTACCCATGCGGACACATTGCACTACCCTGTTCTGCTAAAAATTAATGGTGTGCACGGCATAAAAGCCACTGAAGAATTCTCGCTGCTCTTAGATAATACGGACTCGCGCATTAACTTATCGCCACTTACTCGTCTAATCATTGGTCGTGTTGCGGGTGTTGATGCGAATGAGGTCTTTGACAACTTCGATGCCTATCAGGCGAAGTTCACTCAACATGCGCTTGATAATGCCCAGCAAGAACTGAAATCGGTTATTGAACCGCTACTCATTGCGGCTAATTTACCTGAAAATATCGATGTGTTTTCAGCCAAGTATTCAGCTAATGCTACGGATTTAGATAGCGTACTTTCGACACTGCATGTTGAATACAAACATGACAAAGCAATTATCCGCTATCTGCCTAACAGCCTGTATCGTGTAGAGTTGCCATATGGTGAAAATTGGCAAAACAAATCGCTACTACCTCATGGCAGCGATCAAGAGCAGCTTAAACAAGAACTATCCTTGATCCACAAAGCAAGTGCATTACTTGAAACAATGATTTTGCTCCGCGACGATCATGATGCATTCAATGCACTTATTGCACCCGATGCACATTGGTTTGGTTCACCTACACAAGCATTGCATGAAACCTACTTTACTATTTTGCCAGCAGAAAATGATCCAACGTTACAACGCTACCGAGACGTCGTGCTTCTAGACAGTCAGCCTGAAAAAAACCGTTACTTGGTCGGCTACACCACCGCGTTTGAAGCCAGTAAAACATCAAGCGTTTCGCGTGATCAGGCATGGTTTGAATATGTCGATGGTGAGCTTAAATTCTTAGGGGACGATCAGCCATTCCCGACGTCGTTCTACGCGCTGTATAAGCTCAATGCCGCCGAGGCCGACTACAACTGGTACCAAGCAGAAGAGTTTCAATGGATTTTCGAAACCACCGGTTTTCTTGCTGCCAAAGATTGTGCAAAAGTGCCAGAAAAAGGCGATTGGCAATGGGGAGAGGATGGCTTTATTGATGGGCTGACACCGGTGAGTGATATCTTTACCGGACTTCAACATGTTTCCGTCACGTCACCCACTCAGCAAGCAATCAAATTCGATAAGGTGTTTCGTGATGCAAAGGATAACACCTGTCACCTTGTCGATAGCCAAAACCAAGTGAGCGGCATGCTGGATGGATATCGTATTGATCCTAAAACGGATGTTATCAAACCCAACCAAGCGTATACCGTGAGCTTTGTGTACACTGATCATCAACTCGATAAAACCCTTTACCTGACGCAACCACCAGAAGCGAAACCGCTCGTCGCCCCATACATGGCAAAGATGTCGGTAATTAATGGTGCACAAGAAGACTTTTTCTATCAGTGGCAGCGTGACTCTCATTTGGTCGAGGAAGGGGATCTGTATGTGTACTTTGCTGATGATTCAGCGAGTCAGCGTATTACTATTAAGAAAGGCCAAACGCAGGTATCCGAGCATTTAGGTAAAGATGTGGTGCGCGTTTTCCACAATGCCTTTGACCCTTATGGCCGAATCATCACGAATTACTATGTTTCTCGTGATGGCATCACGCCACTGAAGTAACGCAGCACAACCATTAATATCATGCCCCTAACCATTACGTTAGGGGCCTTCTGTCTACCCGATAACATGGCTACAAAAGAGGAAATTTTCACTTAAAAGTCTACCGCCATTTTTGGGCGGTTCTGTGGTTACAATGGAAAAAGAACAAACGCCATTAACCCAGATAGCCCCCCAACGAGGCCGTGATGAATGACGAAGCGAAACACCTTTTTCATTACTTGTGTGCGCAATATGATCAGATATCAGAAAATCTCGACACGCGCCCCTTTCCTGAGTTTTCAGAAACCATCCACCACCCGCTAGGGAGCTGCTTTGTGCGTTGCCCGGTTGGCAGTCAGCGTTTTTCCATTGTGTCTGTCCACTTTGATCCCTCGGTAAGAGGACAAGGGGTTTTCACTCAGTTCCTTGATTATGTCAAAAACCATCCGCACCACTACCAAGGCCTCGAAGTGGCGATCATTGAAAATAAGCACCTAGCCCATCGCCTGTTACATCGCGGATGGCAATACAAATCACTGTTCAGCAAGATCTTCTTTTCCGAAAAACCGACGCTCATTAGCGATTTTCAGTCTTCCTCTTGATAAGAAAAATCATAGGAAGTGAGCGTGGCTGTACCCATTACAGCTCTACCTGTTCTTGAGACGCTTTCTTTTCAAACGGCATAAAAGCACTGGCATTTACTGGCTACAACGTTAATTGCGGTTGAATAAAATCAATAAACGCGGAAATGCGTTTCGCCACATTGGAGGATTTGTAATACACCGCATTGACTTGCTCTCGGCCCGTGTTCGTCAGTTTGTCATGCTCAAACAACGGGATTAGCCGCCCTTCTTCGATATCTTTTTTCACCATGAAACCGGAGAGACACGCAATGCCATTCCCCGCTAACGCTAACTGCCTGACTGTCTCTCCGTTACTGGATGTCAGCACAGGTTGTAGCGCTTGAAACCCTTTCAATGGCCAGTGATTAAGCACTTTAGGGCCTGAAAAACCGATAGTTTCATGCTGCGTTAAGTCTGTCACTTTTTCCGGGACACCCCGTTTTGTCAGGTAATTCGGCGAGGCGACGATATACAACAGGCTGCTCCCGAGAGGCCTTGCATGCAACGTAGAATCACTCAATTGACCAATGCGGATCGCCAAATCGGTCTTCTTTTCCAGCAAATCCACAAACCCTTCATTCGACGTCAGTTCCAATTCAATGTCAGGGTATGCCTGCTTAAACGCTTTCACTAACGGAATGAGCTGATGAAACACAAATGGACTCGCCGCATCCACCCGTAGCCGTCCCTTCGGTAATTCTCCCCGAGCGATGATGTCTTCTTCAGCCCGTTGAATGTGCTGCAAGCCTTCTCGCACCGATTCAATAAACTGACGCCCTTCATCCGTCAATTCTATTCGGCGCGTGGTGCGATTTAATATCGAGACACCTAGCTGCTTTTCGACTTTGCTTACCGCACGAGAGACACGAGCTACTTGCACATCTAACAACTCTGCCGCCGCAGAAAACCCACCGCTATCCACCACCGCCAGTAACATTTCTAAATCATCCGACCGTGTCAACATGTCATATTCCTCACACAACGTCATTCAAATGGGCTAATGATACCGCCACTGTCAATTATTGCATTTATAACAAATATCATTTGTTAAATAGCCCGTTTTTCACAATAAACGAACTGCGCATAATGCCTCCCAACGAAACGCAGACGGTATGGCGCACTCAACGCGACCGTGATGCAAACCTAATAACCTGACAACAGTGAGTCATCGTATGCCTGTCGCCCTTCTTGCATTGACGCTCAGCGCCTTTGCTATCGGAACCACAGAGTTTGTCATCGTGGGATTAATCCCCACAATGGCGGCCGATTTACACGTATCTTTACCTTCCGCAGGCTTGTTAGTGAGCCTTTATGCGCTTGGCGTTGCCATTGGCGCCCCCGTTTTAACGGCGCTGACCGGTCAATGGAACCGCAAACATGTCTTGCTTGCCGTGATGTCATTATTTGTCATCGGCAACGTATTAGCGTGGCAAGCGCCGGGGTACAACACCTTGATTGTGGCCCGCATTTTAACGGGCCTTGCACACGGTGTGTTTTTCTCCATTGGCTCCACCATTGCCACAGGCTTGGTGTCCAAAGAAAAAGCCGCCAGCGCGATTGCGATCATGTTTACCGGCTTAACCGTTGCACTGGTGACTGGCGTGCCGCTAGGAACCTACATCGGTCAATCTTTTGGTTGGGAAGCCACCTTCTTAACCGTTGCGATTCTGGGTTTAATAGCCTTAATTGGCAGCGCATTTTTGGTGCCCAGTAACCTCAAACAGCCACCTGCAGCAAAACTCTCTGCCCAGCTAAAAGTATTAACACAACCCCGTTTATTGCTGGTTTATGCCATTACTGCACTGGGTTACGGCGGCACCTTTACCGCGTTTACCTTTTTAGCCCCCATCTTAGAACAAGTGGCCGGCTTCAATGCTAATGCCATCAGCCTGATCATGTTGGTGTATGGTGCGTCAGTGACCGTCGGTAATATCTGGGGCGGTAAAATGGCCGATAAAATGGGGCCGATTAAAGCACTCACCATTATCTTTTCCGGTCTCGCAGCGGTGTTGCTGGTGTTTAACGTGACAGCCGTTCACCCTGTCGCAGCGGTAGCCACCATTCTGGTATGGGGCGCCTTTGCATTCGGCAACGTTCCGGGGCTGCAGGTCTATGTGGTGAAACTGGCAGAAAAATATACACCAGATGCTGTCGATGTCGCTTCCGGCTTGAACATTGCCGCCTTTAACGTCGGTATCGCACTGGGATCTTGGGGAGGCGGTATGATTGTCGCCAAAGCTGGGTTGATGAATACGCCTTGGGCTGGTGCGGTTATTGTGCTGATTGCGTTAGGTTTAACCCGCTTCAGTGGTCGATTAGATAAACACGAAGATACCGTAGACGCCCTGTCGTCTAACGCGATGTAATCCACAACAGAGTCACAATCTACGTAACAATTTACGTAACAATTTACGTAACAACAAAGAGGCCAATGTTTGCATAAACATTGGCCTTTCTTTGATGACTCTCGCCTTATGATGTCACCGTGATGCTTGTGCTACAACAACCGCATGGCTTGTTCGAGCAATTGCTTGGCTTGGACCACGTTATCGCTATTAGCGACATTCACAGAAGGTGCAGCGCTGTTCATCGAACTCACGCGGGTGATCAACGCCACATCCAATTCCACATCCAACGGCTGACCATCATCGACCAAGTGCAATACCTGATCGACCGCGATACGGCCATGTTCAGTGAAGTTTTGTTTCACCGTCGTCAATGGCGGCAAGAAAAATTCACTGTCTTCAGTGCCATCAAACCCGACCACGGCCACCGTATTGGGCACATCAATGCCGTGTTCGTGTAACGCGCGTAAAACGCCCAACGCCATCTGATCGTTCGCCACCAGCACCGCATCAAAAAAGCGGGTTTGCGCCAATGCTGCACACATGGCTTGATAGCCGCCTGCCGCCAACCAATTCCCTTGCTGAATGCCCACAATGGTCGCATTCGCCGCCGTCAGTACCGCTTGCCAGGTTTCGCAACGTGCACTGGAGGCATAGGACTCAGCCGGGCCGGTGATCAGCAGAAAACGCTGGCGGCCTTGTGCCAATAAATGCTCCGCCCCTAACGTTGCTCCTGCACGGTTCGCACTGCACACACGGTGTACGTTGGCTTGTTTAGGCACGTCAATAAACAACAAATCATACTGGCTGTATTTTTGTGTCAGTAGCTCGGCAAACGCGGCAGATACCGGTATGTTCAATACAACTGACGACACTTTCTGACCAATCAATTCCCTGACGGCAGATTCAATTTCCTGCTCGCACACATTATCAACCGCTGCAATGGCCGTGGCATAGCCCAATTCATGGGCGCGTAAACGGATACCGTTGTTGATCATCCCCGCGCCGTGGAATGACATATTCAACGACACCACCCCAATCAGGTTTTGATTGGCTTTCAACGACTGCGCCGCCTTGTTGGGTACATACCCCAACTGCTCAATGGCTGCCATCACTCTGATTTTTGTCTTTTCAGACACATTGTCCGACCCATTGGTCACACGCGACACGGTTTGTGTCGATACCCCCGCCAAATCAGCAACGTCTTTAAACGTAACGGTCATGCACACTCCACCATGCACTCATAACATTCTTGTCGCGCAGTGTAACACGACATGGGAATTGTTTTCGGTTGACATAAATGTTTTTGAAAACATTTGGTGATCACACGCACAAAAACCCATCAAAACGCTGTATTAGATCACATTTAGTACAGATTTCGCTATTTGATACACGAATATTTCCGATACCGTAATGATCAAATGTTATCGAAAACAATTTAGGATCATCATGGCTACTTCATTACTGCACCTACACAGCAAAAACCTGAGCGTTGTGTTCAAGTTGGGTCGGATCCCAGAGATCATCCACTGGGGCAATAAGATCACCCATATCGACGAAGACTTACTGCTGGCAACCGAACGTCCTATCAGTCAGGCGCGTTTGGATGTGGATGTCCCACTGAGCATTTGTCCTGAATTGGGCGCGGGTCACTTCAACGCCCCTGGGTTAGAGGGTCACCGTAATGGCAAAGATTTTGCGCCGGTCTTCCAGCTAGAAAAGCACACCGTCACCGACAACAGCGTGACCTTTGAGTTGGCCGACCGCATCGCCCAATTGGCACTGACGGTCACCTTCACCTTGGATCACGACAGCGACGTACTGCAACAGCAATTGCATATCGAAAACATCGGCGACACGCCTTACCAGTTAGACAAACTGGCGTGCACCATTCCACTGCCTTACCACGCAAAAGAGTTAATGACGTTCCACGGCCGCTGGTGTCAGGAGTTTCAAACCCAGCGTTTGGGCTTTGAACACGGTGGCTTCGTGCAGGAAAACCGTCGTGGCCGTACCTCTCACGAAAACTTCCCGGGCTTGTTTGCCGGCGCGAAAGGCTTTAGCGAGCAAAGCGGTCAGGTATGGGGTTTCCATTTAGGTTGGAGTGGTAACCACCGCTTGCGTGCTGATGTGCGCAGTGACGGTCGCCGTTTCATTCAGGCCAGCGAATTGTTGCTGTCCGGCGAAATGCTGCTTGAGCCAAACGCCACCTACACCACACCTGTGCTGTACAGCACCTTCAGCGCAGAAGGCTTGAACGGTATTTCAACTCGCTTCCACCAGTTTGTCCGCCAGCAGATTGTCACGTTCCCGAACAACAAAGTACGTCCGGTGCATTTGAATACCTGGGAAGGGATCTACTTTGAGCATAACCCTGAGTACATCATGCAAATGGCGACAGAAGCCGCCAAGATGGGTGTAGAACGCTTCATTATCGATGACGGTTGGTTTATCGGCCGCGATGGCGAACGTACCGCACTGGGTGACTGGTACTTGGATGAAAACAAATACCCGAACGGCCTCGAACCTGTAATTGCCCACGTGAACGCACAAGGCATGGAATTTGGTCTGTGGGTAGAACCTGAAATGGTCAGCCAAGATTCTCGTCTGTTCCGCCAGCATCCGGATTGGGTTCTGGGTGTGGATGGCTATCAGCAGCCTTCTGGTCGCTGGCAGTACGTGTTGAACCTGCAACATGAAGACTGCTTCAACTACCTGTTTGAGCGCTTGGATGATCTGCTGAGCCGCTACGACATCGGCTACCTGAAGTGGGACATGAACCGCGAACTCGTGCAGCCTGCCCACCAAGACAAAGCCGCCGTGCACGGTCAAACCAAGGCGCTTTACCGTCTGTTGGATACCCTGCGCGCCAAACACCCTGACGTGGAAATCGAGTCGTGCTCTTCCGGTGGTGGTCGCATCGACTTTGAAATTCTCAAGCGTACCCACCGCTTCTGGGCGTCTGACTGTAATGATGCCCTTGAGCGTCAGACCATTCAGCGCGGCATGAGCTACTTCTTCCCGCCGGAAGTGATGGGCGCGCACATTGGTCCGGCAGAGTGCCATTCCACCAACCGTAAGCACCACATCAACATGCGTGGTGTAACCGCCCTACAAGGTCACATGGGGGTAGAACTGGATCCGGTGAAAGAGTCGGATGAAGAAAAACAAGCGTTTGCCAAGTACATCACCCTGCACAAAGCGCACCGTGACTTGATCCACAGCGGTCGCAGCTTCCGTCTGGATGCCGCTGACGAACGCCAGTTCATCTATGGGGTGGAAAATCACGATGAAATGCTGATCACCGTGTGTCAGTTAGCCATGCCATCACACGCTTTGCCTGCACCCGTTCGCATCAGCTGCGTGGAACCCGATGCGACCTACGCCGTACGCATTCTGGAAATGCCACAAACATCGTTCCAGCTGATGAAACAACGCCCGGCATGGTTGGATAAAACCATTGTACTGACTGGCGACAACCTGCGCGAAATCGGCCTGACCCTGCCGATCCTCGACCCGGAAAGCGCCCTGATCCTGCTCCTGAAAAAGCAATAACTGCACCATTTTTCCTCGCCGTGTTACACCCAGCGGCGAGGTAAACGACACAAGAAAAAGAAACAAAAACAGCGCCATAGTAAGTGATCCATAACCCGGTGGTACCGCTCGGTGCCACCGACTACAAGGAACGAAAGATGGAAATGACAATAATTACATTCTTGCTGTTCACCGGATTTGTCATCTGGTTTACCTACAACAAAGTCAAAAATTCGAATAACGATTCACACGATGGTTTCTTCTTAGGCGGTCGCTCGCTGACTGGCCCGATGATTGCTTCGTCCCTGATCTTAACCAACCTCAGTGCCACCAGCTTTGTTGGCATGTCAGCACAGTCTTACACCCACAACATGTCGGTGATGGGCTGGGAAGTAGCCAGTGGTGTCACGCTGGTGATGATCGCCCTGTTTCTGGTGCCTCGCTATCTCAAACAAGGGATCACCACCGTGCCGGACTTTCTGGAAAGCCGCTACGATTTGGGCGTGAAGAAGTTCGTGACCCTGTTGTTCCTGTGCCAGTACATCATCAACATTTTGCCAACCACCCTTTATGCGGGCGCGGTCGTACTAACTGGTATCTTTGATATTCAAGGCATTCTGGGCATCACGGAATTCCAAGCTATCGCCCTGATCAGCGCCACCATTGGTCTGCTGGGCTTCTTCTACGCCATTTACGGTGGCCTGAAAGCGGTGGTGATTGCCGATACCATTAACGGTGTAGGCTTGATCATCGGCGGGATGATGATCCCGGTATTTGGCCTGTTTGCACTGGGTAACGGCAGCTTCATGGCGGGTCTGGATACCCTGCTATACGCTGCGCCAGAGAAACTGCAATCAGTCGGTACTGACAGCGATCCCCTACCGTTCTCGACCCTGTTTACTGGTCTGCTACTGGTGAACCTGTACTACTGGGGCACAGATCAATCGATCATCCAGCGTGCACTGGGCGCGAAGAACCTGAAAGAAGGCCAGAAAGGCGTAATTTGGGCAGGCGCGATTAAAGTAATTTCACCACTGTTCCTGATCATTCCGGGCATCATTGCCTTCCACATGTTCGGTGCCAATGCCGGTAACCCAGATGTGATGTACACCCGTTTGGTGAATGAAGTACTGCCTAAGCCGTTGGTGGGCTTCTTCGTAGCGGTTATGTTTGGTGCGATTCTGTCTACGTTTAACGGCGTACTGAACAGCTCTACCACGCTGTTTGCCCTGAACGTCTACAAACCAATTTTCGCCAAAGAAGGCCTGAGTGACCAAGCATTGGTCGCGAAAGGTCAGGTATTTGGTGTGGTGATTGCGATTATTGCGATTTGTATTGCCCCATTCATCATGTACGCCCCAGAAGGCTTGTTCCAATACCTACAGATGGTTGCGGGCTTCTTCAGTGTGCCAATCTTCACTATCGTGTTTGTGGGTTACATTTCTAAGCGTGTACCGGCTATTGCAGCCAAAGTTGCTCTGGTGGTGTTCGTGAGCTCTTATGCGTCAATGCAGTTGATTTTCGACACCCCTATTCACTTCCTGCACCAACTGGCGATTCTGTTTGTGGTATGTACCACGCTGATGTTCATCATTGGTCACTTTGCGCCACGCGAGTCTGACTACGTGATGCCGGTGAATGAAAGCATGGACGTGACACCGTGGGAATTCCGCTTTGAAGCCTCTGCTGTGATCCTGTACATGGTGCTGGGCGCTTACGTGATGTTCAGTAATGTAGGCTTTGTGTCTGACGACCCAACCTTCATGCAGGTATACGGTCTGTGTGGCTTGGTGATGCTTGTGGGTATCATTCACCAATACAAAAAGAAGAAAGGCACCCAAGCGCTGGCTACGGCCAACGCGCAGTAAGTCATAGGCGATAAGCCATACGCGGTAATTTATCCGCAATAGACAAATCAGTCCTTTCAGTTGGCTCATTTCACGGCCTCGCCTTTCGGTGAGGCCGTTTTTTATTTGTGAAATAAGCGAGCATCACATCTACATCACACCTACATCAGACCAAGACAATTGCCCCGCCGTGATCCACCAGCCCGTGGGTAACATGCACTTCTTTTTGTTTCGACACGGCCACCGCCTCGATGCCCGGTTGCTGATTGATGTACTCAATCGCTTGTGTGATGGAAGGTAAGAAGCCTGCCGTACTCCAAATTTCCCCGTCCACGGAGTGCTGAGAGATGATCGTCAAACTCGCCATGTCTGTTTCAATCGGCATGCCGGTTTGCGCATCCAGCAGGTGATGATAGCGCTGTCCGTTAGCGTGAAAGAACCGCTCATTAATACCAGAAGTCACCATCGACATGCCTGTTAATGGCACCACGCGCAGGATTTCACCACGCGTCCCGAAAGGATCCTGAATGCCAACATTCCATGCCTGATTGTCGTTCTTCGGAGAATGGCCAATGGTCAATACGTTGCCGCCTAAACTGATGAAGCCGTTTTCGACACCGGCTGCGACCAGACGCTGTTTCACTTGATCCGCAAAATAGCCTTTGGCAATCGCGCCCAAATCAATCTCCATCCCCGCTTGTGCGAGATAGACCGTGTGATGCTGCGCATCAAGAATGATGTTTTGCGGATCAACCAGTGTGAGCTTTTCCGTGATCGTCGCGACACTTGGCACGTGAGCATCTTTAAAGCCAATGCGCCACGCTTTCACCAACGGGCCAATGGCGATATTGAACGGATTGCGCTGATCGGCACTGTGCTGTTGGGCAAGGTAGATCAGGTTAAACAGATCCGGTTGCACCTTTACCGGGGCGATCCCCGCTTGCTGATTCACCCGCATCAATTCAGAGTCCGGCTGATTGACGGTAAAGCGCTGTGTATACTGAGCCAATTGCTGATAAGCCTGTTTGATCAGCTGCTCACCATCCGGGTGATACACCACCAGATCAATGAAAGTGCCCATCATATCAAACCGCGCGCGATAGTTGGTCATGTTCATGCTGTTGATTGTCCGGTTTTCAATACGAAAAAAGAGGGAAGCATGGCTCCCCTCTCTCACCTTTTCCTATTCAGAACGTTAGTTCATGCCCCTTGTTCATGACAGGAGCTATCACCGACATTAATGACGCTCAGCGGCACTGTTACCGGCAATACGGCCGTAAGTGAAGATATCAATCAAGGCATTACCGCCCAGGCGGTTACCGGCGTGGATACCGCCCGTCACTTCACCCGCAGCGTACAGACCTTGAATGATGTTGCCATCTTTGCCGATCACGCGCGCTTGGGTATCAATCTTCAAGCCGCCCATGGTGTGGTGAACCGAAGGCTGACGCGGTGTCGCGTAGAACGGTGCTTGATCCACTTTCAAACCAAATGCGCTCTTACGGAATTCCGGATCGTGGCCTTGGTCAACATAACCGTTGTACTGCTCGATGGTGTCCATCAGTACGTCTGCCGGCACGCCGATTTTCTCTGCCAGTGCTTCCAGCGTGTCTGCCTGAATGATGATACCTTCTTTGATTTCTCGCTCGATGGTTTCATCGGAAGTATTCGCCGCTGTTTGACGGATCTTCTCATCGGCAATCATGTAGATCAGGCCGCCGTTATCAAAGAACGCATCAGACAACACATCGCGGCTACCGCATTCATCCACAAAGCGTTTGCCTTGCTGGTTCACGAAAACAAAGTTCTCTGGCGGCACAATCAAGCCGGTCAGCAATGCACCCGATTTCGGATCGCCCACTGGCATTAACTGCACAAAGCCCATCCCCACCAGTTCCGCACCGGCTTTTTCACCGATTTCAATACCGTCACCCACCAAGGCTGGCGAGTTCGTGGTTTTGATGTCGTCCGCGATTTCTTTCCAGTACGTGTTGTACTTTTTGATCATCTGCGTATTGGCACCGAAGCCGCCAGAGGCCATAACCACACCGTGATTCACGCGCAACACCAGCTTGGTGCCGTTCGCTTGTACCGCGTTGATGCCGACCACTTTGCCGTCTTCCACGATCAGATCGGTCGCACGGGTATCGGTAATGATACGGCCATTTTGCTCTTTAATGCGCTGTTGCAGTTTGTCGACAAACTCCACGCCTTTCGGACGTTTTGGTTTGTGGGCACGACGCCACAGGGCACCGACCGGAATTTCCACCACGCTGCGGTCAAAGTCGATGCCTTTTTCGCTCAACCAATCGACTGACTCCATCGCACGGGATGTCAGTGTTTCCACCAAGTCATACTGACCGTAAATCGACTCACCATTCAGATCGGTACGCTTACCGCCCAAGTAGGTTTGAATGCGGTGCAGCTCGACAGAATCAAACAGGTACTGTTTACCTGCCGCCATATCGGTGAAGTAATTGTCTAGCTGAGATTTTAGTACGTTGAAATCATTGAGGTATTCACCCACAAACTCAGATACCGGCGTTTTCGCCAATTGCATCAGGGTTTCTTTTTCGCCCGCCAGTGCAGGGAAATCGTTTTGCCATTCCGGCTCCGCCGCGTTCACCCAGCCGCCAGTACGCACGGTATTACCGCCAATGGCAGGGAATTTTTCAAGCAGGATAACTGACTTGCCGTTGTCCAGCGCAGTCAGTGCCGCACTCAAACCGGCACCGCCGCCGCCCACTACAACAATGTCTACGGTCTCCTCAATGGTTTTCGATGACCATTCCACCGCTTCTTTGGCTTTGCAGCGCAAGGCTTCAGCGTTACCGCCCGCGAGATCGACCGCGTTCGACACGCCGTCAATCACCGCTTGGCTGCTCACGGTCGCGCCCGAGATCACGTCAATGTTCAGGGTTTGCCCTTCAAGGATCTGCTGTGGAATACGCTCAAACGCAGGGTTGGCAATGCCGTCAGACTCTTTCGACGAATCGACAAAGATCTCCAGAATTTGATCGTCAGAGAACGTCACCGTCACCGGTAAATCCCCATTGTGACCACGACCATAAGCCGTGTACTCGCCAGCATTGAACTTGATTGGCACGTTTTGCAGTTCTTTAATGCGCTGGTGCTTCAAGGCTTCCGCCGCACTGTCGACAATCATGTAATCCATGATTTCCCACAATGGCGTTGGGATGTGCAAGGCATGTTGCTGAGCGATATCGGCAAACTCTGCGCAGGTTTCATCGCTCAGTGCTTTGGTCGCCCACGTTGGTTCAACCAAGTACCCTTTACCGACACTCACCATGTCGTAACCCTGTGCCAGCGCGTTTTCGGCGTCGGCACGTTGGGCAATGCCACCCACCCCGATCACCGGGACTTTGGCTACATTTTCAGATTGCAGTGTGCGGTATTTTTTGATCAACAACTCGGCATCTTCTGGCGTGACAATCGAGTTACGCGCCCAGCTGCCCATCGAGAAATGGAAGTAATCCAGACCGTGCGCGGCCAATTTATCCAGCAGGTACATGGTCTCATCAAAGCGAATACCTGGCTGTTCAATTTCTTCCGGAGAGAAACGGTAGCCGATGATAAAATCAGTCTTACCGTGCTCGCGAGCAACATCTTTGGTTTTGGCAAGAATCGCCAATGGGAAACGAGTGCGGCGTTCAATGTTTCCGCCCCATTTATCATGACGACGGTTAGAGTGTGGAGAGAAAAATTGCTGGATCAGATAAGTGTTGGCACCGTGAATTTCAACGCCATCAAAACCGGCCTCAATGGCACGGCGCACGGCCTGACCGAAGTGGTCGATCATCGCCTCGATCTGATCTTTGGTCATTTCCAGTGGGGTTTCAGCGTTATCACGCAATGCCGCAACGGGGCTGGCTGAAATCGGTTGATGACCACCGTTAAATTCCGGGTTCGCCATACGGCCCGCGTGGTAAATTTGCAAAATAGCTTTTGAGCCGTTGGCTTTGATCGCCCCAGCCAGTTGCTTCAAGCCGGCCACTTTGCTGTCGGTATCAATACCTAATGCGCCAGGGAAAGCACGACCGTAATTTTCTACAAACGCACTTTCTACGATAATGGCACCGGCATCACCGGAACGCGCCGCGTAGTAGTTGACCATTTCTTGCGTCACACCACCGTCAAAAAACGCAGATTGAATCGTCATGGGTGCCATCACGATGCGGTTCTTTAACGTGACCCCTGATTGAAATACGATTTCATCGACTAACTGAGCCATCAAACTTTCCTTCTTACAGATTAATTCTCATAGAAAAATCATTGGCAATAAACACCCATGCCTTTGCTATAAGATCAAATACACATTCCGTCGATTACGCGTGACAACGCCATAGGATGTGAAATACATCCTTGCGATATAGAACAATGAAAATAGGGTTATCCTTGCGTACGTTTAAAAATATCTATCAAGATAAAAAATACGCTTAAATAAATAACCCTAAAAATACTAATGGTTTGAGCGCATGAGTAAAATGAATCCTTTGCATTTTTTGTATGATGAAAATGCATTAACTCCATTTTTGCTGCATATCAGACATAAATCTTAACGATTCAATCACTTACTCAGAAGGTGACAGACTGAGTAATAAAACATAGCAACAGCAATAAAAACAATAATTTATAGACATAAGCAATAAAAACCAGAAGGGCGTACTCTGGCCGTATATTTAACAACCCACCTTCATTAACTGCACTTTTCTGCTAAATAATCGATCCATCAGAATGTGCACTGGCGCACATTTTCCTTCTGACGAAAATTAATCATCCCATTCAGCGTAAAAATAAAACGTCAAAATAAAGCATGCTTTTGTGACCTTTCACTCACTAAGAATAATGAACAATAGATATATGAGAAATAATACGTTCACTCACACCTTTTTATTTCATCAATATGTCCATCAATAACCCACACGGATTAAATAAAATGATCCATTAATTTCTAAAAAAGGTTTCTTTAAGTATCACACATGGGCAGTAGCGCTTTCTTTCACATGCTCTGTTCTCTTTCTTCTTCGCTTTTCCTCGATACTCGCCCCTCGCAAACTCGCCTCCCCCCCTCACTTTGATGATTTTGTGTAAACGTTTACACCAATGTGACTACAATCACAGTCAGCGGAAATCGACCTTGTTACACTGCCTGCAAGTTAAGGATCCGCAGAGCGTGAAATCGATGTCGACTCTGCCATCACGATCTTTGTTATCTCGTTTCTGTTACCCAGATAAGGTGAGCGAACAGTGAAAGTATTAGTTACAGGCGGTATGGGTTACATCGGCAGTCACACTTGCGTACAGATGCTGGAAGCAGGCATGGAACCGATCATCGTTGATAACCTGTGCAACGCTAAGGCAGAAGTCCTCTCGCGTATCCACGCCCTGACGGATCGCACGCCGGTGTTTTATCACGGCGATATTCGTGATGAAGCCTTTCTCGATCAAGTATTTGCAGAGCATGACATCAAAGCTGTTATCCACTTTGCGGGCCTGAAAGCGGTCGGTGAGTCGGTCGAAAAACCGCTGGAATACTACGACAACAACGTGAACGGCTCTTTGGTATTGGCCCGTTCGATGCGTAAAGCGGGCGTGAAAAGCCTGATTTTCAGC
Organism: Photobacterium sp. 270122K; assembly: GCF_059941365.1. NCBI lineage: Bacteria > Pseudomonadati > Pseudomonadota > Gammaproteobacteria > Vibrionales > Vibrionaceae > Photobacterium > Photobacterium sp. 270122K. The sequence goes on from NZ_JBPOEN010000001.1 coordinate 687,415, forward strand.
TCATCGGCCACGGTATACGGCGATCCTGAGATCGTGCCAATCACGGAAGATTCCCCGACGGGCGCAACCACGAACCCATACGGGCGCAGCAAATACATGGTGGAAGAATGCCTGTCTGATCTGTTCAATGCTGAAAATGACTGGAGCATTACCCTGCTGCGTTACTTCAACCCAGTCGGCGCACACCCGTCAGGCACCATGGGTGAAGATCCGCAAGGGATCCCCAATAACCTGATGCCATTTATTGCGCAAGTGGCAGTCGGTCGTCGTGAAAAACTGTCGGTTTATGGAAACGATTACCCTACACCGGATGGCACTGGCGTACGCGATTACATCCACGTGATGGATTTGGCTGACGGCCACATTGCGGCGCTAAAAGCAGTAGGCGAAAAAGCCGGCCTGCACATTTACAACCTGGGCACAGGTAAAGGCTCCAGTGTGTTGGAAATGGTCGACGCTTTTGGTCAAGCCTGTGGCACCCCAGTACCGTATGAACTGTGCCCTCGTCGTCCGGGTGACATCGCAGAATGTTGGGCCAGCACTGACAAAGCCGAGCGCGATTTGGGCTGGAAAGCCACCCGCACAGTGGCGGAGATGACCGCCGATACATGGCGCTGGCAATCCACCAACCCAAGCGGCTACTGATTCGTAAAACACAAAAGCAGCCACGCCGACACCGGCAACAGAAGACTTTTATTTTGCGCACATTGAGAACACGATAATGGCAAACATTGAATTTAATCCCGTTGATCATCCGCACCGCCGTTACAACCCACTGACCGGTCAGTGGATCTTAGTTTCCCCACACCGTGCCAAGCGTCCTTGGAGCGGTCAGGATGAAAAACCGTCTACCGAGCAACTGCCAAGCTACGATGAGCAGTGCTTCCTGTGCCCAACCAACAAACGTATTTCCGGTGACGAAAACCCGGATTATCAGGGCACTTACGTATTCAGCAACGACTTTGCCGCCCTGATGGTGGACTCACCAGAAGCGCCGCAGTCAAGCAATCCTCTGTTCAAGACGCAGGGTGTACGTGGCCTGAGCCGTGTGATTTGTTTCTCTCCGGATCACAGCAAAACGCTGCCAGAGTTGTCTGTGCCGCAGATCCGTGGTGTGGTCGACACTTGGAACGAGCAAATCGAAGAGTTGGGTAAAGACTACATCTGGGTACAGGCGTTTGAGAACAAAGGCGAAGCCATGGGCTGTTCACAGCCGCACCCACACGGTCAGATCTGGGCAAACAGCTTCCTGCCAAACGAGATTGAGCGCAAAGAACACAACCTGAAAGCGTACTACCAGGAGCATGGTCGCAACCTGTTGGTGGATTACGTGAACGCTGAGTTAGAAGACTGCTCGCGCACTGTAGTAGAAACCGAGCATTGGATTGCGGTCGTGCCTTACTGGGCAGCGTGGCCATTTGAAACCATGCTACTGCCAAAAACGCACGTACGCCGCATGAACGAACTGACTGACGCACAGCGCGATGACTTGGCACTGGCGATTAAGAAACTGACCAGCCGTTACGACAATCTTTTCCAGTGTGCGTTCCCGTACTCAATGGGTTGGCATTACGCACCGTTCTTTGAAGCGGGCACCGATATTGAACACTGGCAGCTCCACGCCCTGTTCTACCCGCCACTGCTACGCAGCGCCACGATCCGCAAGTTCATGGTGGGCTACGAAATGCTGGCTGAATCTCAGCGTGATTTAACCGCCGAACAAGCGGCACAACGCCTGCGTGATGTGAGCGACGTACACTACAAGACCGAAGCATAACGGTACGTAAAACATATCGCTAAACCGGCTTATTTTTTCCGTCGCGAGCGGGTTCTCCCCCTTCTCGCTTGCGACAGACCCCAATTTGAAGACGAGAAACAACCATGACGAATGCACTTATCCAAAACGTAAAAACCGCTTTTGAGCAAGTACTGGGTTATGCCCCAAGCCACATCATTCAGGCACCGGGCCGCGTGAACCTGATCGGTGAGCACACCGACTACAACGACGGTTTCGTACTGCCTTGCGCCATCAACTACCAAACGGTTGTGGCAGCGAGCAAGCGTGAAGACAACATCGTGCGCGTGGTGTCGGTAGATTACGGCAACGCAGTGGATGAGTTCGACCTGACCCAAGCCATCACTTTCCAAGAAGACAAGATGTGGGCCAACTACATTCGTGGCGTGGTGAAGTGCCTGTTGGCGCGTGGCTACCAGTTCAGCGGTGCTGACATTTCTGTGAGCGGTAACGTCCCACAAGGTGCGGGCCTGAGCTCTTCGGCAGCACTGGAAGTGGTGATTGGTCAAACCTTCAAAACCCTGTACAACCTAGAGATCAGCCAAGCCGAAGTGGCACTGAACGGTCAGCAAGCTGAAAACGAATTTGTCGGCTGTAACTGCGGCATCATGGATCAGATGATCTCTGCCGAAGGCCGTGAAAACCACGCGCTACTGTTGGATTGTCGCAGCCTAGAAACCCAAGCGGTTTCTATGCCGGAAGACATGGCGATTGTGATCATCAACACCAACAAGAAACGAGGCCTGGTCGACAGCGAATACAACACCCGTCGTACACAGTGTGAAGAAGCGGCGAGCATCTTTGGCGTGAAAGCCCTACGTGATGTAACCATTGAGATGTTCAATGAGAAAGTCGACACGCTGGACCCACAAGTGGCTAAACGTGCACGCCACGTGATCACGGAAAACGACCGTACACTGGCAGCCGCTGACGCACTGCGTGCGAACGATCTGAAGCGCATGGGTGAGCTAATGGCTGAATCTCACGCGTCAATGCGTGATGACTTTGAAATCACCGTGTTTGAAGTCGACACACTGGTTGAGATCGTGAAGAACGTGATTGGCGAACAAGGCGGCGTGCGTATGACCGGCGGCGGCTTTGGCGGCTGTATCGTGGCACTGGTTCCACCAACAATGGTTGATGAAGTAAAAGCCGCAGTTGAAGCACAATACGAAGCGGCAACCGGCCTGAAAGAATCCATCTACGTGTGTCAGGCCAAAGACGGCGCTGGCTTGGTAGAAATGCTGTAAGGCTCGCGATACTTCCTCGATAAGCGATAAAGCAAACAAAACACCGCGCAGACGAAAGTTTGCGCGGTGTTTTTTGTTTTGGGGAGTGAGAGATCAGAGCTATCTGTTATCTCCTGCTGTTCTCCATAAAGTACAACGAAGGTTCCCTTACTAAAATTGAGTCTTCACTTTCAACTGAATATGTCTTGTAATTCAAACTACTGCTACCTATCACCCAATATCTATGCAGTCGTTCCGATGGATCACGTCGGATAGAATTAGCCAAGTAACCTTTGTCCTCCACTTTAGAAATCAAACTGATACTTTGTAGAAAACCTATAGCACCATCAATAGCATCCAGACTTATACCAGTCTTTTTTGCTATAACTCCCCGACTCAAATCAACATAAGTTTTGCTGTTACTTCGGCTAGCTAGTATGTACAAAAAGCATTTGAGGGCATCACGTTCATGACTATACCTATTAAAAAAAGCTTTCAATGCTGGAATTTCTTCCTCATTTTTAACAAGCGCTCTCTTGGGAAGTTTGCACCACCCTCGGTAAACACCTTGAGTAAAAGTATAGTTTTTTGTTCGAACACCAGTAGATGATAACAAACCAACTATTTGTAATTTCTTTAAGCCCCTCGACACCAAAGAACGACTAAGTGAACACATGTCTGTAAGCTGATCATATGTCGCCCTAACTTCCAACACATCATGCACCGCCCTACCCCCACTTGAACGGTTAACTTGTTTGGCAAGAAGGCACAGCACAATGAACAATTTCAAGGCTGCGATATCATCACTAACCCCCTTTCCAGCACTAAATGACTCTTTTAGTGACCCCTCTGTAATCCATTTAGAGGGCATTTTGGACCAGAGCATTAAAGTCATTTCAACACCGTCTTAAAACCATTGATAAAAACAATCAAATCGCCACCGAATAAAGCTAGCATTAAAATAAGAATCGTCAGTTGAGGCTGTATTTTCGCCAGCCTTTCCAAATCACTTAAAATACGATCTAGCATCACAAGCTCCTGAAAACAGTACAATTCGTAGAACATGTTTACTTTTTACATGATGCTTTGCTGTCTTTAAATAGCTTTTGTCGTAATCTTTCTAGAAAATATAGAACTGTGATAATCATTAAATCATTGATATAAAACAAGTATATAAAACAAGAAAATCACCCATTAGTTCATGGCAATACTCTATTAGTTCATGAGAAATGGATTTCCACGCATTAAGCAGTACCACATTCTGCTTAAGTTAAAGTCAAAAACGACTTAATGCAGAGCATCAAGGCTGTATCCCATCACACATACGACTGCTTCACTATCAGCTCCCGCAGCCATTTATGGCTTGGGTCGTTATCCAGTTGCTTGTTCCATATCAGGAACAGACCACCGGGTGACAAATCTAACGGCAACGGCTTCAGTTCGATGTTTGGGTTGTCGGCAAACTCTTGCAGGCATTTGCTTGGGTAACTCAAAATCAGATCGCTGCTTTCACATAACCGCACGGCACTGGCAATGTTTGACATGTTCACCGCATAGTCGAGCGTGAGGCGTTGTTGGTCCAAGACTTCATGCAATAACCAACGGGCGATCCCGCCTGTCATTACTTGAATATGGCGGTACTTCAAATAGGTTTCCAGGTTCCATGCTTCTTGCAGCGCGGGATGGCCTTTTCGCATCACGCAGGCAGTGGTATCTTGCAGCAACTCAGCGTAACTGAGGGAATCCGGCAGGCTTTCGATATGGGCAGTAGCGCGTTTGTCCCATTCAAAAATGCCGATGCCAAAATCGACTTCCCTTTTTTGTAGACGATGAATGCTCGCTTCATTCCAGTCGCGGTTTTCAATCGTGATATGCGGGGCAGATTCCAACATAGTAGGGAAGACGTGCTCGAATACCATGGAATAGGCGGTTTCAACCAAATCAAAGGTAAACAGGCGGTTGCTGTTAGCGGGGTCAAATTGTTCCGGCGCACTCAGCTGATCAATGTGCAGCAAAATCGCTTCTAGCTTAGGTTCCAGCGCCAAAGCTTTTGGGGTAGGTAATAAGCCTTTCGACTGGCGTTCAAACAGCGGGTCATCAAAGACTTGACGCAATTTTGTCAGTTGTTTACTGACCGCAGACTGGGATAAATAGAGCTTACTGGCCGTGCGTTTTACGTTGCGTTCTTGCAGCAGTACGTACAAGCAAATCAGCAAATTCATGTCGTATTTAAGTAGGCGAGAAATCTCTATCATGATATTCCTGAAGGTAAACGCATGGGTGAAAAGAAGTCACTTCTTATCATATCACTATTGCGCTACATTCCGCCCCGTCGATTAACTGGGGGCGCTGATTTGCCCTCTATGATGCATGGATTGAAAGGTAATGACCGAATTTGAAAAGATGATGGCTGGCAATGACTTCGATGGTGGCGATCAGGGTATTAATGCGATTCGCGACAAGGCGTCACACTTGTTGCTGACGTTAAACCAGACCATTGATGACACCCAACGCAGCGAGCTGTTGCATGAGTTAATGGGCAGCATCCCGGATTCGAGCATTGTCCGTTCGCCGTTCCTGTGTGAGTTCGGTAAAACCATTTTTATTGGTGAAGGTACGTTCATCAATATGAACGTGACCATGCTCGACGGCGCCAAAATCAGCATCGGCGATAATGTGTTAATTGGCCCGAACACCCAATTTTACACCGCCAGCCACTCACTCAATCACTTAGAACGCCGCAATTGGGAAACCTATTGTCAGCCAATCACGATAGAAGACGATGTGTGGATTGGTGGCAATGTGGTGATCAACCAAGGAGTGACAATCGGTGCACGTTCTGTGATTGCGGCCAACTCGGTGGTCAATGCTGACGTTCCACCCGATTGCCTCTACGGCGGCACGCCGGCCAAACTGATCCGCCGTATTGGCGAGAAATAATAAGACACACAAGCACACAGCGTCGTATGAATATGTACGCTGTGTGTTTTATCCATCACGAAATTACGTATCGCCCACACCGGTAAAAATAACGGTGTTTTGCTCGTTAAACCCAGCGACAAGTACAGTGTCGATACCAACACGCCAACTCACAAAGTGCACCGCGCCTGATGCTCGTGCACGCCTGCACCCCATCCACGCATTGTCTTCACAGAGATACACGAGATCATCATGCTCATGGAACCGCTCATCCCCCACACTCTCAATCGCCTGCGCTTTTGTCATGCCAATTTCTATTTTCGACGCAACACGCCCGGGGTACACAATCGCTGAAATCAACAAACCCGCGATAACGGCGAACAGTATCCATTGCAGTATGGTGCCGATTTTTTCCACTTTACCCATGAGACATCCTTCCTGACTGTCCTGTTCGCGCCTTCGACTTCATCAGAACATGAAACCATAGGGTCGTTCAGCGTGAGCGAAAAATGATGTCATTCCCGTCGTCGATCTCACTCAGCCCTTGAGCCGTTAACCTGTATTGCGCCGTACGCGTGGTTGCTGTCGCAATTCTTACATCAAACCGCATCATGGCAAGATCGCGCTTGCCTACATTTAGCATCATCAAAGGCCATGAAGCGATAGGCTTTCTCCCTCAATTCGATTAGCATTTGGCTTTCTTTTCACCCTCTTTTTGAGTACATGACCATGCTCGCGTATTTGTCCGCTTTACCGGCCTATGTCTCCCTGTCTGCCGCGATCCTGTTTGAGGTGATCGCCACCAGTCTGCTACCCCGCACCCAATCATTTACCTCCCTGCCTTATACAGTCACGGTGCTGGGTTGCTACGGCTTGGCATTCTTCTTGTTGTCCGTCACGGTAAAGACACTTTCGATTGGCGTGGCTTATGCCATCTGGTGTGGCGTGGGGATTGTGCTGGTCGCCTCTGCCGGCTGGCTACTGCACGGGCAAAAACTGGATGTAGCGACCGTGATTGGTATGGCGCTGATCATTGCGGGAGTGATGGTCATTAATCTGTTTTCAGGGAATGGGCACTGATGACGACGATTGGTGTACGCTCAAAAACGGACTGCCGATACAACACCCGCCGCGCACAATATGAAACTGCAACAGGCCCGAAAGAATCTAGCTATATTTGCCAAGTCAAAGACGGTGTTGGCTTGGTAGAAATATTTTAAGGCAGACTCCCTTCCTCGATAAACGGCAAATAAAACATAGCGTAAACGAACAAGTACGCTGTGTTAGTTTATTGCTTACCGCCATCGCGTTCTGATGCTCTCGCCCTAACAACACCTATATGACCCAATTTCATGCCAAACCAATAAAATCAGGTCAAAAATGAGCTCGGACTTCCATTGTGGGTCATAGATGAACCATGCTGACTCAAATCAAACAAAATAGGCCACTTATGATATTCGGTTGATTTACATGGGTTATATTTGAGCTTAAAATATCAATGACTATAAACATTAGCTCACAGATAACCTCGGCGAGGCTTTATGAAACCACATCTAGTGCAACTCAGACAAAATGCCAAACTGCTTGAAGCTCAATTGGAGGAGGTCTTAAACCAAATTGAGCAAGCAACAAAGCACCCGATCCCCTCTTATTCACTTTATAGCTCAGATGAATTGATTGCTGATATGCGGGCACGTAAGAAAGCGATCTCATTGGAGGATCTCGAACTCCAAACAGATATATCCGCTTCCACACTCAAGCGAATGCTAAAAGATCCACGTAAAACATCCTTAGAAAACTTTCTCACAGTGGCCAATGAATTGGGGATGAAGATATGGATAGAAAAGTAAAAGTTATGCTTTATAACGAATTCTGTGGTGTGTTATCTCAGGATGATTCAGGCTTTACGTTTGAGTACGACCCTCAATACAAAGGGCGTAGTCTTTCTTTGAGTTTGCCTACGCACAAAAGTCCGTTTTTCAGTAAGCATTTGCATCCCTTCTTCCTGAGTCTTGCCCCGGAAGGATGGCTTAAAAAACGCTATTCCGAACTACAAAAAATTGATGAAAATGATGCGCTTGGCCTGTTACTTGCCAATGGTCAAGATTTGCTTGGCGCAGTACAGTTGATGAGGTTTGATAATGTATCCAAGTAATCGATGCCTGATTAGCTTAGCGCCTCTCAATGAAGGTAATCGACAACAAGATGAGTACCGGAATGGTGAAATTGCAAAATTGCTGGGATCCCATACTTATAAAATGAGATTGCCATTCACGCGGGATGAGTTCATTACAGAGTTGCCGAAAAAGCAGCAAGGTATGAGCATTTCTGGCTATCAGCCTAAACTGTCACTGGCAATCAATGAGAGCGGAAACCTTAATGTCGTTGATAACAAAGGAATATTAATTTTAAAGCCTTCGCCAGAAGAGTTTCCTGAGCTTGCGACCAACGAACATGCAACAATGAGCGTGATGAAATTTTTGGGATTTGAAACACCCGATTTTGGTCTTGTTCGCTTTAATGGTGATGATCCTGATAGTGAATTGGCATTTCTGATTCGACGCTATGACCGAACAAATAATGGCGATGATGCTATACATCAGGAGCAGCTTGATGCCGCAATGAACATCGCTGAGAAATATGGCAAAATTAAAGATGATGATGAGGGATATGTTAGCTATGAACAAGCCTGTCATTTTTTGATTGAGAATATCGACTCTAGCTTAAACTTCAAAAAAGAATTGTTTCGCCGCGTTTTAGTGGCCTACTTTCTCGGTAACAATGATTTTCATCTGCGAAACTTCGGAATACTCCATCCTCAAACATCTGCATCTATACTGGCTCCCGTTTATGATTTCGTCTCTGTTGCGCCATATTCTCACTATATTTCAAACGAAACGGCATTAGCATTACCACTCCTCGCCATAGAAGAAGGTGATAACGGTAACTGCAGTGGTCGTATTTCTCACTGTACCTATACGGGGTTTGATTTCATTACATTTGCTAAAAACATCAAACTAAGTGAAAAAATAGCCAGAAAAATGATTACCGATTTATGCGCTAAAAAAGACAAAATCCTAGACATTTATAAGAACAGTTTTATGCCAAAAGAAGATGTCGAAAAAGTCAGACAATGGATTGAAAGCCGGGTAAATTATCTGGGTTACATGGAGCATGTTGACATATAGTCTGAATGTAAAAAAGATTGGCTTTCATCACAAAGCCAATCCTTTTTCAAATGTTTTCAAGGAAGAGAGCTAACGTGCCAATTACTCGTAATCAGACGCGTAGGTTTCTTCGTAAGTGTGCGAGTAAAGTTCAAATAATGTGCCGAACGGGTCTTCTAGGTACACCATTTTCGCTGGTTTGCTGTCATCTTCTGGGTGATAACGCATGATGTCCATTCTGACTTTACCGCCGTATTGTTTTACACGCTCAATGGTGGCTTCAAAGTCATCACTTTGTAGCGAAAAGTGGAACAAACCAATGCGAGAGAAATCAACACGGTGGCGTTCTTGGTGATCAACCATCTCAAACATTTCAAAGCCAACACCATCCTTCGTCACAAGGTGGGCAATATTGAAGCCTTTAAAGCCTTCACCAAAAACTTCGATACACATACGGCCAATGGCAGTTTCACGCTCTTCAACAACAGGCGTGTTGTCCATAACAATGCGTAGGCCAAGTGCTTTAGTATAAAATTCAACGGCTTTAGTCATATCGCTGACCATAATACCAATGTGACTCATTTTCATCATACTGCTCCAGATTCGCTCTATAAGGTTTCGTGTCAGGGGCATTCCCTGTGTCGATGAGGAGAGTATAGGCATGCGTGGCTATTATTTGAAATTATCGATTATTATAAAAATGATAATTTTAATTTATTAAAATTAGATCTTATGATGCATTCTCGTGATTGACTGTTCACGGCACTGAACGGACATCCCAATAGCAAGGAGAGCCAAATTTATTGGCGAAAAAGTCAATCACCACCCGTACTTTCGCAGCCAGTTGCTCGGTTTCTAAGTAATACGCACTGATCACCTGAGGCTCTGCACTGGTGGAGACACGATAGTCGGTCATGATAGGGACTAATCGACCGTCTTTTAGCGCATCGCCTATCAGCCAGGTGGGAAACACCACGATTCCCGCGTCATTCATCGCACAGGTCACTAAGGTCTCGGCATTGTTGCTGTATAACGCGCCCGCCACGTCATACGCTTTCACTCTCTCTTGGCCGATAAACCACCGTTGTAAACCATTCATTCCTTTAAAGACTAAACAGTTATGATCTGTTAATGCCTCTGGCGTCTTCGGTTCACCTCGCCGTTTCAGATAAGCCGGACTTGCCGCCATCACATAGTGTTGATCGCCAAAACGTTTCATTCTTAACGAGGAGTCATGCGGCACCCCAATGCGGATCAACAAATCGATAGATTCTGCCGCCGGATCGACAAACAAATCCGTCTGTTGCAGTTCAACTTTGATCAATGGATAAAAATCCAATAATTCCGCCAAATAAGGCGCGATGTGCAAGCGGCCAAATGCCACCGGCGCGCTGATCTTAATAGTACCCCTAGGCATGTCGGCCTTTTGTTCAATGCGTGCGACCATCTGTTCATAATGCGCCAGCATATCTGCGCAATGCAGGGCAAACGCCACACCTTCATCTGTTAATGAAATAGAACGGGTATGGCGATGCAATAGCTTGGTCCCGACTTTTTCTTCCAGCTGCGCCATTTTGCGAGAGACAGAAGACGGCGTCATGTCTTGCCGACGCGCAACCTCCGAGAAGCTACGCAGTTGCGTGCTCATCAAAAACAATTTTATTTCCAGTAACGACACATCGTAATTCACACGCTTTCTCCTTGTTGATGTTTTATAGCTTATACAGGCACAAAAAAAAGGCGACCCCGTTATTCACGGGATCGCCGATTTTACTACCGCGGTATACGATGTATTTGACCGATGCGGTATTTATGATAGGGCGTTAAGCGGCCACAATGTTTTCTGTACAGATAAAGTGGGCGTCTTCAGCAAATGCCTGAAATTGTTCCACTACGCGCTGCATGGTGTTCGTTTGAATATCGGCTAAAAATGCGGCTTCAGAGGTAATGTTAATCACTTCAAAATACTGCCACGGGGATGCCGTTTGTTGGCCAAAGACACTCACGCCTTTGAGTACGTCAAACGAAGACACGCTGCTGAGTGCGGACACTGTCGGTAAATCAATCGTTCTTGCCCACTCAAGGTAATCCGCCTCATGGGTTGTCGGTTTCAAATTAAAAAAGACAATTAATGTTTTTGCAGTCATAGACACGGTACGTCCTCTTGAACAGAAGGTAAAAAATGAAGAAAAGTCAGACCCATCGTTATTCGACGGCCAGCGTATGAGTCTCTCGAGCCTGACTGGCTGAATACTGGCGATTCGCCAAATAGATACACACCAATGCACCGGCAATACAGAGCATGGCCGCGACCCGCCATCCATTCAGCGCGATGGGCGCATTGTTTAGCCAGCCCTGTGTATCAATCACTAAGCTCATGATCATCTGCCCCAAAATAGTGGCAACGGTCGCCGTGGCAACGCCCACACGGGGAACAGCCGCGACCATCACAACCATGTAAACAATGCCAAATAACGCCCCGACCAATTGCCATTTAGGCACCGTCAGCAGGTTAGCGGTATAAGACGGTTCAAAGAAAAAAATCAATAATGCCGTCACAACCGTGCCCATGCTGAACGTCAGTAACGCGCTCTGGATCACCCCAACTTGCGCCCCTAGCCTGCCATTTATCGCCGCTTGCGCACTCAATGCCATACCCGCAACAATGGCCAACAACAAAATAATGATCATGAATATGCACCTATCGCGGTAAAGCCTAACGCCAACAAAATAAAGCTGATCGCACACACCCGTAATCGGTTCGTCGGCTGTTTGGGCATGCCGAACCAGCCGAAATAGTCGATAGCAAAGCTTTGGGTGATCTGTCCAAACAGAATGCAAATCATGGTCATGGCAACCCCTAAATGCGGCGTTGCCATGGTTAAGATCACAACATACAGCGGCCCGAGTAAGCCTCCGGTTAACTGCCATTTCGGCAGGGTATGCCATTGCGGACGGGCTGACTGTGGCACAAAAAACTGGATCAACCATAGCAATGCCGTGCCAACACCAAAAATGCTGAGTGTGGCCCATAGATGCCCTACTTGCGCCCCTAACGGCCCAAGCAGGCCAGCCTCAAACGACAGGCCCATTCCTGCGATCACAATCGCGACAATCAATAAGGCGTTCATCGTGGATCAAACAACGTCACAGGTGCATGTTGGGTATAGGCTTTCCCCTGCGGGTATGACACCAACTCTAATTGCATACCCCATGGCGCCATGACGTACACCCACGATTCTCCCGCTGTCGGGCCATCTGTCATCACGGTCGGCTCACCCAATACTTCGATCCCCTGAGCGTGTAGATACGCCACCGCCGCCGCCATATCATCAACATAAAACGCCAGATGGTGACCGCCAATGTCGGCATTATTCGGCGCTTGTGTTTGGCGCTCAACCGTGTCGGCGTATTCAAAGATCTCGAGATTAATCCCTTTGGCATTCATCACCGCAATACGGGTGATTTCCGCTCGGGGATGCACATTCAAATGATCGTGCATCCAGTTATCCTCTGCCGCAAACGGGCCAAACTCATAGGCCAATTCAAAATCAAAATGGCGTTGGAAAAATGCCACCGCTTGTGCCAAATCTGGCACCGTAAAGCCGATGTGATCCGGTTTTTTTAGTCCTGGAATAGCCATTAGCTGTCTCCTCGTGCATGACGAATATGATTCAGTGCGCCCATGGTGGTCGCCCCTTTGTTGAAACCGGTGTAGACCGAAGCGAACATAATTAACTCTTCCAGCTCTTCATAGGTCGCGCCCTGTTTCAGGGCCATATCCACATGGGCCCCAAACGGGTTGCCCTCACCGGTCACATTGACGGCCATTTGATCGATCACCAACGTGATCAAGGCTTTGGTCTTTTGATCGATCAAAGGCATACCCCATGCCTCACCGGCTACACGAACGGTAAAGTCGCCCCAAGCAGGATGGATAGACGCCAAACCGTCAATCAGTGCCTGATCATCCAGCACTGCGTTTTTCAATTGTTCAGTCATGAAAGCCCCCTTTGTGTTTAATGCATACGTGTTGTGCATGCGGATACAGCACAGCGTGTGACGTGCTCGCCGCAGCGAATAGGGGGCATTATAGGGAGAGGACAAAAGTGAAAAACCCACGGGGCCGCACATCACTTTTGCAGTTTTTGCACAAATACGTTTTTGAAAAGAATCCAAACAAAAAAAGGGCCAGTTCCAAGAACAAGCCCTTCGGTTTACATCAGACTGTGATGGTGTGCTTACGCGTTATCGTTCTGCACACGCATAAAACCGTCCAGTACCGCGACGGTGTTGTAACCCAGATCGTCAACGGCATAACCGCCTTCAAACACGAACAGAGTCGGCAGATCCAGCGTGCCCAACTGACGACCAATCTCGGCGTAATCAGTACGGTTGAGCTTAAAGAAGCTGATGGGATCGTGTTCGTACGTGTCCATCCCTAGCGAGATCACCAAGGCATCAGCGCCGAACGCACGGATTTTTTCCAATGCGGTCGCCAGAGCAGGGCCGTACAGTGACCAATCGGTGATATTTTGCGGCAACGGCAAGTTCAGGTTGAAGCCTTCACCTTTGCCTTCACCGATCTCATCATCAAAACCGATGTAGTGCGGGTAATCGTAGTCTGGATCGCCATGGATCGAGACAAACAGCACATCATCACGCTCGTAGAAAATGCTCTGAGTGCCGTTACCGTGGTGGTAATCGATATCCAAAATCGCCACTTTCTCTTTGCCCTGACGGCGCAGTGACTCGGCTGCAATCGCGGCGTTGTTGATGTAGCAGTAACCGCCCATCAAATCAGGCGCTGCGTGGTGACCCGGTGGACGACACAGGGCAAACGCCGCTTTCTCGCCATTCACCAACAAGTCAGCACCGGTCAGCGCACATTCCATCGCGGCGTGGATCGCTTCAAAACTGGTTTTGGTGATCGCAGCGGTCATGTCGAAGCTGTAGTAGCCCAACTTGCCTTCGATGTCTTTTGGAATACGGTGGCGTAAGTGACGCGGGCTGACGAAACAGTACGGCGAGGCGTCGTGTTCGTCACCGTAACGTGCTTCCCACTCAGACCATGCTGACTGCAAGAACGCAACGTAGTCTGGCGTGTGTACCCACGTCATCGGCTCAGTGCCGTAGGTGTTGGGTTCAACAACGCTAAAACCACCGTGCTGATGAATGGCATTCAGTACCATGTCTGCACGCTCAGGCTTTTCAAAACACGCAGTCGGCTCACCCGACAGGAACTCGTATTTCACGCGGTGTAGGCGTTGTTTGTCGGTGTAAATAACCTGCATTATTTTTTCAACTCCAGCCAGAAACGCTCGTACAGGCCCACAGCATCACCGACGCTGCCCAAGAACTGGCCTTTTTGCTTCACGTCTGCTGGCGGGAAGATGATTTCGCTGTCACGAATGCTCGCTGGCAGGTGCTTCAAAGCTTGCAAGTTAGGCGCGGCATAGCCGATTTCTTTTACCAGCGTGGCTTGGTTTTCTGGCTCCATCAAGAAATTGATGAAGGCATACGCTGCCGCTTTGTTTTCTGCCTGACTTGGGATCACGATGTTATCCATCCAGAAGATCGCGCCTTCCGTTGGGTACACGTATTGGATCGCTGGGTTTTCTTGCTGCGCACGGTGTGCGGTGCCGTTCCACTGCATACCCACGTTCACTTCACCGGTAATAAGCGGCACATGCGGCGCATCTGAATTGAATACGGTGACCGCAGGTTTTAGGGTTTGCAGACGATCAAACGCTTGCTGCAACTCGGCTTCATTTTGCGAGTTCACACTGTGACCATTAATGATCAGTGCCATGCCCATCACATCACGCACATCGTCCGTCAGCAGTAGCTGACCGGCAAACTCAGGCTTCCACAGATCGGTCCAGCTTGTGAGTTTACTCGCATCGATCACGTCCGAGTTATACCCCATTGCTGTACTGCCCCACATGTAAGGCAGCGAATAATGGTTCTGAGGATCGAAATCTTGATTCAGGATGGTGGTATCAAGATCATTAAAAGCGGCGATCTGGCTTTTATCCAGCTTATGCAGCAAACCATCATCAGCCAATTTAGACACATAGTACGTCGACGGTACAACGATGTCATAGCCTTTACCGCCCAGCAGTTTTAGCTTGGCGTACATGGTTTCATTACTTTCAAATGTCGCGTAGTTAACCTTAATACCCGTTTCTTTGGTGAAATCTTCGATCAAAGATTGTGGCAGGTATTCAGACCAGTTGTAGACATTCAGCGAGGCCGCAGAAGCAGGCACAGAGACAAGACCCATCAGGGTTAAAGCAGCAAGTGTTTTTTTCATTTACGTATCGTCAACTAACATAATATCAATATTTATGACGCGATATTGCGCCGGCGCGAATTAGACAGGAGTGATGACGGCAAATCAAGCTTTAAGTAAACGGTTACTTGACTTAAAACAGGTCTTATTAACAATTGAACGAAAAAACGGCAAAAACAATTTTCACCAGAACAAGGGGATATTTCCTTCATTTGTGACAGACATCACACATCAAATTTTCAAATGAAAACCATAAAAAAAGCAAATCACACATTATTGACTTGCTCCCTATAGTTAAATATAGGAATGACAACATGCAGGTTACCCTATGAATGTGCATCTCCATTTTGAAAAAATAGATAAAACCACTTTTTTCGGCTCCCTTGTTTTAATCCTCGTCGTCACACTCCCCATCTTAATTTGGCCAACCGAAGGTGCCTATTGGATTAATATCGCCAAAGAAATGATGACCAATCAGCTCGGTGTTATCTATCTGGCGTTCGGGTTAATTGCCCTACTGTTCATGGTCTATATCTATTTTCATGCCATTGGCCAAATTAAATTAGGCGATGCAAACGACCAACCCGAGTACTCTTCAACCTCTTGGGCTTCCATGCTTTTTTGTGGCGGGATCGGTGCGAGCATCCTCTACTGGGGGATGATTGAGTGGGTGTTTTATTATCAGTCGCCCCCTTTTGGCGCGCAACCGGGCAGTGCTGAGGCCATAAAATGGGCCTCGGCCTATGGCATGTTTCATTGGGGGCCCATTGCTTGGTCTATCTATTTAATTCCGGCTATTCCTATTGCTTATTTTTTCTATGTCAGAAAACAACCAGTCCTGAAAGTGTCGATGGCACTGAAACCCGTATTAGGTGAAGCCAGAGCCTGCGGGAAAATAGGTAAATGTATGGATATTCTGTTTATCTTTGGTTTGCTGGGCGGGGCAGCGACCACCCTCGGTTTGGCCGCCCCGATGATCAATACCGGCCTTAATCATCTGTTTGATCTTCCGATTACACCGTTCAGTGAGGTTGGCGTCTTATTGTTATGTACCCTGCTCTTTTCTTATTCATCTTATAAAGGGATGGATAAAGGGATCAAAGTGCTCAGTAATATTAATTTTTGGATGGCAATGGCATTGCTTATCTTTATTTTACTGGTGGGGCCTACCTTGTTTATTATCGAAACGGGATTTGAAGCCGTTGGTACGTTATTGTCCAATTTTTTTAAAATGGCGACGTGGTTAGATGCCGTTGGCGGTTTGAATACATTCAGTGATTCCCGTTTCCCACAAAACTGGACCATTTTTTATTGGGCATGGTGGTTGGTGTTTGCTCCGAGCATGGGGTTGTTTGTCGCCCGTATTTCTCGCGGTCGCACGATTAAACAGATGATTGCTGGCTCCATTATTTACGGCTCCCTCGGCTGTGCGCTGCACTTTATCATTATGGGTAACTATGGCTTGTCACTGCAACTGTCTGGCCAACTCGATGTGGTCAGTATCATTGAACAACAAGGGGCCAATAACGCCATTTTTGCGATTCTCGGCCAATTGCCCTTTGATCGCCTCGTGACGATTGTTTTCATTCTGCTGTGCATCATTTTTACCGCCACCACCTTCGATTCTATCGCCTTTATTTTGGCGGCGGTGGTGCAAAACGATGTGTCGGAAGATCCAATGCGTTGGAACCGCTTATTTTGGGCATTCATCTTGTCTTTTTTGCCCTCTGTCCTGTTATTTATTGGCGATCTCAATACGTTGCAAACCGCTGCTATCATTGGCGGCGTGCCGTTACTCATCATTGCGTCTTTACTGATGGTCTCTGGCTGCAAAGCGGCCACCACCGATTTGTGTATTCAAGAAAGTTACTGTGATGATGTGATCAATATTGAACTGCTGCCCGAGTTTGATCCGTGGTCGATAGAAGGCAAAGCGCAAGCTGACTTTGAGCGATTAAAATCAGAGGCCATTGAATCTGCACAACAAGAACGCGACAGCCTTGATGCTCTCTGGGAAGCCCGTAATCTTTCTCGCCAATGTTATGCTGCGCAACCCAAGGCGGATCACACGCAGTGTGCATGTCAGGCCACGCTACAGCAGTGTTCACAACAATGGCGATTTGCTTACTTGCGAAAAATAGATGCGTCGCAAGCAGTGAAAGCCGCGCGACGGCGTTTTAATACCATTTTGAAAGACAAGCACCAGCAAGATATGGCACTGCATCCTTGAGTGACCATTACGGCACGGTATAAAGCAATAGGTTCCACAAAAGCAGCCAGTTTTTATTTATCATGCATGCCCGCCTTGTCATCATGATGGGAAATCACCTGGCTGGTTTCATAGATCTTACGATTCAGTAATTCGCTTTTCGCTGCTTGGCGGTCGGCATCAACAGCCTCGTCTATCGATTCCTTCATATCACCACTGAACGGATTTAAAATGCTGTTTAGGATGTCACTAAAAATCATCGGGGCGGCGGGAATAGCAAGCAGGGTATTGAGCAAAAGATAATGCAGGGATTCGTTTTGCCATGCCAGCGCAATGGTCCACATACAAAACGGAATGCCCAAGATAAAAAACCATTGTTTTTTCGTCATCGTTGCTTCTCCTTAAGCGTGATGAGGAACATCGCACAACATCAATGGCGATGCCATTTACAATAAACGGATCCCAAACCCTTTGGCAATATACGCCGTCAGGCCAAAGCTCACAACAGAGACCAAGCAGCAAATGAGTAGGGTCAGCCAGAAGGAATAGCGATTTAACAGGTAGGGAAACAGCAGAAACATCGGTAAGGTCGGTACCACATACCAGAAGGTGTAAAAGGCGTGATTAGACAGTTTGTCTTGCCCCTGCCCTTCGATGTACATCCAGATTAAGGCTAATATCGTCACGGTGGGCAGTGCCGCCACCAGCGCCCCCAGTTTGTCACTGCGCTTAGCCACTTCAGAAATGATGACCACAATAGCAGCTGTTGTTAGGTACTTAAACGCTATCCACCACATCACAGTGACTCCCTGTACTGTGTCACACGTTCAATCAGGCAGCGATACGCTACCTCGGGGAAAAGAGGGAATATTGAGTATCTACCGCATTAGGCGAAAAAACCACTATAAAACGTCATCAACCATAGGATAGAACACCCACATGTCCTGCGGGATCCCATTCGTATTCGCTTGAATTTCGAGCAATAACAAGCCGTTTGACACATAACGTCCTAACAGATCCTCCGCGAGGATCATGCCATCCTGATAACACACGTTACGAAACACTTGGGCTTCAACGACTTGCCCTGCCTCCTGATACTGACGCTGTACCGTTAAATGCGGTAATACCCCATTCACGGAAAGGTGGATTTCTGCCCCGCCGATCTCGGTGTAATAGCTATGGTTAACGTCCTGCTTATTCGTAAATGTCGCACTCAGCTTTTCAATCAGTTTGACTCGCGCTGAATTGGACGGTTCTTCTAATGGAGTAAAGTCATCCACGCTGATGACCTCTGTACCTGATAACACAAGTGAAGGTAACGGATTCGATAAGGTGAACAGTGCAAGCTCGGCCCCTTCGCAGGCCATAGGCGTGTCATCTGCGACCGTCGACAAGGCAACGAACAGCAGGGATAAACAAGCTATTTGACGATAACGCACGGGGGTCATTTGTCGCATCATTCCTTTCCTTATTGTATACCGCCGTCACACGGGAGGAGGCGCTCAATACACAGAGTAATCGCAGTGGAACTCATTTATTAAATGCGATGCATAACTGTATATCAAAACATGGTATTTCGCTAGGATTTGACTGCCCGCCAACGCGCAAACCCACACACAGCCCCACGCACGATACCGTGGTTAACCCACACCATAATAACAATACCTAACCACCAGACCTCACGCTGCACGTACCCCATACCCGTCGGGCCAATCGACCAACCGGTAAGCCACTCCACACTGCCACTGAGCAGCAATAACACGATGTACAAAGGCAGATAAAACGGCGCAATGGCCCATTGCAGTGGCACCATGCTGATCTGATCGGTATGCAGCAGATAACTCAAGTACGTCTGTACACCCGCGATCACGGTCATGCCTAACCAATACCCTGCATGCCGCCGAGGACGCGGGGCTTTTTCACCTTTTGCCATCACTATTCTCCGTAAGGCTTATCTTGTTATCACACTGCTCGTCATCACGCAGACTCGTCTTGACGATACCACGGCGGAGGCGAACGCTTAGTCCATTTGGCAAATGCGGATTTGTCCCCGAGATAAAACTGGCGATAAGCCGTGATCGGATCACCGTCGACTTTATATTCATCCGGCATGGCTTGGGCAAACGGCGTCAAGCCGTGCGATGGAAACCGGCAGTCTGCAATCTCAGCCAATACGGCGATAGATTTATGATCTCCCTGTTTGTTATAGCGGTATTTGTATTCATCGTTTAGCGCCAAAGCAAGATCACGCAACCAAAGAAAATTATCGTAAGAGGCTTCCACCCACAGCACACAGGGGTGTTTAGGATGGGTCGATTTGTACGGGGTCTCAAACCCTTTTTTATTCAATGCAGTACAGAGTAACTGTACGCTTTCCAAGATCATTTTAACGACATGTTGGTCGCAATGCGCTTGCGCGCAGGTTTGAATGTCATCATCCAGAATAAAAATGTTCATCGCGTTGCTTCCTCGTTAAGTCTCTCACTGTAGAGGCTTATACGCAGCAGACTCGCGTTGCGATGACTGGCGACCAAACTGCTTAATGGCACTTATCTTGATACACGTGATCTATTTGTGCGCCCGTTGCACCCACATTTCACGTCCAACAAACACCACAGCCCCAATAATCCCCGAACTGAAACACAGCGTATGTAGCCACGATATGGATATCAAACCATATAACGGGTTTGCTGCACTGAACGGGGCAAACGGTGACACATCCACATGCATGATGCTATCAAGCAATACATGGCTGAAGGTCCCAATATAGGCACTGATGAACGCGGTTTTCCAGCGAATAGGCAAATACCGTCGCCACTTAATCAGTATCAATCCCCATGTACTGAGGTATTTCCCGGTTACGGCAGCGAACAAGCCAAGTATTAACGCGCCCAGCAACGTATGGGAAATACCGTGTAAATCCCCTTCTTGGGTCAAAATCACAACGAGTGGCTGAATGTCCATCACGATCTGAGACCAACCAAACACGGTTAACGAAAAAGCCGTGCCGGCAGCGGCTTTTACGATCAATGCAGGTCCCATATGGATCGGTGTAAATGGCATCTTGTCTCCTTTGTATCCTGAATGTCGCAGGCATTGAGCCTATGTGGCGCACAACATCTGTGTAAATTATCAATATCGACTCACCGACACGCCTCACGTTAATGACATAAAAAGCCCTAAAAAAAGACCCAGCGATAAACGCTGGGTCTTAGGTTATGTAATCCGATTATTCACACTTACATTACTGTACCGAGGTGGTACGGCTTGCGCGCTCGCCAGAAGCAGTACGGAGCAACACGTTACCCGCGACAGCCGGTGGGTTCGCTGCATCAAAGACCTGCCAACTGGTGCCATTATCTTGCGAGTATTCAATCGCGAGACCAGGGAACGCCGAGTTAGCATGCAGGACGCCGTCAACCACCTTGGCACCCGGTACCGGTAGGTTGAAATCAATGCCTTCCGCTTCTAAGTCAGCAAACACGTGCTGACCCAGCAAGTTGGCAAAGCGGTTGTAATCGGCATCACGTGCCGCTTCATCCGCAGGCTTGGCCTGTGCATCGTTCGCTTCCCATGCGGCGGTATGCCATGCACGCTCTGCCATTGCGATGATACGTGGGAAGACCATGCCTTCAAATTGCTCGCTGGTACGTACGGTTTCCGCCCAAAGTGAACTCTGCAGACCCGCCACATTTTCGGGACGTTCCAGCTTTTTCACGCCCGCAGACGCCACAACGTCCTCTTTGGTGATCGGTGCACCTGCGCGGGTGAAGTCAGCATTGGCAAACACGTCATCCGGCATGTAACCGAAGGTTTTACGTGTATCGGTGTAACGCGGTGCCCAGTAGTAGCCACGCTCGTTCGGATCCGGCTCATACGGGTGGTCAAAGTAGAAGTGTGTGGCGTGGTTGTAAATCACCTTGAAGCCATTGTTGGCCATGTTGTAGGCACGATCGCCAACCCCCCACTCCCAAATGTTCTGCCATGCGTTACCGGTCACGGCCGCATTGGCCATGTTCGCACGCGGGTACACTTTACCGTTGTGCATCAAGCCATCTTCCCAGCCGCCAAGGTTCAAACCGTGGTTGGCGGTAATGGCCGCGACACGCTCAACAAAGTATTGGCTAAGTTGGTCTGGTGAGGTGATCCCTTTGTCGTTATTTGCAAAGAACGCATCACACGCAGGTGACGCTTTCCATGCCCCAGCCACTTCATCACCACCAAAGTGGAAGGTTTTCAGTGGTTGAACGCCTTGGTGCAACGCCGCCAATTCACCGACAACCTGATCAACAAAGGTAAAGGTCGATTCCATACACACGTTCATGGCGTTGTCCGTAAACAACTGAACAGACAGGTAATCTGACTTATCTTCAAAGTCAGTTAATAGGAACTCTTCCGCTTCGGCTTGTTTACCGGCGTCCATCAAACGGTGGTAACGGGCTTCCATCGCTTTCACAGCGGCGTGGGCGTGGCCCGGCATGTCGAGCTCTGGGATCACTTCAATGTTGCGCTCAGCGGCATACGTCAGAATTTCACGGTATTCTTGCGCGGTGTAGAAACCGTCAGAATCGGCGGTGCCGTCAGGACCTGCGCCCAAGAAAGGCAGCAAACAGGTACGCTCTTCCGGATCGTGACAACGGCGAGAGCCCACTTCTGTTAGCTCTGGCAACGATGCCATTTCAATACGCCAGCCTTCATCATCCGCCAAACGCAGGTGCAGTTTATTGAGCTTAAAGCGCGCCATTTGATCCAGCAGGCGTAGAACGGTTTCTTTATCACGGAAGTTACGTGATGCGTCCAGCGAGAAGCCACGGTATTCAAAACGCGGTGCATCGGTAATGTGTACCGCTGGCACGTTGCCGTTATCGACCAATTGCAGCAACGACTGTACGGCGTAGAACGCACCCGCAGCATCAACGGCAGCGATCTTGATGTTGCCCTGCGCCGCATCGACGGTCAGTTGATACGCATCCGTCCATACTGAACGGCTGTTCAACGACACCTGACCCCAACCCACTTTGATCACTTTGGCAGCTGTCGGTGACCACGGTGCCACAGTCAGGCCAAGTTGCTCACCCAAATAGGCCGCTTCTTTTTCATAACCGGCGTCATAAACGATCACCCAATCCGCATCCAACGCCACAGCGCCTTCGCCGACAGTCATTTGTGTCGGCGCCGGCACCACGCCCACCACGTCATCGATTTTAGACAGCGAGGCATTGCGTTCAAAACGCTGCTCAGCCGTGAACGGATCATAAGCATCACGCAGGCTTGGCGCATCGTAACGCTTCCACTGCTTCGCATCCGTAAAGTCAGCAACGAAAGCCAACTCTTCTGCTGGCTTCACTGGCACTTGGCCATTTACCCGATTGCTAGTGCTTTTGATTAACGCTGAGACTGCCACGCCTTCATGGTCAGACACAAAATACCAATTAGGCATCACATCCGTTTTAGCCGCCTGCCAGTCCGAGCCGTCAAACTCAATATTCAGGACCTGTCCAGCGGGTAGCCCTCTGAAGGCCGCTGTGGGTTCTAGTTTGAAAATATCGCCGTTAACATGCGAAATAGTAAATTGATCGCTATAGACCGTTGGGATCTTACGAATATGACTGAACCAAATAGACCAACCCGTAGCAGGCAGCGCTGTAGAGCCTTGATTATTCAACGATATTTTTGCGCGGAAGGTACGCCACTCGTCCTGAGTGTTATCCATCACGGTGTATGTCAAGTCGACATCGTTACCAAACTGGTTAAGAGCCTGTTGTGGCAAAGCAAATACCGATGATGAGCACAGTGCGCCAACCGCTAGCGCAAGGGCTGTTGTTTTCCATTTCATTGCGTTCCCCTTTATTTTACAAACTAAAATAAAGGTAAAGCAGATACGGCCTATAACGAATACTTTTGGCCGCATCTATCAAAATGGAGAGACATATTGGAATTGAATACACCAAATAAGGGAATGATACCTTTAACAATTACAGGGTATTTATTAAGCGATCACACTTTATTTTGAGTGTAAAATTAATTCATTCACTGAAAGCAGGTCAAATCACCCCATTTCATGGCGTTACTCGTACGGTATTGGCGCTAAACGGCGTGAGATCCATCCCTTCTATCTCGCACACGGCCTGAATGGTTGGGAGTGCACACAGGCGCTCTAAATACGCAGCTAAGTGCGAGAACGTCAACGGTGAACGCTTCACCGGTAAACACCACTCCGCCAGCATAAATAAGAAGTAATCACAGGCAGTGAGGTCTTGCCCGAGCAAGTACGGATGCAACGCCAATTGATCATTGATCACTGACAACGCCTCCCCGATACGATCATCTTGCGCCGCCACCACACTGGGGATCGCGCTTTCATCATTCGTGTGACGATGCGGGTAATAACGCACCATGAGCTCTGCTTGCAGGGTATTATTTAGATAGGCGAGCCATTGAAAAAACAAGGGACGTGCAGAGTGGCCGAGCGGCGGGATGAGAGCAAATTCAGGATGGGATTCACATAGGTGAATACAAATCGCGGCACTTTCAAAAATCGGCTGATCGTTCACCACCAAAGTAGGAATTCGTCCGGCAGGATTTAATCGCAAGTAGTCCGGCGACTTCTGCCCATTGGCTTTTTTGTCGACCAGAATCAAATCATAAGGCTGCTGCATGTGGTGCAACAAAAAGTGCGGCGCCAAGCTGGCATTATTGGGGTAGTAATACAGTTGGTACACGGTTCATTCCTTATCCAGAGCGATGACGGCATCATTGCCAAAAGGCAGTATCCACAATGCCAGCTCGACAGGCAATGAACCGGAGAATAAAAAAACAAAGGAACGCTGATTTATAGACTTCTTTGGGGGGATAAATGCGTTCAAAACAACGAGGGTTACACGTTATTTTCAGTACAAAACGAAAGACCTTGCTCGAAAAATTGCGGGGCGTTCACCATATCAAACACCTCGCGCAGTTCCGCTTCAATCACATGAAAGCTGAGTGCATCTTTTCCGTCAATCCCAGCAAACAATCTTGCTTTGCTTTCATCGTCCAAGATTAGATTAAACAGCAATATCCCATTGTCTTGAGAGCCAATACCGGAGCACATAAATGTTTCGGAATACGCGTTATCGCCTCGGCCTGCTTCGACGACACAATTGAGATCATGGCGGGTAAAACCCTCATGACCATACCCGCCAAAAACAATAGAAAGCGAACTCAAACATTGTTTCGGTGCTTGATCAAATACCAGCTGTAAAGATGACCCTTCTATTGAGTTATTATTCAAAATAGTCAGCATGTCATTGCCTTGAAATTGCATATTATTTGAATGCCAACCGTCAGGTTGAGTCACACCAGCATGCGCCCCCCAAGAGGCACAAAGCAGCAATAACACACTGAGTGTTTTTTTCATTTTCAATTCCTTTGAAAGTATTGCTTATATCAACAATACCAAAACAAATAGCACGACCTATAAATATAGGAATCAATTCAATAAATAACAAAATAAACACGTGGCGTTCCTGTCAAAAGAACCCCAGAGAGAAATGCGTAACGGACATACAAACATGAAGGCTGTGCTTTGCCGCAGTGCGCGCTTTACTGAATGTATTATCAGTATCCATAGCTGTGACGGACTATGCAACGCGTTGATCTTGGAAAGCAAATGTGGTTCTAAAAAATATCCGTTAAAAGAGAGTAAAAAGTATTTTATTTCAATCTCGACCGCATAACCGATCTTTTCCGATTGCATCATGCTAAACAGACTATCGAACGCTGGCTTGCATTAACGCAACAGATAAGCAGAAATTAAAAAAGCCAGCGACTTACGTCACTGGCTTAGTAAAAAACGTTAACTTATTTTAGGACGGAACAAACGATTAAACCAGACAGCTTATCGATCAAAACTGCCCATAGTACGCTTGGGTATAAATGGCTTTGACACTTTCAGGCGATGGTGTGCCTGGGTTGGTCAAAGTGCAAGGATCATTGAACGCATTGTCACTCATGCGATCCAACACGGCAAGAAAAGCGTCTTCCGTGATCGTCACTTCATCAATATCTTTAAACGCGACAGGGATATTCAATTGATGGTTGAGGGTCAAAATCGCATCTTCCAAAGAGGCAATACCTAAGTATTGCTCCATCTCGGCGTATTTATCCGTGAATTGTTTATTATATTTCACAATGTACGGCAACAAAATCGCATTGGCCAAACCATGAGTGACCCCAAATTCCCCGCCAATTTTATGAGCTAAAGAATGCACTAAGCCAAGCGACACATTGGAAAATGCCATGCCTGCCAGCGTTGAAGCATTGTGCATGTTGTCACGCCCAACCATATCGTCGCCGTTTTCGTACACGGTCGCGAGGTTTTCAAACACCAACTTCGTTGATCGCATCGCCAGTGGATCCGAATAGTCGTTCGCGGCAATAGAAACAAACGCTTCCAATGCATGCGCCATGACATCCATGCCGGTATTGGCCGTAATATGTGCGGGCATTTTGGCGGGTAATGCAGGGTCGATAATCGCAATATCAGGCACGATATGTTCAGAGACAATCGGGTATTTCACATGCTCTTTCAGATCGGTGATCACAGAGAACGCCGTAATTTCTGATGCCGTCCCGCTGGTAGAAGGAATGGCGATGAACTTCGCTTTATTGCGCAACGCAGGCATGGCACCAACGGGTAAAATGTCGTCCAATGTCAATTCTGGGTGCTCATAGAAACACCACATGATTTTTGCCGCATCTAACGCTGAACCGCCACCAATTGCGACAATCCAATCCGGCTCAAACTCCTGCATCAATTGCGCCCCTTTTTCGACGGTCTCAACCGAAGGGTTGGGCTCTACACCATCAAACACACAAGATTCAATATCGGCTTGGCTTAACATCGCTTGCACTTGATCTATAAAACCAAAGCGCTTCATCGAACTGCCACCCGTGACGATCACGGCTCGGCGGCCTTGAATATTGGCCAATTCCTGTAACGCACCTTCACCAAAGGCAATGTTGTTTGGGATCTTAAACTTATTCATAACACACTCTAAAAGTTAATAATAAATTGGGTTTAACTGTGAAAGCGTTATTCGATATTAATGAGCGCCTTTGAGTTTGAGTTTTTATCCGGCAACTATCCAATAGTCATCAATACCCTTTATTCAGTCGAGGTTAGCAATCTATAAAAAGATGTCTCAAATAGAAACGTCACAGACTGCCTTTCTCTGTGTAAATCGCATCAAATCACAAAATAACCCTAACTTATGTGAGTGATTACCACTAATGTGTTTTATCCGTCATAAGAACCCCAAAATCGCCATGTTCGTTAGATCACGAATGCAATTTTCTGCATCATGCGCAGGTGTAATGCGTTATCACTCACTGTACACACTCGCCCTTACCCTCCGCGATCTTTGATGCTCAATTCATGATGGTCTTTCTGTCTGATTGACGCTGCTGTCAGTCCAAGCCCGAGCGTTTTGCAATTTCAGTTTCAAAATCATCGATACTTTTTTGATTTTTCTTCAGCCAGTATTGCTCAATCCCCTCTTTTCCTTGCTTTTCTGACCATCTAGCCAAATCATCACGGTCGCCCTCAAAGGAAAAATATGGGACGGACATTCCGCATGATGACTGAACCAAATCGATATCTAAAACAAAGATTTGTCTAGCTGAAACACTGGCCGGAAACAGGGCTGAGTGCACCTCCCATCCTTCGTCTTTAGAATGTAATACTTTTGCCTCCCCATACGCTCGAAGGATTAGCGGAGAACCCTCAAATGCACAGAACATCACTGTCATTCGTGGGTTTTGAATAACATGTGAAGCAGACTCATTGCCACTTCCTGTTAGGTTCAACCAAGCTATTTGCTTCGAGTTAATGACTCTTAAAGAATCCCCACCTTTGGGTGACAGGTTCACCCGACCACACTCAGCAGCCGTCCCAACAAAATAGATTTTTTGCTTTTCGATAAACGCGATATGTTTATCTGATAACGTTGAAAATTGTTTGCCCAAAGCGATTACCCTCCGTGTTGATTTTCCAGAAAAGGCATAACGAATGAGTTAGGCGCCTTCTCATCCGGTGCGACCAAACTTGATATGTAGCGCATAATAAATTTAGCGAGGCAACACCTTAATTATTATCTGTTCGCTGGATTTTTAACTTTATATCTATTTATAAATACACACCCAGCCAAACCTATCAAACCACTTATTACAAAAACAGCAATGACATATTGAGTCATATTATCAACCACCCGTGTTAATGGCATTCGCATTATTATTTCAGCAACAGCCGCTGTTATAAGACCAATATAACTGTAACACATGCAATCAAAATGATTATTTAACCAATTTGTATGATGACGACCAAATATAGGAAGATACAAACCCACTAATACGGTCGGCAAACTCATAAGAATAAATAGGTGAAAAAATCCCATACCATTAAATAAGTTGGTAATTGGGATTGTTGATAAATTCAATAAGACCATTGAGATCCCGTAAACATATCCTATTTTCTTATGAAAAAGCGTCCCTTTAGTATTACGTAAAACAATAAACCCTGAAATCAATGCAATTAAAGCACATAGGCTATGTATTGCACCTAGCGGAGTTTGATAGAAAAAATCCATTTAAGTTTTACACCTCAGACAGATAGATGCAAACCTCACGATCTCGACCTTGCATGCGATTTATCTCATTGCCGACGTATTTTGCACCCAGCTTTTCAATGACTGACCTTGAGCGCTCGTTTTCAACAAGATGCATTACTTGCAATGTTGTTAATCCGAAATGTTCCTTTGAAAAGGAAATCAGAGCTTTAGATGCCTCGGTTGCGTATCCGTTACCCCAGAAAGAAACACCTAACCAGTAACCAAGAACACCCAAACCATTATCTAGTTTCGGGAAACTGATAGCGCCAATTAGCTCAAAACTCTCTTTTAGCACAATGGCAAAAACAACGCCTTTCCCACTCAAAAATAACGCTTTATGAGTGCCAATCCAACTTTCAGCATCTGATACGGCATAAGGGTGAGGAATGTTTGCCGTCATTTCTGCGATAACTTCATCACCTGCTAATTCTGCAACACGCTCTGCGTCATTAGGAGAAAACGGCCTCAATAATAATCGATTACTTTCAATTGACTGTTGCATAACGTCCTTATTCACTTAACGAATGGAGTCTATTGTTCGTTTAAATACATTGTCATAGTGAATATTATTGATATTCACCTATGTTTTCGATTGTTAACTCAATGCCTTTCCCTCCTTTAGCTAACAACCAAGTGTCTGTTGCAATGTGATAATGAATTGTAAATCTATTATCACTCATTCTATATTCCATCAATCCATTACTATAATAACCATGCTTTTTACGCCAACCATTTGGAGACATAAAACAGCCAGAATCTATTTGACACTGGTTATGAAATTGTTCTGCAATGCCAAGTAATACTTTTTCTTTTTCACTAAAAGTATATTGAACATAAGCAGAAAAAATTGCCAATATAATGATGATTACAAGGAGACTCTTCATAATGCACTCTCGTATAACGAATGACATGGACTCCCCCTTCAAACTAGATCGCACAATTTACCCTATAAAAAAGCGTCGAACTTGTTCAATCGAGTAGGAGGAGGCCTCACGACCTCCGTCCTCTCACACCACCGTACAAGCGTGGGTCGCATACGGCGGTTTCGAATATATTTTCAATGCCTCATACCCATCTTGCAATGAGTACAAACCTAGTCCCGCAAGTTGTTTATCTGGTAACGCTTGATGAAGTTGAGGGGTTCTCGATAACTTCCACCACCCCTTATCTGATTTCGCGAGGTTCCAAGCATCACGTGTTGTTAGCCCTGATTTGATAAGCCAAACCGCTATGCTGTATTTTCGCTTTCGTTGTTTAAGTTTGTAACACCTTAGACGACGTCGAATCCATCCTGTAGTGGTCAACTAAAATTGGCCACGGCTTTAGAGTTTTTCCAATATAATCGTTCTGATTCATTGGGCGTTAGGCCACCATTATACTGATGTGGCCTGAGTTGGCAGTAATACCCAATAATGTAGCGAGTGATCTCTTGCTGAGCCTCAGCGAAACTACGATAGCCTACCGTTGGAATCCATTCCGTTTTCAGACTTCTAAAGAAGCGCTCCATCGGCGCGTTATCCCAACAGTTCCCTCTGCGAGATAAACTCTGTTTTATTTGAAAACGCCACAGTAATTGACGATATTTTCGACTGGTATAGTGACTGCCTTGATCGCTATGGAACATGATGCCTTTAGGCTTACCACGTGACTCATAAGCCATTGATAGCGCTTTTCCTGTCAATCGACTGTCAGGCGATAACGACATCGCCCAACCAATCACTTTTCTAGCAAAAAGATCCATGACAACGGCCAAATACATCCAGCGATTACCTGTCCAAACATATGTCACATCGCCCACCCAAACTTCATTCGGCGCTGTAACGGCAAACTGGCGGCCTAAGTGATTTGGCACCTCAATATGTTCCTGTGACGCTTTTCGATATTTATGTTTTGGTGATTGGCAACTGACTAAACCAAGATCTTTCATCAGCTTTGTAGCTCGGTAACAACTCAGATCTGTCCCTTGGTTTGTCACCATGTCAGCGATGGTTCTCGCACCCGCAGAGCCGTTGCTAGCAGTATGTACTTCATTAACTAAGCTACGGAGTTTAACCTTTTCTGCGTTTATGACTGCCGGTCTTTTTCGCCAATACTTAAAGCTACTACGGTGAATACTGAACACTTCGCATAATGTTTTTATACTGTAGCTCTGGCTGAGTTTCTCGATTATCGAGAACTGTTCAACGAGTCTGACATCAACAGAGCTGTGGCTTTTTTTAATATTTCGTTGTGCTCCTCAAGTCTGGCTAATTTCTTCTTCAGCTCACGTATTTCAATTTGCTCTGGTGTCATTGGCGAGGCTTTCGGCGCTTTGCCTTGACGTTCTTCTTTAAGCTGGCGCACCCACTTATCCATGGTAGATTTACCCACATTCATGGCCTGAGCCGCCTCAATAATCGAATAGTTTTGGTCTAGCACTAACTGGGCAGATTCAAGCTTGAACTCTGCGCTAAATACTCGTCTTGTACGTTTTGTCATAGTGTCACCTGTTAACTTATGAGGTGATGATATCACCTCTAACTAGGTGGCCAAATTCACTATGCCACTACAATCCATCAAGCCTTTTCATTCTGTCCCCAAATAAAGCCAGCTTGTAATATGACTGCCAGCCCCTCAAGTATTGATTGAGTTCTTTAATCACTACCGGAAGGCTTTTAGCTTGGTTACGCTTGGTGATTTTACGTACTCGAATTTTCATTCTGCGATAAGCATCTTTTGTGATCCTTACCTCTCCTGACTGCTTGAAGTAATGACCTAGAAAGCTTCGCTCGCTCGCGCGAGTTGCTTTACTTTTCTCTTGGTTTACTTTGAGCTTTAGTTTGCCTTCAAGAAAGCGACTAATCGAAAGCAGCACTCTTTTTGCTGCCACTTCGCTACTAACGTAGATCTGACAATCATCCGCATAGCGGCAGAATTTGTGGCCTCTGATTTCGAGTTCTTTATCAAGTTCGTCTAACACAATATTCGATAACAGGGGCGACAATGGTCCACCTTGTGGTGTTCCTTTTTGTCGTTGTTCTGCTATCCCACCTCGCATTAAATCACTTTGTAAATAGTGGCGGATCAATTTCAGCACTCTTTTATCTTCAATATCTCGAGATAATCGGTTCATCAATCTGTCATGATTCACTGTGTCGAAATATTTCTCCAAATCAATATCTACAACGTATCCAAGCCCTGAGCGGATAAATTTGCTTCCTTGAGCCAAAGCATGATGAGCACTTCTTCTCGGTCTGAATCCGTAACTACTGTTAGAGAATTTAGGTTCGTATATATCGGTAAGTATATTGGATATCGCTTGTTGCACGATCCTATCTTGTACCGTTGGAATTCCGAGTTGACGAACTCCTCCTTTGGCTTTGGGAATTTCTACTCCAAGTACCGGTTGAGGCTGGTAAGTCCCATTCAGTAAAGACTGACGAAACTTATTCCCATTATCACCCTGTTTGAGCTTTTCGATGGTTGCTGGGATCGATAATCTATCAATACCAGCACAACCTTTATTGCTCTTAACTTGCTTCAATGCCCTGTTTAAATTTTCAGAGCTGAACATTGTTTCTAGTAGTTGACTGGTTTGCATCAAGACTCGTCCTTCCTTTTACGCCACATACGCTTGTTACACTTCGCATCCATTAGATCGACTTACGGCTTCACCAATTGGATCGTAGGGATGGGTTTCATCGTTACTGTTACACCACGTATCTGAGTTGCTGGTGACTGCTTCTTGATATATTCGATTCGGGCCTTCCCTTGAATGAGTTACCTTCAAGGTACTATGCCTTCTGCTGACTTCTTAATACCCATCAAAGCATATCACTACACTTTTAGTCCTCATGGACAGGTATTAAGATCTCCCGAGGTAAGACGCTGTTCTTTCCTATGGCCGTGCCTGATTTACAAGGATGCCCTTCCTGTCGAATTATCGGGCTAATCTATATAGTGCTAGGTTACCCAAGTCATCATTGCCTACTATCAGGTTTCTGTCCGTCACAACCATATTTTGCCATTTGCTTCCTTCAGATTTCACCTCACGGTGAACACCCTTGCATAGGCTAACGGTTCTCTTTCGACTGAGCCCGTAGAGGACTTTCACCTCCTAGAACAACGCCATGCTCGGCGCACACACCCGGGATTTAGTGTTGGCTGCACAACACCTTAATCCTTATTTGTTATAAGTAAATTAACTCGAACTAATTGCCTTCATGTTCTCTGCTTTTACATGTAGGTCAAACTTCGCTTCGTATAAGTGCGTTAACAAAGCCTCGATTAGATCTAATGCAGAAGACAAGATAGGTTTTCCAGGGCTAACCAACCTATGAGCAGCATCATCACCGATAAACTTCAAACTCTTTAAACCATCAGTGATACTCGAAGGAATGCCCGCAACTTCCTGAAGTTTTTCGATTTTAACCTCAAATTTCCACGCAACCTTATCTGTAATCCCTTGATCAATACAAATCGCTTCAAGTAACGAACGTATTGACATAGCAGTCGGAACGCCTAGCCCAACTTGAAAGGCTTTCACTACTTCTTTATAAACGCTATTAATCTCGGGCTTTATATGGAGAAAGTCTTTTGGTTTTCTTTGATTCCAGCCTCTCTCTGGATAAAAGGTCGAGCCATATATTTTATCCCCATTCTCATCTGTCATACCCGAGCAAGTATAAGAATCTTCAATACAAGCAGTATCACAACCTCTACATACCCAAAAGTTGAACTCTGACTCTTCGTAATAGTGGAGATAACTCTGACCATTGATATGTGCTTCTTCATAATCATGCTTCGAATGTGATGCCTTAAGTTCATGATTAGTATCAACACCACAATAATTACAATGGATTTTTCTTATATTTGTCACATGACTACCTTTTACTTATAGCCTGCATAACACGTTTACTACTATGCAATTATACTTAATATTGACGCCTTAAAACGAGAAACACCCGACAACCTGAGATGCCGAGTGTAGTAAATCGTGTTGATGCAATTGTTAGCTGTGTTTAAAATAAACCACCCATTTCTTTAAACGATGTAAAACCAACAGCCTTTGCCGTCGTGCCCAGATCCGATAAGCCTAATTCCTTACATACAATACCGTAGATCTTTTTTGGGAATCCACCAGAAAAATCCCATTGTTCTCCAGACTTTTCCATTTTAACCACACCAGAAATATGTGGATATTTTCGTTTAAGCTGATTTTTCATAATGTATGAAGATAACTCTTTACTGTATTTAAAACCTTTATTTTTAACTTCTTGTATAAGAGCTACTAACTCTGAAGCTTCCGTTTTATTCATATGGTGTACAGACATAAACAACGACGTTTTATCTTTTGTACCTTTAGGCATAATAGTAATCGCAGGTTTTTGAACAATTGATTTTAACTTTTTTGACTCTTCGCTCAACTTTAATTGGGATAATTGTTTATTCACTTGAAATAGTTTTACAGCCAACTCGCCAGCTTTAGTTTTTTCTATATCTAGTAATTTTTGACACTTTCGCTGTTCCTCACGAACTATATCAACAGTAATCACATCTATTAAAATTTTACCATTTTCTAGCTCTTCGACTATTTCGAGCGCTCGACTTCGATTGAAAACATAATGAATAAGTAACTCATTAATAAAAATACCATAATGAGTACCTTGTTCATCGTTTTCGAGCTTTCTAACTTTATAAGACATACTTTTTATTCTTCTTCAAAACAGC